>DATMCI010000001.1:0-33174 GCA_035558535.1 Kofleriaceae bacterium
GCCAGCACCGGGTGCACCGGCACCGCGCGCGTCTCCTCCGTCTTCGTCGCCTTGATCCGCCGCGTGGGCGAGCAGTACGCGACCGCGATCGTCAGCCGCCCCAGCGGCTCGGCCGTCGCGTCGTAGTGGCGCCAGCACAGCACGGCCACCTCGCCGTGGCGCAGGCCCGCCAGCGCCTTGAGCGCGTACTGGACCCGGCGCTCCACCGGGATCGCCGGATCGCTGATCAGCCGCTCGACCTCACGCACTGTGTAGGTCGCTTGCAAGCGCCACTCGGGATCCTTGTCGCGCTTCTTCGGCAGCTCGCCCGCTTTCATCACCACCGGGTTCACCGTCACGAGCTCGTCCACCATCGCGTTCTCGAACATCGTGTGGAGCGCACGGAACACGTGCAGGATCGAGCGTGGCGCAAGCTCGCCGGCTGCCTTGAGCGCGCGCACCAGGTCGCGCACGTGCCGCGGGCGGACCTCGTCCATGCGCAGCATGCCGAGGTGAGGCATCGCGTGCCGCTCGAGCCGCTTGCGGTCAGCGTTCGCCGAGCCGATCCCGACTGCGGCGCGCTCGGCCGACCACCGGGGGCCCTTCGCTCGGCTGCGCCGACGCTTGTAACAAGCGCGAGGATCTCGGATGTGGCGCATCAGGTCTCCGCACGGCTCCAGGCCCACGACTCGGGTGCCCACGTGCCGTCCACGTTGCCAAGCAGCGGATCGAGGAAGGCACGAACGGCCCGTACCAGCGCATCCAGCGTGCTCCAGGGCAGCGCGTCCTCCGTCGCCATACGCGCGTAGATCGGCTCCCAGCTCGCCGGCGGACTGGGAAACCGCGTGGGGACGGAATGGGTGTTGCGAAATGCGAACGTCTTCTGAACCGCTTCTCGCAGCGACGCGGCATCGAACGGGCCCGTCAGCCCGAGTAGCGCCAGGTCGGGCAGGTCCTTCACGCGGGAGTTCTCGCGCGAGCGCGGCAGCGTGTACGCGTGGAGCTTCTCGGCGATGTGCGCCTCTCGGGGATAGACGCGGAACATCGCTGGTTTGACATCGATGAAATCGAGGAAGGTCGTCCCGCTGATGATCTCCGGTTCCGCGGTCAGGACATCGCCGAAGCCGGCATCGATGCCGAAGGTCATCCCATAGACTTTCCCCGCGAGCCTGGCTTCGGCGCGGAAGCGGCGCCCGTCGTACACGATCCCATCGCCTTCGATGGTCGGGTGCTTGGCGTCCGGCACGATGATGAACGACAAGAAGTCGCCGAGATCGCGACGGCCGGCGTGTTGAAGCGCCTCGAGCAGTCCGTCGGGATCGCCCATCACGCGTAGGTCCACATCGCGGGTCGTCCTTGCCCGTTCGAGGCGGAGCTCGAGGACAATGCCTCCTTTGACGACGACCCGATTCGGGAGCTCCTCAAAGACGCGGGCGAGGAACCGATCGAAGACAAGGAGCTGTCGAAAGCGCCCCATGTCGACGCTGCTCTCGCGAGCAGCTCGACGGATTCGAGCCTCGAGCGCCTGCTTGAAGGCCTCGGGAGATTCGTATCGCTGAGTCATTTGCTAGCCCGAATCTCCCGGCGACGTCTGCGGCCGCCCGTCCCGAACTCCTGCCGGACCTCATCGCGCGTGAAGAGGCCGCGCTTCACGCCTTCGTTCGCCGCCTGCCGTACGAGATCGGGCGGTGAGCTCACCCCGGCGCAATCGGCGAGCGTCCGGAGCGGCGTGGTGACGGGGAGAGGTCCCTTCCATATCTTGTCCTTCTGCACCAAGTCGGCGAAGTGGAGGACGACGTTGGCGGGGACGCGAAGTCTCCGCCGTTTCCACGCGTTCGGCACCGTCATGTGCTGCTTCGCCGGAAGCGCGTCCGACAAGTCGTGGAGAACGAGTGCCGTCTCATGACTGAACACCCCGAGCCGATCGGACCACAGCCAGGCGACGACGAGGTCCTCGTGGTCGCCGGGTGGGAAGTGCGCCAGCCTGAAGATGCCGCGCGCGACCCGCTCTACCCGACCGTCGCGGATGTAGTACTCGAGCAGCGGAGGGGAGTACCCGGCCAAGCGCGCCTGCCCGAGCTGGAAGTAGCCCCCCTGAGAGGCGGCCAGCTCATACAGCCGGTTCCAGTCGGGGACCTGCCCGTCACGTCGCCTCCGGGGCACGCACACAGATTAAAATCTATTGAATATTCGTGCAAGTCTCGGAAGCAATGCTGGGTGCTTCGTCCACGATGGCGTTGCGCGAGGAGCGGGCGACCGCGTCCGGCGATGGCGCGCGGGAAGGCTGGCGCGCGGGAAGGCTGGCGCACGCGATCAGGGTGCACCGGGAGCAACCGGGAAACAGGATCAGATGCCTCCATGCCCCCGCTCCTGATAAGGCGAAGCCCGCGCCCGGAGGCGCGTAGACTGTCGGGATGGCGATCGCGGCCCTACGCTCCCAGCTGGCGCTCAGCGCGCGGGACCGGCGCATCATCCAGTGCGCGCTCCGCAAGCTGCGCGGCGCGCGCGTCGACTTCGGCGAGGCGGTGCGCGCCCTGCGCGAGGCCGTCGAGGAGTCGATCCCGGCAGGCCGCGTCTTTATGCTCGGCATCGCCGAGGCGGGGCCGATCGTGGGCTCGCTCATCTCGGGCGTCGGGATCGTCGATGGCGCGACCGGCGTCCAGCTCGTCCGCGCGAGATCCGACGGCCGGCACACGCCGCTCGGGAGCTTTGGCCGGTGAGAGGGACGCTCGGCTTCGACCCGCGAGAGCGCGATTACGGACCGGCGACCGCGGCGATCCGGACGCTCTTCCTCGAGTGGGCGGAGATCGACTGGTTCGCGCCGTCCCACGTGAGCGAGGCCGAAGCACGGCGGCTGTTCCACGAGCACAACGAGCTCGCGCGCGCCTACGCCCCCGACCTGTTCGCGGAGCACGTCGAGGTCCGGTGCGTATCGGGCGGCTGGTCGGAGCTCACGGAGCTGTGCACGTCCGTGCGCGGCTCGTCGTCCTGGGACTGGAAGTTCTCGATCCTCAAGAATCTGTCCCGCCGTCACATGGACGCGCGCGGCTGGAGACTCGAGGACCAGGCAGCAAATCGCACGAACGAGCCACCGCGCCCCGGCGATCTCTTCTTTCGCTACGTCGACAGTGCCGGAGACGCACACGTGATGTGGGGCTTCGGAGGTACCCAGCTCGACGAGCTCCGCGCGCTGCCGGAGCCGATCCGGGAGAGCGCCGGCTTCTACTTCTCGTACGCGCAGGGCGATCTGCTCGACTGCATCCAGTGGCAGCTCGCCGAACAGAGCGACGACTTCGCTGGAAACCCGTTTCGCCCGCTCTTGCGTTGTTACCAGGCTGGCTATTACCCATTCAGCCACGACCGGGCGACGGTGACGGTGTTCCGATTTCCCGCCAGCGGCGTCACCGCGCTGCCGAAGGCCACGCTCCTCCCGCAGCGCGGACGCAGGCGCGACTCGAATCGATAGCGGCGCTCTCCATACTGACTACCGCTTGGCTGGCGCGCTGATGGTGGTAAGCGACTCGGCCACTCCTGCGATCGCCCCTTCGGTATCCAAGTCGCCGCGACGCGCGACGAATGCCCGAAATTGCGCGTTCGCTGGATCATGAAGCCACCCTGATTTGAAGCCCGGGACGTCACCAAAATCCATCGTCATGCTCGCAGCACCGACGGCATTGACGAAGGTGCTGCTGAGTCTAAGCTCGTGGAACAAGGTCCACGAAGGAGTGCGAGAGTAGCTCTCGCGAACAAGTGAGAGCTCGTCATACTCAGGCAGCGTCGACCACGTCGCGGAGAGTTGATCAGGGGACATCTCGAACGTCACTGGGCCAAGCGGCTCCGGCAGCGTGACCGAAGTCGGCTCGCCGACGCGGATGCTACGACGCATGCGGCGATAATGCCCCTGCGAGGCGCTGTCTGAGGCGGTGAGCAGGACGCTCTGTCGATCGGTCGCTCGCACGGCGCGCTCGCCAGCGCCGCCAGCGCTCACAGCTCGATCCGATAGAATCCGGCGAGCAGCGCGTGAAGCGCGGGCTCGTGGCGGCGCAGCTTCTTGGGTTGCAGGAAGTACGCCTCGGTCGCCACGGCGAAGAACTCGGCCTCGTGGGTCGCCCCGTAATCGTCGAGGAACGACCGCTGGCCCGCCTCGACGCGCTCGCGCAGCTCGAGGAACGCGTGGCTGCACACCTCGGCCCACTGGCGCCGCGCGGCCGTGCTGTCGAGCGGCGGCGTCCCGTCGACCGCGCCGTCGAGCATGTCGATCTTGTGCGCGAGCTCGTGGAACACGACGTTGCGCACGGCGCCCGCGCGGCCGCCGGCGACCACGCTGTCCCACGCGAGGATCACCGGTCCACCGAGGTGCGCCTCGCCGAGGATCGCGGTCCCCCCCTCATCGACCGGCACCGCGCCGACCTCGAAGAAGCTGCGCGGCCGCCGCGGCGACACCATCGTCGTCGGATACACCAGGATCGACTCGACGTCCTGGTACAGCGCGTGCTCGCGCCCGAGCAAGAGCACGCAGGCATGCGCGCCGATCGTCACCTTCATCTCGTCCGTCAGCTCGAGCCCGCCGCTCCCCTCCCAGTGCTTCTCGTCCACGAACACCAGCGTCAAGTCGCGCAGCCGCTGTCGCATCGGCTCGTCGAGCTTTTGCCAGATCGCGACGCGCTCGTCGAGGTAGCCCTCCCAGTCCAGCGGGAACGGCTGCTCGAGCAGCCTCGCCCGCCGTCGCTCGGTCAACCAGCCAAACACGCCCCACCATAGCCGATCGCCCACGCGGATGTCGCGGCGGCCCCAGCGCCCCCTGGCGCCCGAGCGGCTTCGTGCACGTCCGTGCGCGGCGCGACCGGCGCCATGCGCTTCACGAGCCCGTGACACGTGCCTGACACCAATCGACGATGACGAGCGAATGCGCCTCCGCGAGCGCGATGAGCCTCGACGAGTCGAAGCGAGCGAGCAGCGCCTGCACCACCTCGCGCACAACATCTAGCGCATATTGCCCGGCGTCTTGCCCGGCGTCGAACGCGGAACGCCTCATACTTCGCTGGGCCTGCTCGATGGGATCTCGCCGTGCCAAGAAACCACACTACTCTCAGTCATCGAATCAAGGAGGTATCAGCGTGCCAATTTCCAATTTCGTAAAGCGCAAGCTAGCCATGGGCTTCTATCGCTTCGACCGCGACAAGAACGGCGTCGTCGAGGAGGCGGACCTCGTGCAGCTGGGGACCGCGGTGGCGGACCGCCAGGGAGTGCCGGCGGAGTCGGAGCGGTATCAGAAGATCGTCGCTGCCCACCACCACTGGTGGGACGCCTATTTCAAGGGCGGCGACGCTGACGGCGACGGCAAGGTCACTCTCGAAGAGTTCTGGGCCAACGTGGGTCGCTGGGTGGACACCTCCTCCGACGCGATTGCCGAAGCCACCGGCGAAACCGAGCTGTTGTTCGACGCCATCGACGGCAATGGCAACGGCATGATCAACGCCGACGAGTTCTCGACCTATCTGCAAGCCTACGGCCTGACCGACGCCGACGCCCGCACCGCCTTCGCCCATCTCGACCGCGACAAGAGCGGCAGCATCTCCCGCGGCGAGTTCGCCAGGAGCATGGTCGAATACTACATCTCCGAGTCGCGCGGCCCGAGCGAGTGGTTCTACGGCGGCCACTGAGCCCAACGCGGCCGCCACGTGCATACCGTTCGATGAGGTTCGAGCTGTCCACGTACAGGGAGCGCGCTCACGAGCGCCGCGTGGACGGGCGGCGGCACCTGCCTCGGATCGAGGAACGCACACGCCGCGGCAGCATCGAGCGTGTACGCGCTCGCCGTGCAGAAGCGCTGCTGGTAATAGCCGGCGAGCTCCGCGCGCGTCAGGAACCCGCCCAGCGTCATCAGGTTGGCGCGCTCGGGCGTCGGATCAGATTCAGATCAGATCAGAGCGTCTTCAGGTACTCGATGATGGCCAGTCGCTCGGCGTCGGTCAAAACCGAGTTGAAGGCGTGGCCTTCATTGCCCTGGCCGAACAGGTGCGTGTTGTAGATCTTGCGATCCTCCTTCTGCTGCTGGGTCAAGGTCGGCGGGAACAGGATGTTCCAGGTCAGGATGAGGTTCGAGAAGAGCCCGGCGATGATCTGCTGGGCCAGCGGATCGGAATACGCGTCGTTCGGATCGCAGGAGATGTACGGCGTGACCGCGGGGTTGAAGATGCTCCGCCACTGGCACGCGATGGTGTCGTACTTCCAGCCGAGCTTCTGCGGGTCGTAGGCGCGCGCGAGATCGGTGTCGAAGCCCATGATGACGCGGCCCTGCTGATCCGAGCGGGCGGGCTTCGAGACGCGCCGCCAGATCGGCCTGCGGTCGGAGGGCTTCAGGACCTCCCAGATGTTCGGGACCGAGCCATTGTGGAGGTACGGCGCGGTGGCCCAGACGCCGTGGAGTGGCGGCGCCTGGTAGCCGAGCGCGCGGTTGCCGCGGATGGAGGGTTGGTTCTGCGGGCCGCAGTCGTTCGCGGTGCCCGCGGTCTGCGGATAGCCGAAGAAGTTGTTCGCGCCGGCGACCTGGACGGCCTCATTGTTGGCGTTCAGCCGGCCCGGATCGGTGCCGATGATGTTCATCGGCGTGATGTACGAGGCGATGCCCTCGAGGGCGGGATTATCGAGGAAGGCCGGGTCATTCACGTAGCGCGGCGCGTAGGCGCCGTGGCAGCTCGCGCACGAGCCGTTGCCCCCCGCCGGCCGCGGCACCGGATTGTTGCGGGTCGCCGCCCACATGTCGAGGGTATGGAAGAGCTGGGCGCCCTGCTCGGCGAGCGCGGTGTTGATCGGCATCGGATACGCCGGGGCCTTCAGTGTATCGACCCAGGTGTTGAGGTCGGGGCCGTTCGTGCGCATCCAGTTCTGGCCGGCCTCCGAGAGCCAGCCGCCGAGGCTGCCGAAGAGGCCCATGAACGGCGTATAGAAGACCATGTCCACGCGCGGGGCATCCATCGGGAACACGCCGTCGACGAACTTCGCCGGGCGGTGTCCCATGTTCCACCACGCGGGCGTGTCCATGTCGGCGGTCGAGCCAGAGCTCAGGACACCGAGCACGGTGGAGGGCGACAAGAAGCCCTGGTCGGGGAACAGGAAGGCCAGGTTGATATCACTCGCGTTGTTCCGGCCGCGCGTGTGGTTGAGGTTGGCGATCGCCGCGATCGACGAGGGGTACCCGAGCGGCAGCATGTCGTTCAGGAACAGGTGTAGATCGGCGAGGCTCGAGCCGCCGCCGTAGGTCACGCCGAGGCCGGGGCCATCAGCGGGGGTGCCGACGACGCCGGTGTGGCAGGCGTGGCAGGTCGGTCCGATCCGGCCGCTCCAGGTCCCGTCGGCGTTGCGGAGCTGCGTGAACATCTCGGGGAGCTGGCCGGTGCCGCCGTTGGTCGAGTTCGGGTTCTCGCCCGGCTTCGGGTACGGGTTGCGCGTGGTGGCGAGGCCCGAGCCGTAGCGCTCGGAGACGAGCTGGTCGAAGTTGTCCGGCCGGAGCAGGAAGCCGCCCCAGACGGTCCACAGGTTGTTGTACTGGGCCGCCGTGAAGGTGGAGATCCCGAACAGGGACTCCGGCGTGTTCCAGGTGTTGCCCTGAAACAGCGAGCCCGCCTTGAGGCCGCCGGTATCGAGGAGCGCGTCGCCCCGGTAGAACCGCGCGCGCAGCTCGCCGCACGTCGTGGCGTGCCCGGCCTCCTGCACGGCGACCGGATCGACGTGGCAGTTCTTCCAGTACGCGTTGAACTGGACCGCCTTGCCGGCGTTGACGCCCGGCTGCACGAGCGAGCGCGGATCGGGCGGCAGGAGCGTCGCGTCGGACTTGCCGTAGCAGAAGTCCCACAGCGGGGAGCCGCCGCGCGAGCTGCCGAGGAGGGGGAGCAGGGCCTGCTCGGTGGTGCCCTCGGTCTCGGCGCCGGAATCGACGCATGCCGCGGCCGGCACGGCGAGCCCGAGCGCGAGCGCCGCGGGCGCGACGCAGCGCAGTCGGCGCTTCGCGCGCCGTCGCGCGGCCGCGCCTGGTGGGGGACGAGGGATCACGGCGTGGGGATCGCAGCCTCGAGCGGGTCGCATCGTTGCCTCCATGGGGTCGCTGATACAGGTAGCGCGAGTACGTATCTCGATTCCATGGGGCGGTTGCAAGGCCGTTCTTCGTGACGGCGCGCGTCAGCCTGGAACTCTCGCATGATACAATTCTCCAAAGTTTGTTTCATCATCCATGGGCGCGAAGCCCGCACGACGAGAGGGGTCAGCCGTGACGATGAATCTGCCGTACACCGAGGAGCACGAGCTGTTCCGCAAGCAGGTCCGCCGGTTCTGCGAGCAGGAGCTGTTGCCGCACGCCGACGAGTGGGAGCGCGACGAGCTGTTCCCGAGCTGGGTGATCAAGCGCGCCGGTGAGCTCGGCATCCTCGGCGCGCACTTCCCCGAGGAGGTCGGCGGCGGCGGCGGTGACTACTGGTTCTCGATCGCGAAGGCCGAGGAGCTCCCGCGCTGCGGCTCGGGCGGCGTGGTGATGGGCCTCCTGCTCCAGAGCGACATGGCGACGCCGTGCATCCAGGAGCTCGGCACGCCCGAGCAGAAGGCGGAGTTCCTGGAGCCCGCCCTCCGCGGCGAGCGGATCGCGGCGCTCGGCGTGAGCGAACCAGGCGCGGGGAGCGACGTCGCGGCGATGCGGACGACGGCGCGCCGCGAGGGCGGCGACTACGTGATCAACGGCAGCAAGACGTTCATCACGAGCGGGACGCGGGCGGACTTCATCACGCTCGTCTTGAAGACCGATCCGGACGCCGGCCACCGCGGCATCTCGATCGTGCTGGTCCCGACCGACGCGAAGGGGTTCACCGTCGGCAAGAAGCTACCCAAGATGGGCAACCTCGCGAGCGACACCGCCGAGCTGTTCTTCGAGGACGTGCGGGTGCCCGCGCGCAACCTGCTCGGGCGCGAGGGCATGGGCTTCGTCTACCTGATGCAGAACTTCCAGAGCGAGCGGCTGATCTCGTGCGCGTCGTGCGTGGCGGGCGCGTTCCTCGCGCTCGAGCGCTCGCTCGAGTGGGGGCGGCAGCGCGTCGCGTTCGGCAAGCCGCTGCTCCAGCGCGAGGTGTGGCGGCACAAGCTCGCCGAGCTGTACACGAAGGCCGAGGCGGCGCAGGCGCTCACGTACCGGGCCGCCGCGGCGTTCAACACCGATCGCTACGTGCGGCGGGGTCCGGTGTCGTTCGAGACCACGAAGCTTGTCGCGATGAGCAAGCTGTACGTCGGTGACGCGGCGAGTGAGATCGCCGATCAGGTGGTTCAGTTCCACGGCGGGATGGGCTACCTTGAGGAGCTCTGGGTGGCCCGCTACTATCGCGATCATCGGCTGTTCCGCATCGCCGGCGGAACGAGCGAGGTGATGAAGTACATGATCGCGAAGCTCAGCGGCTGGTGAGCGAGATCGCCCACCGCACGCGCGGGGAGCGCGCCCGCCCATGACAGCGTCGACCACCCTGCCCTCGCTCGTGACGGCGCTCGTCAAGAGCGGCGAGCTCGCCGACGAGGTCAGCGAGAAGATCCTCGACGCGGCGCTCGAGGAGTTCCGCCGGAGCGGGGTGCGGGGGGCCAGCCTCGACGCGATCGCGAAGCGCGCGGGGATCGGCCGGGTGACGATCTACCGGCGCTTCGACGACAAGAACGGGCTCGTGCGCGCGCTGACCTTGCGCGAGGTCGGGCTGATCATCGCCGAGGTGGACGCGGCGAACGCGCGCGGCAAGGACGTCGGGGACCGGTTCGCGCGCGGGTTCGTCGCGATGCTCCACGCGACCCGCACGCGCCCGTTCTTCAGGAGCTGGCTCAAGCGCGAGCCTGACGATGTGCTGCGGAACCTCACGCTCGGCGGCGAGACGATGATGCGGCTCGGGATCGCGTTCATCGCGCAGCAGATCCGCGACGCGCAGCGCGCCGGCGAGCTGCCGCCGTACGATCCTCAGCCGACCGCGGAGATCCTCGCCCGGTTCGCGCACTCCCTGATGCTGACGCCGAGGGGCGGCATCTCGTTCGAGGAGGAGCAGGCGAGCTACCGGTTCGCGTGCGCGTACATCGTTCCGCTGATCATGCGCGGACCGGCGGGCACGGCGGAGAGCGCGGCGGCCCCGGCGACCCCGGCACCGGCGGGCGCGGCGAAGCCGCGGCGGCGGACCGCGCGGTAGGTGGCGTCACGAGCCCGTGACACGCGCCTGACACCAATCGACGATGACGAGCGAATGCGCCTCCGCGAGCGCGGTGAGCCTCGACGAGTCGAAGCCGCGCGCGATCCCGATGCAGGTGACCCGGTCGCGATCCTCGCAGCCATACACCGCCCCCGCCTCGACGAGGAATGCAAACCCACCCGCGACGACGCCGGGCGCATCGCTGAACCCGAGCTCGCGGCGCGCGGCCTCGCCGCCGACCGCGGCGCGGACTTCATCGAGCCCGAGCGTGACGCCCGCGAGCGGCTCTGGGATCCGCTCGCGGACATGCCCGCTCACCTCGAGCCCGGAGCGCTGGTCCACGTCGACATGGACGGCGCGACGATCTCGACCTTCGAATCGGCGCGAGCCGCACGAGGTGGCCGTTTCTTCATCCCGCGGCGACTCCCGCGTTCGTAGGTGCCCGTCGCCGCTATCCCACACTCCTATCTTTCGGGTTCTTGATAGCGGAAGATTTTTTTATCATCCGAGCGTCTGAATCCATGCGATCTCGTCGGGCCGTGTCGCCGAAAAAGCGTTTCGCGTCGATCTAGCGCCGTGGCAGACTGCAACCTCCTCACTCCATGGGTCCGGTCGTCAGCACATTGATTGATGTCTTGTTGTCTCGCCACGACTCGGACATTGCAATCACCACACTCGACTCCAGGGGAGTCAAGGACGCCATCTGCGCTGAAGCGCAGAACCCTCCACGCCCACGAGGTGCTATGTGAGTGAGCGGATGGCCGTCCTCGGCCGGATCTCCACCCGGTTCGGCCGCGAGCGGCCGCTCCGCGACTGGAGCGTGGTCTTGCACATGCACCTCACTGACGAGACCGTCACGCTGGGCGCCTGCCTGCGCGCGGGCGGCGCCGCCGTCTGGTACCTGCCGTTGAATCGCAACCCCGCGCCGCCGCGGATCGTGGAGGAGGCGCGCGCGAGCAACGCGGGCGTCGTCGCCGACGTCCAGGAGCTGGAGCGCGCGGTAGCGGCCGCGCCCGGTCGGCCGCCGCGCGTCCTCGTGGTCGAGGAGAACGGGCGCTTCTTCCAGCTCGTCCATCAGCGCGCCCATGACCGGCCGGACGACGCGGCCATCGCCCGCTGCATCGCCGGCATCTCCGAGCACACGGCGGGCGGCGGGCGCCACGTGGACGCGTACGCGAGCGACGATCGCGCCGCGTTCACCGTGCCCGTGGTCGCCGTGTACCAGGAGCCGCTCAAGAGCGAGCTCGAGACCGGCCTCGGGACCTCGCAGTCGACGGCGGCGGCGATCCTGCGCGGGCTCGGCGCGCCGCTGTCCGGCCGCCGGGTGCTCGTCATCGGCTACGGCAACGTCGGCAAGGGCGTGGCGCGGACGCTCGCGGCGCTGGGCGCGTGCGTCCGGGTCACGGACATCGTCGCCGAGCGCTGCCTGGCGGCCCGGCTGGTCGGGCTCGCGCCGGTCGAGCTCCTCGCGGGGCTGGCCGACGCCGAGCTGTGCGTGACCACGACCGGCGTCTCGTCGGTGCTCGACGCCGGCCTCCTCGAGCGCTGCCGCGATGGGGTGCGCCTGGCCAACGTCAGCAACAAGCCCGACGAGATCGATCTGCGCGGCTGCGAGCGGATCGCGCGCGCGGAGCCGGCGCGCACCTTGTGGCGGACGCCGGGCGGCAAGACCGTCGAGCTCCTCGGCGATGGGCTGCAGGTCAACCACGTCGTCGGCTCCGGCAGCCCCGCCAGCCTGATGGATCTCTCGTTCTCGCTGCACGCGCTCGTCCTCGAGTGGCTGGCGGCCGAGCCCCGGCCGCCCTCCCGGCTCGCGGTCCCGACCGCCATCCGCGAGCGCGTGGCCACCCTGGCGCTGGACGCATGAGGCAGCATGAGAGGAGGCATGAGGTGACGAGCGCGGTGTTCCGCGGCTTCGCGTCGCGTCACGCGTCCGATCGGCTGGCCGGGCGCGCCGCGCTGCGCGGCGCTCGCGTCGCGCTGCCGCGTTCCGTGCGCGAGGCCCTGCCGGATCTGCCCGCCCTGCTCGACGAGCTCGGCTGCACTGTGGGGCACCGCGACGGCGACGCGCTCGCGCTCGTGCTCGGCGCGGGCGGCGCGGCGCAGGGCGATCCGGCGGCCGGCGTGCGCGTCGACCTCTCCGCGACCGGCGCGGGCGCCGGGAGCGACTTCGCGCTCTCGGGGCTGCATGGGTTCTGGCTCGTCGCGCGCCGCCGCGTCTGCGACTACCTGGTCTGGCGGCGCCTGTTCGATGACGAGGAGCCGCTCGCCCTCGCCGGGCGCCGCCTCGTGATCGATCGATACTGCGATCTGGGCCGCGTGATCGCCCAGCGCGCGCGCGGCATGGGCATGCTCGTGAAGCTCGACGACCGCGATCCGGCGCGCCGGCTCGAGGCGCGGTGCGACGGCTTCGACACCGCGCCGGGGCGCTCCGACGATGAGCGCGCCGAGCACGCGCTCGTGATCCAGGTCGACGCGGTGCTCGCGCAGAGCCGCGCCGACGGAGTCGCGGGGCTCGTCGGGATCGAGGACGAGGCCGGCGCTACCTGCCTGGTGGCGCTCGCCGTCCTCCACCGGCAGCTGCGCGCTGCCAGGCGGCCGGATCCCGCGACCTGGCGCAGCGCTTGCGAGCCGCTGGTCCACGACGCGCTCCTGCGCGACCGCGACGGCGAGGAGCTGTGGACTGAGGCGCTGGGGGCGCGGAGCGGGTGATGGTCGCGGCGCGCCGGCCTACGTTATCATCAGGCATGCGGCTGCTGCTCCTCCTCCTCCTCCTCGCGCTCCCGGCGTGCGCCGGTGGCCCGGACTCGGACGATGACCCCACGCCCGGCAGCTGCGAGTCGGTCCCCGCCGAGCTGTCCGGCGAGGGCACGTACTACGCCGCCGACGGCAGCGGGAACTGCAGCTTCGACGCATCGCCGGGCGATCTCATGGTCGCGGCGATGAACGCGCCCGACTACCAGACCGCCGCGCTGTGCGGGGCGTGCCTGGAGGTCACCGGCCCCAGCGGGAAGGTCACGGTCCGCGTCGTCGACAAGTGCCCCGAGTGCCAGCACGGCGATCTGGATCTGAGCCCGCAAGCGTTCGAGAAGCTGGCGCCGCTCTCGGCGGGTCGGGTCCCGATCACCTGGCGCCAGGTCGCGTGCAACGTGACGGGGCCGATCTCCTATCACTTCAAGGACGGCGCCAACGCCTACTGGACGGCGATCCAGATCCGCAATCACCGATACCCGATCGCGAAGGTCGAGGCGATGCAGGACGGCGCGTACGTCCAGATTCCCCGGCTCGACTACAATTACTTCGTCCGGGACTCGGGGCTCGGCGCCGGCCCCTACACGCTGCGCGTCACCGACACGCGTGGCCATACCGTCGAGGACACGGGCATCGCGCTCGGCGACTCCGTGACGCGGACCGGCTCGCGCCAGCTCGATTCGTGCCCGTGACTCGTGCCTACCGCGCCCGGCGCACCGAGAGCGAGGGCCGGTTGTTGAGCACCTCCGGGTCAAAGCCCGCCGTGCGCTTGTAGGCTTGCGAGATCGCGATCAGCTCGTCCTGGCTGATGACGTCCGCGAGCTCGGTGAACCCGCCGGGTGCGCGCTCCTCGACGATCTCCATGCAGCGCTCGGGGCCGACCTGGCGATTCGCGAGCACCACCGCCGCCGTGGCCGGGCGGCGCGCGGCGTCGTAGGCGGAGACCGCCTCCTCGATCGACGGCTGCAGCGCGAGCTCGCGAGCCAGCACCCGCGCGTCGAGGATCGCCTGCGACGCGCCGTTCGAGCCCACCGGGTACATCGGGTGCGCTGCGTCGCCCAGGAGCGTCACGCGGCCAAAGTCCCAGCTCGGCAGCGGATCGCGATCGACCATCGGATACTGATAGACGTGGGCCGCCCCCTCGATCAGCGCAGGAATATCGAGGAAGTCGAATCGAAATGATGCGAAGCACGCGACCGCGTCGGCCGCGCGCGCGGCGTGCTCCCAGTCCTGCGCGGGCATCGGCTGATCGGCCGCCACCTTGGCTTCGGCCACCCAGTTGAGGAGCGCGCGGCCCTGCTCCTCCGCGCGCCGCGAGATCGGGTACACGACCACGCGCCGGCCGAAGTAACCGGCCAGGATCATCGTGCGCCCCGAGAGGAACGGCCGGCTCTCCGTCACGCCGCGCCACATCGTGATGCCATTCCACCGCGGCGGGCCCTCGTCCGGATACAGCGATCGCCGCACCACCGAGTGGGTGCCGTCGCAACCGACGAGCAGGTCCGCCTCGATCGGATCGAGCTCGCGGCCGCTCGCGCCGTCGGCGAACCAGGCCCGCACCCCGGCCGCGCTCCGCTCGAACCGGCGCAGCGCGTGTCCGGTCTGGACGCAATCGCCCCCGAGCCGCGCGAGCACGGCGCGATACAGGACGCCGAGGAGCTCGCCGCGATGGATCGAGAGCTGCGGCCAGCGATAGCCGGCCAGGAGCCCGCGCGGCTCGGCCCAGATCCGCTGGCCGAGCTTCGAGTAGAAGGCGAGCTCGGCGGTGGCGATCCCCTTGCCGGTCAGCTCGTCGAGCAGGCCCAGCTCGGTCAGCTCGCGCACCGCGTGGGGCAGCACGTTGATGCCCACGCCCAGCTCTTTCACCGCTGGCGACGCTTCGTACACGCGCACGTCGGCGATCCCCGCGTCGTGGAGCGACAGGGCCAGCGCCATGCCTCCGATGCCGCCTCCGGCGATGGCGATCCTCACGCGGCCATGATCGGGCGTTCGGCGGCGCCGCGCCAAGCCCGCAGGCGCCGCTGAGGTGTCGTGGGCGATGCGACTCCGATCACCTCGCGCTGGCGGCGCCGCGCCGCGCCGGTGCTTGCGGCATGCATTCGTGGATCGAGCTTGGTACCCTCACGCCGCGCGGCAGCAGTGCAGCGTCGAGAGCGGACGGGCAGCACCGATGAGCGATCACGCATTCACGCCGGGACGCACGTCCCTGCCGACGCCCGGCGACGATCTCGCGGGACCTGGTGGGCTGGCGCCGGGGAAGCGGGCCCTCACCGACGGGGTGAGCCCGGTCGCGCGGGATCCGGTCCTGTTCACCGGCGCGCGCTGGGAGGCGATCGATCCTGACGAAGCGGGGCGCGAAGGCGAGGCCGAGGGCGAAGGCGAAAGCGAGGGCGAGGGCGCGGACAAAGGCGGCCTGGGCGACCACGCAGACCACGCAGGAGACATGCTGGCGTTCGCAGGCGGCGCGCCGACGATGTCGGCCGCACCGGCCGCGCCCGCGCCGATCGTGGCGGCCCCCGCACCCGCACCGGCCGATGCCAAGACCCCGGCACGGAAGGCGAAGGTGCAGCCGGTCACCAAGACGAAGTCGTTCAAGGAGTACGTGGTCAAGCCGGCCAGTCCCCGGACCTACGATCCGCTCGCCGGCAAGCAGACGCTCGGCGGGACGGACCTCGCGGCGGTCAACACGCAGCCCGCCGAGGCGAAGGTCCTCAACGCGCTCCGCGCGAACGACAAGCGGTTCAACGCCGCGGCCCTGATCGTCGCGCAGCAGAACCTCGGCGTGACCAACGCGACGGGCGCCTTCAACACCGAGACCTTGCGCCAGCTGAAGGCCAAGACCAACGATGCCCGGCTCTCCGACAAGGATCCGCAGGTCGCGGTCGCCGCCATCATCGAGGAGAGCCTGTGGAAGCCGTACCACACGGCCCCCGGCGTCGAGCTCTTCTTCGCGCCAGTGGACGGCGTCGGCGGCAAGAAGGCCGATCGGACCGCGACGCGGCAGGCCGATCGCGTGGCGCAGGCGATGGGCTACGAGAGCTACAAGACGTACAAGGGCCAGCTCAAGAAGTTCTCGTTCCTGGGCGTCGAGCCGCCTGAAGGCAAGAACCTGGCACACCCGCACCTCATCGCGCGGCTCGCGGCCGCCGAGGCGTTCCTCAAGCAGCGCCACGGGGAAAAAGTGACGCCGGAGAAGATCGGATGGCAGGGCGGCCTGGTCGGCACCTACCACACCGACGAGGCGCAGATCGCGAAGGGCACGGCGCACTTCCACACGATGGGCCTCGCGGTCGACTTCGATCCGTCGATCAATGGCTACCTGTACCCGCAGAGCGATCTGAAGTCCCAGACGATGGCGAACATGACGGCGAAGAACGAGGAGATCGAGAAGCGCAACAAGGACAAGAAGCCCGACGAGGCCCTCGAGGATCTGTTCGACGCGCACGGCATCGCCACCGAGTGGGTCAAGCAGACGACCAACTTCATGGACGTCGCGTTCACGCAGGCGGGCTACCTGTTCAACGCGGTCGTGCTGACGAAGGCCAAGATGATGGAGTGGAGCAACACGCTCTCCACCGAGGAGCTGCACGCCCGGATCGCGTCCGCCGCGGCGGCGCTCAAGCAGTACATCGATCTCGCGAAGGCGAAGGGCAATGACAAGGTCATCATCGACAAGTTCGTCGCGGCGGGATTCACCGCGGCCCAGGCGCGCGAGGCGCTGCCCGAGATGCGCAAGTTCCCCGAGCGCTACAGCGGCGGCTTCAGCCGGCACCAGACGAAGGGGCTCCCGACGACGCACAGCCTCGATCTCCTGGTCGCGCTGCGCGACGTCGCCGGGCTGACGTTCGGCGGCAGCGAGATGAGCCACGGCGACAACGGCGACTTCATGCACTTCGATTGCCGCAATGATCCGCTCGGCCAGCGCGCGCGCGGAGAGATGGGCTGATGCGCTCACGCCGCGTGCTCGAGCAGCGTGCTGCGGCGAAGGCTCACGGGGTTCTCTTGAAGCTCGCGCCGCTGCTCGCGCTGCACGCCTGCTGCACCTCGCCGCGCGCCCCCGCGCCCCCCGGCGGAGAGCCGCCCCCTGCCTCGCAGCCGAAGACCACCTCGCCAGCCGAGCGCGCGCGCGCGTTCCTCGACGCACAGCTCGCGAGCGTGCTCGCAGACACGCTCCAGGATCACAGCCGGCTGCTCGCGCACTTCGATCCGGAGGCGCGCGTCCTGGGCGCAGGCAAGATCGATCGCGCGATCCGGAATCTGCGGATGAGCATCCTGGCGCAGGACCCGCACGACGAGGTGCTGGGCGCCAAGGTCGCGAGCCTGGTCGCCGGGGGCAATGATCGCGTCGTGTGGCTCCAGTTCGAGCTCGCGATCGAGCTCAAGGCGTGGGAGAGCGGCGCCGGTGACACGAGCCCCGAGGGCATCGCGCGGCGCACGGTCCGGGGCTCGGAGCTCCTCACGGCGGAGAGCGGCTGGACGGCGGTCGCCGCCGCGTTCTCGGCGCCGCGCGAGCCCGAGCCGAGCCAGCCCCCGTTCCCCGTGGCCGATCCGACGGAGCCGGGCCCGCTGACGGATCTGGCCGCGGATCCGGCCCGCGCCGCGCGCGCGGTGCGCGACGATCCGGCGGTCGCGGTGGTGGGGTTCGGGCCCGGCGATCGCGCGACCGGCCCCGCCGCGGCGCGCGCGCTGCTCGGCAAGCTCGGCGAGCGCACGCCCAGCCTGCTGGGCCCGCCCCGCGAGCTCCGCACCGCCGATTGGGGGCTCGTGCACGCGAACCTCGATCTCCCCGTCGCTGGCGAGGCGCTGCCGGCGCGCGCGGGGGTGCAGCTCCTCGCCCTGCCCGACGGGCGCGGCGCGTGGTCGGTCGTCGCCGTGCACTACATCGCGCGGTAGCGCGCGGCGGCGCTATGCTGCGCGGCGCGATGGCAGGCCGCAAGCGACCCGAGCGCACCGCGCGCCGCGCCCAGGAGCGCGACGCCCAAAGGCTCGTGCGCGATCGCGAGAAGCTCGCCGCGCTGTCGCCGGGCGGGGCGCGCGAGCGGCCGATCGAGGTCGCGTCGGCGGCCGTGATCGAAGGGCGCGCCGGCTCGCTGCCGTGCCCGCAGTGCGAGGGCCGCTACCGGATCCGCGATCACCGCAGCGCGGGGCCGGGCCTGCGCTGCGTCGACGTGATCTGCCAGCAGTGCGGCGTGCCACGCACGCTGTGGTTCCGGATCACAGTCGACGAGCCGAACTAGTACCTCCGGAGGAGGGGCCGCGATGAGTCGCCGTCGGGCGGCGCATCCTTGCTACCATCGGCGACCCATGCGCCGTCTTCGACCGAGGTCCTGTGCTCTCCTCGCCACCGCCTGCATCGCGGCAGCGGCCGGGTGCGTCGGAGGAACCAAGCCCCCGTCGGGGGACGATCCACCCGACGCGCGCGCCGGGGGAGACGCGCGGCTCGTCGACGCGGCGATGCCCGACGGGCCGTCGGTGTTCAAGTGCCGCAACAAGATCACGTCGGGGCTCGACACCGGGCACCACAACCCGGGCCAGGACTGCCAGCAGAGCTGCCACAACCACGGCTTCTTCATGTCCGGCACGCTCTACTCATCGGCGGCTGGCGGCGCAGCGGTGGTCGGCGCGTCGATCACGTTCGTCGACGCGACGGGCATGACCGGCGACATGCAGACCAACATGAACGGCAACTTCTGGTGGACGCTGCCCGTCACGTTCCCGGTGAAGATCATCGCGAGCATGTGCCCGGACATCCAGCCGATGACCTCGATGGTCACCGCCGCGGGCGCCGGCTGCAACAAGACGGGTTGCCACAGCGCCGCGGGCGGCGCCGGCCGCGTGCACCTGCCGTAGCCGCGCGCGCGTCGCTACTCGGTCGGCGCCGGCTCCGGCAGCCACCAGCCCTCGAGCGAGATCTCGAATTCGAACGGCGGCAGGACGCAGCGCTCGTCCTCCTGCGCCGTGGCCACCAGCGCGGGGAAGCCGTTCAGCGTCTGGTAGACCTCGACGAGCCGCAGGGTGGTATCGACGAGCCAGCTCCAGGGGACGTTGGCGCGCGCATACAACGGCAGCTTCAGCCGCTTATCGACACGCACCGTCGGAGGAGACAGGATCTCACAGCACCAGTCGGGGAGCACCGTCAGCGGATTCTCGTCGGGCAGATTGGGGACCCGCTCGACCTGCCACCCAGCAAGATCGGGGACGGCCAAGCGGTCCGGAGAAAAGCGGATTTCGACCTCGCGTTCGATCCACCAGTCGGTCCCCCGCAGGCGGACGTCGACCCCGGATAGCGCGTCGAGACACATGTACACTGCCTGGCGGTGGCGCCTACCAGGGCGCGAGCTGATGTGTAGTATGCCGTCCTCGAGGATCTCGCCGGTCTTGCCCTCGGGGAGGCGCTCGATCTCCGCATACAGCTCCTCGAACGTCCGGGGCGCACGCGCGGGCTGAACCATGCCGCCAAGCTACCGCGGCGATCTGTCAGCCGCATTCCCCGCTGTTTCCTACCGGAGCGCTTGCGCCGACCGAGACTGCAGAACGAAAGCTGGACCCAGATTCTCGTGAACCAGAAGCTAATTTTCGCGAAGAGGTAACGCGAGGAGCGGGCCAGCCCGCTGTCAGCGATGCTCGCAGGCTGGTTCGCGTCGAACCGGCCCGATGTGGCTCTGACGGGCGCGCCTCACGCGCGGCGCGCGGTCTGACTTTCGCCTGACTTCGGCGTTTCTCGCAGGTTGGCTTCCTCGGGCGCCCTCGCTGGGTAGAGTCTCCGCATGAAGCGAATCACCCTTTGCCTAGCTTTCTGCCTCGCCGCGTGCGGCAACTCGTCAAAGCCTCCGCCGGGGCCCCCGGCGCAGCCGCCCCCGGAGCAGGGCGCCTGCATCAAGAGCGGCTGCAGCGGCACGGTGTGCGTCGAGCCCGGCAAGGAGGTAGTCACGACGTGCGAGTACAAGGCGGAGTACGGCTGCTACAAGATGGCGGCATGCGAGCGCCAGCCGGGCGGCACCTGCGGCTGGACGCAGACGGCCGAGCTGATCGCGTGCCTCGCGAACCCGCCGCCAATGTGACCGAGGGCGATCGATCGCGCTCGCCCGCAGCGCAGCGAGGACGAGCCTCCCTGGCCCGAGGGAACCCCGTGGCGGTGACCCCGCAGGGTCACCGGCGCGGCTAGACCGCGACTAGAACTGGAAGTAGATGAATGGCACGATCTTCGGCTGACCGAGCTCGCGCAGCGCCAGCGCCGCCGCGGCGAGCACGAGCCCCTGCCCGATCGCCGGCAGCGCCACGAACCGATCGCGCAGCCAGCGGAAGCTGCCCTCCGCGAAGCAGTGGCACGCGAACCCGGCGGTGAGCGCGGTCGTGACGAGCGGCACCAGGTTCGGGTGATCGGTCTCCCACTTGCCGAGCTGCTCGAGGACCGCGAGCGCCTCGGGGAACGTCGGCGCGCGGAAGAAGATCCACGCCAGGCAGACGTAGTGGAACACGAGCAGCGCGGCGGCCGCGCGGCGCAGCATCGCGACGGCGCGCCGCCCGAGCTCCGCCGTGCCGCGATCGAGCACGTCCGCGGCGAGCGCGAGCCCCCACGTCACGAGGATGAGCGGGATCCACGTCCACGACGCGGCGTACTCGAGCGCCGCGAAGAACGCGATGCCCGCCGCGACCATCGCGATCCGCAGCGCACCGACGAGCGCGCGCGACTCGGCGCGACTCGGCGTCGCCTCGGGCTTGCCCGCTGCCTTCGCCGCCGCCGCCTTCCCCACAGCAGCCGCCGCCTTCCCCGCCGCCCCTGCCTTCCGCTTCGCCTGACCGCGCCTCTTCCCTGCCGCCTTCGCCGCCTTCGCCGTCGCTGCCGGCTGCGCCTTCGTCTCCGCCTCCGCGCTCGCCTCCGCCTCCGCGGGCGCCCGCCCCACGCCCTCTCGCGCGAAGCCGAGCCACGCCGTCACCACCGCCCACAGCGGCGCGACGAACACCCACGCCAGGAGGAGCGTCGTCCACGGGCCCGCGTCGGACAGCACGTAGCGCAGGAGCAGCACGCCGACCACGCACAGCCCGCTGCACACGACGAACAACCGCCGCGCGACGTCCTCGGCGGCGCGCTGGAAGTAGCGCGTGATCGCGAGCCCGAACCCGTGCAGCCCGCCCCACACGATGAACGCCCAGCTCGCGCCGTGCCACAGGCCGCCGAGCAGCATCGTCGCGATCAGGTTCACGTACGTCCGCGCGGGCCCGAGGCGGTTGCCGCCGAGCGTGACGTAGAGGTAGTCGCGCAGCCACGTCGACAGGCTGATGTGCCAGCGACGCCAGAACTCCTGCAGGTTCGCCGAGCGGTACGGCGTGCGGAAGTTCTCGGGCAGCGTGAAGCCGAGCAGGATCGCCGAGCCGATCGCGATGTCGGAGTACGCCGAGAAGTCGAGGTAGATCTGGAGCGCGTAGCCATACACGCCGGCGAGCACCTCGACCGACGAGTAGCGCTCCGGGTTCTTGAACACGTTGTCGACGATGGCGATCGCGAGCGTGTCGGCGATCGCGATCTTCTTGAACAGCCCGATCACGATGCGGAACATCCCGACCTGCGCCCGCGCGAGATCGAGCGCGGGCGACGCGGCGAGCTGCGGCAGGAGCTCCTGCGCGCGCACGATCGGGCCGGCGACGAGCTGCGGGAAGAACAGCACGAACGTCGCGAACTGCACCACCGAGCGCGTCGCCGGCAGCTCGCGGCGGTAGACGTCGATCGTGTACGACAGCGACTGGAACGTGTGGAACGAGATGCCCGCCGGCAGGATCAGGCCGAGCCGGCGCACCTCGTGCTCCTCCCCCGTCACCAGGTCCCAGGCCGGGCGCACGATGTCCTGCGCGAAGAAGTCGGTGTACTTGAAGAAGACGAGGATGCCGAGGTTCGAGCACAGGCTGATGACGACGAGCGCCTTGCGCTTGCGCGGATCCTCGGTGCCCTCGATCCAGATCCCCAGGTAGTAATCGAGGATGATCGTCGCGAGCAGCACGCCGAGCAGGTAGCGATAGACGCCCGGCATCGCCGCCGCCCACGCGTGATAGAAGAGCGTCGACGCGAAGAACAGCACGATCACGCGGCCGAGCGTCTGGTGGCGCTCGGTGCGGGACGCGCCGATCCCGACGCCGAGCACCACGAGCACCGCCAGGTGGCCGTGCGCGACGAGCTGCGCCGTGACCTCGTCGAGCGAGCCGGCCGCCGCGGCGATCGCGACCGTCGTGGCGATCGCGGCGAGCCCGAGCACGAGCCCGCGCGCGATCAGGCGCTGGCCGCGGTCGGACGCGATCCACGCCGCGCCGCGCTCGCCAGCGAGGATCGCGCCGCGGAGCAGCGCGCCTCCGACGATCCAGCGCGCGGCCAGCCATGGCGACCAGCCGTGCTGATCGCCCGCCGCGAGCCGGAGCAGCGGCCCGCCGATCGGATCCCAGAGCGTGTCGGGATCCTTCGCGACGAGCATGAACACGATGTCGCCGAGCAACACCATCACGCCGATCCGCGCCAGCGCGCCCTCGGCGCCGCGCCCCCAGCGGGCGAGCCCGTACAGGAAGAACACGGCGATCAGGAAGACCGGATAATCAGGCGACGAGAACAGCATGGCGGCGGTACCCGCCCCTTCAGGGCTTGCGGTCTCCCGGCCTGGCGAGCGGCGGCGGCGGTGGCGGCTGGCGCGGACCGGCGCTGCGGCGCCAGCTCGCGTACGCCGCGAGCAGCGCGTTCGACAGCTGATCGGCCCAGCGCTGGTAGCCCAGCTCGGTGAAGTGGACGCGATCCTTGAAGGCGAGCTTCGGCTCGCCGACGAACCAGCGGTCCATCTGGTCGGCGCCGCCCATCGCGGCGAACGTGTCGAAGAAGGCCACGCGGTTGCGCACCGCCGCGGCGTGCTCGACGGAGATGATGTCGCGGATGATGCCCGGCGTGCGCCACTGGCACTCGGGGATCACATCGTCGACGCCCGCGTCGTCGACGCCCGCGCCCGTTCCCGCGCCTGCCCCGGGCTTGCCTGGCTTCACGCGATCGCACGCCGCGCCGCCCTCGCGCACGCCGATATCCGGCGGCCCGAGGACCAGGATCGCCGCGCTCGGCGCCGCGGCACGGATCCGCCGGATCATGTCGTCGTACTGCTGCGCGAGCGCATCCAGATCGAGCGTCGTGTCGTCGGACTCGTTCGTGCCGTACTGCAGCACCACGAGCCGCGGATCGCGCGTCGCGAGCTGCTCGCCGATGACCGACCAGTCCCACGAGCGGAGGTTGCTGAGCCGCCGGCCGACCACGCCGAGCGAGTCGACGATCACGCCCGGCCGCGGCCGCTCCATCACGACGCCGTAGAAGTCGAGCATGCCGCCGCCGCCGTGCTCGAGCGTCAGCCGGTGCGGCCCGTCGACGACCGGGATCACGTGGCGCGCCGGGTGCGGCGGCTCGATCTGCGTGGTCTTCGCCGAGAGCTGCTGCCACGGCCCCTCGTCGACGCGATAGCGCAGAATCCCGCGATCCGGCGCCGCGTGATAGAGGAGCTCGAACTGCGAGACCGCCGTGCCCGCCTTGCACTCGGCGCACGTCTCGACCCACAGCTGCGCGCCCTTCTTGTCGCCGTAGACCCGCAGCCCCGCGATCCCGAACGGCTCGGGATCCTTCGTCCCGCCGATGGCGGACCGCCACGCGCCCGACGCGCCGTAGCGGACGTCGCGCTGGTAGTAGTGGCGCGCCTTCGGCCGGCCCGCCGCGACGAGGCCGCGGCCCGCGTCGCCGAACCGGTTCTGCCAGACGACGCGCAGCCGCGAGGTCATCGCGTCGCCGGAGGTGTGCGAGTCGCCGAAGAACACGAGCAGCGTGCGGCCGCTCGGATCGCGGCGCTCGGCGGCGTCGAGCGCGCGGAACAGCGGCTCGAGCGTGCCCGCCGGCGCGTCGAGGAAGCCGATCGAGGCCGGCACCTCGTCGGGCGGCTTCGGCTCGCTCGCCCCGCCGGAGCCAGCGCCCGCGTTCGATCCGGTCGGCGGGCGCGGCTCGATCGGCGGCTTGCCGCGTTCGCCGTCGCACCCGCTGCCGCCGCCGCAGCCAGCGAGCACGATCGCCGTCTGCGCGAGCCACAGCCGGCGCACCGAGCGGGGCACCGAGCTAAGGCCCGCCATAGCGCGAAGAGCCCGTCGTCAACGCGTCGTACAGAGCGTCCGAGAGCTTCTGAGCGCCCTTGACGGACAGGTGGACGAAGTCGCCGCCGATCAAGCCGCTCCGGTTCCACTTCACCGCGGAGCCCTTGCCGCCCATCCACTCGTACGTCGCGAAGAACGCGCAGCCCTTCGCCTGCGCCGCCTTGCGCTGCGCCTCGACGAGCACCGGGATCACCGGGCGCGACCGGAAGCTGCCGTCCTTCGTCTCGGCCGCGTCCGACGGCGAGATCACGAGGCACGACGCATCGGGCCGGCCCTGGCGCACCGGCTCGAGCATCTTCTCGTAGCGCGCCTGGTACTGCTTGGTGTCGGCGTCGTTGGGCCCGAGCCACGTCGCCTCGTTCGCGCCGAGCATGATCATGATGAGATCGGCGCCGCGGTGGGCGAGCTCCGACGCCCAGTGCGCCGCGTCGCGCTGGCCGAAGTTGATGACGCTGGCGCTCACGATCCCGAAGTTGTCGACGACGGCGCCGCTCCCATTCTCGAGCGTCAGGCCGAACACGCGCGAGCGGCCCTTCGCCAGCTCGAGCTGGAACTTCGACGCGCCGCCCGGCACCGCCGCCGTGGCGTAGGCCGGCGTCTTCTTGTCCGCCTTCGTCTCGGCGCGGATGACCTCGGTGCCGTCGGCGAGCACCTTGATCGTGCCGCCGCCCTTCTGCCCCAGGTAGTACAGCTCGACCTGCGTGACCTTGCCGGAGACGAGCTTGATCGTCGTGTTGCCGCCGTACGTCTCGGAGAACGCGCCGCCCGCGCCGTACAGCCCGTCCTGGTGCGTCACCGTCGAGACGGCGTAGTTCAGCCACTCGCCGTCGGTGCGCGAGCGCGTGATGCTCTCGTGCAGGCAGAACCGGTGCGGCGGCACGATGAAGACGTACCCGGGCCCGCCGTCGCCGAGCTCCTGCTGCAGCCGCGAGCGCAGGCGCGCCGGGAGCGAGTCGCCCGCGACCACCGAGTCGCCGTACCACGACACGCGCAGCGCGCGCCCGAGCTTGCCCTGCTTGCTCTGCGACAGCGCGCGGTAGTACCCGTCCAACCCCCAGCGCTTGCAGGCGGCCGGCGTGCCGTCGATGCAGACGTCCTCGAGCGCGCCGACGCGGCTGCGATCCCCCTTGTCGGCCGGCAGCGCGGCCGGCTTCTCGGACTTCTCGGACTTCTCCGGCGGCTCCGCCTCGGCGACCGTCACCGGTGCCGGCTGGAACGGCGTGGTGGCGCTGGCCGGCGGCGTCTCGCGCTGCTGGACCAGCCGATCCGCGAGCGCGTCGAGGTCGCCGTCGATCACCAGCAAGGCCGCGATCAGGAAGCCGCAGAACGAGAGCAGTGCCGGCGCGATCGTCCAGCTTCGGTCGGACCCCGACATTCGGCCCTCGAAGGTATGCGAACTTGCCGAGGAGTCAAGGATGGGGCGTGAGGCTGGCGCGAGGCTGGCGCGAACGTGGCGCGAACGTGGCGCGCCGCTCGCATCTGAGCCGATCTCGGAGGCACTTTTGATGCGGACACCCATCCTGATCTCGATGCTCGCGGCGGCGATCTGCGCGTGTGGAAACGACGAAGAGCTCTCCCCCGACCCGGAGGATGGCAACCGCCCGCCGCCGCGCATCATCGCCGGTGGCGGAATCGGCGACGGTCCGATCGACGGTGTGGTGAATCTCTACGTCATCGACGACGCGACCCGCGCGCCGATCCCCGGCGCCTCGGTGCGGATCGGTGACGTCGACGGCACGACCGGCGCGGACGGCCTGTTCGTCGCGGAGGGCGTGGTCGGCCCGCAGACCGTCAGCGTCAAGGCCGGCTCTTACCGCTCCGAGGTCTGGATCGGTGCGGATGGCGCGAACATGACGCTGAGCCTCGTCAAGGCCGACCCCGGCGCGGCGCCGAGCGGCGTCCTGCAGGGCCAGATCGCCGGCTTCGCGGGCCTCACGGTCCCGGCCGGGCACGCGAAGGACGCCGTGATCGTCGCCTCGCAGACCGGCGACCTCGGCGATCCCGGGAATGAGCTGCCGAACACGATGAACTCGTGCTTCGTGCGGCTCGCCGGCCAGGACTGCCCGTTCACGCTCACCGCGCGCACCGGCAAGGTCGCGCTCGTGGCGGCGATCTTCGATCGCGATCTGAAGGGGACGCCGACCGTCTTCACCGACGACACCGTCACGCTGATCGGCTGGGCCACGCGGCGCGGCGTCACCGTCTCGGCCGGCACGGCGCCCGTCCCCGGGATGGACCTGACGCTGCTCGGCGCCGGCCAGCTGCAGACGGTCAGCGTCGACTTCGGCGCGCCGCCGTCGCTCCAGGCGGTGGCCGGCCTCGTCGGCCTCGATCTCGGCGACGAGGGCGTGCTGCAGCTCCCCACCGTCGTCACGAAGGCGGCGAGCTCGCTGCTCGTGCCGCGCCTCGAGGCCGTCTCGGCGAGCGGCTACCGGCTCACCGGGATCGCGACCGAGGGCCAGCCCGTGACGCAGCAGAGCGTCGTCCTGCGCAAGGGCCAGACTGGGACCCAGCTCTCGGCCGGCGCGTGGCTCGCCATCCCGGCCGGCGTCACCGCCGATCGCGCCGGCGCGTCGTGGACGCCCGTCGCTGGCGCGACCGTCCACTCGGTCGAGTACAAGTCCGGCGCGACGCGCGTCCTGAACGTGACGGTGCTCGACGGCTCATCGCGGGTCACGGTCCCGAGCCTGATCGCGCTGCCGACCGGCTCCCTGTCGATCGCGGTGAACGCGATCGGCGCGCCCGGCCTCGACGTCACGAGCTTCTCGCTCGATGCCGACGAGGACAAGCTCGTGCAGGTCGGCGGGCGGACCGTCCAGCTCGACTAGACCGGGCCTGAGACTGGGCTATGTTCGGCCTGTGAAGCCCGGGCTGGAGGACATGGTGGCGGCGGCGCAGGCGGCGGCTTCGCAGGCGGCGGCGCCGCCGGGGTTGGCAGAGCCGGGGTTAGCATCGCAGGCGGCGGCTTCGCCGGGGTTGGCAGACACGGGCGCCGCGGCGGCGGCCCCCGCCGTCCCCGTCGCGCTCGCAGACACCGCGGCCGCGCCCGCGGCATCGCCCGCGCCTGCGCTGGATCGTACCGCGACGCTCGCCCCGCGGGCCGGCGCGGATGCCCCGGCCGGCACCGCCACAAGCACCGGCGCCGAGGCGCTCGCTGTCGGGCAGCAGCTCGGCCACTTCCGCGTCGAGCGCCGGCTCGGCGCTGGTGGCATGGGCGAGGTCTACCTCGCCACCGATCTCGCGCTCGATCGGCCCGTCGCGCTCAAGGTTCTGCCTGCCGGGCTCGCGCGCGATCCGAAGCTGCGCGAGCGGCTGATCCGCGAGGCGCGCGCGCAGGCGCGGATCGTCCACCCGAACGTCGGCCACATCTACTTCATCGGCGAGGAGGCCGGGCGCCTCTACTTCGCGATGGAGTACGTCGCTGGCGAGACGCTCGCCGCACGTGTCGCGCGGGGCCCCTTGCCCGTCGAGGACGCGCTCGACGCCATCCGCGCCGCCGCGCTCGGACTGCGCGAGGCGCAGCGCCACGGCTTCCTGCATCGCGACGTCAAGCCATCGAACCTGATGCTCGACGCGCACGGCGTGCTCAAGGTGCTCGACTTCGGCCTCGCGGCGGGCGCGCCCGCCGACCACAGCAGCCGCGCGGCCAACACCAGCGATGACAGCGACCGCCCCAGCGGCAGCGCTGGCAGCAACAGCCCCGGCACCAGCGCCAGCAGCAGTGACAACGGCAGCAGCAGCCATCCGATCGCCCAGACCTCGCTCGTCGGCACGCCGCTCTACATGGCGCCCGAGCAGGCACGCGGCGACGCCGTCGACCTCCGCGCCGATATCTATGCGCTCGGCGTCACGCTGTTCCACCTCGTCTCCGGCCGACCGCCATTCGCCGCCGAGACCGCCGCCGAGCTGATCACGCTGCACGCGACCTCCGCTCGCCCCGCCCTGCCCCGCCTCGGCCGCGAGCGCGCGCAGATCCACGCCGTCGATGCGCTGTGCGCGCGCATGATGGCGGCGCGCCCCGAGGATCGCTTCGCGAGCTACGACGAGCTCCTGCGCGCGCTCGATCTCGCCTCTGCCGCCCGCACGCGGCCCGCCGGCTTCTGGGTGCGCTCGCTCGCGACCGGGCTCGACTTCCTGCTCGTCGGGCTCCTCGTGGGCGGCGGACTTGCGCTCGCGAGCCTCCTCGGTGCCACGGTTCGCGAGGAGATGCCGCTCCTGTTCCTCGCGCTCGCCCTCTACCAAGCGCTCGCCATCTCGCGCTGGGGTCGAACGGCAGGCAAGGCCATCTTCGAGCTCGAGGTCGTGGACACCGCCACGCTCGCCCGGCCGCGGCTCTCGACCTCGCTCCGCCGCTCGCTCGCGATGCTCGGCGTCCCCACGCTCGCGTGGTGGGCGGGGAATGCGCTCTCGCTCCTCGGCCTCGAGGGCGCGGCCGACCTCTCCAAGACCCTCGCACTCCTGGCCATGGCGCTCTGCCTCCTCCTCTTGCTCCACGCCTCCCTGCGCCGCTCCGGCAAGCGCGCCCTCTGGGACCGGCTCTCCGGCACCGTGGTGCGCTATCGCGCCGCCCGCCCCGCCAGCCCGCTCCAGCCATCCACCTGACAAGCCTCGGGTGGGATTATCCAACCATGGTTATCAAACTGGACGCCAAGCGGCGACTCACCGTCCCGGCGAGCCTGGCGCCGACTCGCCCAGGAGATGTCTTCGAGGCGAACTTCGACACCGACGAGGACACGATCGTGTTCCGGCGCCTCGCCCGCAAGGGCGACTGGCTCGCGATCCTCGAGCAATGTCCCGTTGCGATGGACGATCTGCCGCCCCGCCGCCGCGAGATCTTCCGGTCGAAGCTATGAGCTGGCTGCTCGATGGGCGACTTCTACCACTACCGAAAGGTCCGAGAGTAATAAGGCTCCGCATCATCAGAACCGCCCGACGACGCCGATGCCCGAAGCCGTCGGCGTAAACATCAGCCCGCCCGTGCGCGCCGAAGCCGTCTCGGCCCGCGCGCCGCGCTGGCGCAGGTAGAGCCAGACCGCGACGCCAGCACAGCCGACGCCAGCGATCGCAACGCCCTCGGCGGCGTAGCGCTTGCGGTTGGCCGAGTCGAAGAGCGAATCCCGCCGCGCCTGATCCGTCATCTCGGCTTTGGCCTTGTCGTACGTCGAATCGCCCCACAGCGAGAGCCCGAGCGCGCCGCCCAGCAGCACCACCGCCCCGGCGCCGACTACGATCGGAGCGAAGCTCCCGCGCCGCCCCGCGTCTGGTGGCTTCGCAGCTCCCGCGATTCCCGCTGACACCGTCTGGGGCTGACCGAGATCCTGCTGGAGGTTCCGCAGATCGGGAATGTCGACCGTCTTGGTATCTGCTTCAGACGCGAGCGTCACCCGCGTCGACCACTCGTTCGCCCCCGGCGCGCGCGCCGTGATCGTGTATGTGCCGCCGTCGACCGGGAGCGCGCGATTCCACATCACGGCAGGGATGCTCTCCTTGTCACGCACGATCTCGAGTCCATCGATCTTGCTCTGATCCGGCACGCTGATCGTCAGCTTCGGGACGCGCGGCTCGAGCTTGGCAGCGCGCTCACGCGCGACCTTGTTGAGCTGCTGGGCCACGTCGTCACTCGCCGACCGAGTCTGTCGCTCGGCCTCGAGGAACAGCCCCCAGGCGCTCGCGAGCTGACCGAGCTTCTCGCGACATCCCGCGAGGTTGATGAGCGTCGTGGGTGCGGGATCGAGCTTCTGGCTCTGCTCGAACGCGGCGCATGCCTCGGCGATCTTGCCGGCCGTCATGAGGGCTCGCCCCTCACGGAATAGCACCTCTGCTTGAGCCCCCGCCGGCTGGGCCCTCACCAGCGTTGGCACAGTCCCGACCACCAACAAAATCACGACGACCGCTCTGGTAATGATCACGAAGTCTCTTCCTATCAGCGATTGATGGGTAAGCCATTCTCGTCGAGCTCGATACTCTTGGCGGGTTTGGCCTGCTTGGGCTTGGCTCCAGCCGCGGGTTTGCTCTCGACAGGTTTGACGGCGGACGGCACCGGCTCGCGCTTGGCCTCGGCCTTCGAGCCCAAGTCGAGCTTGGCGGCGACAACCCAGCGCGCGCCACGCACGATGTCGGTCACATCGCGGCTAAGCTGCCATGACGCGATGTCATCCGCCGAGCCCGGCGAGCCATCGGGTCCCGCCGAGATCGCGCCGATGATCTGATCGCCGGGCTGGTCGGTGCACGTCAGCCGGAACGCCTGCTCCCATGGATCCCGAGGCGTCTCCCCGAACGCGGCGATGTCGGGGCATGACGCGCCCTGATGCTCGCGCGACCACGCCACAAACCGGGTCAGGACGTCCTTCATGCGAGTCGCCACCTCGGCGTTCGGATCGGCCCGCTCCGGCAGCGGCACGGAAGGCTGCGTTGGCACCTTCCCTGGAACTTCGGATGCCGATGCGCTCACCGAGCCAGCCTCGGGCCTCGGCGGGTCCGAGCCACCACGGGTCACGAAAGCCACGATCACGCCGAGGACGGCCACGGCGCCGACCCCGATGAGCACAGCCGCGCGCCGGCTCCTCTGGGCCGGCCCGACCGTGCTCGACGCGCCCGCCGCCTCAGACAGCGTGGTCGGCAGCGAAACCACCGCGTGCGCGGCGCTCAGACGGATCGCGCTGATCTGCGGTGACGATCCGACCAGGCTGCCGAGCGCGATCGCGAGCTCGCCGGCATGCGCGAAGCGTTGCGCCGGATCCTTGGCCAGGCACCGCAACACGAGCTGGTCCACCTCTGGTGGAATCCCTGGACGCAAGCTCGAGGGCACCGGGGCCGGCTCGCGCAGGTGCATCGCGATGATCTCGCCCACGCCCTCGGAGTCGAACGGCGGGCGGCCGACCAGGAGCTTGAACAGCACGCAGCCGAGCGCGTACACGTCCGAGCGCTGATCGACCAGCCCCGCGCCGCGGCACTGCTCCGGCGACATATACGTCGGCGTGCCCATCACCGCCGAGGTGCTCGTCTTCATGCCCGCGTGCTCGCCCATGAGCTTGGCGATCCCGAAATCGAGGATCTTCGCCCGCTCGCCGCTGGCGACCTCCGGATCGCGCACGATGAACACGTTCTCCGGCTTGAGATCGCGGTGGACGATGCCCCGCGCGTGCACGGCGCCGAGCGTGCTGGCGACCTGCCGCATGATACGCAGCGCGTCCGTGACCCCGAGCGCGCCATTCCGGGCGAGCCGCTGGTCGAGCGGCTCGCCGTCGAGCAGCTCCATCACGATGTACGCGCTGCCGTCCGAGTGCTGGCCGAAATCGAAGATCTGCACGATCCCCGGATCGGCGACCGACGTCGCCGCGCGCGCCTCGTTGAAGAACCGCGTCACGATCGTGGAGCTATTCGAGTACTCCGGGTGCAGCACCTTGATCGCCGCGCGCCGACCGAGCATCGCGTGCTCGGCGAGCCACACCGTGCCCATGCCGCCCTCCCCGATCCGCCGCAGCACGCGATACGCCCCGACCTGAGCACCTTCCTCCACGGCGAGAAGCTAGAACGAAAGCCGATCCCGATCAACCTGAATAACGTCAGCGCGTCACCTCCTCCGCTCGGCCTGCACCGGAATCGATCTCAAGCCATGCTCCGGCTCTGGATGCCCTCGGTAAGAGGAACCCATCCGTCTTCGCTCGAAATGCAGATGCTGGGCTTCCGATACGCAACGTAGCTGACGCGAGAGACAAACCAGCACTCGCGCCCGGACAACCCCCGCGAAGCGGCTGTGGGGTCGCCACGCTTATGCTCACGCGGAAACTTCGCCACACGCTCCACAATCCAGGCGAGCAGGCTCTTCATGCGAAGCGCGATGACTGGCGGGTCTGAGGCCGATTTCTGCGGCCGCCGGCCGCGAAGCGGCCGGCGGGCTGTTCCGAATCCTCGGTATCAGGTCCGGGCTCTTTCACGGGCGCGCCGTCAAGGGTTCAAGAATCAAGGGTCAAGGGTCAAAGGTCAAGGGAATGTGAAGGCTCATCCGAACGCAAACCTCGGATGTTCTTGATTAAGGTGTCCTCGCGCAACGCCACCCGACGCCGACGTTACGATTGGGCGGAGTGTGGTTGTAGCGGTTGGCCGCGCGCAGGTTCGACGCATCATTGAGGAAACTGCCGCCACGAAGCACGCGGGAGGAAGACACTATCAGGTTTGCGCAATCATTGCATGGCAATGGATACGTCGACATATACCAATCGAACACCCATTCCCATACACTCCCAGCCAGGTCCGAGTGCCCCCACCGCCCATCACCTTTCGACGACTCACTCCCCACTCGGTTCACCGCACCCGTGGTGCCATTTACGCAATATGTCCCAGACGGGCTATTGACATAATAGTTTGCGTATGTGCAGTCGATGCTCGTCGACGTGGACGGACTCGACCACGGATACGCCCGCTGCTCCATCCCGCCGCTCGCCGCGTAGTTCCACTCCGCTTCCGTCGGCAGGTACCCTCCATCCCAGATGCAGAACGCCATCGCCTCGTACCACGTCACGCAGTTCATCGGCTTGGTCTCGTTTGCTCCGGGACTATCCGTCCACGTCTGGTACGTCGAGTGGCATTTCACCGCGGCTGCGAGCACCACCGTGTCGGCAGCCAAGTTCGTGTTCCACGAGCTGTCCCAACCGCTATCTCCCAGCTTCGGATGCGCTCCCGCACCCGCTGTCGGGGGGCTTGCCTGCGTCCCCAGCCCCACGTTCACGAACGCACGAAACCGCCCCACTGTCACCTCGTACTTGTCCAACACGAACGCGCTCACCGTCGCTGGAAATCCCATGTCGTTGTGCCCTGCCCCGTCGTAGCTGCGATGAAACGTTCCGCCATCCACCGGCGCCGTCCGACAGCAGTTATCAGTCCCGCCCCCGCCGCACGTCATTGCCAGCCCCATGCAGCTCGTGAACTGCGGCGGCCCGTCGATCGATGTCCCATCGCTGGCTGGGACGCCACCAGCTGCATCGGCTCCTGTCAGCCTCGGCAGCTCCTCATAGCCGCAAGCAGCCGTTACCCAGACCGCTAGCCCTCCCACGTACCGCAACAAGGATCGTGCACCACCTCCGCCGGAACCCGC
>DATMCI010000002.1:0-35377 GCA_035558535.1 Kofleriaceae bacterium
CCCGACCACCGGCGAAGCGTGCGACGACGGCAACCCAACCAACGGCGATGGCTGCGACAACAACTGCACCGCCACCGCCTGCGGCAACGGCATCCCGACCGCCGGCGAGGGGTGCGACGACGGCAATGCCACCAACGGTGATGGCTGCGACAACAACTGCACTGCCACCACCTGCGGCAATGGCATCCCGACCACCGGCGAGGGCTGCGACGACGGCAACGCCAACAACGGCGATGGCTGCGACAACAACTGCACCACCACCGCCTGCGGTAACGGCATCCCCACGGCGGGCGAGCAGTGCGACGACGGCAACGGCACCAACGGCGATGGCTGCGACAACAACTGCTCCGCCACCGGCTGCGGCAACGGCGTCCCGACCACCGGCGAGGGCTGCGACGACGGCAACGCCACCAACGGCGACGGCTGCGACAACAACTGCACCATCACCGCCTGCGGTAACGGCGTCGTCTCGACAGGGCCGATCGGCATCACCGAGATCTGCGACGACGGCAACGCCAACAACGGCGATGGCTGCGACAACAACTGCACCGCCACCGCCTGCGGCAACGGCGTCGTCTCGACGGGTCCAACAGGCCTCATCGAGGTTTGCGACGATGGCAATACGACTAGCGGCGACGGCTGCGACAACAACTGCACCTTTACCGGCTGCGGTAACGGCGTCCCGACCGCCGGCGAGGTATGCGACGACGGCAACGGCAGCAACCTCGATGACTGTCTCAACACGTGCGTCCTCAACACGTGCGGTGACGGGAAGCGCGATATGCAGGACCCCGACACAGAGGAATGTGACAACGGCAGCGCAAACACCAACAGTTGCCCGTACGGTGTCCCTATGTGCATGGTGTGCAACACGAGCTGCCAGTTCGTGCCCGGCACGACCACGTCCTGCGGCGACGGCATCGTCCAGCCGGGCAACGAGGTCTGCGATGACGGCAACGCCACGTGCGGTACTTGTGACTCCACCTGCACGACGTTGACCACGGCGGCCAAGGCCACCGGCACGATCCGCGTGGTCGATGGAAGCTTAATCCTCGATGGCGAGACGTTCACACTGGACGACGGCATCAACGACCTGGTGACGTTCGAGTTCGTGAAGCCGGGCGGCACCGTCAACATGGGGAACGTCGGGATCGACATCGCTGCGACCGCGAGCACAAACACGGTCCGCACCGCGGTGAGAAACGCGATCAACAACTTCGACATGACCACTGGCCTGGAGTTGCTGATCACCGCAGCCACGGGCAGCGGTGGAGCGACCGTGACCCTGACGCATGACTTCTTCACTCAGTTTGGAAACCACCAGATCGTGGAAAACATCGTCAACAGCAACTTCGACGTTACTGGGATGGAGGGTGGCGCGGGCGGGACCTGCGACGACACCGAGGTCTGTCGGGCCAACGTGGACTGCATCTCGAACGTCTGCACTATGAACGCCTGCGTCGGGCCGTAACGGCGCAGAGCAGCCGTAGGCGGGCGCCAACAGGTCGCGGGCATCACCGCGCTCGACGAGGAATCGCATAGAGACTCGGCGGGCGCGGTGGTAGAACCGCGACCATGCAGCTGTCGTCTCTGAAGATCATCGTCACGGGTGCGGCCCAGGGCATGGGCGCGCACTTCGCCCGCCGCCTCGCCGAGGCCGGCGCCACCGTCGCGGCCGGCGACATCAAGGAGGAGGGGCTCGCCGCGCTCGCCGAGTCGGCCGCCGGCCTGCCGGGCAAGATCCACACGCGCAAGCTCGACGTGTCGAGCGAGGCCGACGTCGGCGCGTTCGTCGACTGGGCCTTCGGCGCGATGGGCGGGCTCAACGGCCTCATCAACAACGCCGGCATCCTGCGCGACGGGCTGCTCGTCAAGAAGGACCGCACCACCGGCGAGATCACGAAGCTGTCGAAGGAGAGCTGGGACGCGGTGATCGGCGTCAACCTGACGGGCGCGTCGCTCATGGTGCGCGACACCGTGGCGAAGATGGTCGCCACCGAGCAGGGGCCGGGCGTCGTCGTGAACATGTCGTCGATCGCGCGCCACGGCAACCGCGGCCAGTCGAACTACACGTCGGCGAAGGCCGCGCTCGCCGCCAACACGCTCACGTGGTCGCGCGAGTTCGCGCCGTTCAAGGTCCGCGTCGGCGCCGTCGCCCCGGGCATGATCGAGACGCCGATGACGCAGAACATGAACCAGAAGGCGAAGGACGCCCTGGTCGCCAACATCCCGGTCGGCCGCATCGGCGTCCCCGAGGACATCTGGCTCGCCGTGAAGTTCGTCCTCGAGTGCGACTACTTCAGCGGGCGCACGATCGACGTCGACGGCGGCCTGTCGATGTAGCTGCGGCTCATAGGTGAGATCTTAGATCGCGGTAGATCGCGGTAGGGACGCCCCTTCTTCTTGGCCAGGCCCCTTCCCTCCACCACCTCCGAGCTCGTGGGTCCTCTCTCGTGCGGTAGCTTGGCCACCTGCTGCTTGTCGCGCTGGTCGAAAGTGAGCTCAGTCGACGATCTCGACGAGCTCGGTGGCCGTGCCCAGGAAGAATACGCGCGCGCCCGCGTCGAGGAGTGGGCGCCGCTCCTGGCGCGCCATCCACTCGAACGGGAAGACGATCCGCACGGTATCGATCGGGCGCCCCTCGGCGTCCTGTTGGGCCTTGATCAGCGCGCGCAGACCGTGGATCTCGCGGAGCAGCACGTGCCGCTGGCTGGCGGCGCCGGGCTGTGTATACGGCGGCGCCGCGATGAAGCCGGTGTACTCGACGGTCCGCGTCGCCGCCTCGTAGCCCACGTAAGCGAGCGCTGGCTGGCCCGCCCTGTTGGCTTGGGAGTCGCCATATTCCCACCATGGCGCGAGCTCCGGCGGGATTCGGCTCGGGGTGTCGTAGCTGGTGAGCTTCGGCTTCGCCAGGCGCACGAGCTCCATCGTCGACTCGAAGGTCGCGCCGAGCCAGGAGACATCGTCGAGCGCTTCCAGCGCGCGGATGCAGACGCGCGTGTCGCCGACCGTCTCGACGCGGTCCCACACCTTCCAGAAGTAGTCTGGATTCTCGTACTCGTCCGCGATCTCGCACTCGGTGACAGTGGTCAGGTGATTGGCACGAGCGAGCGGCGGTTCAGGGACGAACCGTGTCGACGACTGCTCGCGGCGCAGCACAGCGTAGTTGAAGCCGGGAATGGTCGGAACCAGCGTGCCCAGCTCCGTCATGCGCCGCATCCAGTCAACGGTGGGGCGCGTTTCGGCCGGATGATGCCCCTCCACGTACCAGAATGGTTCGCCACCCAAGTTCCGCAAAAACCACAGCTCGGCCTGCCCAAAGTCCATAGTGAAGAACCCATCGTCGACGCCATGTCGCCGCCGATCCTCGATCGCTCCAACGAGATCGGCGTGAGTGCCATGTGTCATGTCACCACCCATGCCCGAAATCGTGTACGCCGTAATCTCGTGCATGCCGACCTGGCGCAGTCGCGCCATGTACTCGTCCGCTAACACGCGAGCCGGAACGTCATCACGGTGTTGCACAGCCAAACGTGTCCAGCTTGGGTAGTAATCGCGAGTCATCGACCACTCCTGATCGATCTCGCGGGCAGTCTGGTTGCCATCTGGAAATCTCCACTGTCATTTATGCACATGACATGAATCCCGCCGGGGTGTCGCAGGAGCACAGGCCGAATCGTTGGATCGTCTGCCATACGCTTGAGTGCCGTATTTGCCTCGCTCTCCCGTGAGAACACGTACACGAGGCCATCGTACTCCGACGTCGTGCTGGTCGGGGTCCGCTTGAAGCCACCGGTGGCCATCCCGTACGCGGGATCGCCACCCGCGCGCCGCGCCACGGCCGGATCCGAGCGCTTCACGTAGTCGCGCGCCTGGTGGATGTCGAACGCATTGGGGCCGGTCTTGTCCTCGATCGCGTAGCGGCCACCCGGCAAGCGTTTTTCGACGCCAGCGCGGATGTCAACCACGTCATCGGGGGTTCGCCTCTTGAGCAGGTCGCTACCTTCGAACGGAGGGGGCCGCTTGCCTGCCACGGTGTATGCGCCCTCTGGATCCGCGCTCATGAGTCGCTGGCGAAACGCGGTGAACAGATGGCCACCGGACGCCGGGTCCGGCTGGATCCCGATCATGTCGTAGAGTGCTTGTTGCGCCTCGACGGGATCTTTGAGCCGCACCGCCATGAGGTAATCCACCGTGCGCTGGCGGACGAGGCGCCGGAAGTTGTCGATATCGACGGCTCGCACCGGCCCGATCAGCGGGCCGAGGAAGCTGTCGAGTGTGAGCGGCGCCCCCAGGCTGTAATCGCGCGAGCGCGACTCGAGCTGCTCGAGCACGTGGCCCCACTTCGCGAGCAGCCCGGCGCTGCCCTCGTCGAGCGTGCCATCGGCGACGCGCTGCGCGAGCTGGGCGCGGAATCCCGGCCCGGCCTCGGCGAGCGCGCGCCGCGCGTCGATCGCCGCTTGCCCGGTCAGCTCGCCCGCGTCGAGCGCGCGCCGCCTCTGCGCGATGTCCGCTTGTGATCGTGTCCATTCACGCGCCGCGTCCGCCTTCGTCTCGTCGAAGGCGAGCGGTCGGTCCGCGGTGCGCTCGAAGATGCGCGGGACGCCGGTGTCGTCCGCCTCGACGCTGAGGTGCGGCAGGCTCTGCGCGTGCACGTCCGGGTTGCGCCGGAGCCGGAAGACGCGGCCGTTCCGGCGCTCCGGGACATAGCCGAGCTTCTGGAGCTTCGGCAGGACGCCGGGATCCTCCGGGCTCCTGCCGACGCACAGCTCGCGCACCTGCTGGGCCCACCGCGCCTCTTGCTCCGTCCTGGCGGCTCGCGACTGGATCCCGTCGGAGAACAGGCGCGGCGGGGCATCCTCCAGCCCGAGGCTCTTGAGGCTCGCGCCGGGCGCCGCGCCACGCAGCTTGTCGAGCTGCTGCCCGACGACGAAGAGCGTCTCTTCGGCGTCGAACATGCGCAGCGCGGCATCGGGATCGTCCTTGGCTGCCTCGGTGAGCTGGGCGATCAGCCGGCGCTGGACGTCGGCTTCGACCTCGAGCTTGGCCAGGTGCGTCTGGACCTTCTCTTCGACGGAGAGGTGCTTCCAGTCGGCGCGGCGCTCCTCGGCGAGCAGCGCCATGCGCTGCCGCATGAAGAAGTCGCTGTGCCACTGCGCGAGGTGATTGACCTCCTCGCGAATCGCCGACGCGGGCGCGCCTCTGCGCGCGATGATCCGCGGCTGACCGCCTTCAATGATCACCACGGCGTCGCCGCGCTTGCTGCCGGCGAGCTGACGAAACTCCTTGTCGGAGACGATCTCCGGTAGGATCGCTGCGCCGTCGATGTCGATCGCGCCGAGCTCGCCCGGGGCGGGCAGCGCGCGAGATGCGCGCACCACCTCGAGCAGTTGGTCGCGCGCGTGGCGCGGCAGCGCCTGGAGGCTCTCGAGCAGCTCCGACGCCTCGGCGAACTGGCGCGCGCTGAGCAGGCGACACAGCTCCGCGAGCTCGGCGTGTGCAGACTCCGGAAGCTCGTCGAGGAGCTTGCGGCTGACGCCCGCGGCGTCGGCGAGGCGGCCGATCTCCGCGGCGACGTCATCGCCGGCGTGCGCCGCGAGCTTGCCGAGCCCGGCGATGGCGCCGCCCACGGCGCCGCCGAGCACGCCGCCCGTCACCGCGCCCCGCGCGACCGCGGCGAGCATCGCGGCGAACGCCTCGCTCACGCCGCGATCCCAGGTCGCCTCGTCGGTGGCGGTCATGAACAGCTCGCCCGCGGCGCCGCCCACAGCGCCGTCGATCGCACCTTCGGCGAGCTTGGCGCCGAGGGAGCCGACCGCGTGCGCGGCAGAGCGGCCGCCCGCGGCGGTCGCGGCCTGACCCGCGGAGACGCCGATGGCGCCACCGCGCACGACCCGCGCCGCGAGCCCGGCGCCGGCGACGGACATCGCGCCATCGACGGCGCCCGCGCCGAAGTCTCGTGCGACCGAGCCGAACGTGTCGTCGTCGCGGATGGCGGCGCCGGTGATGGCAGACGCGGCGCCGGCACTGAACGCCGAGAGGACCGCGGCTGCGGCGGGCGCCATCGTCCCGCCGGTCGCGATCGTCACGACGACCGCGGCGACGGTGGCGGCGACCGTCGCCCCGATCCGCGCGAGCGCCTCGTTCTCCGCTGCGTGGGCCCGCTTCGTCTCGTCGATCGCGCGGACCGCGCGGTGATACAGCTCGGCGAGCTGCGCCAGATCGGCTCGGTCGAGCCCGCCGAGCCGCTTCGTCGTGTACAGCGCATCGAACGCGGTGAGCGCCTCGGCGAGCGCGGGGCTGTCTGTCGAGATCTGGGTCAGGCGCTGGTCGTCGGGGATCCCGGCGAGCTCCTGGAGCCGGAGGTGCATGAAGGAGCCCTCCAGGTTCGGATCCAGCGCGGCATCCGGCGTGTCGAGCAGCTGCGGCTGCCCGAGCGTGATCGCTTCGGAGTCGCGCCGGCCGGCATCGTCCAACCCGTTGACGTAGTCGTCGCGGATCTTGCGCAGCGCCGCCAGCGCGCCGCGATCCTCCGGGGTGAGCTGCTGCTCGACGGCGGGATCGCGCTGGATGCGCCTCTCGAGGACGTACGCACGGCGCAGGTTCGCCTGACCTGCCGCCTCCGCCTGCACACGGTGACGCTCGAGCGTCACGTCCTGCCACGGTCCGGGCTGGTCGCCGGTGACTCCGAGGGTGCCTCCGGGTCCGGGATACGACGCCATCACCCGCGCCGGGCTCTCGGTCATGACCGCGAGCAGCGCTCGCTTGAAGTCGTTCGCCGCGACGTGGCCGCTCTGCGGATCCGGATCGCCGTCGGGGATACTCTCCACCTTCGCGCGATAGTTGGGCGCTGCGACGAGCCATCTGCGTTCCTCTTCGCGGAGCCGCTCGAGCCGGGCGAGGATCGCGTACGCGGCCTGGGGCCCGCGGTCGATGAACCCGAGCACGTCATGGAGCGCGATCGTCGCCTCGGGCGTCGGGCCGGCGTCGGCCGGGAGGCCCATGATCGGGCCCCGCGGCGCGCTCTGCGCAATCAGCGCGTCGACGAGCTCGCGCTGGTCGGCGGTCATCGGCCACGTCCAGAGCGTGTCGAGGGCGTCGAAGATGCCCGCCGCCTGTAGCGCGGCCGCGCGATGCGCCGGGGCGATCTGACGCAGTGCCGCGATGAGCGCGTCGGCGTCGCCCTCCGTCACCGCGTACAGCCGCTCGCGCCCGATGGTCACCGGATCGGCGCCCATCACCCGGAGCCGCTGGAGATATGCTTCCTGGCTCTGCGCGCCTTGCGCCACCGCGAGCTGCATCTCGTAAGCGCCGGTTCCCGCGAAGCGATCGGCGAAGAACATCGACTCGAGCCGCTCCACTTCTGCCCCAAGGCGCGTGCGCTCCGCCTCGGGCGCGTCGGGCGCGAGCTGCCGGAGCTTCGCGCGCGCCTGCCGCACGAGCTCGCCCGCGCGCTCGAGCGCCACATCCAAGCCGATGCCGCGGTCCGCTTGCGCCTGCACCTGCGAGCTTACGAGCGATGCACGGATCGCGGCCTGGATGACGGTCGCGTCGTCGGTCTCGAGCGCGAACTTTTGCAGCACGGTCCCGCGATTCGGGTCCTGGAGCGGTTGCGTCCGTAGTCGCAGCGCCAGCGCTCGGCGCTCGTTCTGGTTCAGATCGGCCAGCGCGAGGTGCGCCTGGGTTGGGTTCGTCGAGCCCGCGGCCGAGTCCACGGCGCGGATCCGCTCCTCGGCCAGCGCGACGCGCTCACGCGCCACTGGATCCAGGATCAGCGGGTTACCACCGGCGGGATCCATGAGGATGTGCGCGGGGGCCGTGATGAACGCGCCGGGCGCGAGGCCCTCCACTGGCGCGCCCCGCGCCTGCCGCGCGGCGAGGGCACGATCTGCCTTGGCGAGCAGGACGCGCATCGCCCGCGTGTAGTCGTCGCCGCTGGGCAGCTTGGCGCGCAGCTGCGCCTTGATCTCGGCGAGCGTGGTCGCCGCCGGTGCATGCGCCGACGGCGCGGCCGTGGCGGTGCCCGTGCGCTCCGCGCTCACGACGAACACGCCGGCGTCGAGCGCTGCGCTCTCGAACAGCGCGAGCGCGCGATCGTCGGCGATCCGCTCCAGATCACGGAAGAGCGCCTCCTTGTCCGCGCGCGACTCGAGCTGTTTGTGGAGCGCGAGCTGATCGCCGAGGAACGCGCGCGCGCGCGCCCACCCCGTGGCGTCGAGCGCCGCGCGCAGCTCGTCGACGACCGCCGCGGGCCCGCCCCACACGCTCATCAGCGCATGCATGCGCTCCGGGTGCGCGTTGCGCTCGAGGATCTCGAGGATGTGCGCGCGATCCTTGGCGCGGATCGCCGTCGCGAGCGCCTGCGCCTCGGGTTTCTGCTCGTTACGCTGCTCGGGGCGCACGACGGGCGTGCCCGGAGCCGCCGCGAGCTGGACGTGCGCGGCCGGCGCTGCGGTGACCTCCGGCACCGGCGCGCCGAGTCCACGCGCCGCGCCCCGCGCGGCGACGCGGTCAGCCGCGCGCGCGCTCGGCGCGCCGCGCGCAGCAGATGCGGGCTGCGGCTCGCTCGCCCCGCGCGGCGCGCCGCCGCTCGGCTGGGGCTGCCGCTGCGGCTGCGCCGGGTTGAACTGCACACGGTGGGTCCCGGCCAGCACGCCGAGCAAGGTCTGTTTATGCTCGATGATCGCCGTGAACGCGCGCGCGATCCGATCTTCGGGATCGGGCTCCTTGAGCCGCTGGCGAAGCACGAGGCGATCGCGCTGCTCGAGCGCATGAAACAGCTGCGCGAGATCGTCGGCCTGCTCGCGGCGCTCGCCGGGGCCGTGCCGGCGCTGCGTCGCCGCCAGCTCGATCTCGGCCTCGGAGGCGACGCGCTCGAACCACGGCGGCGCAGGTGGCGCCTCCGCGAGTTGCTGCTCGATCGCGCGCAGCTGCGTATCGAAGGCCGCGAGCGCCGCGGCGGCATCGAGCTGATGCTCGGCCGCATACTTGACGCACGCGGCCTGCGCGTCCTTCGCCGCCGCGAGCCTCGCCGTGGCTGATGCCGCGGCGGCGGCGTAGTCCGTCCGCCGCTCGCGCGCTAGGCGCCTGTCCTCAGCGCGCGGTTGCGCATCCCGCATCCGCGCCACGCAAGCCCGGGCGCTCGTGAGCGCATCGGTCCCATCGCGCACCTTGACCGCGAGCTCGTCAGCGGGGCGCTGCGGCGCGCGTTCCCGCTCGGCTTCGGGCGCGGAGCGCACCGGGCCCGAGACATACTCGCGCCCTCGCCCGTCGCGCCCGTCGCGCCCGTCGCGCCCGTCGCGCATCAGCGGGCCTCCGCCATCGACACGCGCGCCACTCGCCCGAACCCGACACCCAGTGATGTAGTCACCATCAACTCGCCACCCTTCCTCGCCTACGGGGACTATATATTAAGAAGATCGAAGCGCTGCGTCTGCGACTGACAACCCCGGCACACCGATGCCAGTGCGGCACAACCTACCGCCACAGGCGCCGACGATCAACACCTCGGATTCTGCTCAAACACGGCGCATCACCTGGCGCGGCGGTGGCGCACCTACGAGGAGCGCATTCTCTCCTGAACCTGGACGCCTCTCGGCACGGCCGCGCTCGACGTTCGAGTCGTCGTAAAGATCGCGTAGACTCCAGGCGAGGCCAGGCTCACATAGCAGGCCGCCAGCCGCGCGTGCGGGAAACTCGATCATGAGTCCACCCGACGCACTGGCCGCATTGGCCAGACGCTCGGCGCCCGGCGCGCCGAGATCTCCGAGGAGTGGCGCCACCGGATCGCCGCGCTGCCGGAGCTCGGAACGCTGATGGTGAGCGCCTGTGCACGCCCAGCGGAACGTGATAGGGACTCTGGCAGGAGCTCTCGTCAGGCGGCCGCTCGTCATCGTCGAGAACACCTGAACTTCCTGCGTGACCTTGCCCGCCGCGCCGAGGCGACAGCAGGCGGTGACCTGGTTCTTGTGCACGTTCAAGCCGGCACACCTTGCGTACAAGACTGCCACGGGCGCTCCTTGGGATCCTTGGGATAGCGTGCTCGCTCCCACCAAGCCGAGCGTGAACTTCGAGCAGGTCGACTCGGTTCTCGGTGAGACCACGCTCGATGGAATCCTGCATGTGCTCGGCATTCCTGGGGTGGAGCGACTCCCGTAGACGGGTCTCTGTGCAGGGACTTCCCGTCGCTGCGAGAACCTGGGCGTTGGGAGACTCTACGAGCACGTACGAGCACGTAGCCGCGGCTACTCGCGCCCGACGATCCGCGCCAGCGTCGTGATGCCGTCGGCGATCCGCTCGGACCACGGCGTCCCGGCCGAGATGCGGATGAAGTTCGCGAACCGCTGGCGCGCCGAGAACAGCGGCCCCGGCGCGATCACGATCCGGCGCTTCAGCGCCTGCTCGTACACCGCGAGCGCGTCGATGCCCGGCGGCAGCTCGATCCACAGGACGAAGCCGCCGCGCGGCATCGACACGCGCGTCCCCTCGGGGAACTGCGTCGCGATCGCCTCGCGGTAGCGCTCGACGTTGCCGGCGACCGCGGTGCGGAGCCGGCGCAGGTGGCGATCGTAGCCGCCAGACGCCAGGAACTCGGCGACCGCCATGCCGGGCAACGTCGGGCACGACAGCGACTGGCCGTACTTGAGGCGCACGATCGCGTCGTGCCAGCGGCCGCCGGCCACCCAGCCGACGCGGTACCCCGGCGCGAGCGTCTTCGACACCGAGCTGACGAGCAGCACGTGGCTGTCCTCGCTCGGGCCGGCGAACGCGCGCAGCGGGCGCGGGCGCGACCCGTCGAACACGAGCTCGCCGTAGACATCGTCCTCGATCACCGGGATGTCGTGCCGCCGCGTGATGCGCACGAGGCGCTCGCGCTCCTCGTCCGGCATGATCGAGCCGAGCGGGTTCAGGAGCGTCGGCGAGCACATGAGCGCGCGGATCGGCTGGCCCCGCAGCGCTTCCTCGAACGCCGACACGTCGAGGCCCGTGCGCGGGTTCGCCGGGATCTCGATCGCGCGCATCCCGAGGCCCTCGATGATCTGCAGGACGCCGAAGTACGCCGGCGACTCGACGGCGATCACGTCGCCGGGGCGCGCCACCGCGCGCATCGCCAGGGACAGCCCCTCCGTCGCGCCGATCGTCGTGCACAGGTCGTGCTCGGAGATCGCGACGCCCGCGTCGACCGCGCGCCGCGCGATCTGCCGGCGCAGCGTGAGGAGGCCCGGCGCCGCCTCGTAGCGCGCGCCGACCGTCGACATCTCGCGCACCATCTGCGTCACGATCCGGTTCAGCGCCGCGATCGGCAGGTACGACGGATCGATCGTCGCGCACCCGAACGGCAGGAGCTCGGGATCGCGCATCGCCTCGATGATCTTCGTGTAAGCGTCGGAGACCGTCACCTTCGACGGCGTCGAGCATGCGCGCGGCGGCCGCGGCTCCGCGGTCGCCGCCATGCGCCGGCGCACGAAGTGGCCGGATTTCGGCCGGACCTCGATCAGCCCCGCGTTCTCGAGCTGGAGGTACGCCTCGAGGACCGTCGCGACGCTGACGCTGCGCTCCTGCGCGAGCCGCCGCACCGACGGCAGCCGATCGCCGGCCCGGAGCGCGCCGCGATCGATCGCCTGGCCGAGCTCGTCGGCCAGGTGCTCGTAGAGGAACCCCCGCTCGGGAGCCCCGTGCAGATCGACGGAAGGTACGGCCCGGGTCGCCACCACGGGTCCAAGTGTACCCATGGCCCCCCGGACCGACCAGCACAGATGCCAGGCCCCCGACCAGCACAGCAGAACTGTACCGGTCGGGTCACGATTTTCGTGTATCTGTGCTGCTCGGCGGGGCGCGCCATCCTGTAGCGCATGCTCGCCTCGGCCTCGTCACCTTCACTCGCCCGCGCCGCCGTGGATCCCAGGCTCGCCCTCTCGCTGCTCGCCGTGTACGTCATCTGGAGCTCGACGTACCTCGCGATGCACGTCGTCGTCGCGGAGCTGCCGCCGCTGCTCACCGCGAGCCTGCGCTTCGAGTCGGCGGGGCTCGTGCTGATGCTGATCGCGCTGCGCCGCGGCGCCGTCTGGCCCAAGCTCGGCGACTGGCTGCGCGTCCTGCCGATCGGCGCGCTCCTGTTCCTCGGCGGCAACGGCTTCGTCTCGATCTCGCAGCAGTCCGTGTCGTCGGGCGGCGCGGCCGTGGTGTGCGCGATGATGCCGCTGTGGGTCGGCGTGCTCGGCGTCATCAGCGGCGAGCGGCCGAGCCGGCGCGAGTGGCTCTCGCTCGTGCTCGGCTTCGTCGGCGTCGCCGTGCTGATGGGCGGGCCGTCGCTCGCGGGCGATCCGCTGCACGTGCTCGTGCTGATCGCCTCGCCGATCTGCTGGGCGATGGGATCGATCCTCGCGCGCCGGCTGCCGGGCTCGCTCGGCCGCGATCCGATCCTCCTGCCGGCGATGGAGATGATGGCCGGCGGCGCGGTGCTCGCGGCCGTGGGCGGCGCGATGGGCGAGCGGCTGTCCGCGGAGGCGAGCGCGGGGGCGTGGCTGTCGCTCGCGTACCTGACGGTGTTCGGCTCGCTCGTCGCGTTCACCGCGTACAACTGGCTCCTCCGCAACGCCCGCCCGGCGACGGCGACCAGCTACGCGTACGTGAACCCGGTCCTCGCGGTGCTGCTCGGCGCCGCGCTGTCCGGCGAGCCGATCGGCGTGACGACCGTCATCGCGAACGCGCTGATCGTCGTCGCGGTGTTTTTGGCGCTGCGGCGCCCCCGGCCGCGGTAACTGGCGCGGCCGGGGCCGTTTCGCTACGCTGCCGGCATGTTGCGAGTGCTGATCATCGCCGGCCTCCTGGTCGGGGCCGGGTCTGGGTGCAGCGGTACTGACAAGCCAGTCAACTCGGCGAAGCAGGACAAGGCGCAGCGGAAGAAGGAAGCGCTCGCGCTCCTCAAGGACGCGCAGGCGAGCGCCAAGGCCGGCGAGGTCGACGCCGCCGACAGCTCCTACGCGCAGGCGTTCGACAAGCTGAACGACATCGACATCCTCGAGGAGCACGTCAATTTCCTGATCCGCGTCGGCAAGGGCGCGCGCGCGCGGGACGTGGCCAAGCCGTACTACGAGGAGAACTCCGGCGAGATCAAGGCGCTTGAGCTGTACGCCGAGGCGACGCTCGCCGCCGGCTATGGCCAGGAGGCGCTCAAGATCGCCGAGCAGATCATCGCGCTCGGCACCGACGAGGCGTCCGGCGTCGAGAAGAAGGGCCGCGCGCAGCTCCTCCTCGGCAAGCCCGACGAGGGGATCGAGCTCTTGCGCAAGGCGACCCTGCTCGACGAGAACAACGCCGGCTACCACGTCTCGCTCGGGCTCGCGCTGTTTGACGCCAGGAAGATCAACGAGGCGGCGCTCGAGTTCCGCGCGGCGGTCAAGCACGCGCCCAACGACTCGAAGTCGCTCGCCTACCTCGGCATGGCGCTGCGCGAGCAGGACGAGACGAAGGAGGCCGAGGAGATCCTGCAGCAGGCGCTCGAGGCCGACGGCAACAACGGACAGGCGTACTTCGAGCTGGGCCTGCTCTACAACCGGCAGGGCAAGCAGGCCGACGCCGAGCAGTCGCTGTCCAAGGCGGTGCAGAAGGCGCCCAACAACTCGCGGTTCTGGTACGCGTACGGCGAGATCTACCGGCTCCAGCAGCGCAACGACGAGGCGATCAACGCGTACCGCAAGGCGATCGAGATCGATCCGCCGTACTCCAAGGCGATCACGAAGCTCGGCATCGTGCTCGCCGAGAAGAAGGACTGGGACGAGGCAGAGCGGATCCTGTTCATCGGCGTCAAGAAGGAGTCGAAGAACCCGGCCAACTACCTCGCGCTCGGCGATCTGTACGTCGCCCGGAAGAAGGCGAAGGAGGCCGTCTCCTATTACGAGGAGTACCTGAAGCTCGCGCCGAAGTCGGACAAGGAGCGCGGCCGGGTGCAGGACGTCCTGCCGGGGCTCCGGCGCCGGCGGTGACGAGGCGATAGGGCGCGCGCGGGCTGGCCCTGGCCCGCGCGACCCGCGAGACGGCCGCGCGGGCTGGCCCGGGGCGGGCGCTGGGACGTGCGTCGGCGGGGCGGGGTATCCGTTATCGTTGACAGGGCATCCGTCGACGTGTACACATCCGTTATGACGGATGCCCGGCCGGCTTCTCGCGTGCTCGAAGGGTTGAGCGCCGGCGAGGAGCCGCGCCGGGCGCGAGAGGCCGGCCCGCGCGGGGCGGCGGAGAGCAGGCGCGATGTCGCGTGACGCGCTTTACCCGGTGTTCCTGAAGCTCGGCGGGCTGCCGGTGGTGGTCGTCGGCGGCGGGACGGTCGCCGCGCAGAAGCTCGACGGGCTGCTCGCGGCCGGCGCGCGCGTCACCGTGGTCGCGCCGGAGGTCAGCGCCGAGGTGCGCCGGCGCCCGGTCGCGGTGATCGAGCGCGCGTTCCAGCCGGAGGATCTCGACGGCGCGCGCTGGGTGGTCGCCGCCGCGACGCCCGCGGTGAACCGCGAGGTCGGCGCCGCCGCGGCCGCGCGCGGCCTGTTCGTCAACGCCGTCGACGATCCGCAGGCGGCGACCGCGTACCTCGGCGGCGTCGTGCGCCGCGGCGAGGTCGAGGTCGCGATCTCGACGGGCGGCGTCGCGCCCGCGCTCGCGGGCCTCCTGCGCGAGGCGCTCGAGGCCGTGCTGCCGCACGACCTGGGCGCGTGGCTCGAGCTCGCGGTGCGCGAGCGCGCCGCGTGGAAGCGGGCGCAGGTGCCGATGGCCGAGCGCCGGCCGCTGCTCTTGCGCGCGCTCGAGCGGCTGTACGCGCCCACCGAGCCGGTCCGAGGTCTCAGATGACGACTGGCTTCGTCTCGCTCGTCGGCGCCGGGCCCGGTGACCCGGAGCTGCTCACGCTGCGCGCGCTGCGCCGCCTGCGCGAGGCAGACCTCGTGCTGAACGACGCGCTCGTCGACGCCGCGCTCCTCGAGCTCGCGCCCACCGCGCAGCGGTTCTTCGTCGGCAAGCGCGCCGGCCGTCACTCGATCGAGCAGCCGGAGATCCACCGGCTCATGATCCGCGCCGCGCGCCGCGGCCAGCGCGTCGTGCGGCTCAAGTGCGGCGACCCGTTCGTGTTCGGCCGCGGCGGCGAGGAGGCCCTCGCGCTCGAGGCCGCCGGCATCCCGTACGAGGTCGTGCCCGGCGTCTCGTCGGCCGTCGCGGCCCCCGCGCTCGCCGGCATCCCGGTCACGCACCGGGGCACGGCGTCGGGCTTCGCCGTGATCGCCGGCCACGCCGAGTCCGCCTACGGCCCGATCCTCGACGGCCTCGCCCCCGGCGCCATGACCGTCGTCGTGCTGATGGGCCTGCGCGAGCGCGGCGCGATCGCCGCGCGCATGCAGGCGCGCGGCTGGCCGGCGTCGACACCCGCCGCGATCGTCTACGGCGCGTCGCACGCCGGCAGCTTCACGTGGACCGGCGAGCTGCGCGACCTCGGCGCCGCGTCGTTTACGACCGAGCTGCCGGCCGTCCTCGTGATCGGCGAGGTCGTCGCGCTCGCGGATCAGATCGCGCCCGCGCCCGCAGATCACGCCGCGGTCACACCTGCCGCCCCGCGGCTTTCTTCGCTGGAGAGATCCTCATGAGCGTCGTCGATGTACCGCCCCCTCCTGGCCGGCTCGGGTTCGCCCGCCGCGCCGACGTCGATCTGTTCGTCGAGCGGCTCGAGGCGTTCGAGCGCGGCGAGCTGTCCGCCGACGACTGGCGCTCGTTCCGGCTCCTGAACGGCGTCTACGGCCAGCGCCAGGACGGCGTGATGATGATCCGCGCCAAGCTCCCGGGCGGCCTCGTCACGCCCGAGCAGCTCGAGGCGCTCGCCGACGTCGCCGAGCGCTTCGGCGGCGGCAAGGGCCACGTCACCACGCGCCAGAACGTGCAGTACCACTTCGTGCCCGAGGCCGACGTCGATCAGGCGCTGCACCGGCTCGCCGACGCCGGCATCACGACGCGCGAGGCGTGCGGCCACTCGGTCCGCAACTGGACGTGCTGCCCGTTCGCCGGCGTGGCGAAGGACGAGCCGTTCGATCCCACGCCGTACGTCGAGGCGCTCGCGCGGCACCTCCTGCGCGGACCGTACTCGTCCACCCTGCCGCGCAAGCTCAAGCCCTCGATCGGCGGCTGCTGCGGCACCGACTGCTCGCAGGCGTTCATCAACGACCTCGGCTTTCTGGCGCGCTCGCGGGACGGCGCGCGGGGCTTCCAGCTGCTCGCCGGCGGTGGGCTCTCGACCCTGCGTCGCAGCGCGATCACCGTCGACGAGTTCGTGCCCGAGGCCGAGGTGCTCGAGGCCGCCGACGCCGTGATCCGCGTGTTCCACCGCATCGGCAACCGGCACAACCGCGCCAAGGCGCGCCTCAAGTGGGCGATCGACAAGATCGGCGCCGAGGCGTTCCTCGCCGAGTACCGCGCCGAGCGCGAGCGGATCCGCGCCGAGGGCGGCGTGCCGCTCGTGCTCCTGCCGCAGCCCGCGCCGCCGGCCCGCCGCGCGCCGCTCGCCCAGATCGCGTCCGCCGAGCCGGGCTACGAGGCGTGGGCCAAGGACAGCGTGCGCCCGCAGAAGCAGGCCGGGTTCTCGTCGGTCGTGATCCGGCTCGTGCTCGGCGACATCACGGCCGCGCAGCTCCGCGCGCTCGCGCCGCTGATCGTCCAGTTCGGCGAGGGCGAGCTGCGCACGACGAACGAGCAGAACCTCGTCCTGCGCTGGGTCGCCGACGCGCGGCTGCCGGCGCTCCACCGCGAGCTCCTGCGCATCGGGCTCGCGCTCGCCGGCGCGAACACGCTCGCCGACGTGACGAGCTGCCCCGGCGCGTCGAGCTGCAAGCTCGCGGTCACCGCCTCGCGCGGCCTCGGCGCGCAGCTCACGGCGCTGCTCGATCGGCGCCCCGATCTGGTGAGCGCCGCCCGCGGGCTCGACGTCAAGGTGTCCGGCTGCCCGCACGGCTGCGGCCAGCACTACATCGCCGGCATCGGCTTCCAGGGCGGCATGCGCAAGATCGCCGGGCGGCCCGCGCCGCAGTACCTCGTCTACGTCGGCGGCGGCATCCGCGCCGACCGCGCCGAGTTCGGCCGCCTGCTCGGCAAGGTCCCCGCGCGCCGGGCCGCCGCCGCGGTCGAGCGCCTGCTCGACTTCTACATCGCCGAGGGCGCGACCGGCTCCGCGTTCTGGGCGAGCGTGCCGCTCGATCGGCTGCGCGCGCTGATCGCGGACCTCGAGAAGCTCTCCGACGCCGACGCCACCGAGGAGGACTTCATCGACCTCGGCGAGGCGCGCGCGTTCGAGGTCCAGACCAGCGAAGGCGAGTGCGCGAGCTGAGCTAGCGCCGCTGCGCCCGCCCCGCGTCAGCGGGACGGGGACTTCACCGTCGGGCGCGTCGCGTTCAGGATGATGCCGACGAGCCCGGCCGTCGCCAGGACCGCGCCGGCCACGATCGCGCCGGAGATCGGCGGCTCGTACGTGCACATGAGGCCCGGCATGCACGGCGCCGGATCTTCCCGGGTGAGGACGTCGCCCGCGATCGCGCCGCCGCCGCCGAGGATCAGCACCGTGTCGCCGACGTACGACCAGCGCTTGGCCGACTTGTTGTAGCCGAAGCAGCCGGTCGCGCTGAGCGCCAGCGCCGCGACGAGCACGTAGGGCCGCCGTTTGGTCCCCATCAAGGCCGCGAGCGTAGCGCGTTTTTCGGCTTCTTTGGCGCGGCCGCGGTTCCCGTCGGTGCGGGTTTTCGAGATCCTGCGCCTGGTGTCGCAGCGGTCCCCGCTCCTGCCGATCTTCCTGATCGTCCTCGTCGACGTGCTCGGCTTCACGATCGTGATCCCCCTGCTCGGCCTGTACGCCGAGAAGTTCCATGCAACGCCGCTCGTCGCGACGACCCTCGTGTCGGTCTACGCGGCGTGCTCGCTGCTCTCGACGCCGGTGATCGGCAGGCTGTCAGACCAGTACGGCCGAAAGCCCCTGCTCATGATCAGCCAGGCCGGCACGTGCCTGGGCTTCGTGATGCTCGGCTTCTCGAATTCACTGTGGATGGTGTTCGCCGGCCGGATCCTCGACGGCCTCACCGCCGGCAACCTGTCGATCGCGCAGGCGTACATCTCGGATCACACCGCGCCGGAGAACCGCGCGAAGGCGTTCGGCGTGATCGGCGTCGCGTTCGGCATCGGCTTCATGTTCGGCCCCTTGCTCGGCGGCTGGCTCAGCCGCTCGCACGGGATGCACATGCCGTTCATCGTCGCGGCCGGCCTGTCGCTGTGCTCGATCTTCGCCACGTACAAGCTGCTCCCCAAGGAGCCGCCGCGGGGCGAGCCAGCGAGCAGCGAGCCCGGAGCTGGCAAGAGCGCCGACGCCGCGCCCGGCGGCCAGCGGCCTGGCGCGTTCGACTTCGGGACCTACGCCCTGTTCTTCCGGCGACCGGGGCTCCTGGCGCTCTACGCCCAGTTCTTCCTGTTCTCGTTCGCGTTCTCGTGCTTCACCAGCGGCTTCGCGCTGTTCGCCGAGCGCCGGTTCAAGACCGCCGACGGCCAGCCGTGGGGCGGCTACGAGGTCGGCCTGCTGTTCGGGTACCTGGGCCTGCTCGGGATCATCCTGCAAGGCGGGCTGCTCGGCCGCCTCGTCAAGCGATTCGGCGAATTCAACCTGACGGTCGCCGGCTTCCTCGCGTGCGCGATCGCGTACGTCTGCGTCGGGCTCTCGAACGAGCTGACGCTGCTCGTCACCGCCGCGACGATCTCGTCGTTCGGCAACGGCGTGCTGCGCCCGGTGATCACGAGCCGGCTGACGCAGGCCGTGGGGCGCCACGAGCAGGGCGTGGCGATCGGAATCTCGGGCTCGCTCAGCTCGTTCGCGATGATGCTCGCCCCGCCCACCGGCGGCGCCATGCTCGAGAACCGCTGGCTGCTCGCGTGGACGCTGGTCCCGGCCACGGTCGTCACGCTCGGCCTGCTCGCGACGCTGGCGGCGCCGCGACCGCCGGCAGCGCCGCAACCGCCGGCAGCGCCGCGACCGCCGGCCGAGGACGCCGCGGCCGCGCCGCCCGCGGCGTAGCGACCGCGCGCTGCGCTACTGGATGCCCATCGGCTTGATCTCGAACTTCCAGACCGCGCCCTCGGAGCCGAGGCCCGTGCCGCCGCCGACCGGGTTGTCATAGCTGAAGTTGATCGCGCCGCGTAGCTCGTAGACGCCCTTGGTGCCGCTGCACGTGACCTGCGCGACCATCGTCTGATCGGTGATCGTGAGCTGACCGCCGCGCAGCGCGGTGTTGTCGCACTTGATATCGGCGGGCGCGGTCAGCTGGAAGTCAGCCGGCCGGCTCCGGTTGTACTTGAGCCATGACGCCAGCTTGACCGTCATCGCGAGCCGAAACTTGTCACCGGGCTTCACGATCGTCGGCCCGTCGGACGTGACGGTGAAGTCCCGGATCGCGTTCGCCAGCGCGGCCACCTTGGCGTCGCGCGCGTCCGCGTCCGACTGCGCCCCGCCCCTCGTCACGTGCGCGACCTTGCCGTCGATCCCGACGACGACCGAGGCCGGGCCGGTGGTGCCGAGCCGGGAGAGCAGCGCCGTCGTGTTCTTGCCGTACGCGACGGTGCCGCGGCCGACGCCCTCCGTCTCGCGGATCGGATCGAGCGCCTTCGCCTCGCCCTTGGCGCCGGCGATGTACGCGACCACGTAGACGCGGGCGTTGTTCTCCTTGAGCTTCACGATGCGCTCGAGGTCCTCGGCGCAGGCATCGACCTTCGGCGAGCAGAACCAGTGCAGGACGATCTTGCCGGTGGCGTCCTTGAACGACGGCACGTCGTAGAGCCAGTCGAGCTTCTGCGGCCAGCTCGCCGCGCCGTTGGGCGCCAGCGTCTCGCCCACGGCCGGCAAGGACAGCGGCCCGGCCGAGGGCTTCTTCTTCTGCGCGTGGGCGGGCGCGCTGGTCATCGCGGCCGAGGCGACGACGAGCGCAATGATGGCGAGTCGAGTCATGGGTCGGACCATAGTAACGCGCGGGCGCGGGCTCGCGCACGGGCATGGACGGCGCGCGGGCGCCGCCTATTCACCGGCTGTCGCCGGCTACCCGCCGGTCGCGCCGAAGTAGATCGACGCGACCACGGCCACGAGTGCCTCTCCCGCGATGAAGCCCGAGCCGAGCGGGATCATGTAGGTGTCGGCCGACTTCTTGTCGAGCTTCTCCCAGATCGCGCCGACCACGCCGCCGAGGAACATCGTGAACACGACGAGGAACGAGACCAGGATGCCGATGCCGATGCCGGTCGGCGACGGCACCCACTTCTTGATCTTCTTGTTCGACTCGAGGACGGTGAAGATGACCCCGAGGATCGTGAAGATCACGAGCATGTAGAGCGCCGAGCTCGGCAGCGCGCCCGGCCCCTCGCGCAGGATCTGGGCGAAGCCGGACCACTTCTGCGAGATCGGCGAGTCGAGGCCCGGCGGGACCTTGTTGCCCGCCGCGTCGACCGTCTCGATGAGGTGGAACGTGTCGACGAGCACCGGGTAGATCAGCGACACGGCGAGCGCGCCGACCGGGATCGCGAGCAGCTGCATCACGGTGACGAGGCGCGGCTTGGTCCCGATGATGTGGCCGCACTTGTAGTCCTGCATGATCATCTCGGACGAGGTCGCGACCGTGCCGGCGGTGCCGCTCGCGACCATGTTCGCGGCGATGTTGCCGGGGGCGACGGCGGCGAACAGGCCCTGCATCATGTTCGACAGCGCGCTGATCGGGCCCCAGTTCGTCTCGCCGAGCACGCGCAGGCCGACGAGCATCAGCGGCACCGATAGCAAGATCGCGGCGAGCGTCATCCAGATCGGCATGCCCAGGAGCTCGCGCTGCACGACGCACAGCGCGATCGCGCTGATCACGACGCCCGGCACGATGATCGACATCGGGAACTCTGCGCCGTCGATCTTCGCCGAGCGCAGGCTGCGGAACGTGTCGACGAGCAGCCGCCAGCGCAGCGCGAGCGCCGTGAGGCCGCCCGCGACGAGCATGCCGGTCGCGGGCCACATCACCCAGAACAGGACGTCGGTCTTCGAGGGGGTCGTGATCACGGCGCCGCTCGGGTCGTGGAGCAGCCCGTGCTTGACGAGGAAGTACGGCGCGACGACCCACGCGAGCGTGCTGCCGAGGATCATGCTGACGTTGATCCGCAGGCCGATCAGCATGCCGGAGCCGACGCTGAGGAGGCTCCACTGCACGCCGACGCCCATCTTCGCGAGCACGACGCCCGTCACGACCGCCGCGCCCGCGCCCTCGGGGCTCACCACCGTGTCGCCGATGATCTGCCAGCTCGGCTTCCACGCGCCCGGGATCCAGGTGACGAACAGCGCGTCCTCGCGGAACGCCATGAGCATGCCCGAGAGGAGGACGCCGATCATGACGGCCCAGAACGCGTTCAGCGCGGCGCGCCGGACGTCGAGAGGCGCGTTGCGCGGCGGATCGAGCACGGAGATCGTCTCGGCCGTCGAGAGGCCGTCGACGTACGGCAGCTGCTCGTCGACGACGAAGTGGCGGCGCAGCGGGACCGCCATCAGGACGCCGAGCGTGGCGGCCGTGGTGAGCCAGATGAACGACGTGTGCCAGGGCAGCTCCATGTGGAACGGCGCGGCGCTGTGCTTCGTCTGCTCGCGGAGCAGATCGAACGCGCCGAGAAGGACGCACATGAACGCGGTCTGCGCGGCGCTCGTCCCCGCCGCCTCGGCGAGGTTGTTCTGCCAGCGGTCGTAGGTCCGGCGCATCAGCACCAGATCGAGCACCTTGAGGAACAAAAACCCGAAGAACGCGGCGACGACCGACACGTTGGGGCCAAAGCCCAGCTTCAGCACCATGTACGGGTAGGCCGTGCCCATGATCGCGGCGACGATCAGGCCCGAGATGATCACCTGCCAGGTGATCTCGCCCCGGAGCTCGTGCGGCGCGTCGGGCACCCGGGCCCCGGTCTGCTTCAGGGCGGGCTCGAGCTTCGCTCGCTCCGGGACCTCGACGTCGGGCTCTTCGTGGCTCACGATCCGGACATTACACGCATGCTCGTCGGGTTTTGAGCGGCGTCTGCGCGCTGGATCGCGAACGCGCCGGCTCGTCGACCGTCGCAGCGCGGCCGCGGCCGCGGCTCGGGCCCGCGGCGCGCGGTCAGCGGCTCGGGCCCGCGGCGCGCGGCCAGCGGAGCCTCAGGGCCGCCGGTCCTTGTCGTTCTTGCGGCGGTCCTCGTCCCGCTTGCGGCGGTCCTCGTCCTGCTTGCGCCGGTCCTCGTCCTGCTTGCGCCGATCCTCGTCGGCGCGCTTTTTGTCCTCCTCCTGGCGCTTGCGCTGCTCGTCCGCCTGCTTGCGGCGATCCTCGTCCTGCTTGCGCCGATCCTCGTCCTGCTTGCGGCGATCCTCCTCGGCGCGCTTTCTGTCCTCCTCCTGACGCTTGCGCTGCTCGTCCGCCTGCTTGCGGCGATCCTCGTCCTGCTTGCGGCGATCCTCCTCGGCGCGCTTGCGGTCGTCCTCCTGGCGCTTGCGGTCCTCGTCGGCCTTCCGCTTGTCGTCCTCGGCGCGCTTGCGATCCTCGTCGGCCTTCCGCCGCTTGTCGTCCTCGGCGCGCTTGCGATCCTCCTCGGCGCGCTTGCGGTCGTCCTCGGCGCGCTTGCGGTCCTCGTCGGCGCGGCGCTTGTCCTCGTCGGCCTTCCGCCGCTTGTCCTCCTCGACGCGCTTCTTGTCCTCGTCGGCCTGGCGCCGGCGCTCCTCGTCGGCCTTCTTGCGATCGTCCTCGGCGCGGCGGCGCTGCTCGTCCTCGCGCTTCTTGTCCTCCTCGACCTTCCGGCGCTCGTCCTCCTTGCGGCGGCGGTCCTCGTCGGCGCGGCGCCGATCCTCCTCGGCGCGGCGCTTCCGGCCCTCCTCGTCCGTCTTCTTCTGCCGATCCTCGTCGGCGCGGCGCCGATCCTCGTCGGCGCGGCGGCGGTCCTCTTCCTTGCGGCGCCGGTCGTCCTCGACGCGCTTGCGCTCCTGCTCCTCCTTGCGGCGCCGATCCTCGTCGGCGCGGCGCTGCTCCTCCTGCTGGCGGCGCTGGTCGTCGGCGCGGCGCTTGCCGAGCTCGTCCTGCTGGCGCTTGTACTCCTCGGCGCGGCGGCGCTCCTCGGCCTCGCGGCGGCGGCGCGTCTCCTCCCCGTCGCGGCGGCGCTGATCGTCGTAGCGGCGGCGCTCCTCCTCGTAACGGCGGCGCTCCTCCTCGACCTGACGGCGGCGCGCGTCGTCGCGCGCCTGGCGCTGATCCTCCTCGATCCGGCGGCGGCGCTCCTCGAGCCGGCGCTCCTCGTCCTGGCGGCGGCGGCGGTCCTGCTCCCAGCGGCGGCGCTCCTCGGCCTCACGGCGCCGCTCCTCCTCGGTGCGGCGCTGGCGCGCCTCGAGATCGCGGCGCACCTGCTCCTCGCGGCGGCGGCGATCCTCCCACTGGTTGCGGCGATCGCGCGCGCGGCGCTCGGCCTCGCGGCGCTGATCGCGGTCGTAGCGCCCGACCTCGGTCGGCTCGATCCGTTCGCGGCGCGGCTGGATCCGCCAGCGGCGCATCCAGTAGTCGTCGGGGCCGGCGACGTAGACGTTCTTGCGGTGGCGGTTCCACCGCTGCAGGTAGATCGTGGAGCGCAGGTACGTCTGGTAGTCGCGCACGACGTAGTGGCGGCGGAGGTCGCGCTCGAAGATCCGGCTCGCCGGCACGAAGCGCCACTGATCGTCGGGGACGTACGTGTCGTCGGAGAAGCCGAGCGGCGCCCAGCCGACCCAGCCGTCACCGACGCGCCACTGCACCCACGCCGGACCCCACGTGATGTCCGGCCGCCAGACCCAGCGGTTCACCCAGACCCAGCGCCCGTAGTGATCGGTGGCCCACCCGAACGGGTCGCCCGAGACCCACGTGAATCCGAAGTCGGTGTACTTCCAGTACCCGTTCGCGTACGGGACATAGCCCGGCTGGCTCGGCACGAAGACCCAGCCGTACGAGCGGTCGTCGTACCAGGAGCCGTACGGATCGAGCTGATCGTAGAACACCTCGATCATCGGGACTTCTTCGCCGCCGATGTCGCCGACGTTGACGTCCTCGTAGACCGGGCCCTCCGGATACTCGGTGACCGGATCCGGCTGCGGCTGCGGCGGGGGCGGCGGAGGCGGCTGCGGTTGCGGCTGCGGCTGATACGGATCGGGCGCCGGCTGCGGCTGCTGATCGGGCGGCGGCTGCTGGTACCCCGGCTGCGGCTGCTGCGGCGGCGGGCCGTAGGCCCAACCCGGCGGCGGATTGTTCGACGGCGGCACGCACGCCGCGGCGAGCAGCGCGGCACTTACTGCGCCGATCATCATCGAGGCTCTGATTCGCATAGAGCGGCACCCTTTCGGCGGACCCGGAGTGAGACGGTTCCCACTCACCCGCATTCACGGCGGCATACTCCCACGACTGCCGCGCACCTGGCTGGCTAACGACGCCGGCTAACAACGCGGGGCAAAACGCCCCTCGCAGGCGAAGGCGCTCGGCCGCCTCGCCAGAAGGCGACCTGCGGCGCCGTGACCGCCTCGGAGGTCGTGATCAGCCCACGCTCCGCCGCCTCTGCGGCTGCCTGTGCGACGACCTCGGGCGAGACGGTACCGTGGAAGCAGTCCAAGAGTGTCCGGCGAACGGACGTGACCGGGACCGGGCCGACCCAGCTTCGCTCTCGTTCGTCGACGTCGTCGTAATGAACGGCGACGTCCTTGGGCGTCTTTCCAGCGCCCGTCTCGCGAGCCCGCGGCAGCGTGATGTGCGCGCGCCTCGGTAAGGCATTCGAGAGCCCATGCAGGAACAGCGCGGTCTCGTGCGAGAACGCCCCTTCACGTCGACTCCACAGCCAGACGCCAACCAGATCCTCGTGCTCGCCAGCGGGCAGATGTCGAACGCGGTAGAGCGCCCGCTGAACGCGCTCGATGCGCCCACCCGCGAGGTACTTCGCGAGCAATTGCTTCGAGACGTCGGCCGCTCTCGCTTGGCTGGCGCTGAACAGCCCCTGCTGCGAAACGGCGACATCTAGCAGCCTCTGCCATGGAGAAGCTTCGACGCGTCGTCGTGCCACGGGCTAACCGGTAGACCTCTACCAGGCGTTCGGCACAAAGGTCAACCCCTGGTTGACCTTTTGGAGATAAGACCCGCCAAAGGTCAACCCTGGGTTGACCTTGTTCTAAAAATCAAACAAAAGGTCAACCCTGGGTTGACCTTTTGGCTATAGATTCAAATAAAGGTCAACCCTGGGTTGACCTTTCCTGGAACGGACGGCTCAGGAGCCGCCGACCTTCTGGAGCTTCTTGCCGATCGCCTGCAGGCGCTGGTGGAGCGCGTGCGCCTGGGTGTGGAGCTCCTCGAGCTCGGCCTCGTGGGCGGTGCGCGCGAGCTGCTCGGCGCGCTCGGAGAGCGCGAAGACCCGCGAGGAGACGTCGAGCGCGTCGGCGGCGGTGGGCGGCTGCGTCGAGTCGCCGTTGTCGTTGCGGTGCGCGATGACCTGGTTCAGGCCAGAGACATCGTTGGCGAGCGTGCCGAGCTCGCCCGTGAGCTCCTTCAGGCGCTGGTTGCGGGCCTGGAGGTTGGGGACGTGAGCCACGACCTCCTTCGCGAGATCCTCCTGGCGCTGGCGCGCCCCGGACAGCGCGATGACGAGCGCCTGGCCCGCGGCCTGGAGGCGCTCCTCGCACGACGCGATCTCGGCGAGCGTATGGTTCGCGCGCTCGAGGTGCTTGACGCTCGAGAGCGGGGTCTCGAGGAAGAGCTTGCCGAGACGCGAGTACGTGGCGAGCTCGGCGTCGAACGCGGCGGCCGCCGTCGCGAGGGCCGAGGGATCCTGCTTGGCCATGGGGCCGGCACTGTACCCCGAGGGACTGCGCCCACGTCAGGGCCCACGCCGAGGCGCTCCGCGCGCGAGCGGGGTGGGCGGCCGAGCACGGGTCTGGGCCGCGGCCAGCGCGGGCCGCGGCCGCCGTGACTCCCACGGCCGGCGCAGCGCGCGCCCGATGCCGGCGAAGATGCGCTGGAGCACGAGCCACATGCCTTGCGGTCGTGCAAGAGGGCGACCAGCGCGTGCGCCGAGGCAGCAGCGTCGCAGGGACGCGCGCCCACCGGCTGCGAGATCCGCGCGTGCACCGAGGAGCGTGCGCGCCTGCGCCCGCCGCTGCTCGATCGCGCCGAGGAGCGTGCGCGCCTGCGCCCGCCGCTACTCGATCGCGCCGAGCCCCGGTGACGCCATGCGCGGGCCGTAGAAGCGCAGGCTCGCCATCACCATCGTCTCGGAGCTCCCGACCACCGCGCGGCGCGCCGCGACGTCGAGGCCCCAGCGGAGGGCCGCGAGGCCGAGGCCGCCGCTCAGGTACGTCGTGCCGCTGCCGTTGTCGCGCAGGCCGCCGACGCGGATCGGGATGCCGAGCGAGCTCCCCGCGCGCAGGAACAGCTCGCCGCCCCCGCCGAAACGCGCGCTCCGATCGTCGCCGTCGAGCTTCCACCGCATGTCGAAGCTGAGCGCGAGCATCGGGATGGGCCGCGCGTGGACGCCCCCGCCGATCGCGCGCGGAAACCGCGGCGACTCCTCGGTGGCCCACAGGTTCTGCGCGGCCACGCCCAGGTTGACGAGCTCGGTCACGCGCACCGCGGCGCCCAGATCGAAGACGAACCCGCTCGCCGAGGTCTCGCCCATCATGTCGGACTTGAAGTTGTAGTACTTCGTCGTAGCGCCGATCGAGACGCGCGGGACGAGCAGCCGCGACAGCGCCAGACCGCCGACGTGGGTCGAGCGATTGCCGCTCACGCCGCCGATCTCGGGCGAGGCACCGACGTACTCGTAGAAGAAGCAGCCGGGGACCACGTTGGTCGAGTCGCAGGCGGAGACGCCGACGAGCGAGGCCGCGTCCGAGCCGCGGTAGCCGTAGCCGCCCTCGAAGACGAGCTCGCGGTTGAGCGGTAGCCCGGCCGGGTTGAGGCCGATCGCGCTCGCTCCCGTGGCGCCGCCGCGCAGCGCCTCTCCGACGGCCACCTCGCGCGGGCCCATGAGATCCGTCTGCGAGTCGTTCTCGGCGCGCGCATGACCGAGCAGACTGGCCACGGTGAGCACGCCGAGCACGAGCGGACGCATGGCCCGAGTGTGGGCGCGGATCGGCCGTCGGCGCAAGAAACACGTCGGCCAGCGCCACGTCAGGGAGCGAGCCCGTGGCACGCACACTGCACCCCTCTTTGCGCATGAACCGGAACAACACGACGAACGCGCTCGAGCTGCTGATGTCCCAGCACGAGCAGGTCGAGTCCCTGATCGAGGACATCGAGAGCACCGATGACCTGGCCGAGAAGGCGACGCTGTTCGAGGCGCTCGCCGACCAGCTGGCCGCGCACGCGACGATCGAGGAGAAGCTGTTCTACCCGGCCGTGATGGACGAGTCGACGCGCGAGCTCCTCGTCGAGTCGACGGAGGAGCACCTCTCGGTCAAGCGGCTGCTCGCCGACATGATGGAGCTCGATCCGGGTGACGAGCGCTTCGACGCGAAGCTGATGGTGCTGCGCGATCAGGTCGTGCACCACGCGCACGAGGAAGAAGAGGAGCAGCTCTTCCCGCTCGTCCGCCAGCTGTTCGACGAGGACGACCTCGCCGCCCTCGGCAACGAGCTGCTCGCGATGTTCGAGGGGCTGCTCGAGAAGGGCGCCCCGCGCCAGAGCGTCCCGGCCGAGACGCAAGAGGCCGCGCAGCTCGGCTGAGCGCCAAGACGCATCCCTTTGGGTAGGGGCTGGGGAGCCCGTGACGTTCCGCTGAAGCGAGGCGGCGGAACGTCACGGCAGGTTGTTTTCGGCGACCGACGAGCGAGCCGACGAGTGAGCCGACGAGCGAGCCGACGAGCGAGCCGAGCGAGCCGAGCGAGCCGACGAGGTGGCGAACCGCGCGCGTGCGCGTGAGCGTAGGCGAGGTCGCGGGGCTCGGCTGGCGGGGCGGTGGGTTTGGCATCGGGTGGCGAGCCGCGCGCGCGAGCGTAGGCAGCGTCACGCGGTACGCGCCGGACGCGGGCGCGGGCAGCGCCGCGGGCACGCCGTAGCAGGTGGCTCAGCCCTGGCTCATCCCTGGCTCCTGCGCCTGACGCTACGCTGGCTTGCTGAGTAATTGAAAGTGAAAATCAAAGGCTGTGTAATTCAGCGCACTCTTGATCCAAAACCGACACGGTGTTATACGGCTGAAAATGATAACCGTGTTCAAATTTCGCTCGCTCTGCGCCTGCGCCCTGCTCGCGGCGCTGGCGGGCGCGTGCGGCGGTGACGACGGCGATCTCGCCGATGCGCCACCTGTGGTCGACGGTTACGTCGCGATCGTCCGCGCGAGCTACGCCGACTCGCTCCAGACGGCGACCGCGCTCCGCGCGGCGGTCGACGCATTCGTCGCGGCCCCGAGCATGACGACGCTGCAGGCGGCGAAGACCGCGTGGCTCGCGGCGCGCGAGCCGTACGGTCAGACCGAGGTCTACCGGTTCTACGACGGGCCGATCGACAACCCGGACACCGGGCCCGAGGGCCAGATCAACTCGTGGCCGCTCGACGAGGCGTACATCGACTACGTCATGGGCAGCCCGATGGCGGGCATCGTCAACAACCCGGCGATGTTCCCGACGCTCACGAAGGAGCTGATCGCCGATCAGAACGAGCTGGGCGCCGAGGACAACATCTCGAGCGGCTACCACGCGATCGAGTTCTTGCTCTGGGGCCAGGACATGAGCCCGACCGGACCGGGCGCGCGGCCGCACACCGACTACCTGACGGGCGTTCCGAACCACGAGCGCCGCGGCCAGTACCTCCGGCTCGTCGCCGAGCTCCTCGTCGACGACCTGACCGCCGTCTCGGGCGAGTGGGCCGCGGGCGCGGACTACGAGGCCGACTTCCGCAAGGACCCCAAGGAGGCGCTGCGCCGCATCCTGCAGGGCATGGGCAGCCTCTCGGGCGCCGAGCTCTCGGGCGAGCGGATGACGGTGGCGCTCGACAACCGCGATCAGGAAGACGAGCACTCGTGCTTCAGCGACAACACGCACCGCGACATCCGCGCCAACGCACTCGCGATCCAGAACGCGTACCTCGGCCGCTACGGCACGACCGACGGGCCGGGCCTCGATGAGCTGGTGGCGGCGCGCGACGCGGCGCTCGACACCAAGATGAAGGGGCAGCTCGACGCGAGCCTCGCCGCGATCGCGGAGATCCCGGTCCCGTTCGATCAGGCGATCGCGAACGACACCGGCCGCGCGAAGGTGATGGCCGCGGTCCGCGCGCTGCAGGCGCAGACCGAGACCCTCGTCGAGATCGCGACCCTGTTCGGGATCCAGATCAACCTCGAGTAGCCCGCGCCGCCGATGAGCCGTCCTGTGAGCCGCCCTGTGAGCCGTCCATGAATCGCCCCGAGAGCCGCCTCGCCTGGTGCCTGCTCGCCGCCCTCGCCGCGTGCGGGGACGACGCGAGCACGTACGAGCCCGGCGAGGAGCTCTCCGGCGGCGACACGACCGTGTTCGACAGCGGCCGCAACGCGTACACGCTGTCGGCGCGGAACCTCAAGGGCGAGCGCCGCGATCGGTTCTTCGTCGGCAACGCGGTGTTCAACCGCAACTGGGTCACCGCGCCATCGTCGACGACCGGCCTCGACGGGCTCGGCCCGACGTTCAACGCGTCGTCGTGCTCGGCCTGCCACTTCAAGGACGGGCGCGGCGCGCCGCCGGTTGCGCCGGGCGAGCCGTTCCTCGGGCTCCTCCTGCGGCTGTCGATCCCCGGGCAGGACGCGCACGGCGGCCCGCTCGACGAGCCGGTGTACGGCGGCCAGCTCAACCACCGCGCGATCCTCGGCGTGCCCGCCGAGGGCAGCGCGACGGTCGAGTACGAAGAGGTCCCGGGCGCGTTCGCCGACGGGACGCCGTACAGCCTGCGGCGCCCCACCTACCGGATCGCCGAGCTCGCGTTCGGCCCGATCGATCCGCGCGTCCAGCTCTCGCCGCGGACCGCGCCGTACATGATCGGGCTGGGGCTCCTGGCGGCCGTGGGCGAGCCGGACCTGCTCGCGCTCACCGACGAGGACGACGCCGACGGCGACGGGATCTCGGGCCGCGCCAACTGGGTCTGGGATCCGAAGACGGAGCGCGCGCGGCTCGGCCGGTTCGGCTGGAAGGCGAACCAGCCGGGGCTCGAGCAGCAGAACGCGGGCGCGTTCCTCGGCGATCTCGGCATCACGTCGCCGCTGCACCCGGCGGAGAACTGCCCGCCGGCGCAGACCACGTGCGCGGCGGCGCCGAGCGGCGGCGCCCCGGAGCTCGATCAGGACAAGCTCGACGAGGTCACGTACTACGCGCACCTCCTCGCGGTGCCCGCGCGCCGCGACTTCGAAGCTCCCGAGGTGCTGCGCGGCAAGGCGCTGTTCCGCGACGCGGGGTGCGCCGCGTGCCACGTCCCGCAGCTCCAGACGGGCAGCCTCGATGGCTTCCCGGAGCTCGAGGGGCAGACGATCCGCCCGTTCACCGATCTGCTCCTGCACGACATGGGCGAGGACCTCGCCGACGGCCGGCCGGACTTCCTCGCCGATGGCCGCGAGTGGCGCACGCCGCCGCTCTGGGGCGTGGGGCTCGTCGGCGTGGTCAACGACCACACGCAGCTCCTGCACGACGGGCGCGCGCGCGGCTTCGCCGAGGCCATCCTGTGGCACGGCGGTGAGGGCGAGCGCGCCCGCGAGGCGTTCCGCGCGATGCCGGCCGCCGATCGCGCGGCGCTGCTCCGCTTCCTGGAGTCGCTGTGACAGCGGCGGCGGAGCTGCGCCCGGCACCGCAGGCGCCGCGGCGCGTCCGCCGCCTGCGCGCGGCGATCGCGGCGTGCGTGCTCGCGCTCGCGACGACGTGCGCGCCGGTGCCGCTCGGCGACGGACCGCGGCGGCAGACGGTCCGCGCGCTGACCGAGCAGGTGGTGCTGCCGACCCTGGGCGACGTCGCCGCCCGGGCGGCGGAGCTCGCGGCCGCGGCCGGCGCGCTCGCTGGCGCGCCGTCGCAGCAGGCGCTCGACGCGACGCAGGAGGCGTGGCGCGTCGCGCGCGGGCCGTGGAAGGAGTGCGACGCGTTCGCGTTCGGGCCGGCGATGGACGAGCGGCTCGCGGTGGCGATCGATCAGTTCCCCGTCGAGCCGGCGAAGATCGAGTCCGAGATCGCGGGCACGGCCGCGCTGACGGTCGACTACATCGATACGATCGGCGCGGACCGCAAAGGCTTCCACGCGCTCGAGCACCTCCTGTTCGGGGCTGGCGACGACCTTGCGGTGCTCGCGCTCCTCACGACCGACGCCGCGGCGCCGCGGCGCCGCGAGCTCCTGGTCGCGCTGGCCCAAAACCTCGAGCGCAAGGCCCGCGAGCTCGGGAGCGCGTGGGCGCCGGGCGGCGGCGCCTACGCCGAGCTGCTCGCGACGCCAAGCGCGGCGAACCCGACGTACACGACAGTCAAGGCGGCGATCGACGCGTTCGTCAACGAGAGCGTGTTCCTCGCCGAGCTCGTGGCCGACACGCGGATCGGCAAGCCGCTCGGGCTCTCGGCCGGCGGCACCCCGCAGCCGGCGCTCGAGGAGTCCGGCCCGAGCGACAACTCGCTCGCCGACATGGCGGCGAGCCTGCGCGGGCTCCGCGCCGTGTACACGGGCGCGCGCGGGGCCGACGGGGCCAGCGGATCCGGCGCAGGCATCGGCGCGCTCGTCGCGGCGCAGAGCCCGGCGACCGATCGCGAGGTGCGGGACCTGATCGAGCAGGCGATCGCCGCGATCGAGGCGATCCCGCGGCCGTTCCGCGCCGCGATCGTCGACCGGCCCGCCGAGGTCCAGGCCGCGTACGACGCGGTGAAGGAGCTCAAGCGCATCCTCGCCACCGAGGTCCTCGCCGCCCTCGGCGCCACCCTCAAGTTCAACGACAACGATGGCGACTAGGCAGCGGATCCTCGCGGCGATGACGGCGCCCCTCGATGCGGCGTCGGCCGCCGCGTTCCGGATCGCGTTCGGGCTGCTCATGCTCGCCCTGGTGGCGCGCTTCTTCGCGCACGGCTGGATCGACGAGTACTTCCTCGCGCCGCGGCACTTCTTCCCGTACTACGGCTTCGAGTGGGTGCGGCCGTGGCCCGGCGTTGGCATGTACATCCACTTCGCGGCGATGGGCGCCCTCGCGCTGTGCATCACCCTCGGGCTCTGGTACCGCGCGAGCGTCGTCGGGTTCGGCGCGCTGTTTACGTACGCGCACCTGATCGACAAGACGAACTACCTGAACCACTACTACCTCGTCATCTGCCTGTGCCTCCTGATGGCGTTCCTGCCGCTGCACCGCGCGGCCTCGCTCGACGCGCGGCGCAGGCCGGCGCTCGCGGGCGCCACGGTGCCGGCGTGGGCCTTGTGGGCGCTGCGCGCGCAGATCGGGCTCGTCTACGTGTTCGGCGGCATCGCGAAGCTCAAGGCGGACTGGCTCATCGACGCGCAGCCGATGCAGATCTGGCTCTCGGCGAACACCGACGTCCCACTGCTCGGCTCGCTCTTCGGCGAGCAGTGGATGGCGTACGCGATGTCCTACGCGGGCGCCGCGTTCGATCTCTCGATCGTGCCGCTCCTCCTCTGGCGCCGCAGCCGGCCGCTCGCGTTCGGCGCGCTCGTGGTCTTCCACCTCGTGACGATGCGGCTGTTCCAGCTCGGCATGTTCCCGTGGATCATGATGGCGAGCTCGCTCGTGTTCCTGCCGCCCGACTGGCCGCGCCGGCTCGCCGCGCGGCTCGGCCACGGGGCTGGGCGAGGAGCGGCAGCGCCAGCGCCCGCGCCCGCCGCCGCCGCCGCCGGCCGGCCGCGCCTCGTGCTCGCGCTCCTCGGCGTCTACTTCGCGTTCCACGTCCTCATGCCGTTTCGCCACCTGCTCTACCCCGGCGACGTGCTGTGGACCGAGGAGGGCTTCCGCTTCTCGTGGAACGTGATGCTGATGGAGAAGAACGGCTCCGTCGACGCGCGCGTCCGCGACCCCGCGACGGGCCAGCAGTGGGTGGTGGCGCCGGGCACGTACCTGACGCGGTACCAGACCAAGATGATGGCCGCGCAGCCGGACATGATCCTGCACTTCGCGCACCTCGTCGCTGCGGACTTCCGCGCCCGCGGCGTGCGCGATCCGGAGGTCCGCGTCGACGCGGTCGCCTCGCTGAACGGCCGCCGCCGGGCGCGGCTCGTCGATCCGACCGTCGATCTCGCGCGCGAGCCCGACGGCCTTGGACCCAAGCGCTGGATCTTGCCGCGGCCGAGCGGCGAAGATCCGCGTTCGGGCGTAGCCCAGCGAGCCATGCCCAGCGAGCCATGAAGTAACACCCGCGATGAAGTCCCCCCTCCCCGAGATCCTCCCGTCGCCCCGCGCCCGCGCGGCGGCGTCCTTTGCCGCGGCCTTTGCCGCGGTCGCCGCCGCGGTCGCCTTGCCAGCGAGCGCGGCCGCGAACCCGCGCCCGCTGCCGTTCTCGTATCCGTACGAGACGCTCCCCGGCGAGTCGCTCGAGGTCGAACAGTACGTCGATCTGGTCCCGGTGCGCGTCGTGCGCGAGCTGCCCGACGGCACCACCGAGGGCGTCGTCAGCGTGCGCTCGCAGCTGCAGACCGAGCTCGAGTACGGCCTCACCGATCGGCTCGAGGTCGCGCTCTACTTCGCGTTCCGCCAGGGCGGCTCGGCGACCGTGCCGTTCCTGCGGTTCGAGGGCCTGAAGCAGCGCCTGCGCTACCGCTTCGCGGAGCAGGGCGAGTGGCCGGTCGACGTCGGCGTCTACCTCGAGCTGGCCGAGTACCACAACGAGCTCGAGTTCGAGGAGAAGCTCCTCTTCTCGCGCCGATTCGGTCCGGTCGCCGTCGTCGCGAACCTGTGGGTCGAGCAGGAGTGGTACTTCCAGACGCAGGAGACGAAGTACATCTACAACCCGACGGTCGGCGTCGCCTACGAGATCTCGCCGCGGCTGTCGCTCGGCGCGGAGTACTGGGTCCGCGGCCGCTTCGACAAGGACGCGGCGGCGGCGCCAGCCGACATGGACGAGACGTCCGACACGCCGCGGGCGGCCGCGCACTACGCCGGCCCGACGCTGCTCCTGCAGTCGAAGAAGATCTGGGTCTCGGTCGGCGCGTACGCGCGGCTCGATCGGCTGGCCAGCGGCGTCGCCGTCGGTGATCCGTACGGCAAGGTGTGGATCCGCACCGTCCTGGGGATCGATCTATGACGCGCCGCCACCCGCTCGCGCTCGCCGCCCTCGCCGGCATCGCCGCCCTCGCCACCCTCGCCGCGTGCGCGGCCGACGTGCCGCGCGCGACGCCGCTCGACGCCGAGCGCGCGGCGAGGGCGCGCCCCGGCACCACGCTCGCCGATCTCGAGCGCGGCCGCTCGACGTACCTGTCGAAGTGCACGAGCTGCCACCGCCCGGTCGCCCCGCGCAGCATCGCCGGCGAAGCGTGGCCGCAGCACGTCGACGAGATGCGCGAGCGCGCGCACCTGTCCGCCGAGGAGCACGACGCGATCGTGCTCTACCTGACGACGATCGCCACGGCGCCGCCGCCCCCGCGATCGAAGTGAACGCCGCGGGCCCAATCCAGTAGGATCCCAAGCATGGCCGCCTCCGACGATCCGGTCCGCAACCTCGCGCACGATCACTCCGAGCTGAACCGGCAGGTGCTCGAGCTCAGCGCGATCGTCGCCGAGCACCAGGCGCTCTCGCCGCTCGTGCCCGCGCTCAAGGATCTGCGCGAGCACATGTTCCTCCACTTCGCGCGCGAGGAGGAGGGCCTGTTCCCGCTGGTCTCCGAGTGGATCCCCGAGCTCGCCGATCAGGTGCTCGCGCTGGTCGGCGCGCACGACGCCGTCTGCGGCGCGCTCGCCCGGATGATCCACGCCGCCTCCGCGGAGGCCGAGGTCGAGCCGGCCGCGTTCCAGGGCCTGCTCGCGCGGTTCCAGGCGGCGTACGGCGATCACGCCAAGCTCGAGGCGGAGCTCCTGCGGCGGGCCGACGCGGCCCTCGATGCGGCGCAGCGCGCGCAGCTCGCCGAGCTGGTGCGCGGCCTGTAAGCCCCGCGCGCCCGCGCGGCCCGCGCGGCCCGCGCGCCGAAAACGGCAAATCACGGCGTCATGGACGCCGTGATCGTTTTACATCTGCAAGTCGCCCGCGCGTGTCGCGCAGGCGCGTGGACTACCAGCGATCGCCGCCGCCACCACCGCCGCCACGGCCACCACGGCCGCCGCGACGCCCGCCGCGACCACCGCTATCGTCGCCACCGCCACCGCCACCACCGCTGTAGTCACCACCGCCGCCGCTGTAGCCGCCACCGCCATAGCCACCACC
>DATMCI010000003.1:0-4342 GCA_035558535.1 Kofleriaceae bacterium
CGCCATGTCTCGGCGTGCTGCTCGGCGAGCAGCTCGGTGGGCGCCATGACCGCCGTCTGGCGGCCGGGCGGCAGCTCGTCGAGGACGGAGACGTCGAGATCGCCGTACGCGGTGAGCGCGAGCGTGCGCGGGATCGGCGTCGCGGTCATCACGAGGAGGTGCGGCGCGCCCTGCCCGTCACCCTTGTCGCGCAGCCGCGCCCGCTGCGCGACGCCGAACCGGTGCTGCTCGTCGATGACGACGAGCCCGAGCGCGGCGAACCCGACGCTCTCGGAGAGCAGCGCGTGCGTGCCGATGAGGACGTCGAGCTGGCCGCCCGCGAGCAGCGACAGGAGCGACGCGCGGACGCCCTTGGGCGTCGACGCTGTGAGGAGCGCGAGCCGCAGGCCGGTCGCCTCCGCCCACGCGCGCCATGTCTCGGCGTGCTGCTCGGCGAGCAGCTCGGTGGGCGCCATGACCGCCGTCTGGCGGCCGGCGCGGGCGACCTGCAGCGCGGCGGCGAACGCGACGGCGGTCTTGCCGGAGCCGACGTCGCCCTGGAGCAGGCGGTTCATCGGCACGCCGCGCGCGAGATCCTCGCCGAGCTCGGCGATCGCGCGCCGCTGCGCGGCGGTCGGCGCGAACGGCAGCGCGCGCGCGAGCGCGGCGGCGAGCGTGGCGGCGGGCGGGCACGGCACCGCGGCGTCGGACCGGCGCTCGCGGCGCCGCTGCGCGACGGCGACGCCGAGCGCGAACAGCTCGCCGAACGCGAGCCGGCGCTGCCACCGGCTCGCGCCGGCGTTCATCGCGGCGAGGTCGTCGGCCGCGGTCTCCGGCGGCGGCGCGTGCAGCCGCGCGAGCGCCTCGGCGAGGCTCGGCAGCCCGGCGGCGCGCTCGACGGCGGCGGGCACGCCATCGTCGACGGCGGCCCCGACCCGCGCGCAGGCGGCCGCGCACGCCGCGCGCAGCCGGCCGGCGGGCACGCCGGGGACGTCGGGGTAGCGCGCGAGGATCGCGGGCAAGGGCCGCGCCGCGGCGGCGGGCCCGGTGCCGGCGGGCAGCTCGATGCCGAGGATGTCGGGGTTGGCGAACTCGGTGCGGCCGCCGCGCCGGCGCACGACGCCGGAGAGCACGACCTGCGCGCCGGGCGGCATCCGCTTGTCGATGCCGGCGTAGACGTTGAACCACCGCACGGTGGCGGACGCGGCGGCGGCGGGGCCGGCCCCGAGCCCGGCGAGCCGGACCTCGCCCCAGCGGCGACCGCGGACGAACACCATGCGCGAGGTGGCGACGCTCGCGGCGAACGTCGCGCGCTGGCCCTCGGGGAGCCGGCACACGTCGGCGAGCGGCCGCGCGTCGCGCACGTCGTCGTAGCGCCGCGGCAGGCACCACAGCAGATCCTCGACGGTGACGAGGCCGCGCTCGGCGAGCCGCTCGGCGAAGGCGGGGCCGATGCCGGGCAGCGTGTGCGTCGGCGCGGCGAGCGGGTCCGTGTACTCGGCGGCGGGCGCGGCGGCCCGGGCCGGCCGGGGCGCGGCGGGCTTGGCCGGGGCGACCGCCGCAGCAGGCGGGCCCGCGGCGGCAGCAGGCGGGGCCGCGGCGGCAGCAGGCCGAGCCGCCGCCGCCGTGGCGGCCGCCACCGCCGCCGCCGCCGGCGATCGCGGCATGCGCGCGATCAGCCGCATCCCGCGCGCGACCTCGATGGCCTGCTGCATCTCGTCGAGCTGCTCCCACCGGCCGAGCGTCGCGCGCCACGACGCCAGCGCGTCCGACGGCAGCTTCGCGATCAGCCCGTCGCACGCGCTCCGCAGCGCGTTGCCGAGCCCCTGCACCTTGCGCACGCCAGCGAAGCCGTCGGCGGCCGCCAGCTCGAGCGGCCGCCGGAGCGCCTCGACGCGTCGCTTCAGCTCGGCATCCACGGGCGCACGCTAGCACCCGAGGCTGATATTGCCCCCAAGGGGGGACCCTCCTCGCCGCGCGTAAAGACTTGCCCAAGAATCGGAAGCGGAGCAGCGGAGGGCCAGAGCTTCGCCCCTCGCTCGCGCTCGGGGCTCAGTCGGCGCGGTACGTGAACCGCAGCTCGTAGTCGCAGAGGTGGAACACGTCCCCCTCGTCGATGCGCTTGTTGTCGATGCGCATGCCCTTGTAGTCGATGCCGTTCGTCGAGCCGAGGTCCTTGATGTAGAAGGTCCCGTTGCGCCGGATGACGGCCGCGTGCTTGCGCGAGATGTTGCCGTCCTTGATCGCCAGGTCCGACGTCTTGCTGCCGCGGCCGATGATGAACTGGTCCTTCGTGACCGGGTAGCGCTGGCCGTTGTAGACGAGGAACAGCGTCGGACCGCCCGCGCCCAGCGGCGGCGGCGGCTGATGCGCCGGCGACGGCTGCGGCGCCATCCCGGCGCCGTTGGCGCCCATCCCGCCGTTCCCGCCGCTCGCGCCCATCGTCGACGTGCCGGGGCCCCGGTTGTAGCCCGGCGTCGGAGGGAGGCCGCGGCGTCCCGCAGCGGAGGGAGCGTTGGTGGGCAGGGACGTGTTCGGGTTGTTGGTCGGCGGCGGCGGCGCCGTCGTCGACACCATGCGCCCGGGCCCGCCGCTCTTGGGCTGGAGCGTCGCGCCGCTGCTGGGGACAGGCGCCGCGCCCGTCGGACCGGGCGGGCCGGGCGACTGGTAGTTCTTCGACCGCGCGTAGTACCGCATCGCCTCGTTCACGAGGTAGTCGATCGAGCAATCGAAGTCGTTCGCCATCTGCTCGAACGTCTCCCAAAGAACGTCGCGGCAGTAGAAATGCCGCATCGTCTTCTTGCTCTGGTCCATGCGCGATTTACTCCCCGAGGGAAGCGAGCCGCGAGCCCCCCAGCCCTGGGGCGGCAAGCGACTCTTTCCCGGCTGTCCTCAACGATACTACATTGCCTTGCCAGGCGCGACCAAAGCGCTCACCTGGCCGAAAGCTGCTGGGCGAGCTCTTTGGCGCGCTGACCGAGGATGGGGTCCCCCTTACTGGTTTTCCCGCCGAAGCCGGTCAACCGGTCCGTCCGGCTCGACAGCGCCGCGATCTTCGGCGCGTCCTCCACCGACTTGATCGCGGCCAGCGCCTCGATCCCCACCCACGCGACGACGGCGGACTTCTCGTCGAGGAGCGGCCGCAAGGCGGCCTGGACCTCTTCCCGGGGGCTCATCTTGGCGATCTCTGCCAAAATCGTCCCGGCGACCTCGGACTGCTCGTACGCCCCGGGGTCAGGCAGCCCGCGGAGGACCTCCCCGATCGCCCTGGCCCCCCCGCATCGGAGGGCGTACGTGGCCGCCACGTACTTGAACTTGGCCTCGCGGTGGGGGGTCGGGATCAGCGGCACGAGCTGCTCCACGCAGGTGCGACCGCCGACCGCGCGGACCAGCGCGATCGCGTTGTTGATGACGGCGCCGGACCGCAGGGGGTCCTTCGCGATCGCGACGATCTGCGGCAGGTTCGGGATCAGCGGATCGGGCGGCACCACGTCGAACAGCCGGTTCGGCTCGACGTACGCGGTGTAGAGCTGGGCCATCGCGCGCCCCGGCAGCGACTCGTCGCCGCGATCGAGGCCGACGATGTCGAGCACGTGCTTGACGGCCTCGGGGCTGGCCGACACGGCGAGCCCGAGCAGGACCTCGTCGTGGATCTTGTTCTTCGTCTTCTCCTGCCCGGGCTCGGCGATCACGCTGTTGGCGACGGCGATCATCCGCTTGCCGGCGGGCGGCCCGATCATGCGGAGCACCGTCGCGCCGGTGTACGCCCCCGCCGACGCGCGCGCCTCGTACGACCGCACCGCGTACCAGTCGAGCAGGTAGCCGTCGATCGCCTTGCGCTGCGCGTCGGCGGCCCACTTGCGGATCAGGACGAGCGCGTCCTTCGCCGCGGTCTGCTCGTGGGTGGGCAGGAGCTTGGGATCCTCGACGCGCGCGACGTTCCACAGGGACGGCCCGAGCGCGACGATGACCTGCTCGCGGCGGCCGCCCGACATCTCCTCGAGCGTCGCGCGGAAGTCGGGGTCCCGCTGCTTCTTGATGAGGTTCACGCCGGCGTGCGCCGACAGCTCGGGATCGAGGTCCTCGTTGGCGAACGCCTTGAGGAGCTTCCCGGGGCCCTTCGACGTGGTCAGCCACTTGTCGATGGTCTCGTGGGTCGTCTTCTCGCAGCCGGCCAGGCCCCCGAGGCACCACAGAGCGACGACGATCGTAGAGACGCGCGCGAGCATTGGTAGAACCTAACTTTCCCCCACCTGCCGGTGGGTTTGAGCAAGGACCCCTTTCAAACCGTGCATGCGGATTTCCCGCACACGGCTTACGGGCGGTCGTAGATGGACGTGATGAGGCATTACGCAGCCCCCGG
>DATMCI010000004.1:0-6826 GCA_035558535.1 Kofleriaceae bacterium
TGTCGAGATCGTCCACGAGTCGCTGATCCAGAGCTGGCCGATGCTGCGGCGCTGGCTGGACGAGACGCAGGAGGACGCCGCGTTCCTCGAGCAGCTGCGCAACGCGGCCAAGCAGTGGCAGGCGAAGGGGCACGCGCCGGATCTGCTCTGGCGCGGCGAGGCGATGCGCGAGGCCAAGCACTGGCACAGCCGCTACCGCGGCGAGCTGCCCGAGCTGCAGCGCCGATATCTGACCGCCGTGTTCGACCTCTCGGCCCGGTCCGCGCGTCGAAAGCGCCTGGCCGTTATCGGTGCGATGGGCTTTCTGGCTACGCTCGCTGTGGCTGCTTCCGTTGGGCTTGTCATGATCCGCGACGCGCAGAAGGAGGCCACTGCCCAGGCCCGCCGCGTCGAGGACCAGCTCACACTGACCCGGGCGGCGGAGACCACCGCCCGCGAAGCCGAGAAGATTGCCAATGCAGAGCGCTCGAAAGCGGTAGCGGCCAACCAGAAGCTTGAGAGCCAGAATGCCTCGCTGGTCGCAGCGATCGATGACGCCAACCTGGCGCGGCTCGACGCTGAGCGAGCGCGGATCCTGTCCGAGAAAGCCCGACGGCGCGCGGAACGCTCAAAGCACCAGGAACAGCAAAGCCGTGAGCGCGCGACCGAGGCAGCCCGGAGGGCCAGTGTAGCTGCGGCCCAGGCGAAGCGAGCGAGCGAAAAGCTGGAGGAGCTCCTGACAGCGGAGCGCAAACGGGTGCAAGAGCTTGAGGCGCAGACCAAGGGGCTCAAGATCGTTCAGCAGCTGTCACTCGAATAGGGTCCGATCTCGTGTAGAGCCATCATCAGGATAGGTGTAGCGCAAGGCTGCCCCAGTAAGTTGATCGACGGGAGTGATCGAGTGAAGCGCCGACAGCTTTCGAGCCGCAAACTTACAGTAACGTATCCAGTTATGGGAAGAGGCGAACGTGAAATTTCTCAGATTAATAGTTGTCGGACTGCTTTACGGTCCCGCATTACTTCGAGCACAACCAGTGAGCGATCCGGTCCCAATGAGCGGCGAGCAGCACTCAACCGCTGACGATTCAGCTTCGGGCGGTGACGGATCCTTCGATCTCGAGGCCCCGGACAAGCCCTGGAGTCAGGGCGTCTCGCTTGAGAGTCGCAAGGCGGCGCAAGCACTATTCATGGAGGGCAACCGTCTGTTCAAAATTCCGTTATTTGCTAAAGCGGCTGAGAAATATGCGGCCGCGTTGGACAAGTGGAAGCACCCGGCGATCTATCTGAACTTGGCGATTGCACAAATCAACTCAGGCCAAGAGGTCGAGGCGTACTCAAATCTGGAGCGCGCACTACAGCATGGAAAGGAGCCATTCGGTGAGGAACAGTTCCACGAAATTCAGCAACAACTCGAAGACGTGAAACGCCAGCTCAGCCGGATCCGCGTGACCTGTCGGCTCCCGGGGGCTGCGGTGACCCTAGATGGCGTACTCCTGTTCATTGGCCCCGGTAGTTATGAAGGCTGGGTCAAGGCGAAGGACCACGATCTGACGGCCAAAAAGCCAGAGTATTTACCTGAGGCGAGGCGTGTGACGGTCGTACCTGGGCAGTTCCAGAACATCGAATTGAAGCTGGTCACGTTGAGCGAGGCAGCCGATGCTAGCCGGCGATGGGCAGTGTGGAAGCCATGGGCGGTCGTTGTCGCCGGAGGAGCGATCGTCGCCACTGGAAGCGCGTTTCACGCGCTCGCATACAGGAATTTCAAAGAGTATGACCGCGCATTTCACAAGTTGCTTTGCGCGACGGAGCAGTCTTCACCGGGATGTCGAGAAAACGAACCTGAATTATTAGACCGACCAAATCTGGCTGCTCAATTGAAACTCGCGAATCGCGAATGGACTGTTGCACTGGGAGCCTACATTGCAGGTGGTTCATTGGTTGCCACTGGCATAGTGCTCTTGTATTTGAACCGACCTCAATTTTTGGAGCAACGTAACGAACATTCGTCTGGTAGGCGCGTAGCGATCGTCCCAATAATATCCAATGAGGCATTCGGCGTTCTGATGGATATTAGATATTAAGGCTGGAGGATGTCATGCGTCGAAATTGGAATGGTATGATGATTAAGATGCTTAGCGTTGGTGGCATATTGGCTATTGTATTGACCGGAGCCGTCTTTATTGGTTCTTGCCGTCCAGACACTGAAACCACTGTATGCGAGGAAACAGGTTTGCGTTGCCCATCGGGTTTTTCCTGTTCGTTTGATCAAGAAAGATGTATTAGCGATGGTTGTGGAGATCTCATCGTATCAATTGGTGAAGCGTGTGACGATGGTAACACGGACAATACCGATGGTTGCCTCGATACTTGTGAACTAGCGAAATGCGGTGACAGTTACGAACAAGTCGAGGTTGAGCAATGCGATGACGGTAATAGGATTACTGAAAAATGTGCCTATGGCGAGAAGTTATGTATGGTCTGCGATGATATGTGTTTTGAGGTTCATGGAGTAACCTCGGTCTGCGGTGATCGTATCGTGCAGTCTCCAGATGAGATGTGCGATGACGGTAACGGTGATGCATGTGGTACATGTGACGCTGGCTGCAAGACATTTGTATTGGGTTATGCTACTGGTGGTATCACTGTGATTGCGCCCAGCCTGATAAATGATATCGACGGTCCGGTGCCCGATCGTGACGACTTCACACTGAACGATGGAATTAATCCACCAGTGACCTTTGAGTTCGATAGGAATAACGTGTTTGGTAGTAATAGTAGAAAGATTTCCATAGTGGGATTGACTACGACAACGCAAGTTCGAGATGCAGTCAGAGATGTTATAAATTCGGCCGACTCGGAACACCCTTTGTTGATTAGCGCGACCACAGATGTTGACTCCACGACGGTCACGCTCAGGCACATGCTGCTTACCAGTCTTGGTAATCAAGTTATCGTACATACTGTGACCCATGGAGACTTCCAGGTTGGCGATATGAAAAATGGTGGTGGTGCTGATTGTAAATACGGAATTAAGTGCCGATTTGACGCCGATTGCCTGTCGAATATATGCCTCATGAACGATCGCATCTGCGGCTGTCAGTCCGACAATGATTGTTCGCCCAAGCACTGCAATAAGTCAATCGGCCAGTGCGAGTAGACTGTTGACACTGGTTGTTGCGCAGCGCCTGGCCTTTCGAGCAATTCGGGACATCTTCGAATAAAAGATTCTCTTCCTCCCTTGTCTTGGGCAGAATTCGAAGTAGCTCGACGAGGCCGCAGCGCGCGGCGAGGTGCCCATCGGACTCGGGGCGGCGGCGACGGCGCGCTCGTACGCGGCCCGCGCGCGCGCGTCGCCAGCAGAGACGAACTCTGCGGGTGAGCCGCGCCTTGGCGTTGGCAGGGCACAGCGCGCGGACGTCGGCCTGCGCGGCGCGGACGAGAGAACGTCTCTGTAGCTCATCGCCGCAACAGCGCAGACACAAAGCGGTTCAATGCCTAGAATTCGGCTGACTTGGCTGCTGCAAATGCTGCGAGTATTTGATCATGGCCAGGAACGTTGGCGGCCTTGATCGCATACAACAACGCCATCGTGATTTCGGTGTGCTCGAAGACTTGACCCTGTCGATAAACAGTGAAGAAATCGTTCAACTCCTTCTCGACGGCCGGTCCCGCCCCGGATGTTCGCAATGCGGAGACAAGCCGAGTTACCAGAGGATCGGCTGCAAAGAAGTCGAGCTCCCGTCCTTCAGCCAATCCAATGAGCCGCTCCAAAACTCTTCGCTTCGAAGAGCTAACAATAGCTCTTGAGGTGTGCCGAACTCCGCCGGTCGCTCGGGCGGCACGAGTGCTAGAACCATTGTTTGAGGACAGAGGCGCCCTTTTTGGGAATTTCGAGCTTCTTCAACACGGGCGAGGTTAGCAGTTACCTGGGCGGTCGGCGCGTCATCACGGGTATGTTAACGGGAGTCGATCCAGAGCTACGAGGAGGCGCTCGCCTTGGAACCGCAGTTCGTCGCCTCGCACGTCGGAATCGGCAATGACCAGATCGTTCTGGGTCGCGGCGGCGTGGCGCGCGATCTGATGCAGGAGGTGGACGACCATAGCTCAATGGGCAACGTGCTGTTCGCGGCGGGAACGTGAGGGCGGTTGACGCCGGGCTGGAGCCTCAGCCTATATAATGAGGGCGCGCTGCGTCATGAGATCAGGGACTTAGCCGAGCCGGCGGGAGTGGACCGGCGGCGCGGGGCGGGGAGACGGGCGTCAGCGGCGGGGGGCGGGCCAGAGGACGCGGCGGGCGGCGAGGAAGCGGGGCGAGGCGGCGAGGCGGACGAGGTGGCGGGCGGTCGCGGGGCCGCCGGCGAGGCGGAGCGCGACGCCGACGTCGCCGCAGGCGAGCAGGCCGGAGCGATCGGCGGCGCGCTCGCAAGCGGCGAGGTAGCCGGCGGGATCGAGGGGGGCGCGGCGCGGGATGCGCTCGGCGAGACGGCGGCGGAGCAGGAGCGGGATCGTACTGCGCAGGCGCTTGGCCTCGCGCGCGAGGGCGGCGTCGGGGGCCTCGTCGTCGGGGTGGAGCAGCGCCCAGCGGAGGGCCTCGGTGAAGTGCGCGAAGCGCTCGGGCGGGACGCCGGCGGCGAAGCAGCGGTGGATCCGTGACAGCTCGACGGCGCGGCCGAGATGGAAGCGCAGCTCGATGAACTGCGTGGCGTCGACGTCGGCGCGCGGAGCGAGGCGCGTGGCGAGGCGCGGGCCGAGCACGACGACGGGCGGCGCGGCGAGCAGGATCGTGACGTCGGCGGCGTCGCGGCGCGCGGTGGCGTGGAGCAGCGTGGGCGGGCCGCCGAGCGCCTTGGCGATCTGCGGGTAGATGGCGGCGGCGGCGAGATCGGAGGTGGCGGAGAGGCGCTCGGCGCTGGCGGCGATGCCGGCGGCAGAGAGCGCGGCGGGGCCGCTGGGGCAGAGCAGGGGCGCGGCCTCGGCGAGCTGCGCGAGGAGCTCGCCGAGCGGGCTCTCGTCTTCGTCGTCGATGAGCGCGCGGCGCTCGGCGTCGTCGAGGGGCGCGGCGTACGGCTGATCGGCGGCGAGGACGCGCGGGGGATAGTGCGCGAGGAGCTGCTCGTCGACGGCGGTGAGCGAGGCGCCGAGCGCGCGAGAGAGGTCGTACAGCGGTCGCGCGTCGTCGGAGCCGGCGGCGGCGCGGTCGCGCGCCCACGCGTAGACGTCGGCGGGATCTTGCTCGGCGGCGACGAGGCCGGCGAGGGCCGCGATGTCGGTGCGGCCAGTGGCGGCGGCGAGCTCGACGAGCCCGCGGCGCGCGGCGAGGGCGCCATCGGACTCGGGATCGGCGGCGACGGCGCGCTCGTACGCGGTCCGCGCGCCGCTGGTGTCGCCGCGGGCGCGGCGCGCGTCGCCGAGCCGCCGCCAGAGCTCGGCACGGCGTGGATCGGCGGCATCGGGGCCGCGCGGGGCGTCCCACGTGGACAGCGCGCGGCCGAGCCACGCGGCGGCGGACTCGAAGTCGCCCGCGGCGAGCGCGATGGCGCTGGCACACGCGACGGTGTCGACGTCGAGCGGGTGCGCCGCGATGAGCTGCGCGGCGAGCGCGGCGGCGCGCGGGAGATCGCCCGCGGCGGCGTACGCGTCGGTGGCCTCCTCCTGGAGCTCCTTGCGCGCGCGCGCGTCGGTGGGGGCCGCGAGATCGGCGAGCCGCTCGCAGACGCGCGCCCGCTCGGGGCCGGCACCGCGGCGGCGCTGGATCGCGAGCAGCTTCTCGAGCGTGGGCGCGGGCGCGGTGTCGACGATGGCCATCCAGGAGCGCTCGGCGAGCGCGAGGTCGGCGAGCTGATCGCGCGCGAGATCGCCGACGGCGACGTAGAGGCGCGTGCGCTCGCGCGGATCGGTGGTGGCGGCGGCCTCGCGCTCCATGTGGCCGGCGGCGGCGCGCGTGTCGCCGCGCTCGAGAGCGAGCTCGCCGAGGCGGTGCCACGCAGGCGCGCACGCAGGATCGAGCTTCACGGCGGCGGCGAGCCGTGACTCGGCGTTGGCGGGGCGCAGCGCGCGGACCTCGGCCTGCGCGGCGCGGACGAGCGCGGCGGCGACGGCGGCGCCGTGGCGGGGCGCGTCGGGGTGCTCGGCGAGCGAGCCGAGCAGGATCGACGCCTCGCGCCACAGCCGGCGCTGGAAGCAGCTGTCGCCGAGCGCGAGCGTGACGAGCAGGTTGCGGCGATCGAGCCGGTGCGCCTCGTGCAGCTGCTGGTGCGCCTCGTCGGCGTCGCCGAGCGCGCCGACGAGCTGCGCGTAGCGGTGGACGACCCGGGCGCGGGCCTCGCGCGGCAGCGGATCGGGGCGCACGTCGAGCAGGGCGCCGAGGAGGTCCACGGCCTCGGCAGGGCGCGCGCCCTCCTCGAGGAGCTGCGAGAGCGCCAGGTGGGCATCGGCATCGTGCGGCAGCGTCGCGAGCACGCCGCGCAGCTGGCGCTCGGCGCCCTCGGCGTCGCCAGCGCGCGCGTCGTCGGCGGCGCGATCGATGAGGATGGCGGCGCGCGCCTGATCGCGATCGAGCGCGAGGCCGACGTCGTCGGGCAGGAGCGCGCACGCCTCGTCGAGCGCGCGCGCGGCGCCGGCGTGATCGCCGGTCGCGCGGAGCTCGCGGGCGACCTCGGTCAGCGCGGCGGCGCGCTCGGCGCGGGTGAGCGCGGGCGTCGGCGGCGGAGCGCTGGCGGTGCCGGGGCGGCGGGCGCGGGGCGGCGCGGCCACGGGCAGCGGCGGCGGCACGGTCGGCGCGCGGCCGGCGCGCGCGGGCAGCGGCGGCGGCGTGGTGGGCGCGCGCTCGGCACGAGAGGGCAGCGGC
>DATMCI010000005.1:0-51832 GCA_035558535.1 Kofleriaceae bacterium
GTCGGTCTGCTGCTCGCGCCCGCTTGCGGGCTGAACGAGGAGGCGGACGAGAACGTCACGGCCGAGCCGGTCGCGGGGATCGCCAGTGCTGGGGCGACGAGCTACATCTGGCCGCTCAGCGACAGCGCAACACCCGACGAGACCAATACCTCGTTCGGTCCGCGCATCAACGGTGAGCAGTGGGACTTTCACGATGGAGTGGACCTGCCCGCACCCTGCACGACCACCAGCGTGCATGCCGTGGCAGGCGGCACCGTCGTCGATGTGGGCGAAGCCAACTCGAACGTGGGATCGCGCCACGTCGTCGTCAGGGTCGATGACGCCGTCGACGGCCCGGTCTTCGTCTATTACCTGCACCTCGACTCGATCGATCCATCGGTGCAGCTGAACCAGACGGTCTCCCAGCACCAGGTGATCGCCAAGGTGGGCAAGGACGACGCGAGCTACTGCCACCTGCACCTCGAGCTTCGCAAGGGCAGCCGGCAGCAGGTGAGCAGCCTCCATCCGCTTCGATACCTGCCGTACACGGACACTGCCAACTTCACGGCCCCCGCGGCAGCGAGCGCACGGTTCAACCGCAAGAGCGACGGGCTCATGGCGGCCCGGCTGCGGTTCAGCGCCGGGAGCAAGCTGGAGGGCGACCTCTTGCGGGTGGAGGTGGATCTCCTGCGCAGCGACGCGACGCGCATCGCCACCCGGGTGGCCGACCTCCATGACAAGACGACAGTCAATGAGGGAATCGGCGATGAGCTCGAGTACCGCAATGACATCGCGCTGGAGGGCTATCAGTCGTCCGACATGGTCGAAGACAGCCGCACTGACCTGCAGTACGGCATCCTGCTACGCAGTCTGCCCTCGGACTGCGCCGCGCTCGTCGCCCGCGTGATCGATCTGGGCGGCCACACGGTGACCAGCGCGGCGATCTCCGTGCCCGATCAGAGCGCCTTCACACAGAGCGCCAGCTTCGAGGCTGAGGACGGCGCGACGCCGCCGATGCCGCCGGATGGCTGGACGGCGCTCACCTCGGGGACCTCGACTTCGGTGAGCAACGCGGCTGGCGCGGCGCACGCCGGCGCGCGCGGCATGCTGAGCGTCGACAACTCGCTCGCCGCGACCTCGCAGCGCGCCGGCATCGGGGCGACGCTCGCGAGCAACCGCTTCGAGTGGCAGGCCGAGGGCTGGTTCCGGCCAGACGCGCTCTCGCTGCCCGCCGAGCGGAGCGTCTATCCGTTCTACCTCGTCGACGGCAGCGGCAGCCTCAGCGTCGCTGCGCGCATCCGCAACAAGAACGGCATTGTCGCCGGGATCCTCGCCATGCCTCCAGACGGCGATGACACCGGCCAGGACAGCTTGGCTGCCATCGCTACCGGGAGCTGGCGCAAGTGGACGCTGCGGCTGCTCCGTGTGTTCACCCGGGAGACGACGGCGGTCCTCTCCCTCGACGGCGTGGAGGTCGTGCGCTTCAACTGGGACTCCACGGCCCACGAGCCGCGCACGCTGCGCGCGGGCATCGGCCACAGCTCGGCCGGCGTGACCGCGACCATGAGCAGCGATGACCTCGTCGTGACCGAGCAGACGCCCTGAGCGATCAGCGGCGCAGCGCCGCGAGGGCGGGCGCCCGAGGCACGGCCGGGGATGTGGCGACACGATGCCGTCGAATACGACACCCAAAGCTCAGATCCCGGATTCTCGGCCGACGCGCCGCCCGCGAGCTGCGCGACCAGGCCAGCTGACTCAACGCGCACAGACGAAGAAGGTGTTGCGACAGGATTGCTCGTGGTCCAGCGCGACTCTAGGCTCGGTACATGATGAGACGGATGGCGGTGGCCGCGGTCATGCTGGTCGGGATCACGGGGGCGACGGGGTGCTCGTGGTTATTTCAAGAACGACTGCGCGGCGGGTACGACAACTATTCGGGGCGGTCCGAGCCGCGATGCTCCCCCTCGAGGGGCTGGACGGCCGTAGATGGCGTGTTCACCGGCCTGCACGTACTGTCCCTCGCCCTGGCGGCGACCTCGGAGGAGCCCATCGAGAATCGCAACTCCCTCCTCGTCGCCAACGCCGCCTGGGCAGTCGTTCACTTTGCCTCCGCGTTCACCGGCTACCATTGGGCCAGCGACTGCCAGCAAGCTTACGACGACTGGAATGGCGTCGATCCCAAGAACTTGGAGGAGCAGAGGCGGCTGGCGTTGCTCGACGTCGCTGGCCACCCTCAAAACGATCCGCGGACCGCGCGCGCGTTCTGGTGTTCCGCCAGCACGGGCGACTGCGTCGTAACCCGGGCCGCGTGCGAAGGTCATTGCTCGCGCCAAGAGACCGCTTGGTGCGCGAGGGACGAAAACGGCTATGTCTGCCGCATGGGGCGCGACGGATGCCTCGCCGCTCATTACAGCAAGCAGAGCCGAAACCTGGGCGAGTGCGTCGAGCGACGCGCCGAGCTCGCGCACCTCGCGGAGCCGGTACGAGCCACTCCCCCGGCGGCAGGCCCGAATCCGTCGGCGACTCCGTCGCCCGTATCTGCACCGCCCGTGCCTCGCGGCTACTACTGCTCGAGCTCGGCCGCGACGCCGGGCGCCGGGTTCTGTACGCGTGAGGAGGTGGACTGCCAGCGCGCGCGCGATGTCGCGCTGGCCGCGGTGACCGACCTCAGCGAATGCCGGATCGTCGAGGCGGCGTTCTGCCACGTCGCAGACGGCAACGAGCGGTGCGCACCAGCGATGGAGGCGTGCGCCGAGCGCGCGAAGTCCGCGACGGGCGTCACCACCACGTGCGAGGAGCGAAAGTAGCGTCGCCTGGCTCGTCGGAGTTGACGGCGAGCCGCGCGTGCCGACGAGTTTTCTGTAGGGATGAAAAGCCCGCCGTCGCCTCTGCTGGCATGTTGAAGCAATCGATCCTGCTCGGCGCGCTCGTGGGGCTCGCCGTTCCTTCCGTCGCGGTGGCGCAAGAGCCGCCGCCGGAAGCGGAAGAGGCGCCGCCAGCGGAGCTGCCGCCCGAAGAGGCGACGACGCCGGTCGTCACGGAGCCCGCGCCCGTGATGCGGGACAGCGAGGAGCCGCCGGCGACGCCGGCGCGGCCGAGGCTGGGATCCTACGATGCGCCGCTGCCACGCGGTGGCGGGCCGCCGCCGCCCGAGAGCGCGCCGCCGACGCCGCCCGATCGGAGCGGCGCGACGTTCGAGATGAGCATGGGTCTGGGTATGACGCACGTGGCGCTGGAGGGTGGCCTGTCCGCGTCGTTCGGCGGCCTGTCGGGGCTCAACCTGGGCGTGGGCGGCTGGGTGTCGCCGAAGACGGCGCTGACCCTGCGCCTCGCTGGTACGTCCTTCTTCGAGCAGATCGAGGGCACGGAGGTCCAGTTCATCGCCGGCATGCTCGGCCTCTCGATGCAGCATATGGTCACCAACGAGCTGTGGATCGGCGGCGGAGCCGGCATCGGCGTCCTCACCACCGATCAGGACAACATCGAGCCAGAGACCGGGCTCAGCCTCGATCTGCGCATGGGCATCAACATCTATCAGTCGCGGCAGAACGCCTTCCACCTGGCGGTGGAGGCTACGCCCGGGTTCTACGACGGCGTCAACGTCACCGGCATCGGCCTGCAGCTCGGCTGGCAGAGCCTGTGAGGAGCCGCGCCTGCTCGGCGCCCGTCGATGCCGACTGGTAGCGGACGCAGCGTTCTCAAGCCGCGCAATCCATGCGCGGGCTTCGTGCGGCGGGGCGCGCACGCGTGGCTCGTGGCTTGCTTCGATGGGATCGCGATGATGCCCAATCCACCACCGGCCGGGCTCAATGCAGCCGCTGCGAACGGACCTCGGCTCTTGCTGGCCGACCATCACCGTCACCTCGAGGAGATGTTCGAGGCGCTACGCGCCTGCGCACAGGATGGCTGTCCGCCCGTGCTGATCGAGCAGTACCGCATCCTCGAGCGCGCCATGCTCGAGCACCTCGAGTTCGAGGAGGCGGCGATCCTCCCAGACTACGCCGTGGCTCATCCAGCGGACGCCGCCGCGATCCGCGATGACCACGCCGCGATCCGAAATCTGCTGTTCCATATGGGCGTCGAGGTCGAGCTCCACGTGATCCGCCTGGATACGCTGCTGCACTTGCTCGACACCCTCCGCGCGCACGCGGCGCGCGAGGAGACGGCGATGTACCCCTGGGCGCAGGTCCACCTGCCGCTGTCGACGAGGCGGCGGCTGTTCGTCCGGCTGGGCCGCTCGCTGCGAAAGCTCGCCGAGCTGCGCGCGCCCCTCACCGCCGCCGGGCCGGCCGACGCGCCGGGCGCGCGCTAGGTCTCTTCGCTGTGGAGCCCGCAAGTTCTGCGGGGGACCGTGGGTCGGCGAATGCCTTGCGCGCGTTGAACGTCCCTTTACGCGAGCAGCTCTTGTCCCGGCAGCTCGGCACGCTGGCTGCTCGGCACGGCGGCTGCTCGGCACGGCGGTCGGGATGCACGCGCGCGCTAGCGGCGCAGCGCCGCGAGGGCGGCCTCCAGGCGCGCGGCCGGGTCGGACGGTAGCAGGGCGACGCGGGCGCCCGAGGCGCGGGCCTCGGCCAGGCAGCGAGCGGCGAACGCGCGGCGCGCGGCCGGGTCGTCGCGCTCGGCGGGGCCGGCGAACGGCAGAGACGCATCGGTGACGAGGTAGACGTCCGGGACTCGGACAGGGAGCGCGGGGGCGCGGCCGAACAGGCGCTCGGCCCACAGCCGCAGCGAGAGGGCGTCGGTGTCGGCGATCACGCAGCGGTTCGCGCGGCGCGCGGCGGCATCCTCGGTGGCGGCTTGCAGATCGGCGATCGCCGGCAGATCGACCTCGCGCAGCTGCCCGCCGCAGCGCTCGGCGAACAGCCGGGCCTGCTCGGGGACGTAGACGGTGTCGAGCGCGGCGGCGAGCGCGCGGGCGAACGTCGACTTGCCGCTCGACTCGGGGCCGAGCAGGACGACGCGGCGGGCGTAGTGCGCGCGCACGGGCGGCGGCAAGTACGGCCACGCTGCGAGCGGATCGCGCCGGATCGCCGAGGACGAGATCGGCACCACGGCGCGATCCGGATCGACGAGGACGTGCCGCGCGCCGAAGAGCTCGGCGAGCCGCCACGCCTCGCGATCGGACGACACGACGAGGTCGACCTTCGGCGCCTCCGGCAGCCGCGCGAGCGACGAGATCACGTGATCGCGCCAGGTGTGCCAGAACGCGGGCGCGCCTGCGGAGTCGGCGGGATCGGGGCCGTCGAGCGCGCCGACGCGAGCGCCGAACAGCTCGCGCAGCCAGGCGAGGCGCAGCTCGGGCGCGATCGGATCGGCGGGGCGCACGCGCGCGAGGAGGGTCGTGGTCTCGGCCAGCGCGCGCGCGACGCCGACGAGGTACTCGTGGCCGGCGTGCAGCGGCAGGAACTTGCCGAGGATGAGCGCGTGCCGCGCGGAGACCGGCGCCGGCTCTCGTGCGCCGGCTCGCTTCGGCCCACGCCCGGGCGGCTCGGGCCGGTCCTTCTTGCCGTTGCTGGGTGACGGCTTTGGCTTTGGCTCGGGCTCGGGCTCGGGCTGGGCCGGCTTCGGCGGATCGGGGTTCTCGTAGTAGCCGGGGCCGTACCAGGCGCAGATCGGAGCTCTCACGCTCATCTCCTGAACAGAAGCGGCACGGTGGGATGCGCGCGGCGGGAGGCCGGGTGCAGCGCCGCCGTCTCGAGGAGCGGCCACGGTAGCATCTCACCCGCCGCGATGCGCCCCGATGTCGATCTGCTCGAGCCCGCGCTCCACGCGAGCGGCCGGGCGCACGAGGTCTACGCGAGCTTGCGCCAGCACGAGCCGATCTCGTGGCGCGGCGCGTACTGGGCGGTGACGCGGCATCGGGACGTGGTCGAGGTCGCCTCGGACTGGCGGCGGTTCTCGTCGGCACGCGGCACCGGGCCGCGCGCGATCGATGCGGATCCGCCGCTGCGGTCGATCCACATCAGCGATCCGCCGATCCACACGGAGATGCGCCGGATCGTCGAAGCGAGCTACGGCCACGGCTGGCTGCGGGCGCTCGCCGAGCCGATCCGCGAGGAGGCGCGCGCGCGGATCGCGGCGTGGGCGGAGATGGGGACCGTCGATGCGGTCGCGACGCTGGCCGATCCGCTCGCGTTCGGTGTCCTCGAGCGCTTGCTCGGGCAGCCGGCGCCGGAGCTCCTGCCGATCCTCCATCGCTTCGCGCGCTACGACGATCCGCGCTACCGGCAGGCGGGCGAGACTCCCGAGCAGTGCTTTCGCGACGCCGAGCGGCTCGTCTGGGACTTCCTCCGCGACCTGGTGGCGGAGCGCGCGGCGCGCCCGCGCGACGACGCGACGAGCCGGCTGCTCGCGAGCGGCGCGCTCGAGGACCGCGATCTGATGTTCGCGCTGCGGTTCATCGTGCAGACGACGTATCAGACGACGGCGCTCGCGATCGCAGGCGGCGTCGCCACGCTCGCCGCGGAGCAAGCGCAGCTCCGCGCGCTGCCGCGCGAGGCCACGCCACGCGCCGCCGACGAGCTGCTCCGCTGGACGAGCCCGGTGATCCGGTTCGCGCGGCACGTCACGCACGACACGACGCTCGCGGGCGTGCCGCTGCGGGCCGGGGAGCGCGTGCTCATGTTCTTTGCGTCCGCGAATCGTGATGAGCGCGTGTTCGCGGCTCCGGATCGGATCGATCTGCTCCGCGCGCCGAATCCGCATGTCGCCTTCGGCGCGGGCCCGCATGCGTGTCTGGGGGCGGCGCTCGCGCGGCTCCAGCTCTGCGCGGTGATCGATGCCCTGCGCGATCTGGACTTCGAGCTGGTGGCGCGGCCGCGAGCATTCGAGTCCAGCGTCAACGCGGGATTCGATCGCGTGCTGGTGCGCGTCGACGTCGCGCGCGCGCCGGGGAGCGGGAGGTCCCAGTAGGGGGCGCTGCGTCTGACGCGCTGCGCCCTCCTTTATATAGGGCATGCCGGCAGTCACTCCGGAGTGCCGGACCGGAGGAGCGCCTCGCGGCCCCAGCGGCCACGGCGCCGAAGCAGCCCTGATCAGGGCAGCCGATCGAGCACGCGCTCGCTCGCGCCGACGGAGGCGGCGAGATCGCGGGCGGACGCCACGAGCGCCGCGCCGACGGCGCCGAGGAGCTGGCCGCGCTGGTACCGAGCGCGGGCGACATCGAACGGCATCGCGAGCCGCTCGGCCTCGCGCTCGGCCCGGAGGAGCAGCCAGCGCGCGCCGCCGGGATCGCCCTCGTGCTGGGCGAGCGACGCCTCGGCGCGCAGCGCCAGCGGCAGGCCGAGCGGCGGCGCGTGGTGCGCGATCTGCGTGAGCGCGCGCAGCCGCCGCGCCGAGGCGCCCGCGATGCCGGCGCGCAGGCACGCGGCCTCGAGGGCGGCGAGCCGCGCGGCGATGAAGCCGCCGTAGAGGGTGCGGACGATCCGCAGCCGCGTGGGCGCGTCGAGCGCGAGCGCGTGCGCGTGTGCCCGCGGGAGCTGGCCGGCGGCCAGCGCGTAGAACGACAGGCACCCGAGCGCGAGGTGCCGCTGGAACGTCCCCTCGGGCCAGGTCTCGAGCTGGCCGGAGATCGCCGCGTACGCCTCGTCGAAGTCGCCGCGGAGCAGCATCGCGTCGGCGAACGACACCTCCACGTGGAACGCGAGGCCGCCGGTGGCGACGCCGCGCGCGGCCGCGCGCAGCCGCGCGACCTGCCGCGCGTGCGACAGGAAGTCGGTCCGCAGGTTGTCGACGACGACGCGCTGGGAGATGCAGAAGAGGTGCGAGAAGCCCCCGGACAGGCCGCGCTGCTCGAGCCGGCTGATCTCGCGCTCCACGATCGCGACGCACTCCTGCCAGCGCGCCTCGCGCAGCGCGCCCCAGTACTCGCTCATGCCGCGGTTGACGAGCACCTCGACGTTGCGCGGCGAGGCGCCGCGCAGGAGCAGATCGCCGCGCCGACGGTACCGGTCGGCGAGCGAGCTGGGGCCGGCGCGGTGGGCGAGGACCTGCGCGGTCGCGGAGAAGATGTAGTCGCACCATGCCGCGATCTCGGCGAGCCCGCGCTCGAGCGCCCGCGCCTGGAGGCGCTGGAACATGCGGTGGCTCGCGAGCAGATCGGTGAACATGAGCGCCTGCGTGGTGCGGACCGCGAGCTCGGCGTGCTCGATCTCCTCGGGGGTGGCGACCACGTCGAGCGCGAGCCGGCCGCGCGGCCCCTGGAGGAACCGGGCGAGCGAGAGCGCGCCGCGCAACCCGACGGCACGCGCCGATGGCTCGCCGGCCGCGGCGAGCGCGGCGTCGAGACGCTCGAGGCCAGCCGAGATGTCGCTGGTGGCGAGCAGGACCTGCGCCTCCCAGACGGCGGCGTGCAGCCGATCCTCCGGCGAGGTGGCGGCGTCGTGGTACGCCCGCCACGCGGCCGCGGCCTCGGGGTGGCGGCCGGCGTCCATCAGCGCCAGCGCGCGGGCGCGGAGCAGCGGCGCGGCATCGGCGTGCGGCACGCGCAGCGCGATGGCGTAGAGATCGGCCGCGAGCCCGAACGCGCCGTGGCGCGCCGCCGCGGGTGCGGCATCGGCGGCGAGCGGCGCGGCCTCGTCGAGGCGCCCGGCGGCGACGAGGTGGTGGACGCGGCGGAAGAGGCCGGCCGGGTCCCAGTCGAAGTCCAGCGCGAGCGCGTCGGCCCACGCGTCGTGCGCGGCGCGCAGCTCGGCGGGGTCGGTGCCCTCCAGCACGGCGGTTCGCACGACGTCATGCGCGAGCTCGATCGCGGTGTCGCCGCGCGGCGTCACGGCCGACACGACGAGCGCCTCGTGCTGGAGCCGCGCCAGGGCATCGGTGAGCTCCGACGGCGACAGCGCGCTCACGGTCCGCAAGAAGACCTCGCCGGTCGAGCGCTCGGCGGCGGCGAGGACAGCGAGCAGCCGGCGCGTGGGCGGCGGCGCGGCGCGGACGCGCGCGACGAGGGCGCCCGCGAGATCCACGTCGCCGGCCAGGTGGGCCGCGCCGGACGCGAGCTCGCGCGCGGCCAGCTCCGCGAGCACGGGCCGGCCGTCGCACTGCGCGACGACGCGCGCCAGCGTGAGCTCCGAGATCGCCGCCGCGGACGCCTGCTCGCGCACGTGCCGGACGACGAGCGCGCTCACCACGGCCGCGGGCAGCGGCGCCACGACGAGGATGTCGCCGCCGTGCCGCCGGGCCCACGCCACGCCCGCGGTCTCGCCGACGTCGTCGCGGCACGCCGCCACGACGAGCGTGCGGCCGGGCGCCTGCTGCACGAGCTCCTCGAGCAGCGCCAGCGAGTCGGCGTCGGCCCACTGCACGTCGTCGACGAGCAGCGTCACCGGCGACGCCGCGGCCACGCCGCGCACCAGCTCGACGATGGCCGCGAACACGGCCTTGCGCGTGGCGGGCACGCGCGCCGCGCCGTCAGGGACGGGGAGGACGGGGAGGACGGGGAACATGCTCCCCGCGATCGACAGCGCCTCGCCGCGCGCGGGCGTGTCGGCCGCCGCGCGCAAGACCCGCGCGAGCCGATCGATCGCGCCGTCGAGCGCGTTGAACGCGATGTGCTCGGTCACCCGCGCGCGGCCGCGCAGCACGACGCCGCCCTCGCGCGCGGCCTCCTGCGCGAGCCAGTCGAGCAGCGCGGTCCTGCCGATGCCGGTCGGCCCCACGAGCGACGCGATGGCGAACGCGCCACCGTGCGCGCGATGCAGCCGCAGCTCGAGGGTCCGCTGGATGGTCTCGCGGCCGACCAGCGCGCGCTCCCGGGCGCTGGCGAAGCGCGGCGTGCGCGCGAGCTGGAGGATCACCTCGAGCTCCTCGAGCGTCGGGCGGGCGGCGGGATCTTTCTGCAGCAGCCGCTCGCACGCGTCGGCATAGCGCCGCGGCACGCCGGGGTGGACGGTGTCCGCGCGCGGCGGCTTCACCCCGAGGTGGGCGCGCACGATGTCCGGCCCGATGAACGGGAGCCGCCCCGTCACGGTCTCGAACAGCATCGCGCCGAGCGCGTAGGCGTCGGCCGCCGGCCCGCTGCGCTGGCCCCAGACCTGCTCCGGCGCCATGTAGGCCGGCGTCCCGGCGAAGGACGGCGGCATGCTCTCCCACGGCACAGCCTCGATCGCCAGCCCGAAGTCGAGCACCTTCACGCGCCCGTCGTCGCGGACGAGGACGTTGCTCGGCTTCAGATCGCGGTGGACCACCCCGGCGCCGTGCAGGAACCGCAGCGCCTCGATGAGCTGCGCGAGCGTCGCGTCGAGCCGCTCCTCGTCGATATCGACCGCGGGGCCGCCTGCGGGGCCGCCTGCGGGGCCGAGAGGACCGACCGGTGACGTACCGGCCGGGTCCGGTGCGCCCGCGATCATCCGGGTGGTGACCGCGTCCTGGTCGATGGACCAACGCCGCGTCGCAATGGACGCCGCGACGGCGGCATCGGGCGGCGCGCCTGGGTTGCAGTACCGCCGCAGGTCGACCCCGCGCACGTACTCCATCGTGAAGAACGGCCCCTCCTCGTCCTCCTCGAGCGCGTGCAGCATCACGATGCCAGGGTGGCGCAACGACTCCACGGCGCGGAACTCGCGCTTGAACAGGAGCCGCGCATCCGCCGAGTCGGCCAGCATCCGCTTGCGCGCCACCACCTGGTCCCGCACGGTGTCGTGCACGAGATCCACGACGCCCATGCCGCCGTGGCCGAGCCTTCGGATCAGCTGATAGCGGGCCGCCACGACCGGACCATCCTACCGTCCCGGCGCCCGGATCAGGGCGGCGCGGGCGCGGCGCTCACGAGGCCAGCGCGGTCTTCGCGGCGCCCTTGACCTCGGCGGCGGGGTCGTTCGCGGCGGACCACTGCAGGAGCTCGAGCAGCGCGGGCTCCTGCCGCTTGCGGAGCTGCAGCGAGCCGACGAGCGCCAGGCGCGTGCCGACGTCGGGATCCTGCTTCAGCATCGCGGTCACGAGCGACTGCATCGGCGTGATCGCGTGGTACGCGAGCGCGCCGGCGGCGGCGCGCCGCACCTGCGCCGCGGGATCCCCGAGGGCGGCCATGAGCCGGGCGTCGACGCCGGCCATGAAGCGCAGCGCCTCGACGGCGGCGGCGCGGACGCGCGTCTCGGCGTGCGCGAGGTACGGCTCGATCGAGGCGAGCGCGCGCGCGTCGCCGCTGTTGCCGAGCGCGTCGAGGTAGAGGATCCGCTCCTCGTCGGAGGACGCGCCGGCGAGGCCCTGGATCAGCGCCGCGATGGCGTCCGCGGCATCGCCGGACTCCTCGTTCATGCGCTTGGTCAGGTTGCCGAGGCCGAGCGCCGCGGTGCTCGCGACCTTGCCGTCGGAGGCGGCGGCCGCGGCGAGCAGCGCCTGCTTGCTCTCGGCGGTGGGGTGCTTCGTGATGCCGAGCGCCGCCGCCGCGTCGCTCCGCGTCTGCGAGGACGCGCCGCCCTCGCCGAGCACGGACGCGAGCGCGGCCTGCGCCTCGGCGGTGCCGGCGCCGCCGAGCGCGCCGATCAGGCGCTTCGTGGTCTGCGTGTCGAGCCGGCCGCGCAGGATCGCGTCGGCGGCCTGCGCCGCGGCCTCGGGCTCGAGCCGGAACAGCGCCGCCATCCGCGCCATGGTGCGGTTGCGCAGCTTGACGTCGCCTCCGGCGAAGCCGCCGAGCAGCGTCGCGAAGCTGGCACCGTCGACGAGCCCCTCGTCGGCACGACGCCGCGCGGTGGCAAACCCAGCGGCGTCGACCTCGGGCTCGGCCTCGAGCGCGCCCTGCTCGGCGGCGACGAGCTGCGCGAGATCCGCGGCGGTCTCGATCGCGGTGAGGCGCGCGGCGGTCTTGCTCGTGGCCTCGATCCGCATCGCGCCGGCCTTCACCGTGAGCGTCTCGTCCTCGGACACCGAGCGCGGCCAGCCGGACGCGTCGAGCTCGAAGTCGATCGCCGACGCGACGGTGTACGACGCGGCGTCCTTGATCGGCTGGAGGCCGCGCGGCCCGCGCGCCCGCACGAAGCGCTCCTTGGCCTTGTGGATCGCGCCCCCGGCGGCGCGGTACGCGGCCTCGTACTCCCCGGACGCGTCCTGCTCGGTGGTGCGCCACTCGGCGGCGTCGGGATCGGGCACGACGAGCTGGAGCGCGCTCGCGAGGCCCTTCAGCGTCGCGCGCTCGGCGCCCTCGAGCCCGCGCGTGAACTGGAACGACGCGAGCTTGCCGCTGGGCTCGATCACGGCGTAGAACGCGCCGGTCAGCCCGCCGGTCGCGCCGGGGAGGCCAGCGCCGCCGGCGCCGCCGGAGCGGACCTCGTCGAGCGCGAGGCGGAGCAGGAAGCCATCGTCGATCTGGCTCACCACCGCGATCGAGAGTCGGCCCGACAGGGCGAGCGCCCGGGGCGGTTGTCCGGGGCCCTGGTCGGCGTGCAGGCGGAGCGCGCGGGAGCTCTCGATCTCGTAGACGTACTTCGTGCCGGGGCGGAGCTGCCGCGCCGCGCGGGCCGCGCGGGGACCGGCGAAGCGGCCGGCGGCGGCGGTCGCGGCGGTCGCGCGGGGAGCGTCGCTGGCAGGCGCGCCGTCGCTCATCTCGCTCATCGATCGCAGCATCGCGAAGCCAACCGCCACCAGCGCGATCGAGCAGCCACCGATCATCAGGCCCTTGGTCTTCGTGTTCATGATGCGAGGCTCCTGGAGCAACGGCGGTGCCACGGTGAGCGCCCTGGCGATTCGCCGGGTTGGGCGGCGGTTCGACCGGCGACCGGCGGCCGCCGAGGGCCGGGGCCGCCGCTGCCCATGACGGCCGGGGCCGCCACCGGCACATCGGCGCATCGGCCGAAAATGGCTCGAGGCCCGGCTGGCTCATCGCCAGGGGCCCGCGAGCGCCGCGAGCGCCGCGCCGCGGTGCGGCGCGCAGCTCACGCAACGTCAGACGTCAGTACGAGAGGGTCTGCGTCTGGCTGAAGATCGTGGTGCTCGCGTAGGTCATGCCGGTCCAGTCGAACAGCGTCTTGGTCGCCTCCTCGCAGATCCCGAAGATGCAGCCCTCGACGTACAAGCCGACCTCGCCGTCGAGGCCGGTCATCGTGAGCTTGGCGCTCTCGGTGATGGAGATGCCCTCGGTGCCGACGGTGGACGAGATCGACAGCGGCAGCTTCGCGTCGACGATCGTGAGGTTGCCGTACACGCCCGCCGAGGCCGAGGCGAAGCCGGCGTCACCGCCGACGCCAGCCTTGAGGGTGGCGTCCACGCTCGCGCCGGGCGTCAGCGAGCCGGAGAGCTTGCGGCTGCCCCACGACGCGCTCGCGTCGACATAGATGCAGCCGTCCGACGACGCGCTGACGGTGACGGGGATGCCGAGCAGCGAGTAGTTGGCCTCCACCTCCGCGAGGGTGACGCACTTCTCGGCGATCCGCATCGTCGCGGGCAAGGACGCCGAGTCCCCGGCGATCTTCGCGCCGAGGACATAGAGGCCCGCGCTGACCGTGTCGCTGCCGTACGTCTTGCCGACGGCGGTGCCCGTCAGCTTGAGCAGGTCGAGGTCCTCGTCGAACAGCGTCGCCGGGACCTTGAAGTAGCCGTCGACCTCGGCCATCGCGCCCGCGTCCGGGACGTCCCACTCGTACGTGATCGCCGTCCGCATGGCGGGATATCCGTCGTAGGTCGTCATCCCGCTGGTGGCGCTGCTCGACAGCAGGGTGCCGGGCAGATCGCGGCAGTTGCCCTCGACGACGAGCTCAGGCAGCGGCGCGAGGACGGAGTAGATCGAGCAGGTCGTCGTGATCGTGTTCGGCGCGACGTCCCAGTTGTAGCCCTCGAGCCCGAAGTACGCCGAGTAGCCGATCCCGAAGTCGTTGCCCGCGATCGTCTTCTCCGCCGACTTGCTCGACGAGAGGACGAGCTGCAGCCAGCCGTCGTCGGAGTACTTGGTGGCCCGGGCCGCCGTCGGAGCGAGCGAGAGCGCGGTGGCGGTGGCGAGCGCGGACAGGCGAGCGGCGAAGTGCTTGTTCATGGTCGGTCTCCCCGTTTGAGATGGCGACCGATAGAGCAAGCGTGGGGCCACGGAGATCGCGGCGGCGGCTCGTTCCCTTGCGCGGCTTTGCGGGCGATCCGCGGCAGCTGCCGGCGGCCGTGGCCGCCGACGCGTGACGGCCCCGGCCCTCAGCATCGCAAATCGCCACGGACTGAGCGAAGCTCCTGCCATGAGGATGCCGGTGGCCCCTCCCAGGCCCGCGCCGCGCCGCCCGCGGCCGCGCCGCTACTGGATCATCCTGGTCGTCCTCGGGACCCTGGCAGCGGCGTTCGTCCTGGCGCTCACGATCGTGCTGCGCCTCGAGAGCGGCGAGTGGCAAGTCCCGGACATCGATGACATGCAGCGGATCGTCCTGCGTACGCCCGCGCCGCCGGCGCGCACGATCTTCCTCGAGCGCCGCTCGATCGTGATCCACCCGGGTGACAACGACTCGTCGCGCGCCATCTCGAGCGTGCTCGGCAACGTGCGCGAGAAGGTGGCCGCCGCGGCGAGCAACAAGCTGGCCGCGGCCAAGCCGGCCGCGGCCAAGCCGGCAGCGGCCAAACCGGCAGCGGCCAAGCCGGATCCCGCGCGCCCGGTGAAGATGCCGGGCTGGAACGGCACCGACCGAGCGTGGAGCCAGGTCGTCAAGTGCGTCGCGAACCTGTTCGCGCCGTTCAACGTCACGGTGACCGATCGCCCGCCGACCGATGGCAAGGATTACGTGCTCACCGTGGTCGGCGGGCGGCCGGGTGACCTCGGGGTCACCGATGGCCACGTCGGCGGGCTCGCCCCGTTCAACGGAGACGTGATCGCCAGGCCGGTCGTGTTCGCGTTCAGCGCGCAGCTCGGCAACTCGGTGACGCAGGTCTGCGAGACGATCGGCATGGAGGTCGCGCACGCGTACGGCCTCGATCACGGCTACCTGTGCAGCGACGTGATGACGTACCTGAGGCCGTGCGGCTCGAAGAAGTTCGTCGACAAGGACGTGCGCTGCGGCGAGGGCAAGGCGCGCAACTGCGAGGGCGGCGCGCCCACGCAGAACTCGTACCAGCGCCTCATGCAGGTCCTCGGCCCGCGGCCGCGCTAGAAGTCGGCGCCCTCGAGCTCGGGCGCGCCGGCACGGCAGTCCGTATGGAGCCACACGGTCGCGCGGCCGCGGAAGGCCGGCGTCTCGATGAGGCGCTCGATGCCGATCCGCAGCGAGTCCTTCGCGATCGGCCGCTGGCAGACGACGCACCTCGAGCGCCCGCTCCTGGCGCGCTCGACGACGAACGCAGGCGGCGTGGGCGGCGCGGGCGCCGCGGACGGCGCGGGCGGCGCGGGCGGCGCGGGCGGCGTGGGCGCGGGCGCCGGGGCCCGCGGCGCCGCGTCGCGCGTGCGCGCGTGGGCTGGGCGGCCGTGCGCCGTCTCGAGATCCCAGAGGAGCTCGCTGAGCGTGACGACGTGCAGGTCGTCGAAGCTGCGCTCGTTCGCGCCGCGGTACACGGTGACGCTCGCGATCGCGCCGCGGGTGTCGCCGAGCATCGCGATGACCGCCACGCCATCGCGGGGGAAGTACCGCGCGAAGGCGCGGGTGCCGACCCAGCGCTCCTCCCCATCGTCGTCCTCGACGTCGCTCGCGGTGACGTACCAGCCGCGGCCGCGGAGGGTGGTCGCGATCGGATCGAAGCCCACGCGGCGCCGGGCGAAGCGCACGATCTCGGTGGCGCGCGCCTCCTCCTCGGAGATCGCGAAGACCGGGCGATCGACCTGCAGGATCGCCTGCTCCACGGACGCGAACACCCGCTGCACGGCATCGAGCTCGTCCTCCACGAGCTCGGCCGGGTGCACGAGGCCGACGGGGTGCGCGGGCTCGTACGGCACACCGCCGCGGCGCACGAGGTCGCCGCGCTCGTCGAGGCGGAGCAGACAGACGATGGTCTCGCCGTCGCGCTCGGCCCAGAGCAGCGTCCGGGCCGCCGCCAGGCGGCGCGGGTGCGTCAGCACGCCGGCCTGGAGCTCGCCCGCCGGCAGGCTGCGCCCCTCGACCATCAGCGACTCGAGCCAGGCGCGCTGGATCGCCGCCGCGCGCTCGCCGGCGGACGGAGCCGCGCGCGCGATCAGCGCGTCGAGGCCGTGCCCGCGGCGCTCGGCCATCGCCGCGAGGGAGCCGCGCGCGGCATCGCGAATGCGCGGGTGCACCGCGAGGTCGAACGCCGCGCCGGTGAGCTGCTCGATCGCGACGTCGCCGCCGATCTGGGCGAGGTAGCCGAGGGCGGCGGCCTCGCGCTCGCGCGAGCCCAGCTGCGCGAGCCGCGCGCCGAGCCAGCGCGCGGTCTCGTCGCCGCCGAGCGGCCCCGCGGCGGAGAATGCCCAGCGCAGCCGATCGGCCTGGCCCCGCTGAAACCAGACATCGCCGAGCGCGCGCGCGAAGCGATCCACGGACGCGCGCGTGAACGCGGCGCGGAGCGCGGCGACCATCCCGACCCGCCGCTCGAGCTCCAGCTCGTACCGCAGGCCCGCGAGCACGGCGGCGAGGCCGGCCTCGCCGACCGCGATGCCGGCCTCCGCTGGCTCGAGCTCTGGTAGATCGTCGGCCCCGAGCTCGCATTTCAGCGCGCGCTGCTCGGCGACACGCGCGAGCGCAGCGGCCCACCGCGCGCGCGGATCGCGGGCGAGCCGCGGGATCGCGGCCACGAGCTCGGGCGACGCGGTCTCGGCCGTGCCGAACGCGAGCCGCGAGAGCGTCTGCGGGCGCCGCGCGAGGAGCAGCTCGGTCACGGCGCGCTCGTCGTCCGGGTCGCCGAACACGAGCTCCTGCACGAACGCGCCGCACGTCGCGTCGAGGAGCGCGATCAGCGCGGCCAGCGCGTCGGTCGCCGCGGACGAGCGAGCCGGCGAGTGAGCCGGTGAGTGAGCCGGCGAGTGAAACGTCGCGCGCCGCACAAAGCCCATGAACCAGTCGAGCTCGACGGGGCCTTCGCTCTCGGCGTGCGGCGCGAGCGGGCCGAGCAGCGCGGCGCGATGCGCGGCGAAGAACTGCGCGCTCGCCTCGCGCGCCGCCAGGCCGCTCGTGGTCTGGAGCGCGATCCACGTACCGCGCACGTCGCCCACGCTCTGCAGCCAGTCGGCGTAGACGAGGTACGCGGCGCGGTCGTCGGGGGCGGCGGCGATCACCGCCTCGAGCGCAGGATCGCGGCGCGCCGCGGAGACGTCCGCGAACGTGCCGGCGAGCGCCTCGAGCATCTCCTCGCCGCGGGCCTGGGCGGCGGCCTTGCGGCTCAGCGGCGGCGCGACGACCTTCGTCTCCCCGAAGGGCGCGGCTCTGGGGATCGCGGCGCGCACGATCTCGAGGTAGCTCCGGGCCGCGTCGGTGACGCCGCGCGCGACGACCTCGGCGGCCCTCTCGAGGAACAGCGCGTGGAACGAGATCCGGATGCCCGGGCGCTTGGTCTTCACGTAGGCGGCCAGCGCGGCCGCCGCGCGCTCGGCGACATCGGCGCGCTTGTCGCCGAGCGCGAGCGTGAACGCGAAGAGCCGCTCGGCGCCGAACGGCGTGGACGCGTCCGTGATGCCGGCGGAGAGCTCGTCGAGCGCGGTGAGGCGCTGCTTGGGCCCGCGCGCCGCGAGCGCCGTGTGGATGCGGCGCGCCACGATCTGGTTCGGCCTCCCGGCCCGGCCGGGGAAGCGCGCCAGGTCGTCGGGGCTCGCGAGCAGCGCCAGGCCGATCGGGCGCACGTCGTCGCCGCCGCCGTCTCGCTCGAGGTCAGCGCGCCGGCCCTCGCCTCCGAGGAGGGCGACCGCGACCGCCAGATCGCGCGTCGGCTCGTCGTCGAGCGCGTCGACCACCTCGTCGACGAGCTCTTTGGCCGAGAGCGCGACGACGGCGTCGACCCAGCCGCTCACCGTCGAGCCGCCCCGGAGGAGCGAGGTGCCGCGTGGATCGCGCGCCGCGGCGATGAACTGGAACAACGCCGGCTGCTGGTAGCGCACGGTCCGCTCGCCGATGGCCGCGTACAGCCGCGCGGCGAGCGCTGGCTCGTGCGGGAGCTCGCGGTGGAGGAAGTGCAGCGTCGCGGCGACGCTCTTCGGCTCCGCGGCGGGCACGTCGCAGAGCGCCTCGACGAGCAGGGCGAGGACCGCCGGGTACACCTCGTCGCGCTTCTGCGCGACCGGCTGATCGCCCAGGACGGTGAGCGCGCCCTTGACCTCGGAGAGCTCGTGGAACCGCTCGCGGAGCTTGGCGATCAGCATGGGCGGCCCACAGCCGCTCGACTCTAAATTAGATCGTCTCGGCGCGCGGCAGATCGAAGCGGTCCAGGTTCATGACCTTGGTCCATGCCTGGACGAAGTCGCGGACGAGCTTCTCCTGCGCGTCGGAGCTGCCGTAGACCTCGCACAGGCCGCGCAGCACCGAATTCGAGCCGAACACGAGGTCGACGCGCGTGCCCGTCCACTTGACCGCGCCGGTGTTGCGGTCGCGGCCCTCGAAGACGTCCTGGCCGTCGGCGGCGGGCCGCCACTCCGTGCTCATGTCGAGCAGGTTCACGAAGAAGTCATTCGTCAGCGCCCCGGGGCGCTCCGTGAAGACGCCGTGCTTGCTCCCGCCGACGTTCGCGCCGAGGACGCGGAGGCCACCGACGAGAACCGTCAGCTCCGGCGCCGTCAGCGTCAGGAGCTGCGCGCGATCGACGAGCAGCTCCTCGGCCGGGACCGAGTAGCGATCCTTGGCGTAGTTGCGGAAGCCGTCGACGATCGGCTCCAGGACGGCGAACGACTCGGCGTCGGTCTGCGCCTCCGTCGCGTCCATCCGGCCCGGCGTGAACGGCACCGCCACCGAGACGCCGGCCGCCTTCGCCGCCTGCTCGACGCCCGCGCAGCCCGCAAGGACGATCAGATCGGCGAGCGAGATCCGCTTGCCGCCCTGCTGAGCCCCATTGAACGCCTGCTGGATCCGCTCGAGCGCCGCGAGGACCTGCGCGAGCGCCGCGGGCTGGTTGACCTCCCAGTCCTTCTGCGGCGCGAGCCGGATGCGCGCGCCGTTCGCGCCGCCGCGCTTGTCGGAGCCGCGGAACGTCGACGCCGACGCCCACGCCGTCGACACGAGCTGCGAGACCGTGAGGCCCGACGCGAGGAGCTGGGCCTTGAGGGCGGCGACGTCGCGCTCGTCGACGAGGGCGTGATCCACGGCCGGGATCGGGTCCTGCCAGATCAGATCCTCAGCGGGGACCTCGGGGCCGAGGTACCGCACCTTCGGGCCCATGTCGCGGTGGGTCAGCTTGAACCACGCGCGCGCGAACGCGTCCGCGAACTGATCCGGGCTCGCGAGGAAGCGGCGCGCGATCGGCTCGTACGCGGGATCGAAGCGCAGCGCGAGATCCGTCGTCAGCATGCCGGGCGCGTGGCGCTTCGCCGCGTCGTGCGCGTCGGGCACGGTGCCGGCGCCCGCGTCGCCCTTCGGCTTCCACTGGTGCGCGCCGGCCGGGCTCTTCGTCAGCTCCCAGTCGTATTTGAACAGGTTCTCGAGGAAGCTCATGCTCCATCTCGTCGGCGTGGGGGTCCACGTCAGCTCGAGGCCGCTCGTGATCGTGTCCCCGCCGTGGCCCGCGCCGAGCTTGTTCTGCCAGCCGAAGCCCTGCGCGACGACGTCCGCCGCCTCGGGATCGAAGCCGACGTGCTCGCCGGGGCTACCGGCACCGTGGGTCTTGCCGAACGTGTGGCCGCCGGCGATCAGCGCGACCGTCTCCTCGTCGTCCATCGCCATGCGCTTGAACGTCTCGCGGATGTCGCGCGCGGCCGCGATCGGATCCGGGTTGCCGTTCGGCCCCTCGGGGTTCACGTAGATGAGGCCCATCTGCACCGCGGCGAGCGGCGCCTCGAGCTCGCGATCGCCCGCGTAGCGCTTGTCCTCGAGCCACTTCTTCTCCTGGCCCCAGTACACGTCGGCCTCGGGCTCCCAGATGTCCTCGCGCCCCCCGCCGAAGCCGAACGTCTGAAAGCCCATCGACTCGAGCGCGACGTTGCCGGCGAGGATCATGAGATCCGCCCACGAGATCTTGCGGCCGTACTTCTGCTTGATCGGCCAGAGCAGGCGGCGCGCCTTGTCGAGGTTGACGTTGTCCGGCCACGCGTTCAGCGGCGCGAAGCGCTGGCTGCCCTTGCCCGCTCCGCCGCGCCCGTCGCCGGTGCGATAGGTGCCCGCGCTGTGCCACGCCATGCGGATGAACAGCGGGCCATAGTGGCCGAAGTCCGCCGGCCACCACGCCTGCGAATCGGTCATGAGCGCCAGCAGGTCTTGCTTCAGCGCCGCGTAGTCGAGGCGTTTGAACTCTTCCACGTAGCTGAACTCGCCGCCCATCGGGTTCGACAGGGCCGACCGCTGGTGCAGCGTCTCGAGCCGCAGCGCATTGGGCCACCAGTCGCGGTTCGAGGTGCCGCCGCCACTCTGATGCTTGAAAGGGCACTTTCCTTGAGTCGCCATGGGATCTCCGTTTGAAGTGAATGCAGCGTACGCGGCGCCGCGTGAGAACCAAAGGGGCAGCAGCTCGATAGCTCTGATAAGCAGCACCTATCAGCGGCCCGCAGCGGCGCGATGACCTTGACGTCACGAGGCGGCTGCGGGATATGCGCCGCATGACGAACCGAGTCGCGCTGCTCGCGATCCGCAAGGTGTCGACGCTGATCGGCGTCCACCGCGACCTGGACACCGTGCTCGACCTCTGACTCCGGGGCCGCGCCCCCGGCGCCCGATCGGCTTTGCAAGCCGCCCTCACCGTCTTGCACCAGCGAGCCATCTGCGCCTCGTAGCGCGTCGATTCGAGGTGCCTGCCAAGAAGGCTGTCCGGCCGGATTTCGGACATTGTCCGGGTTCCGGCCGGACAACGCGTGGTCAGGGCCGCGAGATCATTGAGTGAGCAGCTGGCCTGATTGTTGGTGTGCCCGTGGGGCGCATGCGGAGCCGCTTCGATCATCTGGCGAAGCAGATCGGCCAGGAGGCACTCGGCCGGTCCGGAGCGACCGTCGTGCATGACGAGATCACGCCGGAGGTGCAGTACGCGGACCTGCGGCACGAGCCGGATCCTGCGCGCGAAGCCGAGCGCAAACGGGTGGGCCTGCTCGGGCGGCTCGCGGCCCACCCGTGCCTGATCGAGGTCTACAGCCGGGCGCTCGATGCCGAGGCGTTCCGCAGCTGCCTGGCAAAGCACCTCGCGTTCTGGCAGCAGCGTACGCGCCGAGCGCGCACGGCCAACCAGCGGCGGCGAATGAAGCAGCAGCCGCCGCGGCCGTTCGTCGCGCCGTCGCTCTGGATCATCGCAGCCGGCGCGCCCAAGGCGCTCCTGGCCCGGCTCGAGCTCCGGCCCGCGTCCGAATCCGGGTCCCGCTGGCCAGCGGGCGTGTACTTCTACGGCGACACCGTGCTGCGCGTGGGGCTGGTGGTGGCGAGCGAGCTCCCGCGCGACCGTTCGACCGTTCTGGTCCGGCTCATGGCGGCGGGGCCGCTCCTCATAGATGCGATCGAAGATCTCGGAAAGCTGCGGGCTAGCTCTCCGGAGCGTGCCGTGGCCGAGCACATCCTGGTAAGGTTGCAGCACACGCTCGGGAAGAAGCCAAAGCCAACCCGCGAGGAGCAGGAGTTCATCGTGACCATGTACGAGACCTGGGCAGAGGGGGAGGTCAGAGTCCGCGCCGAGACGAAGGCCGAGGCCGTGCTGACGGTGCTCCGCGTTCGCGGCATCACCGTACCGGCCGCGGTCCGCAAACGCATCTTGGCCGAGAAGAACCTCAAACAACACGAGCGCTGGCTCGCGAAGGCAATCGTCGCCGAATCGATCGAAGAGGTGATCGGCAAGCGGAGCTGAGGGCGCGCCCGCTGCCCGGGGTAACGGCCGGGGACAGGCAGAAGCGGCGGGCTCTCGCCTGCACCCACGAGCCGGCCGATTCTTGGAGCTTCCAGCCGGGTCAGCCTCGAGGTGCTTGTCGAGCGGCTGTCCGGGCTGATTTCAGACATGTCCGGTTTCCGGCCGGACAGAGCGTGGTCAGCACCGCGAGGTCACTGAGTGGGCAGCTGGCCTGATTGCTGGTGTGCCCGTGGGAGCGCATGCGGACCCGCTTCGATCATCTGGCGAAACAGATGATCGGCCAGGAGGCACTCGGCCGGTCCGGAGCGACCGTCGTGCATGGCGACGACTCCCCGTGAGGCGCAGGCGCGGCCGATAGGGCCGTGTCGACAGAACTCCGGCGCTGATCCGGCGTGCGGGAAATACAAGCAGCTTCGTCGGCCCACCGTGACGCACAGACGTGCGTCACGGTAGTTTAGCCTTGATAGCCGACTCCAGACTCGGCAATACTTGCCCCAACATAAGGAGTGTAACAACGCGCTCCATACACTTGGCGACTGTGAACTGAACACCGCGAGTATCGGCACGAGTCTCAATACGTGCCTGGTCATTGAAATGGATACCGCCTATCAAGCTGGTTCCCGTCCATTGATCGACTTGCACATCCAGCTTACACACGACTACATATCCGAATCCGATCGGCATCATCTTAATTGAGGGCGCCATCACCTTCAGCCTGAAGGCCAACGTTCCCCAAGTTGAAAGCATAGCTGCAGGCGGCAATTCCATGGACCTTCTAAGGTAGATGCTAGACTCGACCTTTCTCTCGATCAACCTCAACGCTATCTGAATGCCCTCTGCACTTGAATGGTCAGTAGCAACCTTGACAAAGGAGGGCCGATGGCGAAACGACTGGGTAGAGACAGGAAGGGATCGTTTTCTCTCAATGGAATCTCCTTCTAGCTCTTCGGCCGGACGCTCCATACCAGTGGGTACCTCAATGCGGGCGATCCCTCCACCGCGAGGTTCTAACTGTGCATCTGGGGAGAGCTTGGATGGATCTGACGCCAGTATCGATCCCAATGACTTCGGAGGAACGGCATCGGGTGGGCGGACCGACCCGTCGCGCTCGACACCATCTGCCATCGAACCATCGACTACGAGAGGCCATCCACTAGCGGCATCTGGGATCTGCTGACTTATCCATTCGTTGCCTGCGGGTAGTGTCGGCCGTGTAACGACATCGATGATCCTCCATGCGGTTGAACATAACAGGATCGCGACACCGACGTACACCGCGTAACGCTCTCTGTTTTGATTGGATCTGCATCGATCCTTTAGATCAACTATCTCGCTCTGGTATCGTCGATCATCCGAGAGTCCCTTGAGCTGCCTCGAGAATGCAAGCTTTTCAAGCGCCAGCCGGAGTCTGCTCACAAGTGAGTCCTGCTCTCGGTGTGCCCTGTAATCGAGGATCAAACACAAGCACACGACACCTATCATTGCAAGCTGCGTCACGAGCGGTAATCCGGCACTCGAAGCGGGGACGCCACGAAGCTCTGAGACCCATGACCAGACAGGTGATGCAGGAAGCACGATCACGGTGAGCAGCGACACTGCAAATCGCAGGTAACGTCTCCTGGGATTCAACGCCCACAGCACACCAGCGGTGAGGGCCGACGCACCGAGGACGATCTGCGGCGTTCCTACGGGAGCCGGCGGGCTGAGGAGGTCACACGGGAGCACGAGCAGCAGCAACACGAACAGTCCGACGCCAATGCTGGCTGCAATGACGACTTGAATCCGCAATGCCGGACCCGGCCGCCAGACGCTCACGATCTCGGCAGCCTCGCGTTCGGCCCGAGCCAGCTCCTCCGCTGAGAAAGACTGCATCGTCGGCTCGGCCCCAGGCGCAGAACCGCTGCCGCGCGTTATCGCGTCGACCGCGTCCGGTGCCGTGGTTGCAGCCAAGATCAGACCGTCGGCGTCCACCCCGGCGCGGCCCCTGAGCTGCGGACGATCGCCATCGGATAGGCCCTGCAGATCGATCGCCGCCCGTCCCTGCCTGAACGCATCTGCGATCGACTCGCGTCCCACCAGGCCACCGTAGAAGCCGATCGCGAAGATCCTCGCCGCGTCCTCGTGGAGCGAGCCTCCGATCCCCACGACATGGTCGACATGCGCGAGCAACGCGTTCGCCTGCACCTCGCTGTAGCAGGCGTTCAGGACGACCAGCTTGACCGAGGCCCCCGCCGCGCCGAATGCCTCGGCGAGCGCGGCGGGGGCGACGAGCTGAGCGCGACCCTCTTCGGTCTGGAAGAACAGCCCATTCTCTCCGCCGTGACCGCTGAAGTGGACCACCGTCGGCTGGAGTTCGCGCAGTTCGCGGATTAGATCCAGCGGCTCTACCGCCCAGCGGGTCACCAGCTCGAAGCACTCTCGGAATCCGCTGCGCTCCAGCTCCACCTGGATCGACCGCGCCTCTCGATCGAGGGCCCGTGGATCGGTGCCGCTCGGATTGGCGGCCAAAAACAGGATGATGTGCTTCCTCATCGGCGACCTCCGCCCGATCCGCCCGCTCCCTCGTCCACCAGTACGCCCTGCACTCGCGCCGATCCCTCACACCCCATCCGCGGCATTCTATACGAAGCCTCGCGAGATGCGAGGCGTAGCGATACAGGTCATGCGTGTCGAAGGGGACTCTTGAGCTAACCAACAGTGAATGACTCGCTGCCTCGCCCAACCGGCGAATGCCTCGGCGAGGCCTCCGATGCCATGAATATGGAAGTACAGGCCCGCGGGATTGCGGCATCATCGCGGGCATGCGCAGGCAGTGGGCCGAACGGATCGTCATCGTGATCGCGGCGCTGGCGTCGATCGCGACCTCGCCGCGGAAGTGGGCCCTCGAGACCACGCCCCCGCCGCCCGCAGCGGGCAAGGCGATGGTCGTCACGATCGACGCGAGCCGCGAGCCGGAGGTGTGGGTCGTCGCCGGCCAGGATGCGGCGAAGCTGCTCTACCCGACGGAAGGGGGGCGCGCGACCGTCGAGCCGGCGGCCGCGCTGTCGTGGCCGGGCCAGGCGCACTACTTCGTGCCGGCCGGCGCGCACCTCCAGCGGATCGAGATCCGCGATCGCTGCACCATGAAGCTCTGCGGCGGCAAGTGCAAGCCACCGGACACGGAGTACGTCCGGGTCACGAGCGCGACGGCGGTCGAGGCGTGGATCGCGGAGGCGCGATCGACCCCGGTGACGACCGTGCTCGACGCGAGCAAGCCGACCCCGCGCTACCGCGTCGTGGTCGAGGCGAGCCGGCGCCCGATCACGCTCGAGATCATGGGCGCCCCGGGCCACCTCGCGCCGTCGGTCTGGCGCGGCTCGTCGGGCCCGCCGGCGGACTTTCACGTCGCCTGGAACGCGAGCAACAGGCAGGTCCCGCCGGAGACGGTGACCTGGACGGCGCGCGCCACGATCCAGGCCGAGTGCCCGGGGTCGTCCGCCTGCGCCGCCCCCGCGGGCGAGGTGGTGCGGATCCTCGCGGTCGAGGAGGAGGCGCCCGGTGCGCGGTGAGCAGCCGCCCTCGGCGCCGCCCTCGGGCCTCCTGCACCCGCTCGCGCTCGCCGCGATCGCGCTGCTCGTCGTCAACGATCACGTCCTCAAGGCGCGCTACCCGGGGTGGCTGACGGGCAAGCTGTCCGACGCCTCCGGGATGGTGTTCTTCCCGCTGCTCCTCGGCGCGCTGCTCGCCCCGATCTTGCGCCTGCACCCGCGCCTCGCGATCGGCCGCGACCGCCTGCTGATCGCGTGCGCCGCGCTGACAGCCCTCGTGTTCGCGGCGATCAAGCTGGCCGCGCCAGCGACGGCCGTCGGCGAGCAGCTCCTCGGCGCGCTGCTGGGCGGGCAGGCCGAGATCGTGCGCGATCCGAGCGATCTGCTCGCGCTGCCGTTCGTGCTCGTCGCGCCGTGGATCGCGCGCCGCGCGGAGACCGGCGACGGCGACGGCGGATCGCTTTGTGCTTGTGTAGACCGCGGTCGACGGGCGAGCGTTCTACCTTCGATTGGGGCGCCCGGGGGCCGTACGCTCGGCGCTGGGGATGGGGTGATCCGTGATCTGAGCTGACCTGGTCGATCGACCGTCGTGGAGAAAAGGAGCGTGAGCATGAGGAGCGCGAAGAAGAGAGGCGCGGCCATGAAGAGCGTGGCCCTGAAGAGCGCGATCGTCGCCGGCACCGCGGCGGCGATCGTGGCGGCGAGCCCGGCGGCGCGAGCCTTCTGCGGGTTCTACGTCAGCGGCTCGGACAAGAAGATGTTCAACGACGCGACGAACGTCGTGCTGATGCGATCGGGCACGCGCACGGTCTTGTCGATGCAGAACGACTACCGCGGCCCGCTCGAGGACTTCGCGATGGTGGTGCCGGTGCCGGTCGTGCTCAAGGAGGGCGACGTCCGGGTGCTGCCCAAGGCGGTGTTCGATCGGCTCGACTCGCTGGGCTCGCCGCGCCTCGTCGAGTACTGGGAGCAGGACCCCTGCCCCGCGCCGGAGCCGCCCGAACGGCCGATGATGGTCAAACCGGCCGAGATGCAGCGGCGGCCCGTGATGAAGTCCGCCCCGCCGAGCGCCGCGATGAGAGCCTCGGACATGGGCGCCGACGATGAAAAGTCGCAGCGGCGGGCGATCCCGCCGGTCCTGGCGAGCTTCAGCGCCTACCCGCCGTCGATCACCGCGGGCCAGGCGACCGACATCACGTGGAGCTTCCAGTACGCGAACGAGCCGTGGCCCGAGCCGACCTGCACGGTGGACCACGGGGTCGGCCGCGTCCAGGCGGGGGCGGCGCGCCCGCTCACGCTCACGGACAGCACGATGTTCACCCTGACGTGCGCCAACTCGGCGGGGCGGGCGACCAAGCAGGCGCAGATCAACGTCGTGACGATCGAGGCGAAGTTCGACGTCGCCGAGTACCAGATCCTGATCCTCTCGGCGAAGGAGGCCACGGGGCTCGAGCAGTGGCTCAAGCTCAACAACTACAAGATCCCCGACGACGCGGCGCCGCTGCTCCGGCCGTACATCGAGGCGGGCTCGAAGTTCTTCGTCGCCAGGGTCGATCCGAAGAAGGTCCAGATGGTCGACGGGCGCGTCGCGCTCTCGCCGCTGCGCTTCCACTACGACAGCGAGGAGTTCTCGCTGCCGATCCGGCTGGGGCTGGCGAACTCGTCGGGGAAGCAGGACCTGATCGTCAACATCCTGTCCCCGGATCGGCGCTACGAGGTGGCGAACTACAAGAACGTAATGATCCCGACCAACTTCGACGTGCGGCCGGGCGTACGAGACCGGTTCGCCGAGTTCTACGCGGCGCTGTTCGACAAGACGGTCGAGGCGAACCCGGGCGCCGTGATCACGGAGTACGCGTGGACGGCGCTGCCGACGACGCAGCGGGGCGGCCGCGGCGCGAAGTGCGATCCGTGCCCGCCGGTGATCCCGGAGGACGCCGACATGATCACGCTGGGCGGCGACATCATCGGCGGGACGATCCGGCAGGGCGGCTACGTGCTGACGCGCCTGCACGCGCGCTACGGCAAGAAGGACATGAAGGACGATCTGCGGTTCCGCGAGGCCAAGCCGATCACGGGCGGCCGCGAGGTGTACGGCAAGGCGGGCATCGAGTACAGCGCCCAGCCGGCGAGCCAGAACAACTTCCAGGCGCGGTACGTCATCCGCCACTGGTGGGCAGGACCGATCAAGTGCGCGAACCCGCGGCGCGCGGTGTGGGGCGGTCCGCCCGACGGCGGCGCAAGCCAGGTGATCGCCGCGAGCAAGACGGCGTTCGCGCCGCGCGGCAAGCTCCAGCTCGCGAGCATGCTCACGCGCGACCTCTGGGAGATCGGCTACAAGCGGGCCTCGGCGGCACCGCCACCGGCGAAGCCGGCGCAGCCGGCACCGGCGCCCGCGCCGACGACGAAGCCGACGCCGCCAGGGCCGAGCACCACGCCGAAGAAGATGTGGTTCGGCGGCGGCGCGCTCGCCGCGCTCTTGCTCCTCGGGCTCGGATCGCAGCTCGCGAGGCGACGGCGGGCCTGAGGCGGCCGCGTCAGCGGAAGCCGGGCCCGCCGACCCAGACGACGAGCGAGCGCCGGAGCGGCGGAATGGGCGCGAGCATCGCAGGCACCTACTCCGGCTCGCCGCGCGACGAGGCCGGCTGGCGCGCCCCTCCACACGCCATCATCGTCACCGCCTCCACCCATCGCATGAGCTCACGGTAGCGCGTCGAGCGACGCTTTGTCACGAGGTTCGAGGTAGCGCGCCGCCGCTCACAGGCGCCGCGTCCGGAACGCGAGCTCGATCTGCCGGCGCTGCCAGGCCGCGTAGCGGCGCACCTGCGGCAGCGCGACGAGGCACGCCACGCACGAGAAGCTCGCGAGGCCCGCGATCGACAGCGCGATGAGCTCGGCGTCGACGGCCACGTACCGGAGGACGCCGGACGTGTGCAGCATGTCGGTGAGCGAGTCGCGGCTCGCCAGGCGCATCGCGACGATCGCCGCGCCGACCGCCGAGGCGACGTAGAGCGAGCCGACGCTGCCGCGGTACGCCTTGCCCGCGGCGAAGATCCCGATGACGGACACGATCAGCCACGCGAGCAGGTAGGACCGCGCGTCGAAGTGCTTCGCCCCCGATGCGATCGCGAGGCCGAGCGTGACGCCCGCGACGAGCTGCGTCGCGCTCGCCGCGAGGGCGAGCAGGAAGATCGCGGGCCGGGGACGCGGCGCGGGCAAGGGCGGCCCGAGCGCCTGGCCGCACTTGATGCACGACACGACGGGCAGCCCCGCAGGAACGATGCGCCGCTCTCCACATACGCAGTGGAGCTCGACCGTGGCGGGCTGCGGGCCGTTCACGGCGTCATCTTACGCGCTTTACGCGCTCGCCCTCGCGCGCTCGCGCGCGACGGCGCCGATCGGCGAGCCAAATCGTGCGGGAGGAAGGCGCGGCCGCCGATCGCGTGTCACGCTAGGGGCCGTCACGACGGGAGGTGCCATGAGAGCGATCGCCAACTTGATCTGGTTCGTCCTCGGTGGGTTCTGGCTGGGCATCGGCTGGTGGCTGGCCGGGCTGCTCATGCTGATCTCGCTCGTGGGTATCCCGTGGGCGCGCTCGTGCTTCGTGCTCGGCACGTTCTGCTTCTTCCCGTTCGGGCAGGAGGCGATCGATCGCCGCGAGCTGAACGGCAAGGGCGACCTCGGCACCGGCACGCTCGGGTTCCTCGGCAACGTCATCTGGTTCGTGCTCGCCGGCCTTTGGCTGGCGATCGGCCACGTCGTCTCGGCGTTCGCGAACGCCTGCACGATCATCGGGATCCCGTTCGCGATCCAGCACCTCAAGCTCGCGGGCTGCGCGCTCGCGCCGATCGGCAAGACGGTCGTGCCGAAGGAGGTCGCCGCTGAGGCGCGCCGCCGCAACGCGCGGCGCTGGTGATCGGGCGCGCCGCCACAACGCGCGGCGCTGGTGATCGGGCGCGCCGCCGCAACGCGCGGCGCTGGTGATAGCCTCGCGCCGTGAACCGCGCGCTCCTCTGCGTCATGCTCGGCAGGCTCGGCGGGCTCGGCGGCGGCTGCGGCAAGGCCGAGCCGCCCGCTCGTGAGGCCACGCCACCGGCGCAGCCCGCGCCACCGGCGCAGCCCGCGCCGGCCGTGGCGCCGGTGCCCCGATCGCCGTTTGGCGCCGCGCGGCTGATCGCCGACGCCTCGGACGTGCGGCTCGACGGAGCCTCGCTGGGCCCGAGCCCGACGGCCGCGCAGCTCGCGAAGCTGCCGCGCGAGGGGGCCGCGCTCGCGTTCACCGACGACGCGCCGGCGGAGCGCGTGCTCGGCGTCGTCGCGACGCTGCACGGGGCCGGGTCCGCGCGCGTCGATCTCACGGCGCTCGTGGCGGGCGCGCCGAAGGTCGTGTGCGCCGCGACGCCCGCGCCGACGGGCGCCAAGGCGATCCAGCTCGAGCTCGACGGCAAGCACGGCGTCTCGCTCGGCCTCGAGGGCGCGCTCTCGGTGTTCGCGCACAAGCTCGAGCCCGGCGCCCCGCTCGATCACGAGCTCGGGACGCCGTTCTTCGCCGACACCACGGCGCTCGCGCTCGCCGCCGCGCCGGGCGCGACCGGCGGCGAGCTGGCGGCGCTGCTCGACGTCGCTTGCCCCAAGCGCCCCGCGCTGCGCGTGATCCCGGTGCCGCCGCCGCCGCTGGCGGTGCTGAAGCCGCTCTGCCGCAAGCTGATCCCCCGGGGCGCCTTCGACGCCGAGAAGGTGCGCGAGGCGATGCCGTCCTTGTTCGCGATGGACCTCTGCTACCAGACGTTCGAGCCGAACCCGGGCCCGCGCGGGACGGTCACCATGACGTTCGACATCGAGCCCAGCGGCAAGCTCAGCAACGCGACCGCGAAGGGCATCAACCCCGGCGTGGATCGCTGCATCGCCTGGCTGCTCGGCGCGGTCGCGATCCCGAGCCCGCCAGCGAAGAAGACGCGCGAGGTCGTGACGGCCGAGTGCAACACGCGCTGCTGCACCGGCGACTGAGCGCCCGCGCCAAGCCCGCGCTAGCCCTCCGTCCGGGGCGGCTCGTGCACGCCGTTGCCGGCGACGATCGCCACGATCGTACCGATCACGACGATCGCCATGGACGCGAGCACGGCGCCGAGGATCGCGAACGCGCGGCCGTAGCCGCGGTGATCGGCCTGCCCGTCGGCGAGCGCGAGATCGGGCCCGAAGATCGCGAGCAGGCACGCCCCGAGCACCGCGAGGCCCCACACGATCCCGCGCCCCAGCGCCGCGAGCTTCAAAGCGGAGATCGCCGGGCTGCGGCGCCGCTCGCGCGCGCGGGTCCACCGCGCCACGACGAAGCCGCCGCCGACCACGACGAGCACGAGCACGAGCAGCGTCGCGATCCGGAGCGGCCCGTGCGCGCCCGCGGGCGCCTGGACTGTCAGCGCGATCGCGTCGGCGGGCACGGCCGGGAACGCGGCGCGCAGCGTGTCGCCCGCGCGGGGCATCGCCGGCACGACGGCGGCGCGCCAGCCGGGCGGCACGTGCACGGTGACGTCCAGCCCGCCGAAGCCGGCCCACGTCCGCGCGGGCGAGAGCACGTAGGCGAGCTGGCGCACGATCGTCGGCTCGCCGCGGTAATACCGGACCGCGTCGGCGCGGTACGAGACCGCGAGATCGTGGCGGCCGGGCGGCACGTCGAGCGAGAAGCGGGCCGGCATCGCGTTGTCTTTGAGGTGATAGGTGAGCTCGCCGCCGTCGAAGTCTGGCGTCGAGGCGGGCGGCCCCCAGCTGGCTGGCAGCGTGGTGCCCCATGGGGACGCGAGCGGCACCGGGCGGCCGTCGAGCGCGACCCGGAAGTCCGCGGCGTCCGAGCCGGCGGCGAACACGAGGTCGAGGTGCCGCGCGTCGGCCGGGTTGTCGAGGTGGTACGTCGCCGTCACCGCGGCCAGCCCGTCGTCGGCGAGCGGGCGCAGATCGATCACGAGCTCCTCGCGCGCGATCCGGACCGCGCTGATCCCCTCGCCGGCCACCTCCGGCTCACCGGCGCGCGAGCCGCCCCGCCACGGCTGCCCCATGTTGGCATCGGCGCGCGCGGCGGCCAGGACGACACACGCGGTCACCACGACGAGGAGCTGCGGCCGGGCGGACATGCCGCGCGATCCTAGAGCAGCGCGCCGCTGCACACGAGCGCCGCCGCTGACGAGCACCGCCTCAGGCGGGCGGGGCCGCGTAGAGGACGTCGGTGCGCAGGACGTGCTTGACGCCGCGGGTGACGGGCAGGCCGGCGTGGAGCACCATGTGCTGGAACCAGAGGGCGTCGCCGCGCGCGGGGCGGATCTGCTCGCCCTGCTCGGGGAAGTCCGTCTCGCCGCCGTCGAAGTCGTCGTTCAGGTAGACCATCAGCGTCAGGAGGCTGCGCGCGCCGTCGTCGCGGCGGTACGAGCCGTCCTGGTGCAGGCCGAAGTGCTGGCCGGGGTGATAGCGGTAGATGCGGAGCGGCGAGAACAGCCCGACGAGCGACACCTGCGCGCGCCCGCCGCCCCACTCGGCGGACATCGTCGCCGGCAGGTGCGGCCGGGCCTGCTCGAGCAGGCGATCGGCGAGCGCCGGCTCGCGGAGCACGGCGAGATCGTTGTTGCGGAGCCGCTCGTTGACGACGCGCCCGGCAGCCGCGTTGACCGTCGCGGGGAGCCACTCGCCGTCACGCGCGGCCGCGAGCACGTCCTCGCACTGCTCGGCCGTCCACAGGCCGGCGACCCGCGAGATGAGCGGAACGGTGAAGTCGAAGTGGCCGGCGTACACGCGCCTGATACGCGGCGAAGCGCGGCGAGGCTCCCCCCCGGCGGTGAGGAGCGGCACAGGAGCGCGCGCCTGGGCACAGCCGCGCGCCCGAGGATGATGCGTCGAGGTGCGGCGTGGGCGCACCGAGGCTGTGATACGCACCGTCGCGGCCAGGGGCGCGGCTCTCCTAGAATCGCGCCATGTCGAAATTCGCCTGGCTCCTCCTGTCGCTGTCCCTGATCGGTTGCGGAGATGACGGTCGCGCGAAGCCCGACGGCGGGGCAGACGACGCGGACGTGCCGAACCCGTTCACGACCCTGGCCACGTTCGATCCCACGAAGGGAGAGCTGCCGGAGGGCCTGGTCAGCGCCGGCGGCGCCTTGTACGTCGGGCTCGCGCCGCTCGGGCAGGTCGTCAAGATCACGGCGCCGAACGAGGTGCAGTCGTTCGGCGCGCTGCCGACGCCGGTGACCAACACGTACACGCTGGGGTTGGCCGCGAACGCGGCGGGCGACCTCTTCGTCGGGGTCGGCGCGTCGGGCCTGGCACCGACCCCGCCGCCCGGCGTGTACCGGATCCCCGCGGCCGGCGGCATGGCGCAGGTGTTCGCGACCTCGCCGCAGATGCCGTTCCCGAACTCGATCGAGGTCGCGGGGAATACCCTCTACGTGGCCGACTCCGCGATGGGGCAGATCCTCGAGATCAGCCAGAACGGCACCGTGCGGGTGTGGCTCCAGGACGCGATGCTCGCCGGCAACATGGACGCGTGCGGCGGATCGGGCGCGCCCGTCGTGCTCGGCGCCAACGGGATGACCCGCGACGCCAACAACCGGTACGTCGCGGTGACCGACTACGGCCGCATCGTGCGGATCCCGATCCAGGGCAACGGCATGGCCGGGACGCCGGTGATCCACGCCGAGAGCTGCACCGATCTGAAGGGCGTCGACGGCATCGCGATCGAGGCCGGGGGCACGATCGTCGCGGTGCGCAACGGCCCGTCGCTGACGATGTCGCGCGTCTCGGCGGACGGCAAGCAGGTGACGCCGATCCACGTCGGCGCGCCGCTCGACGGGCCGGCGTCGGTCATCGTCGAGGGCGGCGCGACGCCGCGGCTCGTGCTCACGAACTCCGCGTTCTTCTCGGGCATGACGGGCAAGCCGTCGGTGCTCGCGCTGCCGCTATGACGCGCAGCGCAAAGGCGGCGATGGCGATCGCCGCCCTCGCCGCGGCGGCGGCGTGCGCCGGCGAGGAGGCCGTGCCGATCCCGCCGGAGTGCAACGGCGCCGTGGAGCTGTGCGAGCGGCGCTTCGATCAGGTGTCGTTCCCGGGGACGCACAACGCGATGTCGACCGAGGCGGACGGCTTCGTCGGCCCGAACCAGTACCTCGCCCTCCAGCAGCAGCTCGAGGACGGCATCCGCGTGATGCTGCTCGACACCTACGACTTCCAGGGCGACACGTACCTGTGCCACGTCTTCTGCCAGGCGGGGAAGCAGCGGCTCGTCGACGCGCTCACCACGATCCGCAAGTTCCTCGAGCAGCACCGCGGCGAGGTGATGACGTTCATCCTCGAGAGCCACATCACCGGAGAGCAGACCGCCCAGGCGTTCGCGGCGAGCGGCCTGGACCAGTACGTCCACGTCCACGCCCCGGGCGAGCCCTGGCCGACGCTGCGCGAGATGATCGACGCCGACGAGCGGCTCGTCGTCTTCACCGAGGCGGGCGGCGGCGAGCCGGCCTGGTTCATGGACGTGTGGGCCCACACCTGGGAGACCCCCTACCACTTCGAGGAGCTCGTCGACTTCTCCTGCGCGATGAACCGCGGCACCGCGGGGAGCCCGCTGTTCCTCCTCAACCACTTCCTGACCCGCGTCTACGGCGTGCCCGAGCTGGCCGAGACGGTCAACGGCACGTTCCTCGTCGATCGCGCGCGGCAGTGCCAGGCGGAGTCGGGCCGGCTGCCGAACTTCGTCGCGGTCGACTTCTACTCCGTCGGGACGCTGTTCCAGACGACGCGCATGCTCAACGGGCTGCCGTAGGCGCGCCCTCGCCTAGCGCCCGGAGAGCTTCACGGGGACCGGCAGGCTCGCGGCACCGGCGCCGGTGCCGAGCGCGCCGTGGAGGTTCGCCCCCCAGCAGTAGCCGCGCCCCTGGGCCGTCCGTGCGCAGGCAAAGCCAGCGCCGATCGCGAGCTCGGCCCACGTGTCGCCGGCCGCGAGCTCCACGTCGAGCTCGCGCGGCACGAGGACCGGGGAGGCGGTGACCGGCCCCGAGCCGATCTGGCCCCGCCGGTGATCGCCCCAGCACAGGACGTCGCCGCCGCAGATCGCGCACCCGAACGTGTCGCCAGCGGCGACGGCGGTGCAGCTCGCGAGGCCCGCGATCACCGCCGGCGTGTAGACGACCTCGACGGTCTGCTGGGTCATCGGATCGATCGCGGTCGAGAGCATCGCGTTGCGGTTCCGGCCCCAGCACTCGACCTGGCCGTCGTCGCGGAGCCCGCACGTGAACGCGGTGTTGTTCGACGAGCCCCAGCTGACGCTGAGCGCCTGGTACGTCCGGCGGAGCCGCGTCATCGGCGGGGCGCCGCAGTCGGCCGGGCACGTCACGCTGGTCTCGCCGCCGTCGCACAGCGTGTTGGGGCAGAGCCCGGCGGTCGAGACGCCGTTGCCGAACTGGCCGCGGCTGTTGTCGCCGAAGCAGTACAGCTCGCGCGCCGGGGACAGGTAGCAGCCGTGCCCGCTGTTCCCGGCGCCGATGAGGTGGCTCGTGCCGATCGCCGTCACGCTGGCGAGCTCCATGACGCGCGCCGGCGTCTGCGTCATGCTGATCGCGCCGACCGAGCCCCAGCAGAAGGTCTGGTCGCTCTGCGTCGCGCACTGCGTGTTGCCGCGGGGCGCGAGCAGCGCCGACCACGCGCCGGGGACCAAGGCGGGCGATGGCGGCAGGCTGGGCGCGCCGAGCTGGCCCGCGCCGTCATCGCCCCAGCACGTCAGCGCGTCGCCGAGCGCGCAGCTGTGGGCGAAGCCGAGCGCGAGCTGCCGGGGCGCTGTCACTGCCGGCAGCGCCGTCGGCGCGAGGACGTCGCAGGCCTGGCCGTCGAACGCACCGCACGGCGCGTTCGATGTCCCGGCGAGGACGCCGCTCGCCTGGCCGCTCGTGGTCGAGCCCCAGCACAGCACCTGATCGCCCGCGATGCCGCAGACGTGCGAGGTGCCCGCCGCGAGGGCCGACCACGTGTGGCCGCCGATGATCTCGACGGGCCGCGCCGACTGCGCGGCCGCGCCCTGCCCGAGCTGGGCGTACCGGTTGTCCCCCCAGCACCGCACCTCGCCCGAGGCGACGATGCACGCGAGATCGAGATCCGCGGCGTTGTTGCCGGCGCTGTCGACGTTCGTGCTGACGCCGACGCCGAGGTCGGTCGCGTCTCCGGTGACGCGGCCCCAGCCAGGGCCGCGGCGCCAGATCCCGTTGCCCAGGCCAGACCCGGCCGAGGCGCCCCAGCACCACACCTCGTCGCCGCGCAGGCCGCACACCCACTGCTCGCCGCTCGAAACCCGCGTCCAGCCGGGGAGCCCGCTCGCGAGGGTCGGCGTCGTCCGGTTTCCGGACGACGAGGAGACCAGCGCGGGATCCCCGAGCGCGCCGTTGCCAGCGTAGCCCCAGCAGTAGAGCTCCCCGCCAGCGGTGGTCGCGCACGTGGAGTACGCGCCAGCGGCGACCGAGGTGGGCGGCGCCGGCAGCGCGACCTGCACCGGCACGAGGCTCGGCGCGCCGGTGCCGTTCCCGAGCTCGCCGTAGCCGTTCGAGCCCCAGCACCAGAGGCCCGTCGACGCAGAGATCGCGCAGGCGTGGCCCATGCCCAGCCGCGAGCCATCGAAGCCCCAGCCGATCGAGACGGTCGTCCAGTCGGCGAGCGCCGTGTCGACGAGCGTCGGCGCGCCCGCGTCGGCGCTGCCGCCGTTGCCGAGGAGCCCGCTGTCGCCGGCCCCCCAGCAGTACAGGCGGCCGTCGCCGATCGCGCACGTCGCGTTGTGGCCCGCGGTGACGGCGGTCCAGCGCGCGGGGCCGTCAGCGACGGAGATCTCCCGCGGCGCGGCGACGTCGCCGCCCTGCTCCCCCGCGATCTGGCCGCGATCGTTTGGGCCCCAGCACGCGAGCCGCCCGTCCGCGATGCCGCAGGTGTGGCCGCCGGTCGCGATCACGTCCCAGAGGTCGGTCCCGATCCGCGTCGGCCGCTCGAAGACGAGGCGCTCGCTCTCGTCGATCTGATGGTGGGCGTTGTGGCCCCAGCACCAGAGCCGGCGGGCGTCGTCGAGCGCGCACGCGTAGCCGGCGCCCGCGCTGACGCGCTGGAAGGTGGGCGCGCACACCTCGTCGCCGCTCACGCAGAAGCCGCTCACGCACTGGAGATCGCCGGGGCAGTCGCTCGTGCACGTGATGGTGCACTCCGCTGGCGGCGCTGGCGCCTCGTAGCAGCCGGCGACCACGCCCAAGCCGGCGACCCCGCCGAAGCCGGCAATGAGGCTGACCGCGAACACTCCCCGCGCGTACACCGCGGGGAGCATACCCTCGCCGCGCGGGCTCGCCGCAGAAGTTTCGCCCCGCGGCGGGGGAGCACGATGCCCCTCGCAGACGCGGGGCTCAGCGGCCCGGAGCTGCGAGGACGGTCACCGGGAGGTTCGCGGCGGTCGCCCCGTTGCCGAGGCCAGCGTGTGCGTCGCTCCCCCAGCAGTAGGCGCGCCCGGACTGGCTGCGCGCGCACGAGAAGCGCTGGCCCGAGGCCAGGTCTACCCACGGATCGCCGTCGAGGACGAGATCGATCGTCTGCGGGGTGGGCACCGGATCCCGGATGAGCGAGCCGGTGCCGAGCGCGCCGGCGCTGCCGTCGCCCCAGCAGTGGATCTGGCCGCCGCAGATCGCGCACGCGTGCTGATCGCCGGCGGTCACCGCGGTGCAATCGGCCAGCCCGGGGACGATCTTCGGCGTGATCGTCGGGTTGGTCAGCATGGTGGAGCCGGCTTCGACCGCGGTGGTCTGGCCGCGCGCGTTGGCGCCCCAGCACTCGATCTGGCCGCCGCGCAGCCCGCACGCGAACGCCGCCAGGCGCGAGGTGCTCAGGGCGAGCGCGTCGTACTTGCGCTTGAGCTGCGCGAGCGGAGGCGCGCCGCAGTCGGCCGGGCACGTGCTCGTGGTCTCGCCGTTGTTGCACGTCAGATCGCCGCAGATCCCGCCGGAGCCGTTCTTGCCGTTGCCGAACTGGCCCTGATCGTTGTTGCCGGTGCACTGGAGCGAGCCCATCGCGTCGAGCACGCAGATCAGGCCCTCGCTGATGCCGATCGAGCGGATGCCATCGAGCGCCGTCTCGCGCGTCGGCGTGCGCTGCATCAGCACCGCGCCCCAGCACCAGGTCTCGGTGCCGCCGGGGCTGGCGCACTGGCCGTCGCGCCCGGTGGGGAGCAGCGTCATCCAGGGCTTGCCCGCCGGCAGCGGGACGTCGCGCTTGAACGGCCCGGCGGCGTTGGTGCCGAGCTGGGTCCGCCCGTTCTCGCCCCAGCACGTGATCAGATCGTTGTGCAGCGCGCAGGTGTGGGCGGCGCCGGTGGCGACGGCCACCGGGCTCTCGATGAAGCCGATCGCCTTCGGCAGCCCGATGTCGCAGTCGAGGTTGGCCATGCACGGCGTGCGCGGCACGCTCGCGCCGGTGAGCATCCCGATCGTCTGGCCGTTCACCGTGGAGCCCCAGCAGTAGAGCGATCCGCCCTCGATCCCGCACCCGTGCGAGTAGCCGAGCGAGATCTGCGAGAACCGGTGCTCGCCAGCGATCTCCGCGGGGGCGAGCGACATCGTCGCGCCGCCGCGGCCGAGCTGGCCGTACCGGTTGTCGCCCCAGCACTGCGCGTCGCCGCCGGTGACCGCGCACCCGAGCTCGAGCGTCCGGTCGTCGGACACGTCGGGATCGCGGTTCCAGCCGACGCTCACCCCGCGCGCGCCGTCCAGCACCTTGCCGAAGCGCCTGGGATCGGTCCACAGCCCGTTGCCGAGGCCGCCCTGGTTCGCGCGGCCCCAGCAGTAGACGCTCTCGCTGGCGAGCCCGCACAGCTTGTCGTAGCCCGCGGCGACGGCGGTCCACCCGGTGACCGGGCTCGCGACGACCGGCATCGCGGACTCGAGGAGCGCCGTGTTGTTCGGCCCGAGCTCGCCCTCGTAGTTGTAGCCCCAGCACAGGAGCTGGCCGTCGGCCATGGCCGCGCACGAGGCGATGTCGGAGACGGCGACGGAGACCGCGGGCGCCGCCGTCACGAGCGCGGGCGTGGGCTGCGCGCCGGTCTGGTTCGCGTTCGGGCCGCACCGGCCGTTGTACCCGTTGCCCCAGCAGTGGACGCCGCTCCCCGCCGACACCGCGCACGTGTGATCGGACCCGATGTCGATGGCCGTCCAGTCCTCCAGCATCGTGGAGACGCGGGTGGGCTCGGTCACATCGAACCCGTTCGAGTTGACCCCGAGCGCGTTGTTTCGGTTGGCGCCCCAGCAGTACAGCTTGCCGCTCCCGATCGCGCAGGTCGCCTGCTCGCCCGCCGCGACGGCGCTCCACGTCACCGGCCCGTCCGCCACCGAGATCTGGTACGGCTCGGTGACGTCGCCCGAGATCTGCCCCGCCTGGTAGCGGTGGTTGCGGCCCCAGCAGTACAGCTCACCGCCCGAGATGCCGCAGATGTGCTCGCCGCCCGCGTCGATCGCCTCCCAGGTCCGATCTCCGACCCGCTTCGCGTACGGAAACGCCAGCGCGTCCCCCGGATCGATCTGATGGTGCGCGTTGCCGCCCCAGCACCACAGCGCGCCGCCCTCGTCGAGGCCGCACCCAAAGCCGGTGCCGGCGGCGACCTTGGCGAACGCCGGCCGGCAGGCCTGCCCGGGCTCGACGCAGAAGCCGCTTTCACAGGTGAGCCCCGCGGGGCACTCCTGCTCGCACTGGATCGAGCACGGCCCGCCCCCTGCCGGGGCGCGATAGCAGGACGCAAGGACCGCCAGGAGAGCCCACCAACGCATCGGCTACATTGTAGCCGGGGTGGCTACCGAGAAAAACCCTGCCGTCGCTTCGTGCGCGAGGCGTAGTAGGATCCGGCGCGTGGGAGATACGCCTGACGGAGGGGCGGGGCCGCGGGCTCCGGGGGGGCCAGCGGCCTCGGCGGCGGCGTCGTCGTTGGGCGTCCCCGAAGAAGTGGACCCCGTGGACTCCTCGGCGGAGCTGAAGCGGCGGCCGATCTCGCGGCCATCGCTCCGGCGCATCACGCGGCCGAGCATGATCCTCGACCTCGAGGAGGGTACCCCGGTCGGCGAGTACGAGATCCAGGCGCAGATCGGCGAGGGCGCCATGGGCACGGTGTACTCGGCCGTCCACCCGCTGATCGGCAAGACGGTGGCGATCAAGGTCCTCAAGCCGGAGCTGTGCGCGAACCAGGCATCGATCGATCGGTTCGTCCAGGAGGCGCAGGCGGTCAACCGGATCGGGCACCCGAACATCGTCGACGTGTTCTCGCTGGGCGAGCTGGAGGACGGCCGCGCGTACATGGTGATGGAGTGGCTGCGCGGCGAGGATCTGAAGATCCGGCTCGCGCGCGGGCCGATGGAGATCCCCGAGGCGTGCGAGATCCTCGACGGGATCGCGCGCGCGCTCGAGGCCGCGCACGCCAAGGAGATCATCCACCGCGATCTCAAGCCGGACAACGTGTTCCTGCACCAGGTCGAGAGCGGGCCGCTGATGGTGAAGCTCCTCGACTTCGGCATCGCGAAGCTGGTCCGCACCCAGACGATGGAGAAGACGCAGACGGGCAAGCTGCTCGGCACGCCCGCGTACGTCTCGCCGGAGCAGGCGCGCGGCATCGACGTCACGCACCGCTCGGACATCTATTCGCTCGGCGTGATGGCCTACGAGATGTTCGCCGGGCGGCCGCCGTTCCAGGGCGACTCGGCCATGGACCTCGTGGTCAAGCACATGAACGAGGAGCCGCCGCCGCTGTCGCAGCTCGCGAAGCTGCCGCGGCCGCTCGAGGTCTGCGTGATGCGCATGCTCGAGAAGGATCCGGCGATGCGGCCGTCCCTCGAGGACGTGCGCACGATCCTGAGCGATCCGACGCGGCGGGTGTCGATCCTCATGCAGCGCCCGCGGCCGAAGTCGAAGCGCCGGGGGTGGCTCAAGGCGCTCGTCGGGCTCGTCGTGGTCGCGGGGGTCGCGGGCGCCACGTGGCAGGCGATCGAGTGGCAGCGCGCGCGGGACGCCGCGGCGCCGGCACCGCGGCCCGCCGTCGCGACGGCGCCGCAGGCGGGCGTGCTCGCGCCGCCGCAGGCACCGGCGCAGCCGGGCGAGGCACCCGCGCTGATCGTGCCGGACCCCGAGCTCGGCAAGCTCGAGATCACCGTCCTCGGCTCGAAGGACGCGGTGATCAGCATCGACGGCGTCGAGCGCGGCCGCGGCTCGGTGCTCAAGGTCGATGTCCGCGTCGGGAGCCACACGATCGAGGTGAAGCCGCCGAAGGGGGCCGCGGTCAACCGCACGATCGAGGTCGTCGCCGGGAAGCCGAACAAGGTCGACGTCGACGTGGCTGTGCCCAAGCCGGTCGTGCGGCCGGCCGTGCGGCCGGCGCCGCGCCCGGTCGTGCGGCCGAAGCCGCCGGTGGTGCGCCCGAAGCCGCCTGCCGACGACGACGATCTGCTGCGCCCGAAGGGGCATCCGTGATCCGCCCGGGACGCGCCGCCAACACCATCCTCGTCGCGCTCGCCGCGCTGATCGCGCTGGCCCTGATCTTCGCGCCCCAGGCGCGCGCGGGCGGCAATGATCGCGCGAACCAGGCCAAGGCAGGCGCGCTGTTCGAGAAGGCGCAGAAGCACTACCAGGCGGGCCAGTACACCGCGGCGATCAAGCTGTTCACCGAGGCGTACGAGCTGGTCCACGATCCGGTCTACCTGTTCAACCTGGCCCAGAGCTACCGCAAGGTGCTCGACTGCGTGAAGACGGCCGAGTACTTCGAGCGCTACCTCGCCGAGGCCAAGGACGCGGACGCCAAGCAGCGCGAGCGCGTCGGGCAGTGGCTGCGCGAGATCGCGCCGTGCGTCCAGGAGCGCCGCGAGGAGGCCGAGCGGGCCCGCCGCGCCGAGGAGGAGGCGCGCGCGCGGGAGGCCGAGGCGCTCCGGCTCGAGCGCGAGGCGGCGGCGCGCGCGCCCCAGGCGACGGAGATCGATCGCGGCAAGCACCTGCGGATCGCGGGCCTCGTGACGGCGGGCGTGGGCGCGGTGGGGCTCGGGCTCGGCACGTACTTCTCGGTCCGCGGCTCACAGCTCAAGCGCGACCTGGCCGCCGCGTGCGAGGACGGCTGCGACTGGGCCGGGCTCGAGGACAAGGACGCCGCCGGCCGGCGCGCGAACACGATCGCGGTGGTGAGCTGGATCGGCGGCGGGCTCGCCGCCGGCGGCGGCGCCGCGCTGTACCTGCTCGGCCGCGCGCGGATCGAGCACGTGCAGGTCGCGCCGGCGCAGGGCGGCGCGACGGTGTCCGCGCGGTTCTCGTTCTAGCGATCAGCGCGGCGCGGGCGGCGGCGGCTCGAAGTGGAAGCGCCACGCGACGTCGCCGGCCGTGGGGCGGCCGAGCGGATCGCGCGCCGGCTGGAACCGGATCTTGCGCGCGGCCTCGGCGGCGATCTCGTCGAGGCCGTGGCCGAGCCGCTGCCGGAACGTGGTCGCCGCGACGGCGCCGGTCGCGTCGACGTGGAGGACCAGCCGGACGTCGCCGGTGATGCGCCTCTCGAGCGCGGCGGCGGTGTACGGCAAGACGCGCGAGGTCGCGAAGCTCAGCGGGATGGGCCGCCGGCTGAGATCGTTGGCCCCGCCGGTGCCAGTGCCGGTGCCGCCGCCGGTGCCAGTGCCAGTGCCGCCGCCGGGGCCGGTGCCGGTGCCGCCGGTGGCGGTGGATGCGCCGGAGTCGCCACCGCCAGGAGCCGGCGCGCCGCCCGCGGCATCGCCGCTCGGCGGAGCCGGCGCCTCAGCGCGGCGCGCAGTGTCGTCGGCCTCGGGGGCCGCGGGTGCAGCCGGGGCGGCGGGCGACGGAGCCGGCGACGGAGCCGGCGGCGCGGGGCTCGGCGGCGGGCGCGGCGCGGCGCGATGCGGCGGCGACGCGGGCGCGAGCGCAGGTGCCGCCGCCGGGGCCGCGGCGACGAGGGCCAGCGGTGGCGCCGCGAGCGGCGCAGGCGGCGCGGGCGCCACGATCTCGACGGGGATCTCGCGCCGCAGCGCCGCTCCGTCGCCGCCGCGGACGGCGTGCACGGCGCCCCCGACGAGCGCGAGCAGCGCCGCGGCCGCGCCGTGGATGCCGGCGGAGATGGCGAGCGACCGCGAGCGCATCGCTAGAGCGAGAACACCGCGGGCAGCCGGCGCCGCCCGAGCGAGCCCGTGTAATAGACCTCCGCCTCGATGCGCTGCTGCAGGCGCGCGCCCTTCGGCACCTCGATCGGGTGGCACATCGGCGGCGCCTCGACGAGCCGCCAGTCGGAGTACTCGCGGCCGATCCGCGCCAGATCCGGCGGCGCGAACCGCGCGGCGACGAAGTGATCGTAGCGCACGACCTGGCGCCGGACCGTGAGCAGCTGGCAGCGATCCTCCCATTCGATCCGCGAGACCGGGATGATCTGCGACGGCAGCGCGCCCGCGCCGCGGTTCTCGGCGGGCGCCCACAGCCGCGCCGTCTCGGCCGCCGTCCGCTCGGGGTACTTGCCGGCGTAGTCGGTGACGAGGACGCCCTCCTGCTTGCAGATCAGATCGAGATCGGAAACCCACGCGTTGTGCTGCCCCGGCTGCCACGGCCGGACCGTCGTCGCGTACTCGGGCTCCGCCGCCGGATCGGCCGGCGCTGGATCCGCCGGAGCGCCAGCAGGCGGCGGCGGCAGAGCGGCGCCGTCCTCGACGAGGATCTGCGAGACGCACTCGATCGGCACGCCGTTGTGCCGGAGCTGGATCGCCAGCGACACGTCGCTCACGAACCGCACGCCCTGCTGCTCGAGCGTCCGCAAGTAGGCGAGCAGGATCGCCGTCCCGCTCGTGCCCTCGGGTGCGAGCTCGAACGGCAAGGCCACGTGCTCGCGCTGCGTGGAGTGCTGCACGCCGTGCGCGTGGTTCGTCCAGCGCAGGCCGAACTTCTGCGACGGGAACTTCGTCTCGCTGCGGCAGGCAGCGAGCGAGAGGACGACACCGGCGATCACAAGGCAGGTCTTCGCGCGCATGGTTGGCCTCACGATCATCCTAGCGGAGGACGCGCCGCGCGGTCGACCACGATCGACCAGCGCGCAGCCATCAGGGCCCGGCCAGGACCTCTGTCCGGAGCCCGGGGAACACCTTGCCGACCTTGCCGAGCAGGTAGTCGCCGTAGCGGCCCTCGAACGCGTGCACGCTCCTGCCGTCCCAGCGCTCGTAGACGTGACGCGACGCGGCGGCCTCGTCGGCCTCGATCGCGGCGTCCCAGCTCGGATCGAAGAAGAACGGCATCGAGAGCCGGCCGGTGGCGGCGCGGTTCTTCGCCCGGTGCGGCGTCGAGCGGTAGCGGCCGCCCGAGATGCTCTCCAGCATGTCGCCGAGGTTGCACACGAACGTGCCCTCGATCGGCGGCGCGTCGATCCAGCCGTCGCGCGTGCGGATCTCGAGGCCGCCGCGATCGTCCTGCACGAGCATCGTGAGCAGGCCGTAGTCGGTGTGCTCGCCGACGCCCCACGCCGCAGCGGGCGGCTGCGGCGGATAGTGGAAGATGCGAAACAGCGTGATCGGCCGCGCGAGGTAGCGCGCGCGGAACGCCGCCGGATCGCGGCCGAGCGCCTGGGCCAGCGCCGCCATCAGCGTGTGGCCGAGCTGCTCGCACGCGTGCATGTACGCGAGCACCGCGTCGCGAAACCCGGGGAGCGGCGGGAACAGGTTTTGGCCGTGCAGCGGCAGGCCGCGCCGCACGTCGGGGTGATCCTCGGCGAGCTCGGCGCCGAAGTAGAGGCCCTCCTTCCAGTCCGGGACGCCCGAGGTGAGCTCGCCGCCGACGGGGAAGTACCCGCGCCACGCGCGGCCGCCGAGCGCCATGCGGATCTGGAGCTTCGTCGCCTCGTCCTCGGCGAAGAACGCGCGCGCGAGCCGATCGAGCTCGGCGATCAGCTCCGGCGAGACGCCGTGGCCGGCGACGTAGAAGAAGCCGTGGGCGCGGCACGCCGCGTCGAGCGCGGCGATCGCCTCGCCAGCCGCGGCGCTTGCGGCGGCGCCGCCGCCCTCCCCGCCCGCGCGCAGCGGCGAGATGTCGACGACGGGGATCGAGGCCGCCATGCGCCGCGACTATCGCATCCGCGGGACCGCCGCGGGGCATTCCGCCCCGGCGCGCGCACCAAAATTGGCGCGGCGCCGCGGACTAGCCTGCCCGCGGCGCGCGTCTTTTTCGGGATGAGGCCAACCACGTTCGCTTTCGGGATGCGGCCAACCACGTTCGCTTTCAGGATGCGGCCAACCACGTTCGCTGTGCTGGCGATGCTCGGGCTCGCGTGCTCGAGCCCGCCTTCCTCCAAACCGAGCAGCCTGGCGACGGCGCCTCCCTCGCCCGCGCCGCCATCCACGCCCACAGCGACCGCGCCCGCCGGCAGCGACGAGCGATGCACCTCCGGCGAGAGCCTCGTCGAGCAGTCGGACCGGATCGACGCCGAGATCGATCAGAAGCAAGCCGAGTTCGACGCCATGACCCAGAGCGACGCAGACGAGGCCGGCGCCAAGCCCGCCAAGCCCGCCAAGCTCGCGGTGTGCGCGCTCGCCGGCCCAAACCTCCGCCGCGACGAGGCCGAGATCCTCGCCGCCGCGCCGCCCGCGCCGGTCCGCGCGACGCCGTGGAACCGCACGAGCCGCCCGCAGCGCATGGACCTCGTGCAGCGCCGCTTCGAGCTCGCCAGGCCGGAGCTCGACGCCATCAACAAGCAGGGCTTCGCCGTGCTGGGCCGGCTCGAGCTGCCGACGTACTCGCACGGCTACCACGAGATCTTCCAGTCGCAGCTCCCCGTCTACATCACGGCCGACTCGATCTTCCACGCGATCTTCGCGTCGCACGACTCGATCGTCGAGCAGCTCGAGGAGTCGCGCCTCTCGCTCCTCCTCCGCGACGCGCTCGACCAGCTGCACTGCGCGCTGCCGGCCGCGGCCGCCGCGTACCCGCCCGAGGTCGCCCGCGATCTGGACCTCTACCTCACCGTCGCGCGCACGCTCGCCGGGGGCGAGCCGATCGGGAGCAAGCTCGGCGACCCCGCCATCGATCGCGACGCCGCCGCGCTCGTCGAGCAGATCGACGCCGCCGCGGCGCTCGCCGAGGTCACGCTGTTCGGCCGCCCGCGCGCGATCGACTTCACGCAGTACGGGCCGCGCGGCCACTACACGAAGTCCGACGAGCTCCAGCGGTTCTTCCGCGCCGCGATGTGGACCTCGCGGCTCGAATTCAACCTCGTGTCGCGCAGCTCGCGCAGCTCCACGCCCGGCACCGAGCTCGATCCGCGCGAGACGCCGCGCGAGGCGATCGCCGCGCTCGCGCTCGCGGACCTCGCGGCCCAGAGCGGCGCCGGAAAGACGATCGATCAGATCGATCAGGCGTGGGGCGTGCTCGCCGGCCGGCGCGAGGACGTCTCGATCGCGCAGCTCGGCGCGCTGCGCCAAAAGGCGCAGCTCCGCGCGCTCACCGACGCCGGCGCGTTCGCGGCGCTCAAGCAGGCGATCGGCGCTGGCTTTGCGCGCACGACGCGGATCCACCCCATGCCCGAGGGCGCCAAGGACCTGCCCGTGATCACCACGCTGATCGGCCCGCGGATCGTCGCCGACGCGCAGGCCATCATGCCGCTCGTCGCGAGCGCGGTGCCCAACCGCCACTCGCTCGCGATCGCCGACGTCGCGTACACGATGGGCCTCGATCACGCCAAGCAGCACCTCGGGCACGAGCTCGCGCGGTTCCCGACGCTCGAGCGCCAGCTCGAGGCCGGCCGGAAGGTCGTGGCCGCCGCCCCGCTCGGCGACGATCTGTACGGCGCGTGGTGGAGCGCGGTCCGCGCGCTCGCGGCGCCGCCCGCCGGCGTCCTGCCATCGTTCGCGACCACGCCCGCCGGCCGGGACCTCCGCATGAACACCATCGCGGCGGCGTACGGCCAGCTCAAGCACAACTACGTGCTGATGGCCGGCCAGCCGTACTCCGAGTTCGGCTGCGAGATCCCCGACGGCTACGTCGAGCCCGTTCCCGCGGCGTACCGCGCGCTCGAGGAGTACGCGACCCGCGCCGCCAAGCTCGCGCCCGTGCTCGATCCCAAGGGCCGCCACGGCGTCGCGGCGCACTTCGCGCGCGTCGCGCAGGTGATGCGCGTGCTCCGCGCGATCTCCGAGCACGAGCTCGCCGGCAGCCCGCTGACCGCCACCGAGAAGCGGTGGATCGGCATGGTCGCCGAGCTGTCGATCGATACGAGCCAGGACATCACCGGCCACCCGCCCGTCTACAGCGGCTGGTACTTCGACCTGTTCTACGAGCGCGAGGCCGACGGCATGCGCGAGGCCAGCTTCATCGCCGACTACTTCACGTCGCAGGAGGGCATCGCCTACGTCGGCGCGACCGCGCCGCGGATGGGCGTGTTCGTCGTCGACACGAACGGCCCGCCGCGCGCATTCGTCGGGCCCGTCGCGCGCGCCTACGAGGTCCGCGGCCCGCTCGCCACGCGCTACACCGACGAGAGCGCGAAGACGCTGCCGCACGTCGACGAGCCGTGGGCGGCGTCGTACACGCTCGCCGCACCCGCGGTGGCGCCATCCATCCGGGTCGCCTACGACCCCCAGCGCGGCGTCGTGATCGAAGCGGCCGCGGCGCTCGGCACCGCCACCGTCAAGATCCTCGATCACCACCGCGTCCCGCTCGCAGCCCGGACGGCGCGGATCGCCGCCGGCGAGACCGTGATCCCGCTGCGCTCGCGCAAGCAGGTCGGCGCTGTCTATATCGAGCTCGGCAAGTACCGCGGCTGGGTCGTCGCCGACTCCTACGGCCAGATCAACGCGCAGCTGGGCCCACCGCCGCCGCCCGACGCCGAATAGCCGCGCCTCAGCGCGCGCGGCGGCGACGCAGCAGCACCGCCCCGACCGCGAGCACGAACAGGAGCATCGGACCCGGACTGCGCGCGGCACCGCAGCCGCAGCCGCCGTCCCCCGTCGGCAGACAGACGGTGCCGCCGCTCGCGACGTCGCAGGTGAAGCCGTCCGGGCAGTTGTCCGCGGCCCGATCGCAGGTCTGCGTGCAGAAGTTGCCGCCGGGGGCCTGCGCGCAGAGGTCGCCGGCGCACTCCGCGTTGTCCGCGCAGGTCTCGCCGGTGGTGAGCTTCTGGACGGTGATCGAAGCCTCCTTGCGCGTCATGTTGCCGGACGCGTCGGTCGCGATCACCGAGAGCCTGTGGGCGCCCTCGGTCACGCTGCGCAGGGTGACGACGTAGACGTCGCCATCGCCCACGAGATCGCTGCCGGCCGGGACGTCGTCGATCAGCGCGACGACGTCGGACATCATCGCGTTGTCGGTGGCGGTGACGACGACGTCGAACGTCGGCGGCACCACGCCGCCCGGGGCGGTGATGGCGAGCACGGGCGGGACCGCCTCGAGGGCGCGCAGGCCGATGAACGACGACAGCCGCATGTACGAGTTCGTCGTGCCGCCGCCGCCGCCGTTGCAGGTGCAGCTCGCGGGCGTCTGCGGGGAGGTGCCGCAGCCGGCGGCCTGGTTGATGAACGACTTGCTGCCCGAGTCGGCGATGAGGACGTACGACAGGATGTCGGTGGCCAGCTGCTCGTGCTCGAGCGCGAGCAGGTGGCCGACCTCGTGCGCGATCGTGGCGCACAGCTCATCGTCGCGGCGCGGCACGTCCCGGTGGGTCTCGGAGAAGTTGAAGGCGATGCCCTTCTCGGTGACGCTGCAGAAGTTGTCGGCCGACGCGATCCCGAACAGCTCGTTCGGCCCAAAGCCGATCTCCTGGCCGGTCCCGCCGACGACCGCCTCGATGTACGACCCGCTCGTGGGCTCCGTCTCGACGACGTTGATGTTGAAGCGCCGGAAGTGCGCCCGCACGCACGACGAGATCGCCGTCCAGTTGAACCCCGTCGCGGCGAGCGGCGGGATCGTGAACGTGGTGGCGGTGGTCTGGTCGAAGAACGTGCTGTCGACGCGGTTCGCCGCCGAGTCGGTCGAGCCGGCGCGCGTGTACGTGCCGCCGTTCCGGTTGAGGTAGACGACGCGCAGGCCGACCGCGAGCGGCGACGGGGGCGGCGCGAACGCGTCCGCCAGCGCGGCGCGCTGCCGCGTGCCGCAGCCGTGCGGCGAGCGCTGCCAGACGCCGCTGTCCTGGGTGAAGGCCGGCCCCGGGCTCGCCGCGGCCGTGCCGGCGGAGAGGCCCAGGAAGCCCAGGAGACCCAGGAGGCCGAGGAAGCCGGTCAGAAGAAACACGCCAGTGGACTTGGTCACGCGATCGGCCCCCTGCTGGAAGTGCCGATTCTTCCACGTGGCCCGGTAGGCTCGCCATCCCAAAGTAGGTGCCTTCAGACGAGCGGACACGCCGACGCGGCGACCTGCGGGACGTTGTAGTCGGGCGCGAGCGGGTTCTTGCGCGAGAAGTCGAGCACGTCGGCCAAATTGTTCGCCGCGGCGTCGCGCACCGAGAGCGGCGCGAGGTCCCACCGCCACTCGATCAGCCTCAGGACCGACGCGTGATCGTAGACTCCGGAGTCCACGTAGCCGCGGCGCGCGAACGGCGAGATCACGAGCGCGGGGACGCGGAACCCGCGGAGCTGGAACCTGGGATCGACGTCGGGCCCAGGCGGCGGCGGCACGTGATCGAAGAACCCGCCCCACTCGTCGAAGTTGATGACGAGCACGGTGTGGTTCCACTTCGGCGACGTCGTGACGGCTCGGTACACCTCGTAGAGCCAGCGCTCGCCGACGCGGATGTCGCCGAGCGGGTGGTAGTCGCCGGAGAGGCCGAGCTCCGCCCCGGCGAACCGCGGATCGACGAACGACACCGCCGGCAGCTCGCCGCTTGCGCAGTCGGCGAGGAACTCGGCGTATGGCCGGCTGATGCCGGCGTACCGCGGACCCCACAGGCTCAGGAACGGCAGATCGCTGAAGTAGTACTTGTGCGAGACCCCGGCCGCCGCCAGGCGATCCCAGATCGTCGGCAGCACGCACGGCTGCTGCGGCAGGTTGTCGATGCGGTCGGTCACGCCGCAGTGCTGGTAGATGCGGTTCGGGAACGTCGGGGCCATGAGCGCCGCGAAGTAGCGATCACAGACCGTCCAGTCGAGCGCGGCGCGGCCGATGAACGAGAGGTCTTGCTGGCGGTAGTAGCCGATCGAGAACAGATCGTGATTCGCGAGCAGCCAGCCGTCGCACCCGCCGCTGCCAAGCTCGAGCCGGCCGCCTGACCACGTGTGGTCGGGATCCTGGAACCGGCAGCCCTGGAAGTCGGGCTGGAGCTGCCACGTCGGGTACGGCGTGCCGGCGGGATCGCGGTAGACGAGCCCGTCCTGCATCCCGTCGGCGTTCGGCAACCAGCCGAGCAGGTGATCGAACGACCGGTTCTCGACCATCGCGACGACGATGTGCTTCAGGCCGGACTGGTGCGGGCCGGGGAGCGCGGGCCTCGCGAAGCCGGTGCGGCGCCCGAGCCCGAAAGCCGCGAGGCCCGCGGCCGAGCCGGCGAGGAAGCGACGACGCGTGATGCTGCTCATCGGGAAATCTCCTGAGCGAGTCGTCACGAGTGTTTTTGCAAGCAGCAGTCCGGCGGGGGCGCGGCTGCAATTTCAAGCGCCTCTCCCGCGCGGCAGCCGAACGTGCCCGTCACGCTGCGGCGCGATCGCGCGCACCCACGACCCCGCTCCGTGATCGATCCTTCGCTCGTCCTCCGCCCGCTTCATTGCCAGGGCTGAGCCAGGGCTGAGCCAGGGCTGAGCCAGGGCTGATCGCTCGTCCCCGCCCGTGGTCCCCGGCCACCGGCCGCAGAATCCCGATCGAGCCGCGGCGCCTTTGTGCATATAACGAGGCCCAAATTCGGGCGACCGCGGTGACCAGCCGCAGTCCGGACCGCCGTCGCCGATCAGGAGCTCTTGCATGCCTCGCCTCGCCTCGCGCCTCGCCCCCGCCGCCGCAGCAGCAGCCGCGGCAGCCGCCCTCCTCGCGGCGGCGCCCACCGCCTCCGCCGACACCATCGTCACCGGCGGCAACCTCCCCGGCTCGGCCACCCTCTGGACCGCGGCGGGGAGCCCGTACATCTTGCAGGGCGACGTCACGGTGCCGGCGGGCGCGACGCTCACGATCGAGGCCGGCGTCGAGGTGCGGGCGACCGCGAACACGGACAGCCAGGGCGCGGGCCAGAGCCCGACGCGCGTCGAGCTCATCATCGACGGCGCGCTCGACGTCAACGGCACCGCGGCGCAGCCGGTGACGTTCCGCTCGTCGAGCACGACCTCCGGCTCCTGGTACGGCATCCTCGTGAACGCGACGGCGACCGCGGTCTCGTTCGACCAGGCGACGGTCCAGAACGCGATCTACGGCGTGACCTCGCAGGTGCCCGGCGCGGTCCTGCAGACCTCGAACCTGACGCTCCAGTCGGCGCAGTCGTACGGCCTGTACCTGCGCGCCGGCAACCCGACGCTCGATCGGGTCACGGCGACCGGCGCCGGCAGCGTCGGCATCTACGTCGGCGACTCGGCGTCGCCGACGTTCACCAGCTGCGTCGTCCGCAACAACGGCGGCTACGGCGTCTACGTCGCGCACACCAGCGCCGGCCGCTCGCTCACGCTCGACAACTGCACGATCAACGCGAACGGCACGTACAACGTCTACACCGGCGCGGGGGCGGGGAACGGCGCGACGTTCTCGATCACCGACACGATCATCACCAATGGCAGCTACGGCATCTACCGCGCCGACAGCACCTCGATCTCGGTCACGAGCTCCAACGTCTGGAACAACTCGAGCGCGAACTACAGCGGCGCCTCCGCCGGCGCCGGCACCATCTCGGTGAACCCGCTCTACGCCTCGGCCACCGATCTGCGCCTGACGTCGAACTCGCCGTCGCGGTTCGGCGCCTCCGGCAGCAGCGACCAGGGCGCGCTGCCCTACGACGGGGTCCCGACGCCCGGGCTGTACGGCACGCTGTGGACCAACACCACGCTCACCGTGGCGCAGGGCCCGTACACCGCGGCCGGCGATCTGATCGTCCCGGCGAACGTGACGCTGACCGTCGAGCCCGGCGTGACGATCTCGTTCCAGGCCAGCTCCGACATCATGCAGGCCGGCTCCAGCACGACCCGCGGCGAGCTGATCGTGCGCGGCCAGCTCGTCGCCGATGGCACCCCCACCGCGCCGATCACGTTCGGCTAGACGTCGACGACGAGCGGCTCGTGGTACGGCATCGACCTCGACGCGAGCGCCCACGACAGCGTGCTCGATCACGTCGCGATCAACCGCGCGATCTACAACCTGACCTACCGCTCCACCGGCACCGGTAACGCGCTGACGAACGTGACCGCCGACGCCGCGCAGAGCTACGGCCTGTACCTGCACACCGGCAACCTGACGATCGACCGGTTCACGGCGACCGGCGCCGGCAGCGTCGGCATCTACGTCGGCGACTCGGCGTCGCCGACGTTCACCAGCTGCGTCGTCCGCAACAACGGCGGCTACGGCGTCTACGTCGCGCACACCAG
>DATMCI010000006.1:0-39689 GCA_035558535.1 Kofleriaceae bacterium
CGAGCAGCCGCGACTCCGCCACCTCGCTGCGCGTCCGCCGGCACGCCTCGAGGTTCGCGCGCATCCGCGACAGCGTGTCGGAGAGGCCCGTCTCCTCCTTGAGCAGAAAGCCGCGCAGCTCGCTCGTGAGCGCGCGCGAGATGCCGCCGGTCATGCTCGTCCGCAGCATCTCGTTCAGCTTGCCGCGGTCCTCCTCGGAGACGAGCCGCATCGGCGTGATGCCGCGCTCGAACAGCGCGGCGAAGTAGTCCTTGATCGCGCGGAACACCTCGATCGCGCCGCCGCCGCGGGTGACCGCGGTCTTGAGCTCGTCGAGGTCCGGCACGTGATCGCCGTCATCGCGCCGCACGAGCAAGATGTCCGAGAGCCGGACGGTCTGCGGCAGCCCCGTGACGAGGAACGCCGTCGGCTCGACCGTCGGCTCGGTCGTCCGCGCGAGCCGGACGCCCGCGATCACGCGCTCGTCGCCCTCGAGCGCGAGCTCGAGCACGGTGTACGAGGGGCGGCCCAGCTCGCCCAGGCGCCCCCAGATCCCGCGATCGCCGCCCGTGGCGCCGCTCTCGCCGAGGTTCGTGAACCGGAGGCGCGACATGTCCGGAAGGAGCGCGACGTAGGCCGCGATCATCACCGTCGTCTTGCCCGCGCCGTTGGCGCCCTCGAGCGCGGTCACGTGGCGATCGAGCAGGTAGCGCTCGTAGAAGACGCCCTTCCAGTTGACGAGGGCGAGCGCGACGAGCCGCGCGCGGCTCATCCGTCCTCGTCGTCGTCGCCGCCGCTACCGTCGTCGTCCTCGTCGTCGTCGCCGCCGCGATCAAGCTCAGGCTCCGGATCCGGCTCTCCGTCCTCTGCCCCTTCCGCCTCCTCCGCCCCCTCCGCCGCTTCCTCCTCCGTCTCGAGCGTCACCTCGCCCTGCGCCACGAGCTTCGCGAGCGCCTCCGCCGGCTCGGTCAGCCCGCGCACCGGCTCGGCGAACCGCAGGAGCGCCGGGCGCAGCCGCAGCTGCTCCTCCGCCATATCGACGAACCCCAAAGCCGCCAGGTGGCGCACCGCCTCCGCCACGCGCGCGCGCGCCGTCTTCTGCGCCACGCGTTCGTCGTAGCGCTTGCGCTTGGGGTTGAACGCGCGGATCAGCGCGTCGCTGCCGAGCACGGCGACCAGCTGGGCGATCAGCTCCTCCATCGTCACGCGCCCGCCGCGCTCGATCGCCGCCGGATCCAGGTACAGGAGCGCGAGCGCCTGCCCGACGAGCATGTCGCCCGGCGAGAGCTGCCGGCGCGAGACCTTGTCGCTCGTCGGCAGGAGGTAGTAGTAGCCGTCGGTCTTGAAGATCAGCTCGCAGCCGTACCGCCGGTAGAACGGCTCGAGGTGCTCCTGCGCCTGCGTCAACAGCTCGTACCACGCGTGATCTTCGCGATCGATGTGGCGCCCGCGCCGCAGCGCGACGTCGAGCTCCGGGAAGTCGGCATCGAGGATGACGTCCTGCAGCTGTGCGAACCCCGAGCGCGTCACGCGGCACCTCCCCCGACTCCCCCGATTCCCCCGGCTCCCCCGGCTCCCCCAGCCGCCCGCGCGAGCTTCCAGTCCTCGATCTCGAGCTCCTCGCCGACGGCGACCCACGGCCGCTCGCGCTCCGCCGTCGCGCGCGCGAGCCGCGCCACCGTGCCCGCGACGCGCCCCGCTTCGACGAATCGCTCCGGCCCCGGCAGCTCCGCCGTGACCTCCGTGGTGACCGCCGACAGCGCGCGCGCCCCGCCATCGAGCGAGCGCAACACCTTGGCGTCGAGCGCGACCTGCGGATCCTCGCCCGCGTCGGGCGCCGGCTCGCGGTCCCGGGGCGCGTGCGGCCGCACCACCGGCGGCCGCTCGCGCACCACCGGCGTCGCGCGCAGGATCCGCAGCGGCGGCGTGCTGGCGTACGCGAGCGCGAACCGCTGGCCGCCGCCCGCGAGCTGCTCGCGCAGGCGCTGCGTCAGCGCGCGCGTCGGATCGAGCCGCACCACGTCGCGCAGGTAGCGGTGCACGTACTGGAAGTACTCCGACCACGCGCGCTGGCGCGCCGAGCCCCACGCCGCGATCCGATCCACCTGATCGATCAGCCTATGCGCCGCGGCCTCCGCCTCCGCCTCGCCCGCCGCGACCGCGAGCTCCTCGATGTCGTGCAACAGCGCGAGGAGCAGGCTCGAGTCATGCAATAGCACCTCATTGAGCTCGCGGAGCGTCGCGCTCGTCGACTCGAGCAGCGCCTGGCACCGCTCGATCGCGCCGAACCAGTCCGCCTCGAGGAGCTTTCGGATCTCGGCCTGGAAGCTCTCCTGCTGCAGATCCAGCCCGCGCTGGCGGCGCTCGATGCCCGCGATCAGCTCGCTGACCGTGACGCGCAGGGGCCCCGTCACGCCGCCCTGCCACGCGTCGGGGCCGCTCGCCGCGCGCGCCGCGTCGAGCACGCTCGCGATCGCCGCGCGCAGGCTGCCTGTCAAGAGGACGAGGCTCTCGCGCGTCAGGACGTCCTCTTCGAGGAAGAACTCGACGATGCCCGTCGCCAGCCGCGACAGCGCGAACTCGCCCGTGCGCACGACGCCCTGCCCGTCCACGCGGGCGAGCATCCGCTGATCGCGCAGCCGCTGGATCGCGAGCGTCGCGCGCCGCCGCACCTGATCGACCCCCGGCTGCGCCACCGCGCTCGCCTGCGCGAACACGTCCTCGAGCTGCGCCTCGGTGAACGACGTCAGGTTCGCCCCCTCGGCCCGGACGTAGAGCGCCACGAGGAAGCAGACATCCACGGTGCCGAGCTCGATCGCCAGCCGCCGCTCGGCCACCACGGCCACCGCATGCTCCGGAGTACGACGCGCGCTCGTCACGGGGGCCCGCTCTATATCATCTCCGGCGAGCCGCGGAGGCGCCGTCACGCCCGTGCCGGCGCGCGCGGCGCCCGCGCGCGGCGCGCTTTCCTGCCCGATCCGGATGTCTCCTGGCGCGCGGCGTGCTCTAACCCGGAGCCACCGCGGCGCCCCCCGCGCGCCCGAGGAGAACCCGGACCCCCGATGCCGCACACCTGGGACGAGCGCGCGATCACGCCCGAGGAGGCCCTGCGCCGCCTCGCCGACGGCAACCACCGCTTCCGCACGAAGACCGCCCGCATCTCGGACCGGCCGTGGGCGGAGCAGCTCGCGACCGAGCCGCAGCACCCGTTCGCGATCGTCCTCGGCTGCTCGGACTCGCGCACGCCCGTCGAGATCCTCTTCGACGTCGGCTTCGGCGACCTGTTCGTCGTCCGCATCGCTGGCAACATCGTCGCGCCGTCGGTCGTCGGCTCGATCGAGTTCGCCGCGTCGCAGTTCGGGACCCGCCTCGTCGTCGTGATGGGCCACACCCGGTGCGGCGCCGTGCACGCCACCGTCCGGGCGCTCCAGACCGGCCTCGGGCCCGAGTCCAAGAACATCCGCGACATCACCGATCGCATCGGCCCGCACATCGCCGACCTCGTCCGCCCCGACGCCGACGCCGAGGCCATCGCCCGCGCCGCCATCCGCGCCAACGTCCGCGCCTCGGTCGATCACCTCCGCCACGGCAGCCGCCTGCTCGAGGAGCTCGTCCTCGCCGACCGGCTCGTCGTCGTCGCCGCCGAGTACGAGCTCGAGACCGGCGCCGTCCACTTCTTCGACGGCGTCCCGCCCCCCGCCGCACGGCCGCACCGCGCGCCCTGACGCGCAGCGCGATCCGATATGCTCGCCGCGCGCGACGGGTGCGCAGGAGGAGCAAGGCATGTCATCTGGCGAGAAGAAGCTCATCGCAGTCGTCGGGGCCACCGGGTCCCAGGGCGGCGGCGTGGTCCAGGCGCTCAAGGCGCGCGGCACGTTCGCGGTCCGCGCGATCACGCGCAAGCCCGAGGGCTACCGCGCCGACGCGGAGGAGGTCGTGGCCGCCGACCTGACCCGGCCCGAGACGCTCGCCGGCGCCTTCCGGGGCGCGTACGGCGCGTTCCTCGTCACCAACTTCTGGGAGAAGTCGGCCGTCTCCGAGCGCGATCAGGCGCGCGCCGCCGTCGCCGCCGCCAAGGAGGCCGGCGTCCAGCACCTCATCTGGTCGACCCTGCCCGACGTGCACGCCATCACCGGCGGCGCCCTCCACGTCCCGCACTTCACCGACAAGGCCGCGGTGGACGCGGACGTCGCGGCGGCGGGCTTTGCGTATCACACGTTCGTCGAGGCGCCGTTCTACTTCCAGAACCTGATCGGCGCGCTCGCCCCGCTGCCGCAGCCCGACGGCAGCAAGGCCTGGACGCTGCCGCTCGATCCGGCGCGCCGGTGCCTCCACGTCGGCGACATCACCGAGCTCGGCAGGGTCGTCGCCGGCGCGTTCGAGCGCCCCGCGGAGGTCGGCCAGGGAGCGCACCTCGCCGAGGCCGCCGGGCTCGTCTGCTTCGACGACCTGCTCGCGACGCTCCGCGAGCAGGGTCACCGCCTCGGCTACAACCGGGTACCGGCCGAGATCTTCGCCACGTTCTTCCCCGGCGCCGACGAGCTCGCGGCGATGTTCCAGTTCTTCGAGCAGCACACGTACTTCGGCCCGAACGCCGAGGAGAAGATCGCGCTCGGCCAGCAGATCGCCGGCGCGCCGTTCACCTCGTTCGCCGACTGGGCGCGGCACTCGATGCCGGCCACGTCCGGCCCGCCCGTGCTCTGAAAATGCGCGCCGGACCGCGCACGGCCGGCGCGCCCCTACGATAGATTGCGCCGATGGGGCAACCGTTCAAGTACGTCGTCCTCGACTTCGACGGCACCTGCACCCAGATCGATCGCATCTACGAGAGCTTCCTTCGGGCCTATCTCGAGGAGCTGCATGCTGCCAATCCCACGGGGGAGCCGCCCGAGGCTGACTGGAAGGACGCGCTCGCGCAGGTCATCGCCGCCTCGCCCAAGGCGGGCTGGACGCTCATGGGCGTACCGTCGACCGCGCCGGCCGCCGCCGATCCCTACATCCTCGCCGGCGAGGCGGCCGCGCTCCTCAAGCGCCAGCGCGACGCGCTCGTGCTCCCCGACACCGCGTACGCGAAGGCGTACGAGCGCAACCACGCCCCGTGGCGCGACGAGGTCGCCGCGACGCTCCAGGAGCTCGTCGACCGCGGCCTCAAGGTCGGCTTCATCTCCAACTCGAGCACGAAGGTGATCCACGCGCGCCTCGACGATCTGCTCGGCGCGGGCTCGGCGCTGCGCGAGCAGATCCACGTCCGCGGGAGCGCGGCGAAGTTCAAGATCCAGGAGATCCCGCTCGCGACCAGCCCCGCGGCGAGGCACCTCGCCCGGTTCGAGCGCGTCCCCGCGATCGATCTCGACGGGGCCGCCGCGATCGGCCGCCCGATCTACCTGCGCCGCGGCTCGTACTTCGAGGCCCTCTGCGCGCTGTGGAGCGACTTCGGCGAGGACGGCTATCCGATCGCCGAGACGATCTTCTGCGGTGACATCTGGGAGCTCGATCTCGCGCTGCCGCAGGCGCTCGGCGCGGCGGTGCACCTCGTCCGCCGCGCCGCGCCGTTCCACTCGTACCCGTACGAGCTCGCGCGCGTCGCGCCGGCTCACCAGAGCGACGACCTGGCCAGCCTGCTCGCGCGCGTGTAGCCACGAGTAGCGCTCGCGACCTCGGGCGGAGGGATCGTTCACGCCCGCACCGCGCCGAGCCGGGGGCGATCGCCTCAGACCGGGACGACGTATTGCTCCCAGGCGGACTCGAAGGCTTCCTGGAGCCGCCGCTGGACCTCCGCCGTGTGCTCCACGAGCCACGGGCTCGCCTTCTCCTTCTCGTAGAAGGCGCGGATCCCCGCAGACAGCTCTGCCAGAGAGAGCAGGTAGCGCGGCGACCTGCGCGGATGCAGCTCCCGGCTCACATGGCTCACATGGCTCACGTCGATCTTCGAGACATCGTCTTGCCGCACACCAGGCAACGAGGGCGCGCGGCGCCGCGCGTCCTGCGAGCCGGACTCCCCGCTCTCCTCACGCTCACACAGGGCCAGGGTCGCATAATTCAGAATCCGGTACATGTGGCGCGGAATGCCCGCGGCATACGCCAGCACCACCTTGACGAAGGCGGCGCGGTCCTCGGCCACGATCAGCTCCTCGATGCTGCTGATCCGCTTGTAGCTCGCGAACCGGAGCCGCGCGCCGAGCATCTCGAGCATCTGCTTGTTCGACCACTTCAGCGCGTGCACCTCCAGCTTGTCGCGGCGAAAGTCGCACTGCGCGAGCAGCCCGGTGGGCACGTGAAACTTGAACGTCAGGCTCGGGATGCGATGCAGGTGCATGGCGGCGAGCGCGAAGAACGGATTGGCGATCTTGGCCATCACGGTGTAATCGCTGTGGGCGTTCGTCAGATCGTCGAAGCGGTCGGCGAGCACGACGATGCGATCGAAGCCCAAGGACTTGGCAGCATCGACCAGGAGCGAGATCCGCACCGCCGGATCGCGCGACTCGGTCGTCGGCTCCTGGAACGACCCGAGCATCGAGTACACCGCCCGGCCGAACGCGCGCATCGCCGTGACCCGATCGCTCGGCGTGCCGTCGGTCGTCGCGGCGCGCGAGACCGCCGCGGCCCGCCGGATCCGCATCGACATGAAGAGCCGGAACCGGAGCCAGCCGCGCCGCGTCAGCGCGACCGCGCTGCGCTCGCGCCGCACGCTCGTCACCTTCAAGAGATCCGCGACGAACGCGTCCGGCGTCGCCGGGTGGTGATATCCGGCCACGAGCGAGATCAGGTTATTGGACTCCTGGCGACTCAGCTTGAGCCCATGCTGCTTGCGCAGCTCGTGGACCAGCACCATGACGCCACTGCCAATGATGCGATCGATCACCTCGTACGACGTGATCTCGCGATCCCGGAGATCCTCGAACTGGTCCAGGAGGATCACGAGCACCCCCGGGGTCTCGGCGAAGCGCCCCCTCAGCGTCTGGCAGATGGCGGTCTTGCCGCTCCCCCAGGGGCCGTGGATCACGTGCGAGACCTCTCGCACGACGTCCCCCCAGAACTGAGGTGCATAGAAGTAGCCCGAGAGCCGCTGCTCGCGGTCGGCGCTGTTCTGGCGGAACGGAGAGAGGGCCTCAAATCCCCAGTGTCTCTCCCAATCGTCATAATCCTGGCTGGTCATCGGTCACACTCGACATCTGTGCGCCCCCACGCCCACGCCCGCGCCCGCGCTCGCGCTCGCGCTCGCGCAGGAGCGTACCCCGATGCCGTCCCCGGCAGGGGCGGGAGCGGCCGGCCGGCGCAGCGGTCAGCTCGAGCCGAGCCGCACGTCGAGCGTGCGGCGGGCTTTGCGGCCCGCCTCGTCGGTGACGACGATCTCGTGGCGGCCGGGGCTCGGCGTCCAGTGCAGGCGCTCGCTCGCGGCGGCCGTGCCGAGGTGGCGGCCGTCCACGAACCAGGAGACGCGCGCGGTCCGCGACGACGCGGCGAGCGGGACGCGCTGCTCCTCGGCGGGCAGCCCGGGGATCAGCGTGACGACCTGGCCCTCGACGGGCGTCAGCATCGTCGGGGCGGCCGTGTTGGTCTCGGGCGCGCAGCCGTCGGCGAACTGCGGCGGCTCGGGCACGGCGCGGTTGCGCTCGGCGAGCCAGGCGCTGATCCCGCTCGGCAAGACGACGAACGAGCGGCGCTCGTAGACGCGGCCAGGGACGCGGCACGCGGGCAAGACGGCGCGGCCCGTGGCGGGATCGACCTCGTAGAGCTGGTGGTACGGATCGGGCGCCGTCGGCACGGCGTGCACGGGCGCGAGCGCCGTCGCGCGCGCGGTGCACGCCTCGCTCGCGATGTAGCCGGAGAACGCGCAGACGGCGACGGTGACGAGCTCGGCGGGCGGCGGCCGCGGCGCGGGCACCCGCGTGCGATCGGCCAGCCCCTCGAGGACATCGAACAGGAGCGGCCCGGACGCCTCGGAGCCGACGAGCTCCGCGCTCGGCGTGTTGTCGGCGTTGCCGGTCCAGACGACGGCCGTGTAGCGCGGCCCCGAGCCGATCGCCCACGCGTCGCGCAGGCCGAAGCTCGTGCCGGTCTTCCAGTGGATCTCGACGGGCAGCCCGGAGAAGTCGCGACGGCGCGGGAAGTCGGGCCGATCCTTCTTGCCGAGCGTCTCGCGCGTCAGCCACGCGGCGCCGGGGCCGAAGATCCGCGCCTCGGCCGGCGGGACGGGCGCGGGCGTGGCCGCGGCCGATGAATCGAGGCGGATCGGGCGGTAGACGCCGTCGCCGGCGAGCGTCGCGTAGAGGCCGGCGAGCTCGAGCGGCGTCATCTCGATGCCGCCGGCGATCAGCGAGAGGCCGTACTCGCCGGCGCGGGGGCGCTCGATCGCGACGCCCATGCGGCCGAGCTCGGTCAGGAAGCGCTCGACGCCGAACTGCTGCAAGAGATCGACGAACGGCAGGTTCAGCGAGCGCGACAGCGCGTCGCGCAGCGTGACGAGGCCGGCGTAGTCGCCGTCGAAGTTGTGCGGGCGGTACGTGCCGTACTGCATCGGGATGTCCGCCACGAGGTAGCCGGGGAGCGCCAGGCCGCGATCGATCGCGAGCGCGTAGAGCAGCGGCTTCAACGTCGAGCCGGGCGAGCGGCGGCGCGCGAACATCGCGATCTGCCCGCCGTGCGCAGCGTCCGCGAAGTCGAGGCTGCCGACGAGCGCCACGACCTCGCGCGTCCCGTGATCGACCACGACCACGCTGCCGCCGTGGATGCCCTTGCGCCGGAGCTCGGGCCGGCGCAGCACCACCTCGCGCTCGACGAGCACCTGCGTGCCGGCGTCGAGCGTCGAGCGGATGCGGAGCTCGCCGGGGTGGCGCGCGCGGAGCAGGAACGCGGCGTGCGGCGCCTCGCGCGGCATCCGGCGCAGCCGATCGGGCGGCGGCGTCGCGGCCGCCTCCTCGAGCGCCGTGGCGGCGTCGACGCCGGTGAACACGCCCGCCGCGACGAGCTTGCGAAGGATCGCGTCGCGCCGGGCGCGCAGCCGCGCCAGGTTCGCGTGCCGCGGCGCGTAGCGCGTCGGCCCCTGCGGGACCGCCAGCAGGGTCGCGATCTCGAGCGGCGTCAGGTGCCGCGCGCCGTGGCCGAAGTACGACCACGCCGCGGACTCGACGCCCTCGACGTTGCCGCCGTACGGCGTGCGCCCGAGGTACGCCTCGAGGATCTCGCGCTTGCCGAGCCGCAGATCGAGCTGCACCGCGCGGAACATGTCGACGAGCTTGCTGCGGATCGTGCGCGGCCGCGGCTCGAGCAGGCGCGCGAGCTGCATCGTCAGCGTCGAGCCGCCGGACACGCGGCGCCCCGCCGTGAGGTTCGTCAGCGCCGCGCGCGCGATCGCGATCCCGTCCACGCCGTCGTGGCCGAAGAACCGCTTGTCCTCGAGCGCGACGAGCGCCTGGGCGAGCTTCGGATCCAGCCGGTCGAGCTCGACGGGGAGCCGCCACTTGTCGTCAGGCGACAGGAACACGAACGCGGGCCGCCCGTCGCGGTACTCGACGACGCTCGACGGCACCGCGGCGCGCTCCGGCAGCGGCAGCACCAGCGCCAAGACGAGCCCGACGAGGAAGAGCGCGTTGACGGCCGTGAGCGCCCACACGGCCGCCCGCGCGAGCCGCCAGACCCATCGGAGTCGGAGCGTCCGCGTCATCAGCAGATCAGCTCGCTACACCGCGCCAAGAACGCGCCGCCCCGCCCACCGGCCTAGATCGTCTTCCCCGTCCACGGGCCGCCGATGACGGCGGTGCCGCCCTTCGCGCGCGCCCACAGCGCCGGGTCGTACATGGCCTCGAGCTCGACGGGCGGCACCGTGAACGTGCCCGAGGTGACCGCGCGCACCGTGTACGTGACCTTCTTCGACGTCCGCGCCGGCAGCGTGCCGAACGCCTGGAGCCGGTCGTCGCGCATGTTCAGGAAGTCGGGCTCCCACTGCTCCTCGGCGGTGATCCACGACGCCTTCGAGCTCCGCCCGAGCCGCGGGTTCTCGATCTCGAAGCCGGCGGGCAGCCGATCGACGAGCGCGAGGTTCTGGATCGGCCCGTCGCTCGTGTTCTCGACCGTCACCTCCACGAACACGAGCTCGCCGAGCTTCAGCGAGCCATCCGAGAGATCGACCTCGGTGCCGTCGAGCTTCTTGTACTCGCGCGTCACCGCGAGGCCCTTGCCGCCGACCTGGTAGTCGGCGCCCGGCCGCACGCCCTCGCTCGAGACGACGAGCCACATCCCGTCCGCCGCCGCGGGCACGTCGAGCACCAGCGACTTGTACTCGCTCGCGCGCGCGACCGTCCACGTCCGGTCCTTGGCCTGCGGGCGGCCGGCGCGCGGCGTGATCGCCGTGCCGTCCGCCGTGAGCGTCCCGCCGCCCGCGGCGCCCTTGGCGACGATCGCCCGCACCCACTTGCCGAGGCCGGTCACGCCCCAGACGAGCTCCTGCGTGTTGTAGTACGACGCCACGTGGCCCGTGAGGTCCGACGCCACGCGCTGCGCGAGCGCCTCGCCGGCCGTGTCGTTGCCGAACAGATCGAAGAACGTCGACAGCATGAAGCCGCGGCGCCGCCGATCCGAGTAGAAGCTCCAGCCGTTGCTGCGATCCTCGACGATCGGCGACGTGTCGACCGCCTTGAGGTCGCGCTCGTAGCGCCGATCACCGGCGTGGTAGAGCGCCGCCTTCAGCATGTACAGGCCCTCGGCGAGCTCGCCCTTGGCGTTGGCCGGGATGGTCCCGATCAGCGTCGCGATGCGCGCCTTCTTGCCCTTGCCGGCGAGCGCGAGCACGTAGTGGAGGTACGCCTCCGCCTGCTCGTCGTAGTGGCCCCACCGGTTCGCGTGGACGCGGCCGTTGCGCTCGCGCAGGGTCACGCGCGCGTCGATCCAGTTGAGGATCCCGGTCAGCCGGTCGTCGGGCACGGCATAGCCCGCGCGCTTGGCGTCGATCAGCATGTGCGTCGCGTACGCGGTCGCCCACTCCTCGGGCTCCGTCGCGCCGGGCCAGTAGCCGAGGCCGCCGGACGGCGTCTCCATCGACAGCAGGCGGTTGACGCCAGCGAGGACCATGTCCTCGACGCGCTTCTGCGACAGCTCCGGATCGATCTGCTCGGCGAGCTCGGCGATGTAGAGCAGCGGCCGCGTCGACGACGTCGTCTGCTCGACGCAGCCGAACGGGTAGCGGATGAGGTACTTCAGGTGATCGAACGACTCGCCGTACGGGTTCGCCGTCAGCCAGAACCGCGTGGTCTCGCTCGTCGGGACCCAGTTGCGCAGCGCGGGCTGCCCGGCCAGATCGACCTTGCCGGCCGCAAGGCGCACCTTCGAGATCGCGCGCTCCTTCGGGCCCGCCGGCAAGAACGGCACCTCCACCTCGTCGTTCACGGTGAACGTGCCGGCGCGGCCCTTCGCCGTCGCGGTGACGCGCAGCTTCGCGCCGCCGATCGGCATCGTCGCGCGCGCCTGGAACACGATGGTGTCGGCGCGCCCGTCCTCGAGCTTCACGGCGCCCGAGCTCTTGCCGGTGAACGTGATCGGCGCCGGTGCGTTCTTCGGCGCGGCGATGCCCGGGAGGGCGAGCGCCTCGCTCGCGAGCGCGAGCGAGACCTCGAGCGGGCCGCCCGAGACGTTCGTGAGGAACACCGGGATCTCGAGCTGATCGTTCTGCGTGACGAAGCGCGGGAACGTCGTCTGCACGACGAGCGGATCGCGCACGAGCACCTTGCTCTCGGCGCGGCCGATGCGCGTCGCGCTCGCGGTGATCGCCATGACGCGGACCTGCCCGCGGTACTGCGGGATCTGGAACGGGATCGTCAGCTTGCCGTCGGCGCCGACCGGCACGACGCCGGAGAACAGCGCCACCGGCTTCACCGGCTGGACGCGGGTGTTGCCGAGCGCGCCGTCGTCACCGCCGCTCCCGTCGTCGCCGCCGCCCGTGCGCGACGACGCGCCGGCCGGCTGGTGCAGCATCGTCCAGCCGATCGTCTCGTACGTCTCGACGCCGAGCGCGCGCTTGGCGAAGATCTGCGCGAGCGGATCCGGCGTCGGGAAGTCGGTCAGGGACAGGATGCCCTCGTCGACGACCGCGACCATCGCGACCGTCGGGCCCGCGCTGCGGCCGACGTCGAGCGTGACGGAGAGCTGGCTCGACGAGCGGATCTCCTTCGGCGTCTCGAGCTTCACGTCCTGCGTGAACTCCTCGGGCAGGACGCGCGCCGACGAGATGCCGAACGCGCGGTCGGGCAGGAACGCGTCCTTGGACTCCTGGTGCGGATCTTTGACGAGGAACGCGCTCACGTAGACGTTCGGCGCGAACTGGGCCAGCTTGAACTTCCACTGCGCCTCGGCGCCGGTCGCGTCGCGCCACTCGGTCTGGACGACGCGATCGGTCTCGACGGTCCACAGCACCTTGCCGCGGTACGGCGTCTTCACGGACACGGCGACCTCCTCGCCGACCTTGACCTGCTTGGGCACGCTCACGAGGAGCTGCGTCGGGCGCGTCGGCCGCGGCGTCCGATCGCTGCTGTCGCCGCCGTAGCCGTAGTACGAGTACGGGTACGTCCCGTCGAGGACGAGCTCGGTCCGGGCCTTGCCGACCTTGACGCGCACGACGTAGCCGGCCTCCGCCTCGGCGGGCGTGACGCTGAAGCTGAACTTGCCGCCGGTGACCGTCGCCTCGAGCTTGCCCTCGGGCACCTGGCGCACGTTGCGGTCGTAGTGGCTCTCGCCGCTGTACTCGTCGTAGCCGTAGCCGTAGTCGGCCTCGAGGTGCACGAGCTCGATGGCGACCTTGCTCGCGACCTGCGGCGCCGGGTGGCCCTTCCAGTCGACGAGCATGCCCTCGACGGTGAACGCCTCGCCGGCCGCGGCGCGCGTCGCCTTGGAGCGCAGCCCGATGTAGAACGCCTCGGGGTGCAACGTCGCGGTCGCGGTGCGCACCGTGGCGCGGCCGCTGCCAGCCTCGAGCACGGCCGCGGTCGCGGTCAGCTCCGCCGTCTGCGTGAACGTCGCGCCGGCCGGCGCGTCGGCGCACTCGATCGAGACCTTGCCGTTCTGATCGAGCTGCTCGGTGGCCTCGCCGAGCGGCACCGCGCGGCCCTTGGGCTCCACGCCGTACGTGAGGTCGGCGTTCTCGTCCGGCACGAACCGCGACGGCTCGACGGAGCAGTTCAGCTGCACGCCGGCGTCCGCCGCGCTGCCGCCGAACAGGTACTGCGCGCTGACGTCGAACGCCATCTTCGCGCCGATCCGCGCGTCAGGCGTCTTCGCCGCGACGCTCACCTTCATGCGCTCGGGCACGAACTCCTCGACCTGCACGCTGTACGCCGAGAGCGGCTTGTCGCCGACCGACAGCTCGACGCGCCAGTGGCCGGTGTCGGCGAACGCGGGCAGCTCGTGAGCGAACGCGATCACGCCGCTCGCATTCGTGGACAAGGTCAGCTTGCGGGCGACCTTCGCGCGCGGATCGAGCAGCTTGACCTCGATCGGCAGCGGCTTCTCCGGCGCGCGCTCCTGGGCGTCGCGGACGATCGCCACGACATGCGTCGTGTCGCCGGGCCGGTAGACGCCGCGGTCGGCGAACATCGCCGCGTGGTACGGCGCGTCGCTCGTGTACGGCAGGCCCGACGTGCTCGACTCGGCGACCGTGGCGCGCAGATCCTCATAGCGGATGTACGTCAGGTCGTCGCCCCTGCGCGCGATCACGGCGAACGGCTCGCCGCGGTCAGGATCGGAGGACCCCGTCGTCGAGAGCAGGCAGCCCCGCGCGCCCGCCGTGGTGCAGCGCGCGACGGTCTTGCCGCTGCGCCGGACGAGCGTGACGTCGACGCCGTCGAGCAGCGCCTGCGAGTCCATGCCGAGCGCCCACACCTGGACCTGCTGCTCCCACGGCTTGCCCGGCGTCACCGTCTTCTTCGCGACGAGCGACATGTCCGTCAGCATGAGGCGCGACGTGGCGCGCACGCCCTGCCCGACGAGCTTCATCTCGAGCACGCCCTTCGTGGTCGCGGGCAGGTGCTGGGCGACGTCGAGCCACGTCGTCGAGAGCGTGTCGGTCGTCCCGCGCAGCGGGATCTCCTTCTGGAGGATCAGATCGGACGTGCGCGCGTCGGCGGCGTCGGGCCCGCCGAGCCAGAACACGAGGTTCTCGGCCGGGATCTGGCGCACGAACAGGTTCACCGCGTCGACGTTCTGGTGCTTGATCGGCAGGTTGTTCCACGCGCTGCGCGGCAGGTAGCGGCCCGACGAGCCGAACGAGAGCTGGGGCTTTCTCGCCGGCACCACGAACGAGCTCGAGAACGGGGCGAGCAGCACGGCGCCGTCGACGGAGGTGGCGCCCGGCTCGATCTTCATCGCGTACGTGCCCCGCTTGAAGTCACCGAACACGCGGAAGCCCGCGCGGCCGTCGGTCACGTACACCTTCTTCACCGGCGGATCGAAGCGCAGCTTGGCGAGCGCCGTGTCGGAGAGCTGGCAGCGCTGCGAGAGCCCGTCCCAGCTCTGGCTGGCCATGTACGCCGAGCGCGTCCCCTCCGGCGCCGCGGAGTCGTCGCACACGATCTCGACGAAGAAGCCGTTCGCGCTCTCGACGATGTCGGCCGCCTTGATCGAGAGCGTCTCCTCGCTCGCGACGACGTAATTGACGCGCCCGCCCTTGGCGAGCTTGCCGCCGGCCGGCGTGGGCAGATCCCGCGCGATGATGATCGCGAGCTTCGAGCCGACGGTGAGCGCCGGGTCGGTGACCTGGATCGAGACGGTGCTCGTGAGCGGCGTCGAGCGCGCGAGGTTCGCGCGCGCCGGCTTCTTGCCGTCGAGGAGGACGTCCATCGCGGCGAACGCCAGGTTCGGCAGCACGGGCCCCGAGAACGAGAGCTCCATGGTGACGCTCTTGGCCTTGAGGTCGACCTCGGTCGGCGCGCCGCCGAGGAGCTTGAACGGCGGCGTCTTGAAGCTGTACTGCCAGCGGGTGCCGGCCGGGGGCTCGAGCACGCCGTCGCGGGTCTCGAGCTTCGCGAGCTCGATCTCGTACGCCGTGTCGAACGCGAACGCGACGTCCGGCGTGAACCGGAGGCCCGACACGCTCGAGTAGGTGAGGGTCCCGCGGACCTCGGGCGTGATCTTCACGGCGGACTGGCCGGTGCCCGAGCCGACCGCGTAGCGATCGACGATCGGCACGCCCACGTCGAACACGACCGCGGTGGGCACCGAGTCGGCGGCGGCGAGCGCGTGGATCACCACCGAGAGGCTCTTGGGCGTCAGCGCCTCGCGCTTGGGCGGCGCGTCGCCCGCCGCGTCGGTCTGCTCGTCGGCGCCGGCGGCGGCAGCCGCCGCGGCCGCGGCCGCCTTGGCGAGCGAGGAGGTGCCAGACGAGCCAGAGGAGGACTTGCTCGAGCTACGCCCGCAGGCGCCCGCGGCCAGGAGCACGGCCGCGGCGATCAGGAGACGGGTCTTCATGCGTGGGTTCCCTCGTACGCCGAAACGCACGTCCTGGGGAAGCAATTCCAGGATCCCGAGCGGTTCGCCTCAGATCGAGGTCGGCGCGCGGCCCGCTCCGTGGCAACGTAGGCGGGCCGCCATGGGCAGAGGGCTCGCCACGACCGCCGCCGCGTTCGCGCTCGCCGCCGCACTCGCCGCCGCGCTCGCCGGGTGCAACAGCGACGGCGCGCCGTCGACAACAACAGGGTCCGCGGCGGGGAGCGCTGGCGGCAAGGCCGGGGCGGGGGTCGGGGCTGCTGGTGGCGGGGGCGGCGGGGGCGGGCGCGCGGCCGGAGCTGCGGCTGCAGCTGCTGGAAGCGCGGCTGGCAGCGGGGCCGGCGCCGCGAGCCCCGCGGACTGCGACTCGATCGATGCCGCGATCGTCGCGAACCTGACGCCGCCGGATCTGAAGCCGCACCTGACGCAGGCGATCGAGCTCCGGATGCGGGTGGCGCTGATCGGCGCCTGCCAGCGCGACCGCTGGTCGGCCGTGGCGCTCGAGTGCGCCGCGCGCACAACCGCCGCCGCGCGCGATCGCTGCCCCGGCAAGCTCACCGCCGCCGAGGAGCGGAGCGCCCAGAGCGCGCTCCTCGCCGAGGCCATGACCGCGATGGCCGAGCCGGACGCCACGGCGCCGCCCACGCAGACCGGGCCGCACCCCGACTACCCGACGGCGGCGCTCGCCGGCACCGACAAGCTGTTCACGATGATCGAGCCGGCGCGCGGCCCCAAGGCGCCGCTCGGGATGGCGATCCCGCGGGGCCTCGCGTGGACCGAGCACGAGCACTGCGTCGCGGACGTGACCGGGCCGATCTGCAGCGCGGCACCGGCCGGCGGCGCGAGCGGCAGCGGCAGCGGCGCAGGCTCCGGTGCCGGTGCCGGGCTGTGGAGCTGGCGCGTCGGCAAGCGCGGCGCCGAGGTCGTCGTCGCCGAGGAGCGGCGCGCCGGGCGCGTCGAGCGCACGTTCGTCTATCTGCTGAAGGCGGACGGCACGCCGCTCCAGCGCGTGCGCTTCGACAGCTACGGCCGCGTCGACGCCGCGCTCCTGTGGAAGGGCAAGGACCGCTACTCGGGGCGAAGGCGCAACGGCGCCAACGCGCTCGACGGCTGCGGCTTCCTCTCGTACAAGCTCGGCGCAGATCGGCGCGTCGCGGAGCTGTCATGCCTGCAGTGGCAGGGCGATCCGATGCTCGACACCGACGGCGTGGCCCGGACGACCTTCGTGCGCGACGCCGCCGGGTTCGTCGTCGAGGAGGCGCGGTTCGATCTCGCCGGCAAGCCCGTGGCGAACACCGAGGGCGTGCACAAGACGCTCGTCACGCGCGACGCGGCTGGGCGTCCGACGCTCGAGCGCTACCGCGGCGTCGATGACAAGCCGGTCGCCTCGACGCAGGGTTGCCACGGCCGCCGCATCGAGCGCGACGGCCAGGGCGCGGTCGCCCGCCACATCTGCCTGGGCGCCACCGATCAGCCCGCCGCGCGCCCGTCGGGCGTGAGCGCCGAGGTCTACCGCGTCGACGCGCGCGGCTGCCGGACCTCTGTGCGCTACCTGAGCCTGCGCGGCACGCCGGCCGCCGGCCACGATCTCGTCCACGCGATGGACTACGAGGTCGACGAGCGCTGCGCGATCACGTCGCGGCTGTGCCGCGGCCAGGATGAGCGGCCGCGGGTGTGCTCGCCCGGCGGCCCGGCGCGCTACGTCACGCGCTACGACGCCGCCGGCAACGCGGTGTCGATCAAGCACTACGGGCCCGACGGCGACCCCGGCAAAGATCCTGCGTTCCACGCGTTCGAGCTGCGGCGCACGTTCGACCGGCTCGGCAACCAGCTGTCGCAGTCGTGCCACGACGAGGACGGCGACAAGGTCGAGTGCCCGAACGCCGACTTCCACGCGATGCTGTCGGTCTACGACGACGCCGGCCGCGAGCTTTTGCAGAGCTACCGCGACGCGGACGGCGACCCGACGGACAACTACGGCTCGTTCAAGCGCTCGTACAAGTACGACAACTACGATCACCTCGTCGAGATGCTGAACCTCGACCGGTCCGGCGCGCTGACCGAGTCGCTCGGCGTCGCGATCCGCAAGGACCTGTTCGACACCGCGCACCGCCGGTTCGGCATCCTGCTCTACGACGAGAGCGGCGAGCCCGCGCGCAACAGCGGCTGCTACACCGGCGTGACGTGCCCCGACCGGCCGTGGCACGCCGTCCGGATCGTGCGGCGCCGGGACGGCACCGTCGAGAAGAACCTGTTCTTCGACGCGAACAAGAAGCTGATCGACACCAAGTTCTGCAGCGCGATGCCCTGCTTCGATTAGCAGGCCAGCTCGTCGAGCTGCAGCGTCAGCGCGTCGCGCTCGGGCGGGAAGAACGACGCCTCCTCGATCCAGCCGCACTCGAGCCGATCCCCGACGAACATGCTGCGGACCATGAGCCGCAGCCGCAGCATCACCTCGCCCGGATCGCGGCCGCGGAACGCGAGCTGCAGATCGGGGAGCCCCAGCTCCGCGAGGCCGACCGTGTCGGCCAGAAGCTCGCCCGGCCGCCCCGTGGCGTTGGCGATCCGCACGTTGACCGCCGGGCCGCACGGGCCGTGATCGATCCGCAGCGCGCGGTAGCGCTCGAGCGTGAGGAGCTGCTGCGCCGGGATCCAGTGCAGCACCGCGCCGTGGTGATCCTCTTCGTCGAGCGAGGCCAGCACCGCGTCGAGCGTCGCGAGGAACGCCAGGAGCATGCTCGCGTAGTGGATCGGCCGCTGCACCTGCATCTCGACGATGATCGACGCCGGGCACCGCGCGGCGATGTCGTCCCAGCGCTCGTGCCACCACGGCGTCCACGTCAGCGCGTCGCACAGCGGCGCGGCGTACGCCTCGGGCGCGGCCTCGAAGACCGAGACGAGCAGCGGCAGATCGTTCGTCGGGATGCGGAACGTGAGCCGGCCGTCGCCGCGCACGAGCCCGACGTCGGACCGCCAGGCGCGCATCCGGCGGAGCAGCGCGAGCGGCTCGATCTGCACCGCGCGGGGGATGAGGATCTGGACCGTGTAGGGCGCCATCGCTATGGAGGAGCACCTATCACAGCTTTCGGTCCAATGGTTGGACCTTGTTCCCAACTTCTTGTATCCATGAAGCTTCTGGATTCTTGCCTACACTTCTTGCGTCTACATACCTCGCGCTGCCCGCGCTCCGGAGCGGCCAGCCACTGCCCAATCAACCCCGGAGCGGGCCGAGCCCGGAGCGGGCCGGCCCAAATCAACCCGGAGCGGGCCGGCCCGGCTGGGATCCGCGTGTTCGCCGCGCTCGCCCCTTGGCGTTCGCGCCCGCTGCCGTGCACCGTGGAGGACATGCTCCGTGGGGTCCTCGCCGCCCTTGCGTGCGCCTTGTCCGTGGCCGCTCTCGCGCAGACAGCTGGCGAGGCTGCCGCCTGCGCGCCGGCGCCGCCCGAGGGCCAGGAGGTACAGATCGCCGCCGAGGAGGCGATCATCCTCTGGGATCCGGCGACCCGGACCGAGCACTTCATCCGGCGCGCGCAGTTCCGCGCGACGACGCGCGCGTTCGGCTTCCTCGTACCGACGCCGACGACGCCCCAGCTCGGCGAGGTCAGCGACGGCGTGTTCGCGAGCATGGCCGACCGGATCCGCCCCGAGGTCCGCCACGAGCGCGAGACGAAGATCAGGCCGAGCGCCCTCTTGCTCGAGGCCTGCATGGTGATGTCGGGCGGGGACGCGCAGGAGGCGTCGACCGCCGCGGCGCCCGACGCGGTGCGCGTGCTCGCCACCGCCCGCGTGGCCGGCTTCGACGCCACCACCGTCGAGGCCGACGACGCCGGCGCGCTCTCCGCGTGGCTCGGCCAGCACGGCTTCGCCGCCACGCCGACGCTGACCGCGTGGCTCGAGCGCTACGTGGCGCAGAAGTGGAAGCTCACCGCGTTCGTCGTCGCGACCGACGAGGCCGACGCGCAGCCGCGCTACGACGTGGCGACGCGGACGGTGCGGATGTCGTTCCAGGCCGATCGGCCGTTCTACCCGTACCGCGAGCCCGCCGCCGAGCCCGCGCGCGCCTCGTACGCGGACCGCGTCCTGCGCGTGCACGTCCTCTCGACCGAGCGCTACGCCGCCACGCTCGCCGACAAGCCGTGGTTCGCGCGTGTCCTGTACGCGGCGCCGATCGAGCCCGGCCTCCCCGAGCTCGCCGGCCTCGGCGATCACCTGCGCTTCGCGACCACGTTCGTCGACGAGAGCAACCCGCGGCCCGCGACCGACGAGCTCTACTTCGCGCCGAGCCCCGATCGCACGCTCGTGCGCCAGCCCCCGATCGTGATCACCGAGCCCAACGACATCGTGATCCCGCTCGACCTCCTGGCCCTGGCCCTCCTCATCACCTTCGTCATCGTGCGCCGCCGACGCGCGCGCGCCGCCCTCATGCCCCCGCGCGCCCCCGCGCCCGGAGGCCGCCCGCCCGGTCCCTGAGCCGCGTCATCTCAATTGCGCTTCGAGGACGCGCTCGACGCGGAGCCCCGTCGGCGCCAGGTGATCGTAATCAGCGTCCGTCGTCAACAAGACGCCACCCACGACCAGTGTCGTCGCGGCGATCCAGAGATCGTTCTTTCCCATCTTCATGCCGAGGCTCATGCTGGCAAAATCGATCGCGGCGTACGCGTCGTAGATGGAGCCGTGCGAGATATCCGCGGCCGGCAACGCCGTGAGCATGGCGCCGAGCGCCTCCCGCTTGTCGGCACCCCACTCGAACTTGTACGCGAGCGACTTGAGCTCGCCCTTTGTCACGACGGAGATGATCGCGCGCGGAGCACGCCGGCTGATGCCGTATACGTGCTCGATCGCCTGACCTGCCTGTCTTCCACGTAGCAAGTGGACGAGGATATTGGTATCGAGGACGAGCTGCTCGGTCTCCAGCTTCACGAGAGATCTCGCAGCGCGGCGAAGACCTGTTCGTCGTCCTCATCGCCCGGCCACTGCCCAAAATACGGAGCGAGCTCATGGGTGGGAATCGCGAGCTGGTCACCGGGGAGCTCGCCATGCGGCGTTTGCATCCACAACACGTCCCGCGCCTGTGCAGCCGCGGCGTGATCGATCTCGACCCGCTGTGGACGGCCCGAGGGGCGAAACGAGATCAGCCCTTCGACGACCACATCCGATCCAAGGCAGCTCTTCAAGTGATCCAGGTCGACGCTCGTCCCGACGTTCCCCCGCAGCGAAGTCCCATCGAAGAGCTTCAGCAGACAAGTACGCGTGCTCATCGTGAGCGAATCGAGGTGCCCCACGATGCGGTCGATCCGCGATGGAGGCGTCTCTGTCGCGAGCCGCAGAAACCTCTCGGCGGCGGGCTCGGCGAGCTTGACCGACGCGCCGCCGACGCGCGTCAGCTGCAGGCTGCGAGCACCACGCCCGAACAGCGCGCGCACCTTGACGAGCGTCTGCAGCATCCCCAGGTCGAGGCGCTCGCTATCGCGCCGCCCCTGGAGCGCGTCATCGACGGCCGACATCAGGAGATCGAGCGCCGTCTCGCCGGTGCCGGCCGGGAAGACGCCGGGGACAACCTCGGCGAGCGGGCGCGCGGTCACATCGAGCACGAGCGAGCCCTCGCGAAGCCCGACCAGCCGCACATCCCCGGCCTCCCCGAGCCAGACCGGAGCCCCGCCGCGGGCCGTGCTCCGCCCTTCGGCCGCGAGGCGCGCGGCGCGGCTCGCCCCCTCGACGACAAGCTCCGCGAGATCGCGCAGGACGCCGAACGAGAGGTCCTGTGCGTGGACACCCTCGAGCTGGACTTCGTACTTCGTGGTCACGCGAGTGCCTCAAGACTAGTCCGGCTCAGTCGAAATGGCGAGCCGAAGCAGTCATTCCCAGCTCTTGCGGAGCTCGGCCAGCGCCTCGGCCGGGCTCGCCGTCGCGCAGCGCGCGACGAGTTGCAGATCGAGACCCGGCACCACGACGCTCTCGCTGATCGGCTGATACTGGCCATCGCGCGGCGCATACGCGTCGAGCTTGCCCTCGCGCCAGAACCAGACCTCTCCGACGCCGAGGCCACGATAGATGTTGAGCTTGTCGAGGCCGCCGCGCGTCCACACGACCTCGATCGCGAGATCGGGGACGCGCTTCTGGCGCGGATCACCGAGCGTGTAGCACTCGTCCGGTTCGACGCCGCGCCTCGTGGGCGCGCTGCGCACCGTCCATGAGCCGACCGGCCAGAGATCGAGCCCGCGATGGGCGGCGTAGGCCTCGATCAACTGTCCGATCCGCGACTTGATCATCTCGTGGTCAGCCGACGGGCTCATCAGCTCGAGCTCACCCTCCAGGTACGCGATCCGGGGCACCGGCGCGTCACCCTTCACGGCCAGCACGATCTCGTAGTGCGACCACGGCACGTCGTGCAGACAGACCCGCTGGTCCGCGTGCTCGATGGCCTCGGGAGACCAGGTGCGCTGCGTGACCGCCATGCCCCAAACGCTACCACGACGGCGCCTACCGCCCGAGGAGCGCCATCGTCGCGAAGCGCAAACGCACGGCGAAGCCCCGCCCGCCGCGATCAGCGCGGCGAGCGGGGCCTTCATCGAGTCACAGCTGGACGCGCCCTGATGTGCCCTCACGAGCCGCCTCGCGGCAGCTCGCAGCGCCCGTCACCCGCCGCCTACCCCTTCACGCACACGACCTGCTTCAGCGTGTACACGATCTCGACGAGGTCGGCCTGCGCCGCCATCACGTCGTCGATCGCCTTGTACGCGCCCGGCGTCTCGTCGATCACGTCCTCGTCCTTGCGGCACTCGACGCCCGCGGTCGCGGCCGCGTGGTCGGCGAGCGAGAACACCTTCTTCGCCTTGTTCCGGCTCATCGCGCGCCCCGCCCCGTGGCTGCAGCTCGTGAACGACTCGGCATTACCCTTACCGCGCACGATGAACGACTTCGCGCCCATGCTGCCCGGGATGATGCCGAGCTCACCCTGCCGCGCACGGACCGCGCCCTTGCGGGTCACGATCACGTTCGCGCCGTAGTGATGCTCACGCGAGATGTAGTTGTGGTGGCAGTTCACCGCCTCGAGGTGCGCCGTGAACTCGGGCAAAAGGCCGGTCGCGCGCAGGGCATCGATCGTCGCGTGCATCATGAGCTCGCGGTTCATCCGCGCGTAGCGCTGCGCCCACTCGACGGCGTGCACGTAGTCGTCGAACAGCTCGCTCCCCTCCGGCAGGTACGCGAGGTCCGCGTCCGGCAAGTTGATGAACCAGCGGCGCATCTCCGCCTTCGCGCGATCGATGAAGTACGAGCCGATGCGGTTCCCGACGCCGCGCGAGCCCGAGTGCAGCATCACCCACACCGCGCCGGCCTCATCGAGGCACAGCTCGATGAAGTGGTTCCCCGTCCCGAGCGTCCCGAGCTGGTTCACGCGCATCGCGCTCCCCGCGCTCTCGTGCTTGGCGAGGATCTGCTCGTAGCCCGGCTGCAGCTCCGCCCACGCGTCGACCGTGCGCGCTGGCGGCTCGCCGTACGCGCCGCGGTCGTTCTTCCCGCCGCGATCCGTGCGGCCGTGCGGGACCGCCGCCTCGATCGCGAGGCGCAGCGGGCGCAGGTCGTCCGGCAGCTGCTCGGCGCGGAGCGACGTCTTCACCGCCATCATGCCGCAGCCGATATCGACACCGACCGCCGCCGGGATCACGGCGCGCGCGGACGCGATCACGCTACCGACCGTCGCGCCGATGCCCGCGTGGACGTCCGGCATCACGGCGATCCACTGGTGGATGAACGGCAGCGCAGCGACGCGGCGGAGCTGCGCCTCAGCCTCGGCCTCGAACGGCACGCCCTGCGTCCACGCCTTGATCGGCGCGTGGCCGGTCGGCAGCAGCTGGTAGCCCGTCTTCGTCGCAGTCGCCGTCGCGGTCGCCGTCGTGTTCGTCGTCGTGTTCGTCGTGGTCGTCATGTTCGTGTCTCCGGGGAATCCTCTCTGCAGCGACAGCGCCAGCCTCCCGGCCTCGTAATTTCAGCCACTTGGCTGCACCCCAGCGATAGCCCTGGATAGGGTACTATCCGCGGCGATATGGTACGCAAGAACGTGGTGATCGGCCTGGTCGGCTCGACGCTCGACGCCGGGCTCACGGAGAAGCGCTGGGCGCGGTGGCGGCCGACGGTGGCGCTCTGCCAGCAGCCGGACTTCCGCGTCGATCGCTTCGAGCTGCTCGCGCAGCCGCAGACCCGGCAGCTCGCGGCGCAGGTCGCGGCCGACATCGCGCAGGTGTCGCCGCACACGGAGGTGCACCCGCACCTGCTCGAGCTCGCGAACCCGTGGGACTTCTCGCAGGTGTACGCCGCGCTCGACGACTTCGCCGAGGCGTACGCGTGGCGCGCCACCGAGGACTACTTCCTGCACATCACGACCGGCACGCACGTCGTCCAGATCTGCCTGTTCCTGCTCTGCGAGACGCGCGCGATGCCCGGCGTGCTGCTGCAGGCATCCCCGCGCCGCGGCGCGCACGACTCGAGCGCGCCCCGGGACACGATCGGCCAGGTCGACGTCATCGATCTCCAGCTCGAGAAGTTCGATCGGCTGGCGGCGCGGTTCCGCGCGCGGCGCACGGCCGGCGCGTCGCTGCTCAAGGCGGGCATCCCGACGCGCAACGCGGCGTTCAACGCGATGATCGACGAGCTCGAGCACGTCGCGAGCCGCTCGCGCGATCCGCTGCTCCTCACCGGCGAGACCGGCACCGGCAAGACGGCGCTGTGCCGGCGCATCCACGAGCTGAAGCGCATCCGGCAGCACCTCGCGGGCGAGCTGGTCGGCGTCAACTGCGCCACGCTGCGCGGCGACCTCGCGATGTCGGTCCTGTTCGGCCACGCCAAGGGCGCGTTCACCGGCGCCGCCGAGGCGCGCGCCGGGCTGCTCCGCAAGGCGCACGGCGGGCTCGTCTTCCTCGACGAGATCGGCGAGCTCGGCCGCGACGAGCAGGCGATGCTGCTCACCGCGATCGAGGAGCGCCGGTTCTACCCGCTCGGCGCCGACAAGGAGGTCGCGAGCGAGTTCCAGCTCATCGCCGGCACGAACCGCGACCTCGCGGCGGACGTGCGCGCCGGCCGGTTCCGCGAGGACCTGCTCGCGCGGCTCGCGCTGTGGACGTTCCGCATCCCGGCCCTGCGCGAGCGCCCCGAGGACGTCGAGCCGAACCTCGACTACGAGCTCGAGCGGCTCTCGGTCGAGCTGGGGTTCCGCGTCTCGTTCGCGAGGACCGCGCGCGACGCGTTCCTCGCGTTCGCCGTCACCGCGCCGTGGTCCGGCAACTTCCGCGACTTCAACGCCGCGCTCCGCCGGATGGCCACGCTCGCCGACGGCGGCCGCATCGACGCCGCGGGCGTCGCGGCCGAGATCACCCGGCTCACGGCGGCCCGCGCTGGCGCGGGGGCCGACGCCGCCGAGGGCGCAGACGCCGCGGACGACGGCCTCGCCGCGCTCCTCGGCGAGGAGGCCGGCGCGCTCGATCGCTTCGACCGCGTGCAGCTCGCGGACGTCGCCCGGGTCTGCGCCGCGTCACCGTCTCTGTCCGCGGCCGGGCGGATCCTGTTCGCGCGCTCGCTCGCGCAGCGGACGACGCGCAACGACTCCGACCGGCTCCGCAAGTACCTCGCGCGGTTCGGCCTCGACTTCGAGACGATCCGCGCCCGGGCCTAGCGCCCGGGCCGAGCCGGGCCCGGACCTGGTGCCGGGCTACCGCCCGCTCAGCGGCGCGTGGCCCCGCGCGAGCGCGTCCGCGCGGCGGAGCAGCGTCGGGATCCGGAACTCGCCGTGCATCGCCGCGACGTGGGCCGCCGCGGCCGCCGGATCCATCCCGACGGCGGTGACGTGCAGCGGGCGATCGCTGTCGCCTCGCCGCACGTCGATCACCTGAGAGGCGCCGCCGCTCACGCGCGCGCCCCCGCCGCTCGCCTCGGCCCCCGCGAACCGCGTCTTCGCCACGCCGACGACGATCCCGCCGCGCGCGTCGTGGAGCCGCTTGCCGAGGCCGGGCTGGTCCGGCCCGAGCCAGACGTACGCGTCGACGATGACCAGCTCGAGCGGCGGCATGCGCTCGAGCACCTCGAGCAGGTACGGCAGCTCGCGCTCGTAGAACGCGCCCGGCTGGTACGCCGCCGGGCGGCCGGGCGCGCGCACGACCACCTCGATCCGGGCGAGCTCGGACGCCCAGCCCTCCGCGCCGACGCACGCGGCGGTGACCCCGGTGTCCCGGTAATCGACATCGACACAGCCGATCACGCGCGGCCACCATATCGCGGATCCCGGACGATCTATGATGCGGCGGTGAGCGAACCTCCGGCGAGCGATGACGGCAAGGGACCCAAGAAGCGGAAGCTGCGGCCGCTCACCGGGCTCGTGGCGAGCGAGCTCCAGCACCCGAGCGACGCGCGCGCGACCGACGCGCTCAAGAAGATCCCCGGCCTCGACAAGCTGATCGGCAAGGTCCTCGAGTACGGCCTCGAGCGGCTGTACTACGTCGACAACGTCGCCTCGAACCTGCGCGTCACGCCGAAGATGTTCGGCCGGCTGCACCGGAGCCTCCAGTGGGCGTGCAAGATCCTCGACGTCCCCGAGCCCGAGCTCTACGTGACCGCGGACTCGGAGCCGAACGCGTTCACGTACGGGCACACGCGGCCGTTCATCACGCTGACGGCGGGGCTCGTCGACCTGCTCAGCGACGAGGAGCTGTTCTTCGTGATCGGGCACGAGGTCGGCCACATCAAGGCCGGACACGTCCTGTACGGCACGATGGCGCGCAACATCGCCGCGGTCGTGAACCTGCTCGGCCAGGCGACGTTCGGCCTCGGCGCCCTGCTCGGCCAGGGCCTCGTGATCGCGCTCTACGAGTGGTACCGCTGCGCCGAGCTCACGGCCGATCGCGCGGCGCTCCTCTGCGCGCAGGACATCGAGCCCGCGCGCACGACGCTGATGAAGCTCGCCGGCGGCACCACGCGGCTCGCCGCGGAGATGGACCGCGACGAGTTCCTGCGCCAGGTGCGCGAGTACGAGGACGTCGATCGATCGACGCTCGACAAGGCCTACAAGGTGCTGTTGACCCTGTGGCGGACGCACCCGTTCGCGATGCAGCGCGCCAAGGAGCTCGAGCTCTGGTTCCCGACCGGCTACGCCGATCTCATGGATCGATACACGCGCTGAGCGCCGCGCCCGCTCTCCGGCCGGAGCGCGGGCGATTCGCACGTGCGATCCTGCCCGCTGCGACGCGCGCGCTCAGCCAGACTCTCCGCCGAGGTCGTACATCGCCGCGAACAAGTTCGTGTTGCGGCGACCCGGCTCGACGTAGCGCTGACTCCGCTCGCGTGGCCGCTCGTGCGGCACGCCTGAGGCGACCACGGGCTCGTCCGGGCCCGCTCGATCCAGCGGCTCGAGATCCGTGAGAGTTCCTGCGGCAGTCGGCTTGCGTGCGGGTCTGAATCGCTGCTTGCGCGGCATGGCGTCACCTCCCGGGCGGAAGTCCCCAGCAAGCTTCGTGCGCAGACGACCCGAACAGACGATCAGTTGGCGCCGAGGATGAGGGACACGCGCGCCTCGAGCGCCTCGGCGTCGATGGCGCGGCCGGCCCGGCGCAGCTCGGCGATGATCGGCTGGAAGCTCGCCGACACGCGCGCCTCGACCGGCTGCGGCGCCCCGAGGATCGTCGCCATCTGGGCGGCGCGCTCGAGCGCGGCGCCCGCGCCGCCGACGTCGTTGCGGGCGAGCCGCTCGCGCGCGAGCCGGTGGTGCAGCACGAGCGAGTAGTGGCTGTCCGACGCGCGCTGATCGAGGACCCACAGCGCCTCGTCGGGGCGCGACGTCGCGGCGAGCGCCCGCTCGAGCACGTCGCGGAGCGCGTCGCGCGTGGCGTGCCACCCGCCCGCGAGGCCGAGCCCGCGGCGAGCGAGCGCGATCGCGTGCTCGGGATCGCCGCGCACGATCGCGAGCCGCGCGCGATCGAGCGAGAGACGCGAGGCCGGCTCCTCGTCGCTCGCGGCGGCCGCGGCGACGAACGTGGACTCGGCGTCGGCCCACCGCCGCTCGCGCAGGTGCAGGTAGCCGAGCGTGCGGAGCAGCTGGGGCGCGCGCCGCGCCCCCTGCTCGACGAGCTCGAACCCGAACGCGATCGCCTCGAGCTCCGCGGGATCCGACGGGCCGTCGAGCGCGATCGCGGGCGCCGCGCCCTCGAGCCACTCGACGAGCGCCCGATCGAGCCACCGCCCGTACCACGCGAAGAGGCCCGGCGCGTCGGGCTCGACGGCGCCGCCCCCCGCCGTCTCGTCCCGCCAGACCTCACCGGCGCACGGCCCGCGCACCACGAGCAGCGCGCGCGCGCCGCAGCCGTCGTCCGCGATCGCGAGCGTGCCGTCGAGGAGGTGCGCGCCCGGCGGCACCGGCGCGTCGTGCGCCGTCGAGCCGCGGCACGAAAACGGCCGCGCCGGATCGGGCGCGGGCCCGCCGGCCGCGCCGGCCACGCCGCTTGGGCCGCCCGCGCCGCTTGGGCCGCCCGCGCCGCCCGGGGGGGCCGGCGGCAAGAGCCCGTGGCCCGGACCTGCGCCGTGCGCGCCGAGCTCCTGCACGAAGCGGCGGTACTCCGCCGGCAGCGGGCCGAGCCGGCGCTCGAGCGCGGCGACCTCGCCGCCCGAGAGCGGCGGCGAGAGCTGGTAATGATGTGACGCCGCCCCGAAGCTACGTCGCTCGCGATCGATCGCCGAGAGAAGCCCGAGCCGATCGCGGAACTCCCGAACCGAAGACGTACCCACCGCCCGTCATTATACGGATCCACCCACGGATCCACCTACGGATCCACGGGCCGAACCGCGGGGATCTATCTGGGATCACAGCGGCGTCGGGTACGTCTCGGGGAAATGCCGAGTCAGCGCGTCGTAGCGCTCGATGGGCACGGGCGGCGGCAGCGGCTCGATCGCGCTGGTGTGATCGACGTGGACGATCACGTCGTAGCGCTCGGCCAGGCACGCGGGGGTCTCGACGTTCCAGCGCTCGATCTCGGGCCGGTACACCGCGCCGACCACCCGGTGCGGCCGCTCCGCCCCCGCGCCGACCGCCCGCCGCAGCGCCGCGGCCGTCACCATGAACCGCGGCATCCCGACCTCGTGGAACACCTGCTCCCAGCTGCCGGCGCTGCCCGGGCGCAGCACCTCTTGCTCCGGCGGCCCGTCCCACTCGTGCGCGCACGAGACGGTGCCATCGTACGTCGTGAAGCCGACGATCGCCACGTCGCGCCGGTACCGCTGCCGCAGGACCCCGCCGAGCGTCTGCCGGCGCCCTGGCTCGCGCGCGTCGCCGACGTGCGCGTTGTGCGCCCACACGACGATCCGCGCCGGCGCGCCCGCGACCACGAGCTGCCGCGCCAGCAGATCGACGGTGTCCGCCAGCTCGGCCTCACGCAGGCTCCACGCCGAGGCGGCCCCGGCGACGAGCGCGCGGTAGTACGCCTCGGCGCGCCGCGCGGCGTGCGGGCCCTGGACCGCGCGGAACCAGGCCTGGCCCGAGGGCGCGCGGCCGGAGCGCGCCGTCCGCCGCCGCTGCATCTCGACGAGCTCCTCGACGAGCTCGTCCTCGAACGACTCGGGGATGCCGCCGTGCTCCGCCGCCGTGTGATCGAAGCAGGCGTAGCGCGCGCGCGCCCGGGCCGCCGCCTCCGGATCGATGTCCGCGAGGTGCGACAGCACGGTGCGGGTCGACGCGTGGACCGCGTACAGATCGAGGCCGTAGCACCCGACGCGCTCGGCCGGCTGCCGGTGGCAGTTGTAGCCGTGCATCCACTCGACGAGCTCGGCCACCTCCGTGTTGCGCCACCGCCACGCCGGGAACCGCTCGAAGCTCGCGAGCGCGGCGTCCGCGGTCTCGTCGTCGCCCTGGCCGCGGAGGTAGCGATCCACCGGGTGCACGTCGGGCCAGTCGGCGTCGATCGCGAGCGCGGAGAAGCCGTGCCGCGAGATCAGCTTGCGCGTCAGCGCCGCGCGCAGCTGGTAGAACTCGCGCGTGCCGTGCGTCGACTCGCCGAGCAGCACGATGCGCGAGCGGCAGACCCGATCCACGAGCTGATCGAGCTCCTCCTCGTCGTGCAGCGGGTGGGCGATGGAGGAGATCGCGGCGGCCGCGTCACCGAGATCGGCTGAGCTCATGATCGACAGCTTTGCCTGCGCGCGGCGACTGTCAACCGAGCGAGCGCCACCGTGCGCGCGAGCGATCGCGCACGCGTGCGCGCTCGCCCGGTGCCCGCTCCGTCCGGCCCGCTATTGCGCCTCGGCGGGGAGCGCGTTGACGCCCGCACCGAGCGCCTGCGCCTGCCCGGCCCGCGTGAGCGTCGCGCCGACCGCGTCGGGCGCAAAGCTCACCGTCGCCGTGCCGCCGCTGGCGAGGCTCAGCGTGACGCCGCTCGCGCCGCTTTGGGTCGCCGCCGTGACGGCGCCATCGAGCGCGAGCACGTGGAGGTAGCGCCGGTCGCCGCCCGGCAGCTGCTCGTCGAGGCGGAAGCCGCCCTTCAGGTCGGGGTCGGCGCGGAAGTCGTAGACCGACATGGCGCCGCCGGTCGCGCCGATCCGGGTGACGCTCAGCGTGTGGCCGCCGCTCGCGACCGTCGCGGTCGCGCCGCTGATCGACGGCGCGACCGGCAGCGCGAGCTGCCACGTCTGCGTGGTGTCAGCGGCCGTCTGCACGCGGTCGTACACGACGACGACGTTCGGCGGCAGGAACACGAGCTCGCGTTGCACCTTCTGGATGGCGCTATTGCCGCGGTACGCGGCCGTCACGTCCGCCGCCGCGTGCAGGTAGCCAGCGCCCTGCTGGAGCGCCGCGAGCGTCGAGGTCGTGCCGGTGAGCTGCTTGATCGGCGTGCCGGCGCGATCGATCCGCACGAGGCTGTGCGAGTTCGTCTTCTGCGACAGCCCGGACCGCGACTGCACGTTCGCGTCGTAGACGAGCCAGCCGCCCTTGTAGAGCATGAGCGAGCCCTGATCCTGGTGCGCGTGGGACTCGGTGTACGGGCCCGCGATCAGGTTGATCCACGTGGCGCCCTTGTCCCAGCCGGAGCGCGCGTAGAGCTCGCCGATGCCGCTCGCGTAGTACGCGGTGTTGAGCCCGTCGAGCGGCTGCGCCGAGAGCTGGGTATGGTCATTGATGAAGTCGTACGCGACCATGAACGCGCTCGTCATGGCCGGGACGTTCGAGCCGGCGAGCAGCGTCTTGGCGCGCTGCGCGTGCGGGCTGCTCGGGAAGATCGCCATCAGCTCCTCGAGGTAGTCGCGGTGGTAGTCGAAGAACGCCGCGGTCGCGTCGCGCGCGTGGTCGCCGGTCGGCGCGACGCGATCGAGCGTCGGCATCGTCTGGTGCATGAACGCGAGCAGCGAGGCGCCCGTGTGCCCAGTCCGCGTGGCGAGGTCCTCGCCGGTGGTCGCCTGCCAGAACAGGTAGAGCTCGTACAGCCGCCGCATCGCCACGCCGTAGCCGGTCCCCTCGCGCGAGCCGCCGCCGAACAGGTCTTGCTCGAACGTCGGCACGAGCTGGCCGAGGATCTTCTCATCGCGGAACTTCACGAGCCAGGCGTCGGCCTGCGAGCTCTCGCCCTTCGTCGCGAGCCCGAGCAGCATCGTGGCGCGTAGGAACGAGTAGTAGTAGTTGTTCGAGGGGTTGTTCGTCGACCAGCCGCTCCACGGCATCGTGGTGCTGCCCCACTTGGCCTGCGAGTAGTTCCAGACGTTCCACACCGCCTGGTTCGCGTAGGCGATCCAGCGGGCGCGCTGGGAGGAGGTCACCTGCGCAAAGCACCAGTCGTAGACCAGCGCGAGGTCGCCGATCAGCTCGCCGATCTGCAGGTAGCTGTCGGAGGCCACGGCCGGGCGCTGATTGGCGGCGATCGCCGCCTCGGCGAGGGCGACCTGCGCCTCGACCTGAGCCACGGACTTCGTGCAGTACGCCGTATTACCGCTGAGCTGCGAGAGGAGCGCGCCATTCCAGGCCTGAAAGCCCCAGAGGTCCGCGCCGCCGAGCCACTGATCGACCCTCGTACGAAACCGGCTCGCCGCCGGCGTGCCCTGCGCGAGCGCCGCGGCGAGCCGCGTGCGGTGCGGCGTCAGGAAAATGCGCGGGTGCTGCGTCGGATACGTGAGATTCGTGGCGGAGTCCGCGCCGTCCTCACGACTGTCGCCGTACGTCATGGCCGACTCGCCGACGCCCTCGTCTCCTGTCGTACCAGGAGTCCCGTCCACCGCGCAGGCCGTGATCAGAAGAGAGATGAGCAGAGCTGCTGTGGTTCGTGTCATGGGCGCTCGGCGTATCAATAGCGCTCGCTCGAGTCACCTGTGTTTTTACTCCATCACGACACCACTTTTTGTCATCAGCAATCTTCGGTGTACATTTTCTCGACGGTGAGGCGTAGATAACGGAGGATCTCTCGCGATCTGGATTACGCTCCTGGCGCGAAATGAAAAGCCTAAAATTTTCGCCAAGAGGCGAACAAACGCGGAGATTGCTGACAGCCTATTTCGGAGCGCGGACCGCGCGCGCCGCGGGGAGCTCCGCAGGCTCCTCGGGCTTCGGCGCGGCGGTGCCGCCGCCGCGGCGCGTGGGCTTCGCGTTCCAGATCCGCAGTGTCAACAAAAATCCAATCAGCGCGATCGGGATCATCGCGTACGGCCACACGCGCCAGTTGTCGACGTCCGCGGCCTTCGGGTTGGCGACGAGGCAGCCGTACTCGTCGCGGATCTTCGACGCGGGCAAGGTCGCGCCGTAGACGAACGACTGGATTGTCGAGCCGATGTAGACGAAGCCGTCGATGATGCCGACGGCCATGCCGGTGTTCCTCCGGCCTGCGAAGTCGGCCGAGGCGGTCGCCGTGAGCATCCCGTGCACGCCGATGATCGCCATCGACATGAACGCGACCACCCAGCCGATGCCGGCCGGCGCGGCGAGCATCGGGACGATGAGGATCGCGCCGCCGAGCATGATGCCGTACAGCACGGCCGACACCGGGCTGCGCCGCGACTGGAACAGGTGATCGCTGATCGCGCCGGCGAACATGCCGCCGGTGATGCCGGCGACGCACGACACCATGCCCCAGTTCTCGAACACGAACGTGTCCGAGAGCCGGAGCCCCTTCCCGAAGTCCTGCCCCCACTGCAGGATGGCCTGGCGCAAGAAGCCCGAGCACAGCTCGATGATCGAGATCGTGAGGATCACCGGGTGGGTGAGGAGCTTCACGAACACCTGGCGGACGGTGAGCCGCTCTCCGTCGTCGGTGGCGTCGCCGAGATCGAAGTCCTGGTGCCCGGTGTCCGACGGCGAGTTGCGCACAAACAGGTACGACAGGCCGAAGAAGAGGAACAGGACCACGGCGGGGATGTAGAACAGCCACTCGATGGAGAGTGTGTCGGTGATCCGCTTGCCGATGTCGTACGCGAAGTAGAGCCCGAGCGAGATCAGGATTCCGAAGATGCCGCCGAACGTCCCGCGCTCGCGGAGGTGGAACCAGGCGGCGTTGACCTTCACGATCGACACCGCGCCGAAGCTCTGGAAGTACATGTTGAGGGCGTAGGCGGTCGCGAACGCCGTCACCGTCGGCATGCCGAACGTGTCCCCGGTCATCGCCATGTACCCCATCAGCACGTTCGCGACGCCCGAGCCCGCGGCGGCGAGGAGGATCGTCGCGCGGCCCCCCCACCGATCCGTGAGCGGCCCGTTGAGCAGGAACGACAGGCCGTAGACCATCGAGCCGACGCCGAACACCGTGCCGTACTCGGCCTCGGTGAGGCCGATGCCCTGGAACTGCTTGATGTTGTAGCGGCCGAAGTAGAGGAACGAGTACGTGAGCCCGAGCGGCAGCCAGTTGAGGAGCCGCCGCCGCCGGAACAGGAGCGAGTGCGAGAGCTCCGGCCGCGGCAGCCGGACCGCGACGATGACGATGACGGCGATCAGGATGCCGATCGGCAGGAGATCATCGGCGAGCGACTTGTCCTTCTTCGGCTTCGACGACTTCGGGCACGCCTTGGCCGGCACAGGCGCCGCGGGCTTGGCCGGCGCGGGCTGCGCGGCGGCGTCTCCGGCCGCGGGCGCTGCCGTCGGCGCGGGCGCTGCCGTCGGCGCGGGCGCTGCCGCCGGCGCAGGCGGCGCTTGCGCCGCCGCGGGCGCGCTCGGAGACCACGAGAACCAGAAGATGGCCCCGACGGTGAGCTCCAGGATCAACACCAGCGCGAGCGTGCGACCGCGAGACCTGTTCGACACGGAAGAGGGACGTTAGCGGCCCCATCTGCGCGGTGGCAAGGGCGGCGTGGTGGCAAGGGCGGCGTGGTGGCGGCGTGTTAACGTCGCGCGCGATGCGAACTCTGGTTGTGTACCTCGCCGCCATGCTCGCCGCGTCGTCCGGCTGCAAGAAGGAGGAGCGGCCCCCCACCGCCACGTCCGGCTCGTCGGGGTCGTCGGGATCAACCGGCTCCGGCGGCTCCGCCGGGGCCCTGTCCGGCTCGGCGCCGGCCGCGGTCGCCACCGTGGCCGCCGGCACCGTCGAGATCTTCGTCGACGACGCCTCGGTCGCGAAGGTCGATCCGGCGCAGATCGCGAAGTGGCCGCGGGTCGACACGCTGGTCCCCGAGGGCTCGCGGCGCCTCGGCACATGGCAGAAGGTCAAGCTCGTCGGTGCAAAGACCGAGGAGCTGGGGCGCCCGTCACAGTCGTACCCGGACATGATCCCGGCGCTGTTCCCCGGCGAGGGTGGCAAGCCCGCGTTCGGCATGTTCGATCCGGTCGAGCACGCCAAGCACGGCCAGCCGAAGCTCCGCGCCGACGATCTCCGCGAGGTCCGGATCCAGCTCGCCACCGAGGGCCGCTCCGGCGAGCACCAGGGCGGCACCGGCGAGGGCGCCGATCCGGCGAAGCTCGTCATCGAGATCGAGACGCCGGCCGGCAAGAGCCAGCTGACCGGCCCGCAGATCCTCGCGCTGCCGCGCGAGCCGCAGCCGGGCTCCGAGGAGACGCACGGCTGGCGCCTCGCGCAGCTGCTCGAGGCCGCCGGGATCAAGACGTTCGAGCGGCTCGTCCTCGCCGACGCCAGCGGCGGCAGCAGCGTGATCATCGAGAAGAAGGACCTCGAATCCAAGAGCGCCAAGCTCGTGCCGTTCATCAAGCTGAACAAGCAGGGCGCGCTCCGCGTCCGCGTGCTCAAGCAGGTCGGCACCGGCTGGCAGACCGCGGGCGAGCTGCGCGCGCTCGCCTCGATCAAGGTCGCGAAGTAGCCGCGGGGACGGCCGTCCGGACCCGGGCGAGCCACTGCTCGCGGTCGCGGTCGCTCGTGTTCGGCGTCTTCAAAAAGCCGTGGATCCGCCCGTCGGGGAAGTCGACGAGCACCAGCGACGCCTGCCAGTCGTGCTTGAGATCCGGGCACACCGTCGCCAGCTCGCGCGCGAGCTCGAGCTGCACGTCGAGCGTGACGTGGACCGTGGCCCCGAGGCCGTGGAGGAACGGCCCGAGCGCCTGCTTCGCCGGCTCGCTCGCCTGCATCACGTACCCGCGCGAGAGCCGCGCGTCGCCGAGCGCGCGGAACATCTGCATCGCGACGCCCCGATCCGGCGTCGTGATCGCCACCGCGAGCGGGTAGCCGACGACCGGATCGATCATGACGGTGGTCTCGCCGTGGCGGTTCTCGCCGACGCGGAGCGGCGCGCCGAACGCCGCGCTCACGCCCTCGATGCCGTCGATCGGCAGCCGCGCGTACACCTTCGCCTGCGCCGGCCACATCCGTAGGTTCGCGCCGCCCGCGTGGATGTCGAGGTACTCCGCCTCCGCCGCCGCGAGCGCCTCGAGCCGCGCCCACCCCCGCAGATCGAGCAGCCCCGTCTCGAAGTTGATCGTGCTGTCGTGCCCCGGCTCGATCGCCGACACCAGCCGCTCGATCCGCCGCGGATCGCTCGTGCGGAACCCGCGCACGCCGACGCGCCGATCGCCGAGCTTGCGATAGAACGCCTCCGCCTCGGCGGGCGACTGCAGCCGCTGCGGGAACTCGATCGGGATCAGCGCCACGAGCGCGAACCATACCGAAAACGCCGCGTCCCGCCACGCCGCCGGCTAGTTGCTCTCGTCGGCACCGATGTCGAAGCGAAGCGGCCCTCGGGCTGCCGTGCACTCCGGCGACCTTCGCGCGACGCGGGCCCCGCCGCAGGCCGAACGCTGGTTCGACAAATGTTAAAGATCTGAATTGACATTCGTTCGATATTTCTCTAGAAGGACTATTGAGGGGTGGCACGTGGGTGGAGTGCACGTAGGTGTGACATGGGGCGAGGCGGCGAAGGTAGATCGGCGAGAGCAGTACGAGCTCGCCGAGTGGCTGTGCGAAGCGGGGACGCGTATGTGAAGACGCGCGTCACCCTCGCAGAGGACCTGTGGTTACGCTGCAGGATCGTCGTTGCACAAGCTCAAGAGTACGGCGCTGCTTAGGTTGGCCGACCGCAGCGCTCGAGTGCGCCAGTGGTTGATACCAAGCATATATTCATCCAATTAGGGATTTCGAGTCGATTACTTCAATGAATAAGGAGGAGTCATGAATCGCCTAGCTTGCATAGTTGTAATCTCACTGGTTGCGTGTGGCGGCGGAGAATCCGATACCATAGGACCCGCTGGTCCCCCCGGCCCTGAAGGCCCTACCGGTGCGACGGGTCCGGCGGGTCCGGCGGGCGCGACGGGCGCGACGGGCGCGACAGGCGCCACGGGTGCGACAGGGTCCGCAGGTCCGAAGGGCGACACCGGAGATCAGGGACCTACCGGCGCCACTGGTGCCCCTGGCATGCCAGGCATGCCAGGCGCCACCGGGGATACGGGACCACAGGGTCCGAAGGGTGATAAGGGTGACCCAGGCGACGGGGTGATGGACACTGGCTGTCCGGGGCCTCGTATCAATGGCATGTGCCTGCTGTCCTACAACAACACGCAGACAACCAACTTTTTTCTGGCCGCCACCACCTGCGCGAACATCGGTGGTGACATATGCACTGATAGCCAGTCGTGGCCGCTCACTGTCGGGAGCTGGCAAAGCAGCTTCTTGACTCCGACCGTCTTGATCGGTCCGCACTGGACGGCTTCGTTCGCCGATAATGACACTGCAAACTGGAATGGTGTCAACGGCAGTGTCGTCGACAATCACGGCCCGAACTCAAGCTTTGGCTACGCATGCTGTGGTGGCACCACGCCCGATCACCCACGAATCACAACATCGACCATCGGCGGCGTCGAGGTGGTCGCGGTCCACAACATCGCTGACACCAACTGGGCGGGAGCTGTTGGCTTCTGCGCCACGCTCCATACCGATATCTGCTCGGATTCGCAAACCGCGGTACTGCGCGCCGCGGGGGCGCTCACCGTTCCGACCTGGACCAACTCGCATGCAGACAACGACGGCAGCCTCTACAATACGATTACCGGTGGCACTTCGGACGATACTGTACCGACCCAGCAGTACGGGTTTGCGTGCTGTACATCCACGTTGCCATCCAACCTGGCGTGCCCGGTGGCCCGCACCGCCGGGGTCTGCGCGACAACGATCCACAACGCTATCGACACTACCTTCCTGGCTGCAGCTCAGGCATGTGCGACGTCGGGCGCCGATCTGTGCTCGATCTCTCAATCCGCAGTGTTGCGTACACAGGGCTCGCTCACCGTACCCGTCTGGACCAACTCACACTCGGACAACGATGGCGGCAACGCTGCAGTCGGCGTGGGCAACGTCCCCGATAATTCCAGCCTGACAACCAACTTCGGCTACGCCTGCTGCCGCAAGTAGCGGCTGCACCGCTGGTCGTGGCCAGGCTCCGTTGGCAGACTTTGCTACGGGAATGGAGCTGGCGAGGTGGCCATCGAGGCGGAGCGGCTGAGGGGCGCTCGACGTACGCGACCAGCCTGGGCAGCGGCACAGGTGCCGCGAAGTGGGCCGCCGACCACCGGGGTGGCCGGGATCGAGGTCGCCCACCGCTCGGCGGACACCGGCGACACCCACCCCGCGAGCTGCGCCGGCTCGCCGACGAAGCCCGCGACAGGGCCCGTGGACGAAGAGGGTCGACGTGCTCGCACAAGTCCAGACCGAGGCGGAGCCTTGGCGCTCGCCGTGAAACGGCAAGCCGACCGTGCGCGGCTCGACCGCCGACACCAGCCGCTCGATCCGCCGCGGATCATCGTGCGGAACCCGCGCACGCCGACGCGCCGGTCGCTGAGCCGGTGGTAGAACGCCTCCGCCTCGGCAGGCGACTGCAGCCGCTGCGGGAACTCGATCGGGATCAGCGCCACGGGCGCGAACCATACCGAAACTGGGGCTCATGAGCGGCGCGCGCCGGGCGGCTCTGCAGCAATATGCGGCGGAGCCGCGATGAGACCCGAAGTGACGACGCCCATATAGTCGATGCCAGACGAGCCGCGGCGGGTATGGCGGCGAAGCAGGGGGCTGAATGGGACATACAGGCGGGTTCGCAGGCAAACCGGGCGCGCGCAGCCTCGTCCAGGCGCAGGGGCTTCGCACGCCGTCGGGTAGCGCGCAGATCAAGCATGTTCGGTACACGTTCACGTCGCCCGCGGGGTCCAAAGCCAATGTAGAGACAATGCGAAAAGCGTTCACGGACAAGCAGCTAGCGACGCACATCAGTTTCGAGATCTTTACGCCGGAGGGCAAGCTAATCGTGATCACGGACAAGCAGCAGCTTGACGCGCAGCGGTGGCTGTACGAGTAGGATGAGTGGCATGGACAAGACCTTCGGCGCGACGTTCAGTGGACCGGACATGATCGGGCTCACCGCCGCGCTTATCGACGCGGCCCCCTACGCACGCGAAATGCCCACGGAGATGGACTACAAGCTAGTACCGAAACCACCGACCGCCGACTGGCGGGAACGGATGCTGGCAAGTGACGTCGACGGGCTGGCGGTCCAGTGGGGGGACGATGAGCGGATCTCGCGTAGATCCGGTGCGCTCGGCGCCCATTTTCCGGATGTTCCGATCGACCCGCACCAGATTCTCGCCTTTGTTGCGCCGCTGCCGTTCGAGGTTGCGGTGATGCCACCGATCCACACCTGGATCGATGACTACTTCGCGCCCGCGATCGGCGCCGACCACGCGGTCTTCGGCTGGGGCATGATCTTCAAGGGCGCGGGCCACGAGCACGCGGTCGTCTCCCGGCGCTGGCTCGAGCACGGGCCGTTTCGCACGCTCCGGGGCCCGCACGACACGACGCTCGTGCAGTTCCACGACCTCGCCGCGGATGTGCCGACCTCGCGCGCGCAGGCGCAGCCCGCGCACGAGTGGATGGTCGCCGGCTTCCTGCGGCCGAAGCACCGGTACCAGCACGACATCGCCGACGTGTACACGCAGGAGGATCGCCTGCAGCGCGTCATGGCGAACGATCGCCCGGTCGACGATCAGGAGCTGCTCGACGCGTGCGCCGCGCGCCGCGACGGCCGCGACGACCCAGACCGCCCGATCCGCAACATCGCGTACATATTCTTCGACCCCGCGGACGCGCAGGCCAGGCTCGATGCCCTGTGGCTCCGCGAGCTCGAGTGCCGCCTCGTCGGGCCGAGCGGCGAGCGCCGCCTTGACGGCGATTACCGCCCGAGCCTCCCGAAGCCCGCGTGAGTGGAAGAGCTCCGATGACCGTCGAAGCGAAGCCCCTTCGGCCGGGAAGTGCCCTCGACTCCATCACCGCGACATCGATCGCAAGCATCGAGATCGCAGAGATGCTCACTGGCATTGCGAGCTGACGGCCGCCGTGTGGGCGCAGTGCACGGCGGGGTTCATGCTCGCCGCGGTCGCGTGGTAGAGGCGGCACGCGTAGCTGTTACTCATGGTGACGCCGGAGTTATACGCTGGCGTCGTCGCGTACCCGGCGCACGCGGTCATGCACGTGTTCATGTCGCCGTTGTACTGAGCGTTTCCGCCGGTGCAGGAGCCGAGGACGAGCGTGCAGAAGCTCTCGCAGTTCCCGCCGCACGCGCCGTCGCCACCCGGACCCGCGTGGCGACAGTGCACGTCGGGACCGTCATCGCGGCACCCGAGTGATAGAGGCGGCAGCCGAGCGTGCGTGAAATTGCCGCCGCGCGCCCCGCGTCATCGAGCATTGGTAGAACCTAACTTTCCCCCACCTGCCGGTGGGTTTGAGCAAGGACCCCTTTCAAACCGTGCATGCGGATTTCCCGCACACGGCTTACGGGCGGTCGTAGATGGACGTGATGAGGCATTACGCAGCCCCCGG
>DATMCI010000007.1:0-95432 GCA_035558535.1 Kofleriaceae bacterium
CCGCGTCCGCGCCCGCGTCGCCGAGCACGTCCCGGCCGCGGATCGCCAGCGCGTCGCCGAGTTCCTCGGCGAGCTCGTCGGCACCCCGTTCCCGAGCGGCGACCCGGGCAACGACGCCGGCAGCCCCCAGCTCCGCGCCGCCCGCCAGGACGCCCAGCTCATGAGCGAGCAGACGCGCAACGCCTGGCTCGACTTCCTCGCCGCCGAGGCCGCCGCGCGGCCCGTGCTGCTCGTCCTCGAGGACCTCCACTGGGGCGACTTCGCCACCGTCCGCTTCATCGACACCGCGCTCCGCGATCGCGGCGAATTGCCGTGGATGGTCCTCGCCCTCGCCCGCCCCGAGGTGTTCGAGCTGTTCCCCAAGCTGTGGGCCGAGCGCCAGCACGTGCAGGAGATCCGCCTCAAAGAGCTCGGCAAGAAGGCCGGCGAGCGGCTCGTCCGCCAGGTGCTCGGCGAGCGCGTCGGCTCCGACACCATCGAGCGGCTTGTCCGCCAGGCGGACGGTAACGCGTTCTACCTCGAGGAGCTGATCCGCGCCGCCGCCGAGGACAAAGCCGAGGGCAAAAACAGCGCCCTGCCCCCGACCGTGCTCGCCATGGTCGAGAGCCGGCTCGCGCAGCTGCCGCTCGAGGCGCGCGCCGTGCTCCGCGCCGCCAGCGTGTTCGGCGAGGTGTGCTGGCAGACCGGCGTGGCCACCCTGCTCAGCGAGGCCATGGCGCCGGACGCCGTCGGTGACTGGCTGACCCGGCTCGTCGAGCAGGAGGTGCTGGCGATCCGGCCCGGGGCCCGGTTCCCCGGCGAGCGCGAGCTCGTGTTCCGCCACGCCCTGTTCCGCGAGGGCGCCTACGCGACCCTCACCGACGACGATCGCCGCTCCGCCCACCGCCTCGCCGGCGACTGGCTCGAGCACCACGGCGAGACCGAGCCCATGGTGCTCGCCGGTCACTTCGAGCGCGGCGGCGATCCCGCCCGCGCCGCGCACGCGTACCTCGCCGCCGCCGAGCAGGCATTCCACGTGCTCGACCTGCCGGTGACCTTGGCCCGCGTCGAGCTCGGCATGCGCTGCGCGCCGCCGCCCGAGGTCCGGCTCGCCCTGCTCGGCCTGCGCTGCGAGGTGTTCACGCAAGACATGCAGCACCCGGACGCCGTCATGGCCGCCGCCGAGGAGCTGATCCGCGCCGCGCCGCGCGGCTCGACCCCGTGGGCGCAGGCGCTGTCCGCGCTCTGCACAGGCGCGGCGACGACCGGCCGGATCCCCAAGCTCCTGGCCGCCGTCGAGCTGCTCCGGGGCGTCGAGCCGGCCCACGAGGCCGCCGGGCGCGTGGCGTTCGCCTGCGTCCTCGCGGTCGGGCTCCTCGATCTCGTCGGGCTCGTCGCGGAGGCGATCGAGCTGGAGGCGCTGTTCTTCACGACCGTCCGCCCGACGCGCGGCGGCGATCCGCTCGCGCGCTACTGGTGGAACCTCACGCTCGCCCACCGCAGCAGCCACGCGCACGACGATCCGTGGGCCGCGCTCCAGTGCGCCGAGGAGAACCTGGCGATCTACGACGTGATCGGCGGCGAGCGGACCTTCCTCGTCGCGCACCTCTACCGGGGCGTGAACCTCGCGTACCTCGGGGCGTTCGAGCCCGCCGCGGCCGCCCTCGAGCGGGCCGCGCCCGGCGACGCGACGCTCGGCCTGGCCGGCTCGGAGCGGCAGCTCACCCTCGCCTGGCTGCGCGCCGACATCGGTACGCCCGACGCGCTCGCCGCCGCGCGCGCGACCGCGCAGGCGCTGCGCGATCAGGGGCGCGCGCACCAGGTCGCCATCGAGGAGGGCCGCGGCCGCTGGGTGCTCGCCGAGGTGCTCCGCCGGATGGGCGACCTCGAGGCCGCCGAGCACGAGATCGCGCCCGCGCTCGGCACGCTCCCCCCTCTCGATCAGCCCGGCGCCCGAGCGACGCTCGCCGCGATCTACCTCGCGCAGGGCCGCACCGCCGACGCGCTCGCCGCCGCCGAGGACGCCGCCGCGCGCTACCAGGCCATGGGCGGCGCCAACATGTTCCGCGGCGCGTTCGTGCGCCTGATCCGCGCTGAGGCGCTGCATGCGACGGACACCGCCGGCGACCACGCCGCCGCGCGCCGCGCGATCGCCGACGCCCGCGCGCACCTCTTCGCGATCGCCGATCGGATCCCCGATCCCGCCTACCGGCGGAGCTTCCTCGAGAACCTGCCCGAGAACGCGCGCACGCTCGCCCTGGCGCGCGCGTGGCTCGACGAGCCCGCCCCCGGCGCCTAGCGCCCGCCTGCGCTCGAAACGCGCCCGCCCCCGGCGCCTTGCGCCCGCCTGCGCTCGAAACGCGCCCGCCCCCGGCGCCTGGCGCCCGCCTGCGCTCGAAACGCGCCCGCCCCCGGACGCGTAGCGCCCGCGTTTCACGCGGCGGTCTCGACGGAGGATCGGTTATCCTGCACGCGTGCAGGCTCGCTGGGTGATCGCAGGGCTCTTCGTCGTCGTGGGCGGGTACATGCCGGCCACGGCGCTGTTCCTCGGGCTCGGCGTCGACGCCGGGTGGTGGCTGTACGCGGCGGTCGCGACCGGCGCGTTCGGCGCCGGCGCGCTGATGGTCGCGCACGCGCCGCTGCGCCCGTGGCGCGAGCCAGCCGCGGCCGGCGCGCTCGCGATCGCGGTGCTGGCGATCGGCGCGAGCGACCGCGTCGACTGGGCGTTCGAGGGCGTCTTCTCGCGCCTGTTGCGGCCGTGGTACGTGGGGCTCGGCACCGCCGTCGTGAGCGGCGCGCTGGCGGCCGCCGGCGGCGCCGCGGTCCGCCGCCTCGCGACCGCGTCCCCGCGCACGGACCTGATCCTCGTGCTGAGCTCGCTCGTGGTCACGGGCATCACCGGCCTCGTCGTCATGGTCGCGTATCCGTCGCCCGCGACGCTGCTGCTCTTGGCCGGCGTGGCCGCCGGCGGCTTCATCACCCAGGCGGTGATCGCACCCAAGCGGCCGTGGGCGTGCGGCGCGGGGAGCGGCTTCCTGGTGCTGTTCGGGCTCGCGCGGGAGGGGCTGGACCAGGACCCGACCGAGCTCACGTACCTGCTCGTCGGCGGGATCGTGTTCGTCCTCATCGGCTACGGCGGCGCCCAGCTCGCCTGGTGGCTCCTGCGCCGCGGCGCCGCCCCGACGAGCCCCGACGTCCCGTCCGCGCGCCTCGGCTGACCCGACGCCCCCGATGCGCCCGATGACCTCGAAGGCATGGTACTGGGCCGCCGCCGGGCTGTTCCTCGTCGGGACGTCGGTCCTGATCATGGCGACCATGGCCATGGGCTCGGCCGCCCCGGAGATGAACCGCGTGGTCATGCCCGGCAAGGCGGAGCTCGTCCTGCCCGCCGGGCGCAGCACGCTGTACCTCGAGCGCGAGTCGATCGTCGACGGCAAGCCCTACCGAGCCCGCGAGGATCTCAGCTACCGGTGCTCCCTGACCGACACCGTCGGCCAGACCGTGCCGCTCGAGCCACCGACGACGCCGGCCAGGTACAGCGGCGCCGGCTACACCGGGGAGAGCGCGCTCGAGGTCCGCATCGCCCTCGCGGGGACCTACGCGCTCGCGTGCGAGTCGAGCACCGGCCCGTTCGTGATGGCCGTCGGCATCGGCGCCGGCGCCTGGCGCTGGGTGGCGGTGATCGGCGGCGGCGTGCCGAACCTCATCGCCGCGATCCTCTTCGCCGTGGTGCTCCTCAAGCGGTGGCGGCAGAAGCAGGCGCGGGCCGCCCGCTAGCAGACGCTGCTACGAGCCTGGCTCGACGGGCTACGGGCAGCCGCCGCCGTGGCAGACCGCCGAGATGTTGTTGTTCCAGTAGCTCGACATCTGGGCTGCCATCTGGCCATCGGGGACAGAGAGCCTGGCTCCCGTGCAGTTGGCATCTGTATACAAGGTCCAGAGCCCGCTCCATCGATTGAAATAGGAGCTCGTTGCATTGTTGAATCCGTAGCCGCCGAGGTTTTGACATGCATTGTATGGCACGAGCTCGAGCCTGCCACCTCCATAGCCCCCGCCGTCCCAGAGGCAGAGCCTGTCCGGGTTGCAGTCCCAAGCACCGAGGGTAGTGCCGGAATCGGTGGATGCCACACTCGCCGCTCCGAGCTCGCCGCTGGCCGCGGCCGCCTCGTCGGCCGCGGCCGCCTCGTCGGCAGGATCCGTGGCGCACGACGGCACGCTGGAGAGCGCGATGACAATAGCTCCAACACTCAAAACACGATTGCGCATCAACTTCTCCTGGTAAATGGTCTCGGCTGCAGAGATGGATTTGCAGTCCATCTTCTGTCCACGCGTGCGATGTGAGCAAACGCGGTGCCGCGACCCTCGAGCGCGGCTCGCTACGAGCATCTCGTACGCCGCGGCACGGCGAGCGCCGCGGGCGCCATGCAGCGCGGACCGCGACCGCGTCCATGTTCGCGATCCGGCGTCACGGCAGCGGGCTCACCGCCAGATCGCGGTCGCGAGGCACCCTGGGTACTGCCTCCTACCGCGACCTGTACGTTCGAGCGCGCCCGCAGCATTGCGCGCGTACGCGCGCTCTCGTGGATGAGGATGACCCGATTACGGCTCGCAGCTAGAACCGGCCGCCGATCGAGAACATGCGCGGCGCGGTCCCGGAGACATCCTCGCGCGCGAGGTAGCCGATGTCGAAGGCCGCGGCGGCGACGTAGCCGAGGACCCCGCCGACGATCCCGTACGTGATGGCGTCGAGGGCGCCCTTCCCGCCCCCCGAGCTGCCCAAGGCCGCGCCGAGGCTCGCGCCGAGGATCGGCGCGCCGACGCGCAGGCCGAAGCTCACGCCTGCGCGGCCCCAGTTGCCGTGCGCGGCGTGGACGATCGGCCCGCCGAACAGGACCCCGCTGACGCCGAGGGCGATCAATCCCGCGTTTTCGGCCTCAGCCCCGGCGAGGATGAGCACTCCCCCGACGACGTCGGGCGCGGCGACCTGGTAGCCGTACCACTCCTCCTCGGCGTGGGCCGGCGAGGACGACAGCGCGAGGAAGACGGCGGCGGCCGCGAGCACGCAGCGCAGGCGCATCCCCAGCATCGTCCGCAGGCTCGATTCGTGATAGGGCGTACAGCTCATGATCAGGCACCACGCCATTCGCACGGGGCTGGTCTTCCTCGCCGCTTGCGGGACCGGGGGCTCGAAGACCACGTTCCCCGGCGGCGAGACCATCGCATTCTACGGCATCCTGGTCGACGTCCCCGCCGAAACCAGCTCCGCGAGCTCCGGCTCGCACCGCCCGATGAACTACGAAGGCGCGCCCACGGAGGTGACGCCCGGCATCACGTTCATCCACCCCAACACGAACGATATGTACGTCGAGATCAAGAAGCTGCCCGCGCCCGTCTCGCTCGAGGGGATGAAGTACTCGTTCGAGCAGCAGCCGCGGGCCAGCAGGCTCACCGGCCGCACGACCGCGCGCGGCTGGGACTTCGAGTACGGCTGGAAGAACGATGGCGCGCCCGTCGCGACCGTGTACGTGCGGTACGTCCAGCTCGGCAGCGAGCAGTACGAGTGCCAGTACGACGACGGAAACTCGAAGCAGCTCGATGTCGCCGACAAGATCTGCCGGTCGATCCGGCCCAAGCCGGCCGCGAAGTAGGAGGCGGCCCGCTCGTACCGTTCGCCGGGCAAGTGAGCTGCGACGGACGCGGTGCTAGCGTCCACGTGTGAAGACGTTGATCGGGCTGCTCGGGGTACTGGCGTTCCTGTCGCTGCCCGCCGGGGCGATCGCGCTCCTCATCCTCATAGGCAAGGCCATCGCCAGGAAGATCAACGGCCCGCCGCCCTTCGACCCCGATCCGCCGCCGGTCCTCCGGCGCTCGTACACCAACACGATCCTCGTGACGCTGGTCATCGTGGGAGTCGTCTCGTTCGCGGCCATCTGCGTGGTCGGCTCGATGATCCCCGTCGACTGATCCGTCGACGCCGCTGGCGCCGCGCTATGCTCCGGCCTCGCATGGGCACCTTCGACGAACGCGCGAGCAAGCCGTCGCGCGGCCCCATGGACATCCTCAAGTGGAAGCTCTCGCGCCGCCCCGAGCGGCGGGCCGCCGACTTCGCCGCGCTCGACGCCGTCCGCCCCGGCATCCACGACGGCGGCGCCGCGGCGCTCGCGAGCGGCGAACCCATGGCCGTCTGGATCGGCCACGCCACGTGGGCGCTGCGCATGGGCGGCAAGCTGCTCGTCACCGATCCCGTCTGGTCGCGCGCGCTCTCCGGCGTCGTGCGCCGGCTCGTCGCGCCCGGCGTCGCGCTCGCCGCCATGCCTGCCATCGACGTCGTGCTCGTGACTCACGACCACCGCGATCACATGGATCTGCCCACGCTCCGGCAGCTCGGCGCCGGGCCCCTCTACATCGTGCCGCTCGGCAACGGCCCGCGCATCGCGCACCCGCGGGTCGTCGAGCTCGACTGGTGGCAGTCGCACGTCGTCGGCGATCTCGAGATCACGCTCGTGCCCGCGCGGCACTGGTCGATGCGCGAGCCGTGGAATCGGAACGACTCCCTGTGGGGCGGCTACGTCGTGCGCGGCCCCGAGGGCGTCGCCTACCACTCCGGCGACACCGGCTTCGGCGATCACTTCGCCGAGATCGGCCAGCGCATCGGACGCATCGACTGGGCCATGCTCCCCATCGGCGCCTATAGCCCGCGCTGGTTCATGGAGCCGCAGCACATGGATCCGATCGAGGCCGCGCAAGGCTTCGAGGCGCTCGGCGCGCGCCACCTGCTCGCGATGCACTGGGGCACGTTCCGGCTCACCGATGAGGCCATCGGCGAGCCCCCCGCGCGGCTCCGCGCCCACTGGACCGAGCGCGGCCTGCCCGACGATCGCCTCTGGCTCCTCGACGTCGGCGAGCCCCGCCCCCTGCGCGCTATATAAAGGAGCGCCGCGGCGCGTTATCCTACCTTCCGCCGAGCAGCGCGATCAGGTCCATGAGCCCGAGCTCCGAGGCGGGCCCCCGTACAGGCGTCGTCGGCGTCCTCGCCGGAGCACAGCTTCGGGGGCCGCAGCCGTACCGACGGCCCGCGTCTGGCACCGCGCCGCGTGCGCGGGTAAGACAGCCGCATGTGCCGCAACATCCGCACCCTCCACCACTTCGAGCCGCCGACGACGCCCGAGGAGATCCACGCGGCCTCGCTGCAGTACGTGCGCAAGGTGAGCGGGGTCGCGAAGCCATCGCGCGATGCGGAGGTGGCGTTCGCGCGCGCCGTCGCGAAGATCGCCGCAGCGACCACCGCGCTGCTCGACGCGCTGCCATCCCGCGGCGAGCCGCGCACGCGGGAGAACGAGCGCGAGAAGGCCAAGGCGCGGTGGACGCGCCGCGAGCAGGCCCGCCGGCCGTAGGCGCGCGCCAGCCGTCCGCTGGAAGCGCGAGCGGATCGCGATGAATCGAGGATTCCAGTGATCCCAGCAGGTCTCGAACCTGTGACCTACGCTTGAGCGAAGCCTAGGTCTCCGTCGACGATCTGTCCTAGGATCCGGCTATAGGATCCAAGCCGACGCCTCCCGCGAGGATCAAGATCAGGCCGGGCCGCCAGTGGCCGGAGTCGCCAGCACGCGCGGCGCCGCGCTCATCGAGGTTCTCCGGTCTGCGCTGGCGACCCTCGACACGCTCGAGCCGGCCGAGCAAGCCGCGATCGTCGGCGCGCTCGTGGCCGACCTCCGGGCGCGCCGGCCGGTTGCGGTGGCGCCGCTCGGAGCGCTCGGGCCGCCGACGGAGCCGATCCGGGACCCGAGGGGCGCGCCGTGACGCGCCGTGCTCGCCGGGCCGCGATGGTGCTGCTTCTGTGGCTCGCATCGTTGCTCGTGATCCGGCCCGGAGTCGCGTCATGAGGCGCGCGCTCCGCCGCGAGGTGTTCTCGGGCGAGCTCGTGCTCGGGGCCGCGGTTGACCTCGCCGAGCTCGAGCTCCGCCGCGGCGCGCACGTGCGCACGATCGACAGCGAGGGCAACCGGATCGCCGATACGCGCGAGCCGGGCGCGATGCTGTGGCTCGAGATCGGGGACCGGCCGACACCGATCCCGCCGAGCTGGCGCGCATCCGGGCCGAGCATCAAGCGCGCCGTGAGGCTCGCGCTCGGCGTGCTGCCGAGCAGCGGGCCGCCGCCGAAGCGCGCGTGCCGGCGCTGTGGGCCGCGCTCGCGCGCCGTCATCCACGGGGGGAGCGCTACCTCGACGAGCGGGGGCTCGACCCGGCCGCGCTTCGCCAGCGTGGAGACCTCGTCCGGTACTACCCCGACGGTGCGCCGGCCGTGCTGCTCCATGACCTCGCGACGGGCGCGCCGATCAACGTCGCGCGCCGGCAGATCGACCGCGAGCCGAAGATCCTCACCCTCAGCATCGCGCGCGTGCTCGGGCTCGACGATGGCGAGGTGGACGGCACGTTCAGCACGGCCGGCTCGCTCGTGGGCCGCGTGATCGACATCGATCTGGACGGCGTAGATGTCGCGGTGCTCGTCGAGGGGGTCACCGACTCGATCGCGGCGGCGCTCGCGTTCGACACGTGCGCGATCGTCGGCGCGAGCGGCTGGTACCAGATGCCGCGCGTCGCCGCCGCGGTGGCTCCTCGGCTCGTCGAGGCGCGCGGGTGGCTCCTCGTCGCGGTTGACGATGACGATCAGGGGGTCGCGGGTGCAGGCGACGCCTGTTCGGGTACGTGCGCGGCTGACTGCACCGCGATCTTCGGAAGCAACGTGACGTGCAACGCTTCGAAGTTCTGCCAGCGCTAGGCGAGCCGCCGTTACTGGGCGTTCAGGTACTTTTCGACCCAGGCAGACGCCTCACCGACGACCTCGAACACGGCGGGCTGCCACTCGTCGCTTCCGCTGTAAACCTTGCGCCATTCCCGCCCCAGGCGAAGCTGGGTGCACGGCTCGGGATCGTAGAACGTCAGCGTCAGGGTCGCCGTGGTCGTGGGCTCGTACACCTCCCATCGACCGCATTCTTCCTCGCTCTTGCCCGACAGCGAGAAATTGTAATGCTTGCACTCGCTGCGGGAGTTCGTCTCGACCTTGATCGACGTCGTCGCGAGGTAGTCGACCCGAGCGGCGCTGGCCTCGGCACAGACATCCCGCCCGATCATCCGATCGGGCATCGCCTCGATCGTGACGCGCGGATCGCGCGACAAGGCGAACACGACCTTCTTGTCGAACGAGTCGACCGTCGCGACGTGCTCCGGCTTGATCCCGGGCGTGCGAACTTGCCAGACCTTGATCTCGTCGGGCGCATGACGCGGCTCGAGTGCAACGCGAGGCGATCTGCACGCGGCGCACACCACAACCACGCCGAGGACGATCAGACGCATTGCACGAACCGATCAGCGTGCGACTCGAGGTGCGCATCACGCATCGCTCGAAGCGTATACCAGCATGCGACGCCTCTGGAGGCGATCCGGACCGAGGAGAGCGGCTCCTCGCGATCGCGATGGAGGTGGTGCTCGCCGCGGCCCTCGAGCTCGCCGCCCTCGAGCTGGCGTTCGGCCACGGGCCCGCCGCCGCCGCCGCCGCGCCGCGATGGCCACGCTGGCGATCGAGGTGGTGCTCGCCGCCGGCCAGGCTCATCGTCATCGCGGCCGGTCCGCACCACGAGGACGCATCGCCGAGGGTGAAGCGATGACGCGGCTCCGGCCGCTCGGTCGGCGCGCCGCCAGCATGCGCGCTGCGGTGGCGCGGTCCCGCGCGGCGCGGCGGCCGGGCCATGGAGCGCCGCCTGTGCGCCCGGCTCGATCAGCTCCGACCGCTCGCCCGGGCCGAGCATGACGAGCTCGTGGCGATGCTGCGCCGCGTGGCAGACCCGGCCGGCCGGCCGCGGCGCTCGCCGCGCGGATCCTAGACGGATCCTAGAGGCTCTGCGCCACCGGCCTCGCGGCGAATTCCGCAATGATTCCGGTGATCCCAGCAGGTCTCGAACCTGCGACCTACGCTTTAGGAATCCGTACCCCACCAACGTGATTCCAACAAAGTTGGCGGAATCACAGGTATCCGTGGAAGCCAGGGAACGTCAAGAACCCACTTCTCGTGAGCGAAGTGGCAACGCCGTGGCAACGCCCAGGCCCTCAAGCTGGGCTTGGATCGCTGGGCGACCGATTGAACAGCCCTACCAGGAACTCGGTGTCACGCCCCGGGTGCTCCGGGTCGTCTCCGTAGTCGGGAAGCTCGACTCGAACCCCTTGGGCGACGGAATCGCGGATCCGTCGCTCGATGTAACCGATCGCCAGCATCAGCGCGTGCAGTTTCCCCTCGCCGTGAATGTCGGCGACGCGGCCCGGCCCGTCCAACCCGCCCATGGTGACCGGGCAGATCGCTTCGCGGTTGCCATCCGGCACGAGCTCGGGCACGCCGATCGCGATTTGCCCCGACACTCGCGCGCCGCCCGGGAAGATCCAGACGATCGGCATCTCGACGATCCACTTCACGGAGCCACCGTGGTGATGGGACCGCATCCCCTTTGGCACTCCGGCCGGAGATGGTTTTCGAGTCGCCGCCTGCACGCCGCTCGGTCCTCGCGCCTCTTGAGCCGACGACAAGTCTCCCCCCACGAGTGCTTTTCGTTCCAGTCGCAGCAGAGGTAGCACTGCTCCGGAGTCGGCTCCTTTGTGCAGTCTCTGGGAGCCGGGATGGGCTTCTTACCGTCACCGGGTCCGCCGACGGGTCCGCCTGATCCTCCGGGACAGTTTGGGCTGGCCGGGTCGTGCGACGGCGCGGCCGTGCTCTCGTCCGCGTCGCTCACGCCGCTCTCGTCTTCGTGTTCCTCGAGAGTGTCGTCGAACGAGCAGCCGGCCAGTATCAGCGTCAAGATAAAAGTTTTTGCTCTCATGCCCGAGAGCCTGCCCCGTCGGCTCGACACGGCAAATGCGCGCCGACGCTCAGGATCTGACGATGACGCGGATCAGGGTTTGCCCGTCTCGAAGCTGTCCGCCCTGCTCGGCCACGCGGACGCGGCGACCACGGCGATCTACGTGCGGAGAGAGGCCCACCACGCCGCCAAGGACCCTCGCGCGCGGCTCAGTGGCAACAAAATGGCAACGCCGCCTGACGAGCCGAACTCACTACCGAATTAGCCAGAGGGATTTCATGGATGCGATTTGTGCGAGCTGCTGAACGCCCAGGCCGTGTGGTCCTCGACGCCGACCCAAGCGCGCTCGCCGCGCTCGCCGCCGCGGCGCTGGCGATCGAGGTGGTGCTCCTCAGAGGGCGGCCGAGGCCGAGGACCGGTGCCGCGCCCTGGCGTAGGTTTCGTGGCACGATGGCCGCATGGCCCAGCTCAGCCACATCGAGATCGAGGGCTATCGATCGATCCGGAAGCTGCGGCTCGAGCTCAAAGCGCTGAACGTGCTCATCGGCGCCAACGGTTCCGGCAAGTCGAACCTCATCGGGGCGCTCGGGCTGCTCGGGGACGTCGTTGGCCAGCGGTTGCAGCTCAACGTCGCAGAGAAGGGGGGAGCGAGCGCGCTGCTCCACTTCGGGCCCAAGAAGACGAAGAGTCTTCGGCTCTGTACGCGGTTCGGGCCCAGGGAGTACGAAGTGCAGCTCGTACACGTGGCTGGGGACGCGTTCGTGTTCGCGAAGGAGCAGTCGATCTTTCACCGAACCGACGAATCTGGCAGCCCGATCGTCACGATTTTCGGCGATCCAGGAGACAAGGAATCGGGTCTCGATCAGGGCTTGGGCCCAAGCGAGCCGGCGTGGCACGTCATCGAGGCCGTGCGGGGGTGGAAGGTGTCTCAGTTCCACGACACGAGTAAGACCGCCGGGCTCAAGCAGAAGCACCAGATCAATGACAACCGCGCCCTGCAGCCGGACGGTGCCAACCTGGCGGCATTGCTCTACGGGATGAAGCAGAGCGCGCCCAGGAAGTACCGCGAGGTCGTCGATGCGATCCGCGCGATCGCGCCGTTCTTCGAGGACTTCGTCCTCGAGCCCGACGCGGTCCAGCCCTCCGTGATCCAGCTCGAGTGGCGTCACCGATCCGATGCCAGCTATTTCAACGCCCATTCGTTGTCCGATGGCACGCTGCGCTTCATGTGCCTGGTCACGTTGCTGCTGCAGCCGACGAAGCCATCCGTGATCATCATCGACGAGCCGGAGCTGGGACTCCACCCGTCCGCGATCGTGTATCTTGCAGAGCTCATGCGCATGGTCTCGCGCGAGTGCCAGATCATCATCGCGACGCAGTCGGTGACGCTGCTCGATCAGTTTGCGTCGGAGGACGTGATCGTCGTCGAGCGCTCCAACGGCGAGTCCACCTTTCGCCGGCTGACGGAAGCCGAGCTCAAGAGCTGGATCGACGACTACTCCCTGGGCGACCTCTGGCTCAAGAATGTCCTCGGTGGACAGCCCGCCTGAGCATGAAGCGGCTCCTGATTCTCGTCGAGGGACTCACCGAAAAGCGGGTTGTCGGCGCCATCCTGCGTGATCACCTGAGGGCGCGCGGAGTGGATACAATCCCCACGATCCTCGACACAAAGCCCCCGAACGTCGGTCCGCGGTTCAAGGGCGGCGTGTCGACATGGAGCAAGATCCAGGATCACCTGAAGAGGCTACTCGGAGACACGGCTGCCGTCGGCGTGACCACGATGATCGACTACTACGGCTTGCCGAACGATGTCCCCGGTATGGGGACCCGTCCGAACGGTCCGCCTCGGACTCGCGTGGAGCACGTCGAACAAGCCATCGGGGCACAATTCAACGATCGAAGGTTCCGACCCTACCTGATGCTCCACGAGCTCGAGGCGATGCTCTTCACTGACATCTCGAAGTGGGAGCACCGCTTCGACGCTGCAGCGATCGCAGCGCTGAAGCACGACGTCCACCGCCTTCTACCAGAAGCCATCAACGAGACCCGGGAGGGCGCACCGTCGCGGCGAATCAAGTCGCGGTTGCAAGACTACTCGAAGGGGATCCATGGACCGCTCGCGGCCCAGGACATCGGCCTCGCGGCGATCCGCGCGGCGTGTCCGCACTTCGCCGCCTGGCTCACCTGGATGGAGAGCTTCGGCGAACGCGAGGATGGCGACCCGATCGGCGGCAACGGTGGGCATGAACCGCCCGACTGATCCGCAGCGCGACAGCAGCTCCACGTGATCGCGACGATGATCGCGCTCACCCTCGCGGAGATGCTCGCCATCCGCAACGTCGGCGGTAGTCTTGGAGCATGGGTACCGGCTCGTCGGACGACTACTACGCGTTGCTCGGCATCGATGCCGAGGCCGACAACGCCGAGCTGCGCCACGCCTGGCGGCGGCTCGACCTGCGGCCGCCCCCAGACCGCGCCGACCCCGGCGCCATGGCCACCTTTCAAAGGATCGTGGCCGCGTACGCGGTGTTGTCCGACCGCGTCGCGCGAGCCGCGTACGATCGGTGGCGGGGTGCCCCCGCGCGCAGCCCCGAGGTGCGCTCCGGCGACCTCACGAGCGCGCCCTCCGGCACCACGCGGCGTCGTGCTCCCAGCGAGATGATCTTCCGGCTGTGCCGGTCGATGACCGCGCTGCTCGCGTGCGGCGTCGCCCGGCACGCCGAGGGCGACTTCATCGAGCTCTTCCTCGACGCGGAGGAGGCCGCGGAGGGGGGCATGATCAATACCTCCATGCGCGTGCCGGTCCACTGCCCGGCGTGCGCCGCGGACGCGGCGGGCTCGTGCGCTCAGTGCGGGATGAGGCGCACCCTCGACGAGATCTTCGCCGCCTGGCTCGCCGTTCCGCCGGAGGTCGCCGACGGCGCCATTCTCACTCCCTCCGCGTGGCTCCCCCGGATGGTCCGTCCGGTGTGGTTTCGGGTGCGGCTCCCCGGCGCAACGTAACCGCGTGAGCGCGCCATCCGTTCCAGATCCTTCGACGCCGAGACTACGGATCTACGTCGCCGCGACGGGCGCCGGAAGGCCGATGCGAATAGGCATTTTGCGCAGTCGCGCCAATCGCGATTTCTTCTGACTAACTCCCGGTCCGGCTCCACGCGCGGGAGGAGCCTCCGGGAGGAAAATGACGTACGCTTCGCTTCTCATGTACGTGTGTCCGGTGTTGGCGGTGATCGGCGTGGTCGCGGCGTGTGGGCCGGGCTCGGGATCGAGCGCTGGCGATCGGGCGAAGTCTCCAGCCGTGAGGTCCGACGTGAAAGCTGATGTGACCTGCCACGCGTGGCTCGTCGAGGGGTCGCCGTTCTCGTTCCACTTCGCGCTGTCCAATCCAGCCTCGGCGACCGCCCCCCTGTGGGTGCCGCGTGTGCTCGAGCCGCTCGGTGCATTCGTGGCGGTGCAGATACTCGACGGCGCCGGCGCGGTCGTCTACGAGACGAACCCGCCGAAGTTCACGCCCAAGCTCGATCCAGAGTCGCGCGACGCCTACGTCGCGCTCGATCCTGGGTACAGCCACGGGACGACGTTCGTCGACGAGCGCGTGGCGCTCGCGCCGGGCGATTACGACGTGAAGCTGATCTACTCGAACCTCTACTTCCGCGGACCTGCCGAGCATCCGCTGGGCGAGCAGCGCTGCTCGACGGTCGTGCGGTACTCGAAGCGTTGAGGGAGGCGGCGATATGACGAACAAGGAATTCCGCCCCGGACGGAGCGCGCTCACAGGCGATGGCATGGCCCCCGGCCCCACGTCGGCCGTGGGGAAGCGGACCCTCACCGAGGCGCTGCCGAGCACCGCACCGAAGGCCGAGACCAAGGGCGGTGGCACCGCCAAGCTCGACGCCGGCCTTGGGGATGCCAAGGGCGTGGAGGCAGCGCCCATGGACGCCGGTGGCGCCAAGGCGGCCGCCGCCGCGCGCGTCGTGCCGAAGTTCGTGCTGAGCGAGAAGGAGGGCGCGCGCTCGAACACAAAGGCAGCGACGACTGACACCGACAACCCCACGTTCACGGGCAAGATCGTGAAGGACGGCGGCGGCTGGCGGTACCAGCTCGCGAGCGTGGAGAGCAAGGGGACGATCGATCTCGTCTACTACACGGCCGATCACTACCCGGCGCCGACGCCGAACGACGACAGCGGCGACCTCAGCAACGTCACGAAGGACAACTGGAAGGACATCGTCAAGGACCTCAAGGACCACCGCACGATCGTCGCGGGCAACTGGAGCTCGTACCGCCGCACGTATCTCCACGAGCACTACCACTGGGAGACCGAGTGGCAGGGCGAGGTGAAGAAGGCCCTGATCAAGGCCGAGGACGAGATCGCGAAGCTGTCGTCGGCGGCGGCGACCGAGGCCGACGCGAAGGCCGAGCTGGAGCCCAAGGCGACGAAGATCTTCAACGATCACATGCGGGCCGCGCGCACCGCGTACAACGCGCTCCCCGACACGCCGGGCAGCGCCCCGTACGTCGCCGGGGCCGCGGGCGTCGATGCGCTCGTCAAGCGCGTCGAGGCTCACGCGTCCAGCCAGAAGTGGTAGCCGGCGGCGCCGGATCAGGCGGTGAGGCGCGCGATCGCCGCGGCGACGAGGTTACCGCCGAGCGTGCGCGCCTCTTCGAGCAGCGCGGCGCGCTGATTGCCCTCGAGCAGCATCGCGAGCTGCACCAGGAGCCGCGTCCGGATATCCGGCTCGGGATCGCAGGCGAGGCCGGCGCCAAACGCCGCGAACGCGTCGTCGCCGCGGCCCAGCTGCTCGAGCGCGCGGCCGCGGTGGTAGTGCAGCGCGGCCACGCCAGGCGCCGCGGCGATCGCGTCGTCGGCGAGCGCCAGCTTCGCCGCCGGCTCGGCGCGGCCGTCCTCGAGCTCGCGCAGCGCCTCGAACGTGGCGTGATCGACGCGGCCAGCCGCCAGCTCGCGCGCGAGCCACAGATCGGCGCGGCAGTGGAACCAGCCCGGCGCGAGCGCCTCCGTCGCGGCGTACGCACTGGCGGCCTCGGCGTAGCGACGCATCGCGAGCAGCGTGATGCCCTCCTCGTACCGCGGCTGCGGATCATGCGGATCGGCCGCCGCGGCGGCGCGGAACAGCGCGAGCGCCTCGTCGAGCCGGCCCGCGGTGCCGGCCTCGCCGCCGCGCCGGATGAGCTCGGTCGCGGTCCGCAGCGAGATGCGATCGCGCTCGAGCACGAACCGCAGCCGGCCGGTGACCTCCTCGATCTGCTCGAGCTCGAGCTGGCGGCCGTCGTCGAGCACGACGTTGACCCGGTTGCGCGGCTCGCCCGCGCGCGCGAGCGCGGCCTTCATCCGGTAGCGGGCGGCGTCGGCGGCGCGGCCGAGCTGCTCGAACCCGACGGCGAGCTGCTCGGCGTAGTCGGCGGCCTCGGCGCCGTGGCCGAGGTAGCGGTGCACCTCGTAGAGGTTGCCGAGGTACGCCATGACGCCCTCGTTGTTCCCGGCCGCGTCGCACAGCTCGAGCGCCTGCTCGAGCGGCGCCAGCGCCCCGGCCGCGTCGCCCCGCTGGAACGCGCACTCGCCGAGGAAGCCGAGCGTGATCGGCCGCAGCTGGTCGACACCGCTGCCGACCAGCTCGCGCGTGGCGTCGAAGAGCCGGCTCACGCGGGCGGCCGCCTCGTCGTAGCGCAGCGCCGTCATCTCCTCGCGCGCAATGGCCAGCTCGCGCTGCCAGGCGGCGAGCGGGTTCTCGTCGCCAGCCCCGCCGCGCAGCTGCTCGATCAGCGAGCCGTCGCCGAGCCGCTCCTCGAACAGCCGGGCCGTGCCGATGAGGCAGCCCGCGTAGCGCCGCAGCGCGTCCGGATCGCCGCGCAGCTCGTCGGGGACCTTGCACCAGCCGGGGAACGCCGCGGCGATCGCGTCGCGCTGCGCGCGGCACAGAGCCTCGGCCTTCGCCGCATCGCCCGACGCGATGGCGTCGAACACCAGATCCTGCAAGCTCGCCATGCGGCGATGCTACAGCAGCGCGCCGCGCTCGACGTGGGCACGCGCGAGCGGCGCGCGGCCCCGCGTCATCGGGATAGCGCCTCCTGCGCCTCCTCGATCTCGCGAACGACCAGCTCCATCGCCCGCTCGTTGACGAAGGGCGACATGACGTAGGACTTCAGCGCCACGATCGGCGCCCCGTAAGCGGTCAGGCGGTACTGGTCAGTCTCGGAGAGCACCACCCCCTCCCCCGAGAGCATGCGCTCGAGCAGGAGCCGGGAGATCTCTTTGTTGTAGGCGTTGTGCGCCTCGAGCTGCGCCCTCGCGCCGCTCTGGGAGATCTCCTGGTGGTAAGCCCGGGAGGCGTTGGTGCCGGGCGGATAGACACGGAAGAGGGTCACCGGGCCGCAGTTGTAATCGTTCAGGACCATCACGCTCGAGAGCCGCTGCAGCCGGCCCCGCAGGTGCTCCGCCATCGCCACCAGGTGGCCGAGGAGCGCCTGGTACCCCTCGAGCCCCAGCACCTGGAGGTTGGCGAGCGCCGCCAGCACCCCGCCGGCGTTGCGGGAGGTCTCCAGGGTGAACTCGCCCGGGTGGTACTGGCCGTGCTGAAACATGTAAGGCATGTCTCGGCCCTCGCGCGCCAGCAGCTGGAAGTCGCTAGCATCCCGCACCTGGAACAGGCTGGAGGTGTAGGGGGTGAATCCGGTCTTGTGGAAGTCGATGCCGATGGAGTCGGCCAGGTGCAGGTGCTGCAGCACCTCTCGCGTGTCCCAGAGGGAGCGGAGGGTAGCGGGGCTGAAGCCCAGCGGGTTCTGGCTGAAGTCGTAGTGGTTGAAGACCGCGAAGGCCCAACCGATCACCGCGTCGACGTGGACGTGGGGCCGGTAGTCGAGGCGGTGCTCTTCCACCAGCTTGTCGCGGAGGGCGACCACGTAGCGGATGTTGTCCAGACCGAAGGAGTCGGTGCTGCCCCCGGTGGCCACGATGGCCGCCAGGCGGGCGCCGCTCTCCAGCACACGGCGCGCCTCCTCCTCGAGCTTGTCGAGCTGGATGGAGTTGTCGGCGTCGGTGGGGACCTTGATCACGCTCTCCAGCCCCAGCCCCAGCCAGCCAGCGGCGGTCAGGTTGGCGTAGTGGCTCACGTCGCTGACCAGCACCCGCGCCGGGCCCCGCAGGCCCTGCCGCATCGTGCCCGGATAAGCCTTCTCGATCCCCAGCTTCAGGGCATAGAGCAGAGTGCCGCTGCCGCCGAAGGTGAAGACCCCGCCGGACCGGGCCGGGTCGTAGCCAACCAGCCCGGCGATCGCGGCGACCGCCTCCACCTCCGCCTCGGCGAGCTTGTGGCTGTAGTGATCCCAGACGACGTTGGGGTTGTGGAGGCCCGCAAAGAGCAGCCCGGCGATCGAGGCGATGGTGCTCGGGGGGATGACGTTCTGCTGGGTCAGCGGGTGCCCCGGCAGGACGTGGCCCTGCAGGTAGCTGGTGAGCCCCTCGATGACGCGCTCCAGATCTCCCAGCCCCTCGGGCATACGGAAGGCGCGCGCCCGCTCGTAGTCCAGCGGGACGCGCTCCCCCAGGAAGGGGCGTTCCGACTTCATGGCGTCGATGCGGTCGACGCCGCGCAGGAGCGTGACGAGCATATGGGCGTCCTTCGCCCGGTCGGAGATCGGGGTGGGGAACAGCCGGCGGACGCGCTCCAGGGGCGTCTCCTCCTCGCGGAAGACCCGGGATGCCGCGTGCGGGGGGACCGTCGCCCGCGTCGCCCCCGGCGCGGCCAGGCGGAACTGCGGGTTGGTGAAGCTCGCGGTCAGGCCCATCAGCTCGAGCACCCGCTCCACGTGCGGCTGGAGGTTTTGCACCCGCAGCGGCGCCCCTCGCTGCTCGGCCTGGCCGGCGCGCCGCACCAGCATCCGCAGCCCGGCGTTGCTGATGCTCTCGGTGCCGCCGAGATCCAGGGTGACAGCGGCGCCGCTGGCGCCGAGCTCCTCGAGGAGCGCCTCCATGCGGCGGGCGAGCGCCGGGCCGAGCGGGCGGTCGCAGGAGACCACCACGCGCCCCCCGCGCCGCTCTACCAGGAGCGCGCGCTCCTCCTCGGCCTCCTCGGCCGCCTCGGCCGGGGCCGCCTCGGCCTCGTCCGGCAGGAGCGGCGCGTCGAGGAGGGCGGAGAGCTCGGCGCGGAAGGCGGCCTCCTTGGTGTTGACGACGCCGTCGGCGGAGATGAGCTCGTCCGCGAGCGCGAGGAGCTCGGCGCGAGCCTCGCGATCGAAGCGCTGGAAGGTGCGGACGCACTGCAGCTTCAGCTCCGCGAGCGCGAAGCGGCGCCCGTCGGCCCCCTCCACCGCCAGCGAGGCGTGCACCTGGGCGACCCTCTGCTCGAAGGCCGTGAAGTAGGCGAGCAGGCGCTCGGTCCAGTGCTGGCCGCGCGCCTCGCGGGAGCTCTCCTCGCCCACCTCCCTCGCCCGGCGGCGCGCCAGCCGCTCCAGGTAGGACTGGATGAACTCACGCTCTCGCGGGGCGATCTCCCCATCGAGATAGCCAAAGACGATCAGGTACTCGGTGATCGCCTCCAGCTTCCGCCCGAGAACCTCGAATTCCGGTTCCCACCTGTCCAGCGTGTCATCTCTCATTGCCTGTCTTTCTTCGTTGCTCCACGTGGCCTGCCGACTCGCAACGCTCTGCGTGAGCCCATCATGGAGAAGGCGCAGCGGTTTGGAAAGCTCCCGCGGCGCCCCCCCACCTCCGGGTTGGTACAGGTAGCGGACGCCGCTGATGTCACTCCGACCTCACGGTGAAAGTCGACGATCGCGCCGCAGCCCCCGCGATCGATCAGCTCGCACCGGGAGGCGCGGCGAGCTTGGCGACGAGCTGCTTGTAGGCGTCCGAGCTCGGATCCGCCGCGGCGTTGAGTCGCTGCTGCAGCGGGCCGTAGCTGCGGAGCACCGCCTCGCCGGGCGGATAGCTCGTCATGAAGTAATACGGGCTCGTCCCCAGTTGCCGGCCCAGCTGCTCGGCCGCCGCGCGGTCGTTGCCCGCGAGCGCGACCACGGCGATGGTGCGCGCGAACTGGTCCATGTACCAGAGATCGAGTGTGCTGAACGCGCCCGCCACCGGCGGATCCAGGCGCTCGTCGGTGGTGAACACCATGTACTTCTGCCCCAGCGAGAACGTCTGCGCGCCCATCCCCATCAGGCTGCGCAAGCTCCCCGCCACCACCTCCTCGCCGCCGGTGTGGGCGCCACCAGCGGTAGCCCACGCGGTCGCCGACACGCCGCTCAGGTTCTGGCCACCGGCCAGCTCGAAGAACTGGCGAACATAGAGGCTCGGGCCTTGCGACCACGTCGAGCCGCCCACGACGATCACGCGCGCCCCCGTGAGCACCTCGGCGATTCGCTTCTTGTCGTTGTAGAATGCTGAACCGTCGTAATAACGGGTCCGGATCGGCAGTCGCTGCTTCTGGATCACGTCCTCCAGCAAGAGGTAGATCCCGAAGCCGGCGCGCAGCGCGTCGTGACGATGCGTGAACGGGCTGGGCGCCAGGCAGATCAAGCGGACCTCGACGGGAGCGTCCGCCGACGCGGTCGAGTGGGCGGCAGCCGAGCTCGGCGCCGCCTGATTCCCTGCGGGCGCGGCGCCCCCCGCCGATCGCGCGCCGGTCGTCGCTGGCGTCGTACAGGCGCCGATCGCGATCAACAGCGCGCCCGCCAGCCCTGCGCGCAGGGGGCTCGCCGGAGTGAAGGTCGCGAGCCTCGGGGCGCGTATCTGTGTTTGTTCGTTCACCGTGCGACGATTGTATATGGTCGTCCCAGAGCAACCCCGCCCACGCGCGACCATTTCCGCGACGCGCGCCGCGGGTGCCCGGCTCGCTCAGCCGCCGACGCCGGCCGCGATCATGTAGATCGGGCGGTCACGGAGCTTCGCGACATCGAGCTTGCCGCGCTTCTTGCCCTTGTACGTCTCGGCGTCGAGGACGAACACGAGCCCCGCCGCCTGCTTGCTCCGGCACTGCAGGAGTCCCAGCTCCGAGTCCTCGTGCGCGTCGCACACGAGGTCGGGGTACTTCGCGGCCAGCGCGCCGACCTTGTCGCCGGTGCGCACGCCATCCGTCGTCGGGAACATCGCCCCGGTCACGCGCACGTCCACGCCGTCGTTCTCGGTGCGAAACAGCTGCGCGACCTCCGCCTCGCCCTGCTTCACGCTGAAGTACCCCTCCTCGCGCTCGTCGGCATACTCCATCACATCGAAGCCGACCTTCAGGCCCGGCACGGCCGCGAGCTTCGTCTGGATGTCGGCGATCACCTCGTCTTCGGTCTTGCCCGTCCGCTTGTACGACCGCATCGAGCTCAGCCCGTCCGCCGTGATCGTGATCGCCGCAGCCGCCGCAGCCGCGACAGCGGCATCAGGCGCCGGCGCATCTGGCATCGCCGCAGCGACGACCGCCGCGTCCGCCACGAGCGCCGACGACGCGGAGCCGGATCCCGATCCGCTGCCGGCGCTGCCGCCGCTGCCGGCCGGCGGCGCCTGTGGCGTGCTCTTCTTGTCGCAAGCACCGAGCAACGCCAGGATCACGGCCGCGGTTCGCATCACCGCCATTGTGAACGCGCAGCCGGCAGGATCAAGCGACCGGGCGCGGCGGCGCGACCGTGCATGCTGCGATCGCAAACAACGCGACGAGAACCAGCCGAATCATGGCCGCTGCATGGTGAGCGGTCTGCCAGGTAAGTTCAAGGCCAATCCCAGCCCACGAGTGTCACGCCGAGCTCGCGCCCGTGGCGCATCGACGGTGCGGTCACTGTCGATCGGTGCCAGCCGCCGCCGCGATCACGGCATGGCCTCGAGCGCGGTCACGAGCCGGCTCAAATCGGCCTTGTACCAGCCGGCGGAGTTGAGGTTGTTGACCTCGATGATCTTCAGGCCATCTGGTGTCTCGGCGATGTCCATCACGTAGGCGCGGTTCGGGGACCACTCCGCCGCGCGGGCCGCCGCGAGCTCGAGGACGCGCGCGTCCACCGCCTCGGGCGGGCTGCTGCGTACGAGCGTGCCCTGCTTGTAGCCAGAGGCTGTCGCGACGCGGCCGTCGACCATCCAGAGCCGCGTCTCGCTCCAGATCTCCTTTTTACTGCACACCATGACGGCGGTGTCGAGCCAGACCTCGGGGCGGTCCTCGGCCGTCAGTGCGCGCAGGCGCTCGCGCCACTCGAGGTACGTAGGCCAATCGAAGACGCGGCCTGCGAACGACTTCGTGTCGGTCACCGGACGCAGGAAGAACGGCTCCGGCCGCTCCGCGATCTCGCCGAGCGGCACCACCTCGGCGTCATGGTTCAGCATGGCCGCGCCCCAGTGCTCGCGCTGGATCGAGAAGTCCAGGTTGTCGAGCCACGCGCCCGGCTGCCAGCCTCGTCGCTGCGCGGCTCGCGCGAGCGTGTACGAGCCCATGACGACGACGCGCTCCTCGTGCAGCACCGGCTCCGGCTCGAGCTCGCCGACGAACGGGATCACCTTGTGGAGGCTGAACGGGAGGCCCAGCCGCTCGAGCGTACCGACGAGGTCGTCGAAGCCGGACTCGTTGTAAATGTTGTTCTGGAGGATCCAGTGCATCGCGTGTGAGGTGCCGGCGCCAACGCCGCGCCGGGCGATGATACGCCCAGCGCCGCCGACGCGGTTCGGCACCGCCCGCCCTGGCGAGCTATCGCGGCCGGCTACGTGAGCGCGTCCGTGGCGCTGGTCGCGGTGAAGGCTCGTTCGTTCCAGCGCTCCAGGGTCTCGAGATCCGTGCACGCGTCGATGCGTGCATCCTCGTCTTGGCTCGGCGTGAGCTGGCGGTGGACAAGCACCCGGCGCAGAGCGGCGCGTGCCTGAGCCAGCTCGCCTACCAGCTGGCCTTCCGACCGGCCCTTGTCGATGAGCTCCTGCTGCGTCTCGGGGCTTTGTTCCAGCAGGACCTTGAGAATGTGCTGCCGCCGGGCCTCGACCTCGGGATCGTCGGCCTTGCCGAACCTCCAGAGCAACTCCTCACGGGCCAGGGTCGTCATCGGTAGGTACTCTAGCATGGACAGCACCCACTCGAGCGGCCGACGCGGGGCGACCCAGCGGCCAAACTCTTCGAGCGCTTGACCGGACCGGGCCATCAGGAACGGGACGAGCTCGTCGACGAGGGGCAGCTCGTTCGCCGCGATCCAGAGGAACCTGCGGCGTCGCGGTTCGACGCAGTAGCAGCCCGGTGCGAAGCGCTCGGGCCTCTCAAACTCGTCCAGCCACTCCGGCAGGTGCGAGGCCACGAGCCAGAGCGGCTCTATACCCCGCCACGACGCATCCTTCTCGATCCGTTGCAGCTCCCTCGCTAGTCGCCGGATCTCGGCTCGTGTGACCTCCTTCCGATCGAGGTGATTGCCGGCTAGCTTCAGCTCGACCATCACCTCGGCGTGGGGTCCCGCCTCCGGCCACGGCGCAGGCAAGTGCTGCAACAGGTGTGGCTGACGGGTCTTGATGAAGCCGTCGCTCTGCACCTTCTCCAGTCTGATCTCGGGCGGATCCTCCCACTGAGCCGCGCCCCTCGTGACGCGCTTCGTCTCCTCTGCGAACGTCCGCTGGGCGAACTGCTCGGGGCGCCCCATTGCGTCGACGATAGTAATCTCGACCGCGATCATTCGCGATCACAAGGCGACGAGAAATCGTATTCCTCTCGATACACTGATATGGAATTTATGAGCATGCGCCGGCCTTCGCAGGTCAGGACCTCCGCATGACCGTCGCTCCAGGCGACCACGGCCGCCCAGCGCAGCTCGATCAAGGACCTCTTGCAGAACATCCCGCTGCCGAAGGTCGGCGGCCTCACGCTGACCGAAACGTCGGTCACCGGCGGAGGCGGCTACGTGCTCGTGAAGACGACGCTGAAGTAGCGGCCCGCCGCGCCGCACCGGCTCCGGCTCGAGCTCGCCGCCGGCTGTACCAGCGCCGCCTGCGACGCCGAGCGGATCAGGTCACGACGGACGTGCGCGTGGTCTATCATCCCGGGGTGCCCCTGTCCCCCGCCGCGCGCGGGCACACCCGGCCATGTCCCGTCCGCTCCCCCTGCTGCTCGTCACCGTGCTCGCCTTCGTGCTCGCCCTCGCCGCAGGCGCGCGCACCGGTCGGGCGCAGTGCACGACTTGAGTAAACCCATCGCTCCCGGGTGGAGCGAGCGGACTCGAGGCCGGCCCCGACGGGGATCGCTGGTCGGCGCGCGCGCGCGCCAGCTACATTTACGTGCCCTACGGCCGGCTCCAGCAGGGCACGCAGACCGCGCCCAACCCGACCGGGCTCGCGATCGACGTCCACCTCGGCACGCTCCAGCTCCAGGCCGCGGCGCCCACCGGCACCGCGCTCGATCTCCAGCTGCCGTTCGGCTCGCTCGGCACGCGCACGCTGTCCGATCGGCGGACAGACGCCGGCCTCGGCGATCTGGAGCTCCGGCTCCGTCAGTCCGCGGCCCGGTGGCTCTCGTCCCCGCAGCTCTCCGTGGCGCTCGGCGCCGTGCTGCCGACCGGCGCGTACGTCGCGCGCAGCGGCGCCGCGAACCTCCCGCCCGAGGCCAGCTACCTGACGCTCGGCCGCGGCACCGCCTGGTGGCTCGCCGAGGTCGACGCCTGGCTCGCCGCGCACCCGCGCGTGTCGCTGTTCGGCCAGCTCTCGGCCCGCGGGCCGCTCGCGCGCACCTCCGACGGCTTCTCGTGGGGCCCCGAGGTGCGCGCCACCGCCGGGGCGCGCGCGGACGCGATCACCGGCCGGCTCGCGTTCGTGGTGGCGTCGGACCTCCACGGGCGCGGCGGCGCGACCGAGCCCGATCCGTTCTCCGGCGGCCGCGCCGACTCCGCGAACGCTGGCGGCTGGCAATGGACGCTGTCGCCCGCCGCCGCCGTCGAGCTCGGCGGCGGCGTGTCGGCCACCGTCGGCGCGCGGATCCCGCTCTTCGCCGACGTGACCGGCAATCAGCTCGTCCCGCAGATCGGCGGCTTCGCGGCCGTCTCGTACGCGCACCGCTTCGCGCCGCGCCGCCGCGCCGCGCCCTACGTCCCCCCGCCGGGGCAGCTCACCGTCGTCGATTACTGGGCCACCTGGTGCGCGCCATGCGCCGAGATCAATCGCCAGCTCGAAGGCGCCGCCGCGCGATGGCCCGACGTGCGGATCGTCCGCATCGACGCCACCCGCTGGCCCGACGGTGGCCCGCCGCTGCCCGCGGGCGCCACCGGCCTCCCCGCGATCGAGGTCTTCGACGAGACCGGCGCCCGGCGCTTGCTGCTCGTCGGCCCCGACGCGCAACGCGTGGTCGAGCACGTGGACGCGCTGCGCGCCCGGCGTACTATCAGGCCACCGGAGTCCCCATGAGCCTCACGCTGCGGATCGTGCTCGCCGCCGGCCTCGCCGCGCTCGCCGCGTGCGGAGAGAGCCGCGGCCCCGCCGCGGGCGCCGACGCGCCGGCCCTCCCGGACGCCCCCACCAACGTGCGCCTGCCCACCTGGATGCTCGAGGACATCCAGCCCCAGAGCCCGCGCGCCGGCCAGACCTACGGCCTCGACACGTTCGGCGGCAAGGTCGTCGTCGTCACGCTCGTCGAAGGCTTTTGAACGGTCTGCCGGTCCCAGGTTGGGGCCCTCCAGATGCTGTCCGATGCCCTCGTCGCCGAGGGCTACCCCGTCCAGTTCGTGCTCCTCTCCGACGTCAACGCCTCCGACTTCATCAACCTCGCCTCGGTGCCCCTCTTCCGCGATCCGTCCCCCACGCGGAGCGCCTGGCTCGAGATGGCGCCCGATGCCTACAAGCACGACACCTTCGTCTTCTCGACCGCGGGTCTCCGCACGCTGTTCTGGGACACCAGCTCTAGCTCTCGCAACCTCTCGCTGTGGAGCTCGGACATCCGCCAGGAGGTCGAGCGCCTCGGCAAGTAGCCGCGCGCCGCGGGACCAGATCGGCCGCTTCATCGCGAGCACGCCGCGACAAGGTCGAGATGAAGGACTTCGAGGCCGCGCCGCCGCGTCGCCGCGCTCGACAACCTATAATCGCCCGTTATGCTGGTACACACCTCAGAAAGTCGAACGCACCAAGGATAACGGTGGCAGCAAACAACGACAGATGGATCCCCGATATCGCCACATAGAAGGTCTTCGAGCCACCCTCGTCAACGTGTTGGCGCGCGGAACCTGGAAGATTATCCAGAACACGTTTCTGCGCGTTGATCTTCAGTGGCGTGAGGATCTCAGCCCTGGATGCGGCAAGGACAGCTATGCCGACCGTGTCCTTCGCGATATGGAGGAACCAGCGCTTTTGGCATTGGCCAAGCGCGTAATTGAGCGCACCGAGGCCGATGCCGCCGTCCGTTCGATCGAAGATGCTCTTTGGTGGATTGAAGACGGCGTGACGCAGAGGATTTCCGAGGTTACCCGTGGCGAACTTGCTGACGCGTTCGATGGACGGGTCCTTTCGCCACGCGAACCCTTTGATTCATTCATCAAGCGTTTATCCGGCCTTGCCGCTCTCGATCCAGCATTCTCGAACTGTTTCGTGTACAGCACCGAAGGTCGCATGTGTCGCGGAGAAGGCATCCTCACAGCGTACTTTTTGTTGGAGCCCACCGAGCCCACCTATGAGTTGTCAAGTCATCGCGAAGCACTTGGAAAGGCTGGCTTCTTCGCATGGCCAGACCGTCGCGTACTGAAGCTTCTCGAGGCGCTTGTTGAGCCAAAACTCCGCCTTGGAGAAGAACAGCAAGAGTGGGTGAAGCTCATTAACCAGCACATAGTGATTGATGGGTTCCGGCTTGAGGAAGTTGATAAGATCTCTGGCCATCCAGTTTTTCGTACCCAGCCTGCCTCCCGAACCGTCCGCGGACGCCCGAAGAACCTAATCTTCGCGTCCCATCAGCGAGGCTTCAAGCCGATTCTGGGTCTGTCAGATGCACTAGACAACGATCTTGTCGCACTAAAAAACGAGGACACGTGCCTTATTTACGATCAGCCTATTCCCGACGAAGGTCTTACTTGGGAGCGCCTTGCGGCGTGGTGGGCCACTACCCAAGGCATCCCGAATGGAGACGCGGCGAGGAAATCTCTAGGAGACCGACTTCGCGGGGCACTGGGCTCGAGGATGGAAGAGGTTGTCTTTGCTGCGTACTTCAGAAAAATGAAGGATCGGCTCGGAGGCGCCCTCCCTGCACTCTTACCGCAAGTCTACGTACACTACGACCCGAGAACTCGTAAAGAGCGCGGCAGTGATCGAGCCTTCTTGGTTCAGCGAATGGATTTTCTTTTGCTCCTTCCGGGGCGGGTCCGAGCGGTAATCGAGATCGATGGCAAGCAACACTACTCCGAGGAGCGTCCGTTGACCGAGTATGATCTCGTGATTCCGAACCAGCGAGACCGCCAGGCAATCGGCGTGCGAGCCATGCTCCCCAGTCCAGAACTCTACGCAGAGACAGTGCGCGCCGACCGTGAGCTTCGTCTTCGAGGCTACGAAGTGTATCGCTTCGGTGGCTATGAGCTTTCCAGAGCGGACGGAGAGGCGCTTGTAGGCGAGTTCTTTGAGCGACTCTTCCAGCGCATCGGGTTGCATTCTTTCCCTTGAGGCAGTGGTGGCGTGTCGCTTTCGCGCCGGGGTTGTGCAAACTGCTAAACGCCCAGGGCGTGTGGCTCGCCACCAGACCCGGTCGCGCTCCGGCGCAAGTTGAGTGAGCTGCTCGCGGCGCTCGGTTAGCAAAAGTGAACGCGATCCCGATGGCTGGCTGGTTGACCTGGGCGCCCCTCGAACTCTGCGAGCCCGCCGGGTTCGTCGCCGCCGTCGGTCTGCGCGCCTCGCCGCCGACCTCGACTCGCCGCCTGTCGGCCAGGCCACCGAGGCGCGGGAGGTCGGCTGGTTGCTGCGCAGCAACCAAGAGCCTCAGCGCGGGTGATCGCGACGACGCGGGCGAGGAGATGACCGCGAAACGCCACGGCGCTGGCGCCGCCGCGCTGGTGATCGGGCTGACCTGAGCGCTTGGCGGAGGCGCGGCGACCGGGCCTATCGGCGCCAGGCCAGCGTCACGGGCGGTCCTGGTGAGCGCAAGATCGTGTCCGGCGGCGAGCGTGTCCGGCGGCGAGTGCTCCTCGTCGGCGTCTAGCACCACGCCCAGGACGGCAGCGAGGTGGGGGCCTCTCCGGACCAGGGTTGGGTTAAGTACGCGATCTGAGCGCTGCGGCCCGGACGTGCCGAAGGCCGAACCTGCCCGGGACCGCCACGTGCATCCAACAAAGAGGCACTCAGCAACTGCAATCCTGGTCCTACCAATCGCAAGGTATATGCGAATGCTGGAACACGAGCGAATTCGGACATCTATAGCGGCAGTGGTGCCTGCTACACGTATTGGAATACGTACTGACGCGGCAGCCGCGCCACGCTGACACCTGGGGCTCGCCACCAGGGGTCCTGCTTCGCTCCGACGCCGGCAAGATCCGTTCGTCAGCCAGGGTTCTCAGCACCTGCTGGCGGACCCAAGCGGACCGGCGCCGGACGGCGTAGCGCTGGCACGCCGCGGCTACAATGTGCCGATGCCTCGCGCCGCCGGCCGGACCGATGTCGGGCGCTGTCGCGCCGTCAACGAGGACACGTTCGGCATCGTCGCGACCGCTGGCGCGCTCGCGGTCGGCGTCTACGATGGCACCGGCTCGTTCGAGGGCGAGACCGCGCGCGAGGCCGCGAGCTTCGAGGCCGCGCGGGTCGTGCGCGAGGCGTTCACAGCGGCGCCGCCACCGGGAAGCTCCGAGGAGGCCGGGCGCCGGCTCGCTGATGCCCTGCGCGCGGCGAACCGCTCCCTGTTCGATCGCGCCGCCGCGCGGCCGGAGTGGCGCGGCCTCGGCACCTCGGCCACGGTCGCCTCGATCGTCGGGCACCAGCTGACGGTGGCCCATGTCGGCGACACCCGCGCCTACGTCCTTCGCGCAGGAGCGCTCTCGCAGGTCTCGGCGGATCACACCTTGCTCGCCGCGCTGCTCGCCGAGCGGCGCGAGGTCCCCGCCGAGGAGATGCAGCGCTACCAGAACATCGTGCTGCGCACGATCGGCCTGATCGAGGAGGTGGAGGTCGACAAGTCCTCGCTCGAGCTCCGTGACGGTGACGCGGTCCTGCTCTGCACGGACGGCTTGTGGCGGCAGCTCGACGACGCGCGCCTCGCGGCGATCGTCAGTATGCACCCCGATCCGGACGCCGCGTGCGCGGCGCTGCTCGACGCGGCGAACGCGGCCGGCGGGCACGACAACGCGACCGCGGTGGTCGTCGCGGTGTGAGCGTACGGCCCGGGCGGAACCAAGGTCATTGCGGGAAGAGCGCCTTGCGAGCCGATATATGAAAAGTCTCGTCGAGCAGGATGGATAAAGCTTTCGACACCAAGTTGACGGATGTATCGAGGGCGTAACCGAGCTCAAGGTGAGCGGTATTCTGTAGCCCATCGACTGATTGCCTGAGGAAGCTCACGCAGTCTGCATACGTCCGGCTCGAATGGCTGGGAGAATACGTGGGGGCCTCGGCGAGCCACGCCTCGAGCTTGAACTCGGGTCGGGACTTCAGGAGCTCGACCAGCACAGCTTGCGCGAAGTCTCGCCCGAAGTCTCGCGCCGCGACCTCGAAGTTGTTGAACAGGATCGCGGCGAAGCGTTCGGCCTCCTCGTCCGGGGCGCTCGCCTTCTGGTGCAGCTCCAACAAGAGATATTTCTCGAGCTCCGGTGTCCACGGGAGCTCTTGCAGAGACTGCACGCCGCCTTGCTCCAGTGTGAGGAAGAACCGGGGCTCGATCTGCTTCAGGAGGCCCCGCTGCGAGGAGAAGCGAGCCGCGACGATACGCCCGCCCCTGGCGAGGACTCCTCGGAGGAAGTCGACATAGAACTCACCGGGGCTGGTCACTGTTGCTGATCCGGCTGAGGTGTGGAGAAGATGAAAGGAGAAGGAGCATAGGAGAGCGACCGGCGCGCCTTGGCGATCGCCTCGTAACGAAGGATTGCCAGGACGCGCTCTGCGTTCTCGAGCGCCTCGCTCTCCGAGGCGTCACTGGGCCCGGTCCCCTGGAGAGCTCGCAACTGGACGAGGCTGTCCGCCTGGTCGATCTCGACGAACTCCCTCAGGAGGGGAATGAAATCCCCGGGCCGGCCCCGATCCTCGAGCTGTAAGGCGAGGGGCTCGGCACTGGCCTGATCCAGGCGCTCGCGCACGAAGCGCGAATACGCTCGCATGACCTGGTGAGTCACGGAATCTCTACAGGATGGCTGTAACAACACCCGCCGGATCTCGAGGAGCTGCAACACCCCCTCCTCGACCGAGAGGTTGGATCCCCAGACCTCGGGTCTCGACAACATGCTCTCCAGCCTGGTCTCGATGAACTCGATCAAGGCCATCTCGCGCTCGGTCATGGCTCCTCCCCGGACAGGTCATCGGGCACCCATTGCATGGCGTCGTATCTCCAGTGCGTCCTCACGTAATCCATACGGCTCGTACCAGACACGCCGGTGAGCGCATCAACGCAGTGAGCTTCGACCTCGACGGTCACGTGATAGTGCCAGGGTCGCCGGAGCGGGATCTTCGGGACCACGTAGCGCCCCTCGAGCGGCCACAGCTGCCAGACGCTAGCTTCTGGGTCGCGCTCGCAGGCGATCGGATGGATCTCGCGAGCGGCCAGGGCACAGTGCCTACTGTCGACAGGATATCGAGACAGGATGTCCGAAACCCGCGCAGCTTGGCTCAAATTCCAAGCAATCGCCATCGCTCGGACGTTAGCATGGTAAGGACTGGGCGCCTATCGCCACGGGCCGTTGTACGAACCGATAACGGAGCAGCATCGGCGATCGCGCGGCGGTTGCGCGCCTGGCCGCCTTCAAGGCGGATCCGGCTCGGTGATGACGAGAGGACTGACCCGCGTGTGACCTGGGCAACCGATCGTGCCACGCGCACGTCATAGGATGTGTGCACATCCGACCCGCTTTGGCCGCGTCGGTGCTGGTGCACGCCATCGCCTTCGCCATCGCGTTCGCCATGCTGTGGCGCGCTCCGGGTATGTCGCGCCCGTCCGGCCCGGGGATCGAGGCGAAGGTGCCCGCCGGGCCCGGCGCGGGCGAGCCATCGCTCGTCGAGGTCGTGCTGCTCCCGGCCGAGAACAGCGTCGGCAGCGCGCCCGGCGGCGTGGGCGAGAGCTCCGGCATCGGCCGGGTCGAGATCAGCCCGCGGCGCGACGAGCTCGCGGCTGGCACCGCCCGCGGCAAGACGCGCGGTGCTGGCACCGGCGCCAGCACCGGCGCCGGCACCGGCGCCGCCAGCAGCACTGCCGGCGAGCCCAGCACCAGCATCAGCGCCGGCATCGGCACCGTCGGCGAGCCCAGCACCAGCACCGGCACCGGCGCTAGCACCGGCACCGCCGGCGAGCCCGGCACCGGCACCAGCACCGGCGCCAGCTCCGGCGCGCTCAGCATGCGCGGCCGGCGGCACGATCTCTCGATTCCCAGCTCCGTGCTCGAGCGAATGGCGCGAGAGAGCAGGCCGCTGGCGCCGGAGGTTCCGCCCAGCGGGCTGCTCGCGCCATCCGGCCGTGGCACGCACGCGATCGACGACGAGGTCGTGAGCATACGCGTGCGGCCCGATGGCACGGTCTCGATGAAGGCCAAGCCGGACTTCACGATAGAGCTCGCGCTCCCGGTCACGTCGTTCGAGGAAATGCGGCAACTCCTCGGCGCGATCCTGACCGAGTGGTATCGGGATCCCTACGCGATCGTGCGCGCCAACGCGAGAGACAAGCAGCTGGGGCGCATCGAGCCCGTGGACATGCCGTGCGAGCTCAAGGGCGATCCCATCTGCGACTCGCCGGCACCGGCGGGCGGCGGCGGGCTGCCGCTGTTCGTCGGCAAGATGGACATCACGTCGTACCTGATGCGGAAGACCGGCGTCGGCGACGCGTACAGCTCGCGCAAGCTCAAGCTCCTCGACGACACGCGCGCCGAGCGGATCCAGCTCGGCGACGCGCACCGCGCCGAGCAGCTCGCGCGCAGCGCCGAGCTCATGCGCCGCAACCTCGACGCGCTCGCACGCGCCGCCCTCGCCCCCGCCGCCCGCCGCGCCGCGCTGTTCGCGCTGTGGGACGAGTGCAGCGAGGGCGAGGACACCGCCGGCCGCGCCGGCGAGCGCGCGCGCGCGATGGTGATCGGCTGGATCCGGAAGCACCTCCCCGAGGGCGGACCGGACGCGTTCGCTCCTGACGAGATCACCCGACTCGACGCCGGGCGGACGTCGCACCAGCACTTCGCGCCCTATCGCGCGCCCGCCCCGTGACGCCCCGGCGCACTCGCGTCAGAGACCACCGTAGGGAGCAGAGCGCATTCTCACAAATGGCATGCGCTGGATCAGGGGCATTCGATGGTCAAGTTGGGCTCGCTCGGCCTCCACCCGCGCTCACCGAGGCCGCGCCTTGCCAGATTTCTCCCTGCCCCTGTCCCTGTCCCTGTCCCTCTCCCTCACCTTCTCCCGCGCCTGGTGCGCCGCCTTCAGGCGCTGGTACTTGGCGTCTTCCCTCGCCTTCAGGTAGTAGCAGTAAAAGATGCGGGCGGACTGCGCTTTCGGGCTCGTCGCCCAGTCGGCGGCCTGGGGCAGCGCTCTCCTCTTGGGCGCCCCAGCCTTTGGCTTCTTGCCCACATACTTGATTCCGCCGGGGTGATTCGCGTAGCGCCTCGCGCGCGTGTAGCCCATCTGGAGGAACTTGCGGGCCATGTCCATTCCCACGAAGTCATCCTCGCGCTTGTAGGCATGGAACAAGCGGTAGATCTTCTTCGCCGACTTCTCCGCGATCTCCGGGGTCTTGAAGCGCCAGTGCGGCAGGATCTCGGACTTGTACGGCTCGACGAGCAAGACGCCCTGCTCGCCGATGCCGACCTGGTACTTCTCGGGATGGCGCCGGAAGTCGATCGCTTTGAAGTCCTGATCGTAATCGAAGGATTTGCTGGCCGCGCGCTTCGGCATATCGCTGCTAATTAGCATATTGCAGCGAGCCGCTCCGCCACGCGCCTGCGACCGCGCGCCTGCGGCCGCGCGCCTGGGATGGCGCGGCCATGCCGCTGCGGGGATTCGCCGACCTCCGGCCGCTCGTGGAATTCGGCGCCGAAGGTGTTGAACGCCTTGACCAGCCACAGCCGCGGAAACTTCGTCGCGATCGATCCCTCAGAGGGCTTCTTCCACCAGCCAGCTTCGCGGTAACGTAGCTTCGATGATCGTGGAGGGGTTGGTCGCCGTGATACTCGGGTTCGCAGTATATGCTTGGGTCAAAAGCTACCCAGCCATACGTCAGAGACGCGCCCTGCGCCGGGCGAAGATCTGGCGAATCGGCGAGCTCCCCGAGGACACGATCGGCCGCCTGATCGGCACAGCGCGTCCCGTCGGGCATACGCTGCGCGCGCCGATCAGCGGACGAGAGTGCGTTTGCTGGCACGTCCGCGTCGATGCAGGTAGTAACGAGCAAGCACACATCATCATTGACGAGCAGAAAGCCGTGAGGTTCGTACTCGAGGACGGCTCTGGCCGTGTGATCGTCGAGCCGGAAGGCGCTGCGGTTCTGGGCCCCCTCGGGTGCACAATCACTGGGAATTACCCAGAGCTCAAGCGCAAGCATGCCCATGAAAGAACATCTGGTTGGCACAGCAAGCTCACAGAGCGCGAGCGCGTGTTCCTGACGGAACGAGCTGACAGATTCAACCAGAGCTGGCGCAAAGCCCTCCTCGAGGACCACCCGGCATTGGCCTTTTACGAGGAGATCGTCGAGGTTGGTGAGCGCATCTGTGTCGCGGGCGCGGGCATCCGCGAAGGCGATCCGGATGCCGAGCCCAGCGAGGGGTACCGGACTGCGCCGCCCACACGCCTGCGGTTCACGAGCTCGCCGAAGCTCCGGCTCCTCATTACCGACGCTCCGTCGAAGAGCTGAGCTCCTCGCCGAGCTCGGACCGCCTCGGGTTCCGCGCCCGGCGCGCGGCCGTGCCGTTTCACGTGCTGATCAATCCGACGCTGAGGGTCCGCAGCGATGAGGTCGTGATTTCGTCTGATCAACGCTGGTCGGCTCGCTCGCGCCCTCGCTCAGCGCCGCAGCAGCTTGAAGGCGACCTGGCGGCCCTGCCCGCCGACGGTCGCCAGGTGGATCCAGAGCATCGCGAGCGACTCGAGGTGCGCCGCGTTGCGGAGCGGGCCCACGTCTACCGGATCGAAGCCCATCGTGCGCGCCAGCTCGGTGATCGTCTGCTTGGCCGCCGCGTCGTCGCCGGCGACGTAGAGATCGGCCGCGGCGCCGCCGACCTCCGGCCGCTCGTGGAACTCGGCGCCGAAGGTGTTGAACGCCTTGACCAGCCGCAGGCGCGGGAACTTCGCCGCGAGCTGCGCCGTGATCGAGCCCTCGGCCGGCGGGGTGTGGACCGGCCCCTCGGACCACCGGAGCGGGTTCGTGCAGTCGACGACGATCGTGCCCGGGGCCAGGTCCTTGGCCTCCTCGAGCGCGGCGGCCGCGGCGGCCGCCGGCACGGCGAGCAGGAGCACGCCCACGTCGCGCAGCGCGCCGGTCTCGACGACGCTCGCGCGCTCGCCGAGCGAGGCCGCGCGCTCGCGCGTCTTGGCGAGGTCGCGCGCCGCGAGCTGCACGTCGATGTCGTGGCGAACGAGGTTTTTGGCCAGCGCCATGCCGACGGCGCCGGTCCCGACGATGGTGACCTTCTGGATGCTCATGGGAATCTCCTGGATCGCTATCACTATCGCTATCGCTCGGTGCAGATGCGCCGTCGCGGCCGGCTACCGGAAGGCCGCGGCGTTCGCCTCCACCCACGCGCGGAACGTCCGCGCCGGCTGGCCGAGCAGCCGCTGCACCTCGGGCTGGGCCGGCAGCTGCGGCGCCGCCGCGCGCAGGCTCTGCACCAGGTGCAGCAGCGCCTCGGCCATGGCCTGCGGCATGCCGCTGCCGACCATCCCGCGCAGCGCCGCGTCGTCGTCGACGTTGACGTACTCGTAGCTCTTGCCGGTGACCTCCGAGATGATCCCGACCTGCTGCGCCGCGGTGAGCGCCTCGGGGCCGATGATCTCGTAGACCTTCCCTTCGTGGCTGCTCCCCGCGGCGGTGACCGCGAGCGCGATCACGTCGGCGATGTCGTCGGGGTGGATCACCGGGATCGCCGCGGCGCCGAACGCGCCGAACGCCTTGCCCGTGCCGCGCAACGAGCCCGCCCAGCCGAGCGCGTTCGACGCGAACGAGCCCGGCCGCACGAACGTCCACGGGATCCCGCTCGCCTCGATGCTCTCCTCGCCCGCGCGGTGCCAGCCCGGGATCTCCGAGGCGCCGTGGCGCGCGCCGTAGACCGAGAGCTTGACCACGTGGCGAACGCCCGCGGCCTTCGCCGCCTCGGCGAGCGCGGCGTCGGCCTTCGCCAGGGCCGGCCCGGCCGTGATGAAGACGGCCTTCGAGACGCCCGCCATCGCGGCGCGCAGCGCGGCGGCGTCGTCGTACGCGCCGGTCACCGCCTCGACGGAGGGGCCGAGCTTGGCGGCGGCAGCGTCCGGGCGGCGGACCAGCGCGCGCACGCGCCCCTCCGCCTTGACCAGGTTCGAGACCACGCGAGAGCCGATGTTGCCGAGTGCGCCGGTGACGAGGGTGACGGACATGTTGACCTCCGAGTGCTTGGGTATCGCTCCGCGCGGCCGGGCACAACCGGCCGGTTTGGCCTCCAGCGTCCCGCAAATGGGACAGCGGGCGCGTGATGCGCGACGATGCGCCGATGGCCGCCGATCCGCCCGCGCTCGATCCGTCCGCGCTCGTGCTCCTGGCCGCGGTCGCCCGCGAGGGCGGCGTGCGCGCCGGCGCCGCGCACCTCCGCCTGCCCCGCTCGACGGTGAGCCGCCGCCTCGCCGAGCTCGAGCGCACGATCGGCGCGCCGCTCGTCGTGCGCACGTCGCGCCGGTTCCGCGTGACCGATCTCGGCCGCGCGCTGGTCGATCACGCCGAGCGCATCGAGGAGCTCCTGCGGGCCTCCGAGCAGCTGGTGCGCCGCTCGTCGACGGAGCCCGCCGGCGTCCTGCGGGTGTCCGTCGCGCCGCTCCTCGGCGAGGCGCTCCTGCCGCGCATGCTCGCCGAGTACCTGCGCCGCTACCCGCGGGTCCGCGTCGAGCTGTCGCTCGCGACCGAGTACGTCGACCTGCGCCGCGCCAACATCGATCTGGCGCTGCGCGGCGGCCCGGCTCCCGACGCCGACGATCTGTACGTCGTCCGGCTCGGGACGTCGGTGACCGGCTGCTACGCGCACCCGAGCTACCTCGCCGCGCGCGGCACCCCGCGGCGCCCGGCCGACCTCGCCGCGCACGACTGCATCGTCGTCGGCAACGAGTCGACCACCACCTGGAGCTTCCGCCGCGGCGCGGCGAGCGCGGTCGTCGAGATCACCGGCCGCGTCCGCGTGAACGACTACCGGATCGCCACGGCCACGGCCGCCGCGGGCGCCGGCATCGTGCGGCTCGCGCGGTTCCACGCCGCAGACCGCGTCGCGGCGGGCGAGCTCGTGCCCGTGCTCGAGGGCGACTGGCCGCGCGTCCCGGTGCTCGCGATCCACACGTCGGTGAGCCCGGCCCCGACGAAGATCCGCGCGTTCATCGAGCTGGCGCGCGAGGCGGCCGCGCGCGTGCTCGATCCGTGACCCGGCCGCCAAAAACTTGCCCCCTCACCAAGCTCCATACAGGCTCGCAAGATGGCGGAGGAACGGACGACGATCGAGCCTGTGCTCTCGGAGCGGCTGACCTGGAACGAGATCTGTGCCTGTTATCCGGACGAATGGGTCGCGCTGGTCGAGATCGAGTGGGTCGACGAGAACGAGCTTGATTTTCGCTCCGCGCGCGTCGCGGGACATGGCAAGACGCGCCGGGAGCCGCTGCAACACGCGTCGACGTTGTGGGCGCGGTATGACGAGATCGGGCACTTCTTCACCGGCCCCATCCGGGCCCCCCTCCGCTCCTACCTCATGCCGTGAGGATCACGCGCTTCGATCCGAAGAGCGATCTGATCATCGTCAAGGCGCGCGTCTGGGGCCCACGCGGCAAGATGCCGGCGTCGCTCGCCGTCGATACTGGCTCTGCTCACACGGTAATCGCCGCCAGTCTGATCGATACTCTTGGCTACAGTCCTCGACAGGGCGAGGCGATCACGACGGTTCGCACCGCGGTCGGCAAGGAGCAAGGCTACGTGCTACGCGTGTCGCGGTTCTGGTCGCTGGGGTTTACCGTCTCCGACTTCCCGCTGCACGTGTTCGATCTCCCCGACGGGTTCGGCATCGACGGTCTGGTCGGTCTCAGCTTCCTGCGCCAGTTTATTGTCGAGCTGCGGCTGGCGGAGGGACGGCTGTGCGTCGACCGTCTCGGGTGAAGGAGCCCGCCCCCAAGCCCGGGCGTCGGGACTCGCTGCCCTCTGCCCGGAGCAGCCCGCGGCTCACCCCGAGCGGTGCGCATTCAATGCCTCGTCCCACCACTCCTTGATCCAACTCAGGCTCGAGGCGACTGGCTGCGCGTCCCGGTGCTCGCGATCCACACCTCGGTGAGCCCGGCCCCGACGAAGATCCGCGCGCTCATCGAGCTGACGCGCGCGGCCTCGCGCGCGGGGCCGCGCGGTGCTCGATCCCTGCCCCTGCCCCTGCCCGGCCCGGCCCGGCCCGGCCGAGCGCCGCGATCAGGACTACGACTCGATCGCGGTCGCCTTGGGCAACGGCGGGTGCCGACGATCGAACGAGCGCAAGTGCTCTCGCAAGACCGAGATCTTGTAGGCAGCATGTCCAATGCCGCCGACGATGGCGAGCATGAGCGTCACGGAGATGTAGATGAAGCCAAGCGTGGCCAGGTACACGAGGCCACCGACGATCCCGAGGCCGACGCTCAGCGTCACCCAGAACGCGATGCGACTCGTCCTGAGCTGCGCTTGCAGCGTCGCTCGCACGCCCTCGTAATCCTGACTGAACTCGTAACCACATCCATCGCACTGCCAGGCATTCTCTTCCTTCGGCAAAAAGCACTTGGGGCATTCCGTCATCGACATCGACACGTGCGAACGATACTCCATCATCGGCATTCAGGATCTATAAAGAAGAAACTTTCGGGATCACCATGGGTTCCCCCGCCGGAGCGGGGGCAACCGCCGCGTTCGCTGCGGTCGGGAGCGTCCGGCAGGCCGCACCGCAGCCCTCGCGGGCTATGGTTCGCGCATGCCGAGCCCGGTCGAGGCTGCCGTTCAGACGTACATCCGCGCGAGTGGCGAGCGCGAACCCGCCGCGCGCGCGAAGCTCCTCGAGGCCTGCTTCGCCGAGGCCGGCCGCTTCGTCACGCGGTCGGCGGTGATCCGCGGCCGCGCAGGCGTCGACGCGATGATCGCGCGCGCGCTCGCCGATCCGCAGATGCTCGGCTTCCGCATGGCGAGCGTCATCGATGCCGCCGGCACGACGTTCCGCTACCGCTCGATCGCCTCGCGCCGCGATGGGACGAGCCTGGAGTTCTTCGATGCCGGCGAGATCGACGCCGACGGGAGGATCGCCACCCTCCTCGTGTTCGCCGGTCCGCTCGCCGACGCCACGGGGTAACGCTGGGCACGCCGGCTCGCGTGCCGGGCTACGTCACCTCGGGCATGAAGACGCGCGCCAGCCGCTCGGGCGCACGGACGCCCTGACCGACCAGCCAAGCGTCTGCCTCGGCCGTCGCGCGCGCCCGCGGCCCCCCCCCCTCGAGCGCGCTCACCTCGATCCCCTCCGGCCTCGCGAGCGTGCCGGTGCGGATCACCGACGGGCGCACCAACACCACGCACAATATGCAGTTCATCGCGGGCATGTTCGGTGTCGTCGAGGATGCCAGTGGCGCGCTCGCGCCCGAGTTCGGATGGGCGGTGGTCTACGAGCGGAAGTGACGGAGCTCCGCTGCTCGCGTGCTACCCTCAGCGGCACCGGCAGCCACAGCGGTCACCGGCAGCCGCAGCGGTCACTGCCACCGGCATGGTACCGGTCGCGGCACCGGCGCCGTCGAGAACGGTCGCCAAGATCTCACCTACGAGGGCGATCAAGGGGGGTACGGCGTGGTCTGTCCGGAGGCAGGGTTCCCCCAGCAGGTAACCGCACCGTCCGTCTTCACCCCGCAGCTGTAATCATCGCCCACGCTTACCTGAGTGAAGGTGCCCGACGGCGCCGTGGCCTGGCCATGGACATTCTTCCCCCAGCAGAGAGCCGTGCCGTTCGTCTTCACTCCGCAGTTATGGTACTCGCCTGCGCTGACCTGGGTGAAGGTGCCCGACGGCGCCGTGGCCTTGTCATTGGTATTCTCCCCCCAGCAAGCAAGTGTGCCATCCGTTTTCACCCCGCAGTTATGAAAGCCGCCCGCGCTGACCTGGATGAAGGTGCCCGGCGGCGCCGTGCCCTGGCCGTTGGAATCGTATCCCCAGCAGAACAGCGTGCCATCCACCTTCACCCCGCAGTTATGGAAGCCGCCCGCGCTGACCTGGGTGAAGATGCCCGACGGCACCGGCCCCGTGCCCCGGCCATGGGTATTGTCCCCCCAGCAGACGACCGTGCCGTTCGTCTTCAGCCCGCAGTTATGGTTGTCGCCTGCGCTGACCTGGGTGAAGGTGCCCGGCTGCACCGTGGTCTGGCCAGAGGAAGAGTCCCCCCAGCAGGCAAGCGTGCGATCCGCTTTCACCCCGCAGGCGTGATTATCGCCCGCGCTGACCTGGACGAAGGTGCCCGGCGGCGCCGTGGCCTGGCCCGAGCCATTGGCTCCCCAGCAGGTGACTGTGCCGTCAATATTGACTCGACAAGCGTGCGAACCGCCCGCGGATAGGGTGGTATATCCAAAGCTGTTGGCAGGGGGGCTCGTCTGGCCCCAGCCATTGGATCCCCAGCAGACAAGCGTGCCACCCGCTTTCACGCCGCAGGCATGGAACTCGCCTGCGCTGACCCGGGTGAAGGTGCCCGGCGGCGCTGTGGCCCGACCATAGCTATCGTCCCCCCAGCAGGTCAGTGTGCCGTCCGTTTTCACTCCGCAGGAGTACGAATCGCCCGCGCTGACCTGAGTGAAGGTGCCCGCCGGCGCCTGGCCAGAGGAAGGGTCTCCCCAGCACATGACCGTGCCGTTCACCTTCAGCGCGCAGGTGTGGAACTCGCCTGCGCTGACCTGGGTGAAGGTGCCCGCCGGCGCTGTCCTCTGGCCATAGGTATTGTCCCCCCAGCAGACGACCGAGCCCTGCGGCGGCTGGCCCGGCGGCGTCGGGCCCAATTTGACCCCGCAGGTATGGTAACCGCCCGCGCTGACCTGGGCGAAGGGGCTCGCCGACGTCGGCACCGTGGACTGGCCGTACCGATCGTACCCCCAGCAGGTGACCGTGGCGCCCACTTTGATACCGCAACTGTGGTAGTGGCCCGTGCTGACCTGGTTGAAGGGGCCTGCCGGCACCGTGTCGTAGCCATATTTGTACCCCCAGCAGTGGACCGTGCCCGATTTGACCATGCAACTGTGGTATCGGCCCGTGTCGAGCAAGCCGCTGGCCGTGCCGGAAGAGCCTACCGGCGCCGCGGTCTGGCCAAAGCCATTGTATCCCCAGCAGGTGAGTGTGCTATCCGTTTTCGTCGCGCAGGTATGGTAGCCGCCCGCGCTGACCTGGGCGATGGTGGTGGCGGGCGACACGGCTAGCTGGCCCCAGCAGGTGATCGTGCCGTCCGGTTTGATCCCGCACGTGTGGGAATCGCCCGCGCTGACCTGGGTGAAGACGCCGGGCGGCGCTGTCTGCTGGCCATAGAGATTGTCGATTCCCCAGCAGGTGACCGTGCCATCCGCTTTGACGCCGCAGGCATGTCCGCCGCCCTCGCTGACCTGGATGAAGGTGCCGGGCGGCGCTGTAACCTTGTTATAGAGGTAGTCAAACCCCCAGCAGGTGACCCCGCCGCCCGCCTTCACCCCGCAGGTATTGCGGCCCGCGCTGATCTGGGTGAAGACGTCGGGCGGCGGCGTGAGCTTGCCATAGAGGTAATCGAACCCCCAGCAGGTGACCGTGCCGTCCGGCTTCAGCCCGCAGGCGTGGTCCTCGCCTGCGCTGACCTGGGTGAAGACATCGGGCGGCGCTGTGATCTGGCCATAGAGATAGACAAACCCCCAGCAATTGACCGTGCCGTCCGGCTTCAGCGCGCAGGTGTGGTTCCCGCCTGCGCTGACCTGGGTGAAGTCGCCCGGTGGCGGTGTGAGCTTGCCATAGTAGTAGTCAAACCCCCAGCAGGTGACCGTGCCGTCCGTCTTCAGCCCGCAGGCGTGGTCAGTGCCCGCGCTGACCTGCGTATAGGTGCCCGGCGGCGGTGGGAGCCCGCCAGGGTTGCCTAGCCAGCAGCCCAGTGTGCCATCCGCATGCACCGCGCAGGTGTACAGAAAACCCGCGCTGACGGATCGCTCCAGGGCGTTCGCATGGATGGACGCTTCATCGGACCGCCGGGCAGCGGCGGTGCTACCGACCCCGCCGGTCGCGCTGTGCGCCGTGACAGAGGGACCACTGGGGTTCCTGGTGGCGTTCGGACAGCCAGTGACGAACGCCAGGACGACCATGCCCACGATTCCGAGGATGCTTGCTCTCACGATGACTCTCTCCCCGCCTCAACATCGAAACGTTCTTCTTCTTCGGTGCCGGCTGAGCTCGAACCCGAGCGACGGCAACGACCTGATCGCCGGGCTGCAGGCCCGTCAACGCCTCCGAGCCCATCCGCCCCATCCGCCCCGCTGTACCTGACGATCCGCCCACGCACAGAGCATAGCCTAGTACGTGACGATGCCAAATGCTCGCGGGCGATCCGCGCGACGCCCCCGCTCCGGGTGATTCGATCTGATTGTTTCGAAACAGATGCAGGCGACACCTACGGACTCGGACCGCGAGGTGGTGAGGGTGCGCAGCCCCGCCCGTCGTTTTATGACGGATCCAGGCTCGCTGCGTCGCCTCCATGAGGCGGGCGCGCCTCGCGCGTTCACGGCGTTCCGGCTCCTCTGGTCGGCCAGTCGTCACTCTGGAGGATCCCGGTCTATGCCTGCACTGACGATCGAGATTTGTATCGGCAGTAGCTGTTCAATGCCTCGTTGTGGCTCCGGGCGCTGCGGTACGGCCTCGTGATCCTGATGTTCGAGTGGGCGACCGAGCTCGCCAGGCTGCAGCTCCCCCTATAGACGGCCGATCGATCCGAGCGGATCTTCCGGTCCGTTGAGTGGCCGAGTCGACGGGAGGAGAGGTGCTCGATGCTGAGGCGTTCAAGGTCTTGATCCCGGCCGCGGTCGCGGAGAATCTTCGGTCCACGAGGTCCGCGACTATGCCAAGCAAGACAACACCGAAGGCCCGGGGCGCGTCGCGCGCGAGCCAGCGACGCAAGTCAGTCACCAAGTCCACCAAGTCCACCGAGTCCACCAAGTCCAGCTCTCGGCCGAGGTCGGGTGCGAGGGCCAAACCAGGTGCGAAAAACGCGGTCCTGCTCTCGGGCGGCAACCCGCAGATCGCGAAGGCCGAGGGCGACGCGCCCGTGCAGGCGTACATCGCCGCGATGCCCGGCTGGAAGCGCGACGTCGGGCGGCGCCTCGACGCGCTCATCGCGCGCAAGGTGCCCCGCGTGCGCAAGGCCGTGAAGTGGAACTCGCCATTCTACGGCGTCGAGGGCCAGGGCTGGTTCCTGTCGTTCCACGTCTTCACCCACTACGTGAAGGTGACCTTCTTCCACGGCACCTCGCTGCGTCCCGTCCCGCCCGGCGAGTCCAAGCACAAGGACGTGCGCTACCTCGACATCCACGAGGGCGATCTCGACGAGGCACAGCTGGCGACCTGGGTGAAGCAGGCGGCGGCCCTGCCCGGCTGGAGCCCGTAGCGCCGACCAGGGCGGCCACTGGTCCCAGTGGGAGCTCAGTGGATCGCGGCGTCGAGGAGGCGCAGCCGAGTGAGCGTCGGCAGCAGGAGCTCGCGCCCCTCGCGCTCGCCGGTCTGGGCGAGCCGCTCGACGATGAGGAGGAGGGCGTCGCGTAGCTCGGCGTTGCGCGCGGTGCCGAGCGCGGTGACCGCGGAGCGGAGGTTCTCGCCCGGCACCTCGTCGGCCGAGGAGAAGTACGCATAGAGATCCTGCACGTCGTCGAGGAACCCGTTCTGATCGCCCACGTCGGTCCCCGCCAGCACCGCCTCGTTGCCGAAGAGGCGCCCGCGAACGAGGTCGTTCTGCGCGAGCGTGACGGGGAACCCCAGGGTGCCGTACGCGCCCCAGAGGCGTTGCACGCCCGAGAGCGCGCGGCCGGCATCGGCCAACGGATCGCCGGCCTGAGACAGCTTCGCGGCGATCTGCGAGTACAGCCTGCGCTGCAGGAGCACCAGGCGCGCACGGACGTCGTCGCGCACCGCCGTGAGCTGCGCCGCGGTCGCGTCTACCTTGTACGTCGTCGGGTAGTTGTAGATCGTGTTCCACACGTGCGCCGTTTCGCGCTCGGGCGACTCCTCGGGCTCGAGGATCGGATCCGACTGCCTGTCGTAGCGAAAGGCGCTCTTGTCGGTCCAGAACGTGTGGGTCTCGACGGTCTCGCCGCTCGCGTGCCCCCGGATGGCCACACGCAGCCGGAACTCCCTCATCTCCCTCCCCCCCGGCAGCAGCCGCGTGCGATACAAGATCCAGTCGGGGTAGATGCACGCGTCGAGCGCGCGGACGCCGAGCGCGCCCGCGTAGATGAACGGCGCGATCGCGGCGTGGCTCCAGCGGGTCAGCTCGACCGGGAGGTCCAGCCTGCCGTCGAAGTCGCGTCCAATCCGGCACGATCTCAGGTTCTGCGTGTGCATCAGGTAGTGATCGTTCGGCGCCTGATCGGTGCCCGCCCAGAGGTGCGTGCCTTTCATGCTGTGATTGGGATCCGCCTCGAACTGCGCCTCGAAGTCCGCGATGGCCGTCATGAGCGCGGTGAACCGGCCCTCGTAGAGGGTCGCCAGGCCATTCACGAGGGGCGCCGACGCGATGGCGTCGAGCCCGCCGGCTGTGTCCTCGCCGGTCCCGACGAGGCGCGCCAGGCGCGTGGTCTGCGCCGGATCGATCGGCGTCGGGTTCACCGTGAGCGCGTACGCCGGCCACTCCTCGCCGAGCTGCGCGTAGCTCTCGGCGGCGACGATCCAGGTGAGCGGGTTGGCCAGCCGGCCGCTGGCGAGCGGCGCAGCGCCGAGCCGGAGCGGCGGCATCTCGCGCAGGTAGTTGATGTTGGTCGCCAGCGGGTAGTTCAGCTCCGAGAGCAGGCTGGCATCGTCGAAGAGGCGGCCCGCCGGGCCGGCCTGCACGGCGTCGGCCGCGGTGAACTTGGCCCAGGTGAAGAAGAGGTTCTCGGCGATGCCGAAGTCGGTCAACGACAGGTCCACGCCGAGGCGCTCGCGGTAGCCGAGCCAGCCGGCGATGCCGTTCACCAGCGGCTCGCGCTCGATGGCGTCGAGGAAGGCATAGACGTTACGGTCGATCCGATCGAGGTTGACCTGCACGCCGTAGAGCGCCGACTGCACCTCCTCCACGTTCTCGTTGAGCACGCCGAGGTTCCAGTCGACGAGCTCGAACTGCTGGACCATCGTGCTGTAGATCGCGTCGAGCTTGCGATCGACGCGATCGAAGCGGAGGTTCATCTCCCTGCGCACGTCCTTGACCAGGTCGCGCAGCTTGAGCACCTCCGCGAGGATGGTTGGATCGACGCTCTGCTGCGGGCTCTGGCCAAACAGCGACACGATCTGGAACGCCGTCGCGATCATGCCGCCGGTGAAGATCGCCGCGCCGATGACCTTGAAGCCGGTCTGGCCGACGTCGAACAGATCGGCCAGGACCTTGGCGCCCTGGATCGCGGTGTCCGTGTACTTGACGATGTTGTCGAGGCAGGTGACCACGGCCTTGCCGAACAGCTCGATATCCGCGGCGAACGCGGCGAACGCCGGGTCGTTGCTCTGGCGCGCGAGCGCGGCCGCCGCCCACAAGGCGCCGTTCACGCCCGACTTCACATCGCCGAGCGTCTCCTTGAGCGAGGTGTGGAGCGCCTCCGCCCGCGCGATGGCGTTCTTGAGATCCTCCTGGTCGAACTGATCGAGATCGAGCGTGGTCGCGCGGTGCCCATCGACGACGCGCTGGTCCGGCAGCCCAGGCATGCTCGGGTTGTCGTCGACGTACAGCTGCTCGGCGCGTGTGAGCGCGAACAGGTTATCGGCGATGGCGCGGCTGCGCGCGATCCCGATGTCGCCCGCGGCGGTGACGAGCGCCTGGACGCCCCCCAGGGAGGTCGTGATGCCGCCGCTCGCGTCCTTGTTCTCCTGGTAGAAGTCGTGGAGCGGCTGGACCGGGTGGGCGGCGAGCACGGTGCCCGCGGCGGCGTGGACGCTGACGCCGAGGGCGGCCCCGATGGGTCCCGCGTCGATGGCCCCGGCGAGCGCGGCGCCGGCCTGCGCGCGCGCGTGCAAGGCCGTCCAGGTGGCGAGACGAAAGCTCTCGCCGCGACCCAGGACATCGTCGAGCAACTCGGCCGGCGAGACCTTGCGCAGCTCGTCCACGTCGCTGCGCCGCGCGGCCAGGTAGGCGCTCGCGTAGGCGCGGAGCGCGTCGTCGGCAGCGCTCGTGCCGAGGTCCGGCACGATCCGCGCGAGCCTCCGGCCGATGGCGCGGGCCGCATCTCCTGCGTCGAAGTCCTCGGCGATCGGGTGCGCCGCGATGACGGCGACGATCTGAGCCGTCGCCGCGGCGAGCTGCGCCTGGCTGAGCGCCGGCGCCTGCTCGTGCAGCTCGAGGAGCGCACCGGCGAGGATGTCGAGCCGAACGTCGCCCCGGCGCGCCACGGCGGTCACATAGGCGAGCCGTGCCACGTCCGCCGCGGGCATCGTGATCGGCTCCTCGCTGGCGGGCCCGAGCGCCTGCTGCGGGCTCGGCTCCCGCGCCGTGCCGCATGCAGCGACCGTCGCGGCGAGGCAGGCCAAGGCGGTCCAGCGCAAGCGGCGCCCCGTCGCGCGTGAGCGGGCGCGTGAGCGGGCGCGTGAGCAGGCATTGAAACGATGTATTTGAGTCATGGATCCTCCGAGCGCGCGCCATTGCACAGGTAGTGCCGCCCGCGACGCTGGTGCAAGCCACGGAGATCATGCGTGAGGCGTCATTCGCAGCCGCGATTGACTAGGCAATTTGATCCAGCAGATGTCATCGCGCGTAGTGACCTCCGGGTGCCGACCACGATCGGGTGTCGCGCGATCAGTGTTTCTCGGTGACAGCCATGCTGCACGTGCTCTCGGGACGCGAGGCGCCGCTCATGCAGGGCCGCGTCGTGTCACTGCCGCTGGGGATGGTCATGAGCAGTTGTCTCGGCGTGCTGTTGACGGTGGGCCGCCCGGTGGAGACGCTCCCACCATGCGTAGCGCGCTGATCGTCGGAGACCTCCAGGCCGGGATTCTCGACAACTACCCGTTCACGAGGGCCGTGGTGCCGCCGGTGACCGAGCTATTGCCGCGCGCCCGCGCGGCCGGGGTGCTGGTCGTGTTCGTGCGTACCGCGTTTCGGGCCAACGGCGCGGACGTGGCGGGCGGCGTCTTCGCGGCCTTCTACCGGGCCGGCGACCACTTCCACGAGGGCTCGCCGGGCACGGCGATCGCCCTGGAGGTCACCACAGACGACGTGATCGTGCTCAAACGGCGCACGAGCGCGTTCGCGGGGACGGATCTCGATCTGGTGCTCCGCGCCCGCGGCGTGGACTCGCTCGCGCTCGCCGGTGTCGCGACGAGCGCCATGGTCGCGGCTACGCTGTACGACGCGTCCGACCGGGGCTACGGGCTGACTGTGCTCCGCGACGGGTGCGCCGACCCGGACCCGGCGGTGCACGAGTTGCTCGTCGATACTGTGTTTCGCAACAGGGGGGCGGAGATCCTCACGTGTGCGGAGTGGCCAGCTCCGCCTCGAACCAGCGGTGCGCGTACGGCTCCCCGTTGAGCGGCCCCTCGGAGATCCCCGTTGGAGTAGGATCTCGACGATGGGCGGCATCCTGTGGTCGACCTGGCGCAGCGTGCGCGGTATCGAGGTGACGTACCGGATGCTCCGGTACGCTCGGTGGTCGCACTACGGCGTCTCCGAGATGTGGGCCGACCACTTCCAGTACGGGGTCGCCGACGACGGCGCCCCGACCGGCATCGAGCACGCGTTCCGGTTCGAGAGCTTCCAGCCCGATCTCGTCGTCCTGATGTCGCGGTGGAGCGATCGCACAGGCGCGCGTCTCCTGCGCGGGCTGTACCAAGCGGCGCCCGACAAGGACGTTCTGGTCCCGGTGCTGCACGACGCGGCGCTCGTACGCGACCCGCACCCGGTGCGTGCCCAGGCGCTAGATCTCGACGTGCTCCACGAGCTCGCGCACGTGTCGCACGATCTCGGCGAGCTCGCGAAGCGCTGGCGCTCGCGCGTTCGGTTCCTCGATATCGCCATGCCGCAGTTCTTCCCCGCGGAGTGCCATGTCTCGCCGCACGGCAAGGAGCTGACGCAGCAGCTGACCGCCCGCCGCGCCGCCTGCACCGGCACCGAGCGCGAGATGCTCGATCAGATCGAAGCGGATCCGCAGAACGCGGCGCTGCTGCTCGTCTACGCGGACTGGCTCGAGACGACCGGGCGACTCGGCGACGCCAAGGTCGTGCGCGCGCGGCTATGACTACGCCCGGCCCGCGCCCGATTTCACGGATGCGATTTGTGCGAGCTGCTGTGAACAACGGCGGCAGCTGGAGTCTCCACGGTCGGCGGGGGCACGAAGGCGCCCACCGGCGGCGGCTCGCCGTCGAAGCGCTCGACTTCGACGAGCGTCGTGTGCGCGATCGGCCCCTGCGCTAGCTTGGAGGTGCCCTTGTCGAGCGTGAGCACGTTCGGGTTGCCGTGGCGCTCGAGCGCCCCCGGGACGCCCGGCTCAGCAGGGTCGTACCACGCGCCCGTCGCGAGCTGCACCGCGCCCGGCTGAATGCGGTCGGTGACCACCGCGCCCGCGAGGCACGCCCCGCGATCGTTGTAGAGCCGAACCACGTCCCCGTCGGCGATCCCGCGCGCGGCAGCGTCCGCGGGGTTGATCCAGACCGGCTCGCGGTCCTGGATCTTCGACGCGCGGCTGTAGCCGCCGAGGTCGAACTGGCTGTGCAGCCGCGTCGACGGCTGGTTCGAGACCAGGTGGAGCGGGAAGCGCACGGCGAGCGGCGAGCCGAGCCACTCCGTGGGCTCGAGCCAAGCCGGGTGACCGGGACAATCGTCGTATGCGAAGGAGTCGATGGTCGCCGAGAAGATCTCGATCTTCCCGGAGGGCGTTCGGAGCGGGTGGGCGTTCGGGTCAGCGCGCAGAGCGTCAAGCGCGCACGGCGGCTCGGGCGGCGACGGCATCTCGATCCGGCCACGCCGCCAGAACTGCTCGAACTCGGGCAACCCCGGGATGCGGGCTCGCGTCTGCTCGTAGAGGTGGCGCAGGCCCTCGTCGGCCGAGCGGCCGCCCGTGAAGGCCGCTTCGAGCCCGAGGCGGGCCGCGATCCCGCGCAGGATCTGAAAATCGTCGCGCGCTTCGCCCGGCGGGTCGGCGGCGCGGTGCATCGCAGAGAGCCACGCATCTCCGGCGCCGGACGCGAGGTCGTCGCGCTCGAAGACAGTCGTCGCCGGGAGGACGACGTCGGCGAAGCGCGCCGTGGGCGTCCACCACGCGTCCTGCACGATCACGGTCTCCGGCTCCTGCCAGGCGCGCACGAGCCGGTTGAGATCCTGATGGTGGTGGAACGGGTTGCCGCCCGCCCACCACACGAGCCGGATATCCGGATACGTAACGTGTTGCCCGTTGTAGTCGATCGTCGCGCCGGGATTCAGGAGCATGTCGCTGATCCGCGCGACCGGAATGAACCGCTTGACCGGGTTCGGCACCGGCTGGACGGACGCGACCCCGTGGGCGTGCCGCGAGATCCCGAGCGAGTTGACCGCGCCGAGACCGCCGCCGAAACCGCCGCCCGGGCGTCCCATCGAACCCGACATGGCGGCGAGCGCAATGGCGGCCCAGTAGCTCTGCTCGCCGTGGTCCTGGCGCTGCATCGACCAGCTGACCGTGATCGTGGTGCGCTTCGCACCGATGCGGCGGGCCAGACGACGGATCGTCTCCGCATCCAGGCCGGTGATCTGGGCGGCCCACGCGGCATCCTTGTCGCGCAGGTACTCCGCGAACCTGTCGAAGCCCACGCAGCAGCGCTCGAGGAAATCACGATCGTGCAGATCTTCCGCGATGAGCGTGTGCGCGAGGCCGAGCATGAGCGCGACGTCGGTGTTGGGGCGTGGCGTCAGCCACTGGGCCTCGAGGAAGTCGGCCGCGTCGGACTTCACCGGCCCGATCGAGACAAACTCCACGCCGGCCTCCTTGCAGCGCCGCTGCCACGCTGCAGCGGTGTGGCGTCCGACGCCTCCGTAGTTCACCTGGCTGTTCTTGAGCGCGAGTCCGCCGAACGCGACCACGAGCTCACCGTGCTCGGCGATCTCCGCCCACGTGGGCATGACGTTCGATATGTGCCACGCATCGACGCCGAGGACGTGCGGGAGGATCACCTCGAGCGCGGCGGTCGAGTACGTGTTCACGGAGCGCGTGTAGCCGCCCGCGAGGTTGAGGAGCCGGTGCAGGTGGTGCTGTGCATGGTGGAACTGGCCCGCGCTCGCCCATCCGTAGGAGCCGCCGTAGATGGCCTCGTTCCCGTGCCGCGCCCGCACGCGCTCGAGCTCATCGGCGACGAGCTCCATCGCGCGCTCCCAGGTCACCGCGACGAACGGCTCCGCGCCGCGGCGGTTGCCTCCCTTCCGCCGTATGCCCTCGAGCCAGCCCCGACGGATCATCGGCTGCAGCACGCGCGCCGGGGCACACAGCGCCTCGGGGATGCCCGGGCCGATCGGCGACGCGTCCTGGTCTCCCGCCGCGGGGTGCACGGCGACGACGCGGCCGTCGCGCGTCTCGACGTCGTAGTTCCCCCAGTGAGTCGCCATGGGAGTGAGCGTGGTCTTCGGGGGCTCGCTAGCACCCATCCAGGCAGCGTCACGGACGATGCGCGCCGTGTCAACGACCACGAGCGGCTGCAGAAGGAACGCCGCCGCCGACGGTGCCGGGCGACCGATCAGTACCGCCGAAAACCACCGCCCTGGTCAAGGCGATGCACGACCAGAAGAAGCTCGTAGTGGCGACGCTGGGCTTTGCCAGAGGCAATGCGTTTCTGGCGGGCAGCTACTCGCTCAAGGTCATGTGGGGCACTGGCATATCGGAATGCCAAATTCCTTGGCTTGAGGGCCCTGGTGGTGACGCCGCTCGCCGGAATGGCCGATACTCACCTGGATTCCGATTCCCGGACCATGGCAGGCGAGCTGTGGGGGGATGACAGCATGGCCCTGGTCGCTGCTGCAGATATGGCAATCGTATTCTATCGCAGCTCCAAAGGTGAGACGCCGACCTCACTGGGCAGGTGGACCCAGGTGGAGATTGCTCATCTGAAAAAGCAGGGAGTGCCCGACATCTCCCTGGACATCGACAGGCCCGATCTCAAGGCCGACATGGATGCTGCGCTGATGAGCGAAGTCCTGAGCCATCCATTGATCAAGACCGCCCTGGGCAGGCTCTGATTCAGAGATCCATCCCATGTTCCTCTGGATCATCGCGGCCAGCGCACTCCACTGCCCTCTCGAAGAGCTCCAGCTGGAGCATGCACCTCTCGTGGACTCTCGCGATGGCGGCGCCCTGCCCGCGGCTGATTTCATGGACGCGATTTTGTACGAGCTGCTGAACGCCCAGGTCGTGTGGCTCGCCACCAGGGACCCGGCCTCGCTCCGGCGCAAGTTGATAGAGATCCTCGCGCCCCTGGGTTAGATGACATATGCTCCAGTCATTACTCGACCGCCGCGCTTAACACGTTGAACACGCCTCCCAGCCCGTAAATCTTCAATCCACGTTTGACTAACGCCTTCAACGTCGATACGTCGCTCACCTGCGTGCCATAGAGGCGGAGCGTCTGCAGGCTGGTGAGGCCGGCGAGCGGCGACACGTCGCTCACCCGCGTGTTATCGAGGTCGAGCGTCTGCAGGCTGGTGAGGCCGGCGAGCGGCGACACGTCGCTCACCGGCGTGCCATCGAGGTCGAGCGTCTGCAGGCTGGTGAGGCCGGCGAGCGGCGACACGTCGCTCACCCGCGTGCCAGTGAGGTTGAGCGTCTGCAGGCTGGTGAGGCCGGCGAGCGGCGACACGTCGCTCACCGGCGTGCGATAGAGGCGGAGCGTCTGCAGGCTGGCGAGGCCGGCGAGCGGCGACACGTCGCTCACCTGCGTGCGAGCGAGGTTGAGCGTCTGCAGGCTGGTGAGGCCGGCGAGACGTGAAACACTTGAAACTCGCTTGCGATCGATCCAAGTTGGCAATGACTTCCACTCCCCGACCCATTCAACAGTCCCCGGGATCGAAAAAGGATCCTCTACCGACAGCGCCAGTTCCCTTCGAACCGCTGCAGTTTCATCCTGCATGAACTGTGCTATGAACTGCGACGCTAGTGGACCGCCGATCAAGCGCAACGTCCGAACACAAGCCGCTCGGTGCTGCGCCGGCCAATTCTTGTTGCACGCGAGGTAGGGAACGACCGCCTCGCCGCAAGTGGCCAGCGCTTCGGCGTACATTAGCGAGCGTGGCGGCAGGAGGTCGTTCTTCAGCTCACGGAACTGAGCTTGGATGGTCGCATCATTGATCTGATGTGCGGTCACACAGCAACGAAAGAAGAAGAATTGCTTTGCTCGCGCCGCGGCGGCGGATTTTCGTTGCCAGGCCGTGCGACCCTGTTCGGGAGATTGCAACGGAGTCTGGTCCCGAATCGCTCGGACCAACTGCGTGGCGAAGTCGGACCCTTCGCGCGGTAAAGCAATGGCGAACAGGATCACCGGTTGCCAGGCTTCGTCGTGGCAGTGGTCCGCCAGCACTTGTACCTCGCCGCCATTCGTGAATCGTTCCGCCGCGAGGAATTCCTTCAACGTGTTGTGCAGGAACTCAATCGTCTGCCCGCTCGATTCCTGCAACAATCCGCTGCGTTCCAGCAGCAATTGCAGGATGCGTTCGGCATGCAGGTCCTCCAGTTGGTAGCTCTGCAAGCCAGCGCGGATTTGCTCGAGGGCTCCTACTTCGGGAACGGCCGATTGTCCCGTGGAAACCATGTGGTGCGCGAGACGCGCCAGTAATCCCTTCCGCTGCGCGTACTTGAGCCGCCGATAGGCCGGATCTTCGGCTCGTTCCGCCTCGATCCCCGGCCGTTCCTTGTCACGACGGTCGAGCAGCATTTCGGCCAGTTTCTCGCACAGCCCCACTGGCGTGTCGGGCAGGTTTTCCTCGCGGTCGCGGTGCAACGCGCACACGACCGCGCACAGTAGCGGGTTCACCGTCAACCTCGCCACTGCCGGCGTCTGCTCAAGCCGTCGTTTCAGCCGCTCCGCCAGCGCTCGCAGATCGACCGCCTCACCCCGCTGCCGCAAGTGCGATTCCATTGCCTGATGCCAGCGTTCGATCAGTTCATTGCGATCCTGCGACGTTAGCGCCTCGACACGGGCCGTGAGAAACCCGAGCGCCGCGAAGTCGCCGCGCTCGACCGCCGCGGCCCGGGAGGTAACGACGCAAGCGATGCGCGGATAGGTCGTGAGCAATTGCCGGATTTCGGCGATCGTTTCCGCTCGCTTCGCCTCGGGCAGTTCATCGACCCCATCGAACAAAACGAGGGCCCGGCCCTCGTCCAGCAGATTCGGCATCCAGCCCGCCGGAGCATCCGGCAGTTCCTTGGCCAGCAAGAGCGGGAAATCATGAGGCCGCGGCAACTGTGCATTCGGATAATCTCGCAGCCGAATCAGAAATGGCACGAGCTGCCGCCAATCCTGATTGCCATCACCCTTGCCCGCCTGCACGGCCGCCCAGCGAAGCAACGTCGTCTTGCCGCACCCCGCCGCGCCGCGAATCAACAGCCGCCGCGTGCCGCTCAGTTTGCCGAAGAACGCCTCGGCCGGGAGCGACGTTTCTACGAAGTCTCCCTCGTTCGCGTCGGGGGGTGGCTCGTCGTCCGCGTCCGCTTCCTCCGCTTCGTCGTCCGCCAGACTCACCGACACGAACGCGATGCTCAGCGGATAGTCCTTGGAATCGCGCGGTACATCGATTCCGAAGAGTTGCATGTGGTCGAGTCGATCGACCACGGCCTTGCGGTACCGGGCCTCGTAGTCCGCTTCGGGCGACAGCGGCGGAACGCGATCGCTGACCGGCCTCGTGACCTGCGCGGCCGCCGTTCGCTCGCCAGGACTCAGCTCCGGCAGCAGCTTCGTGAGTGAAAGCGGCCAGAGCCCGTCGTTGTTGGTCTTGCCGGTGACGACTCGCGGCCGCCAGCCACCGCCGTGGGATTCGTACTCGCGGAGCCACACCTCGCCTTCCGCCGTTTCCAGATTCAGCCGTACGAAACTGTAGCCGTTGTTCTTGCCCGTCGACCACTCGTGACATGCTCCGGCGGAGATGACGGCGTGGTGGTTCGAGGCGTCCTGATGGACGAACTGGTCGTGTTCGTGCCCGTGCAAGACGAAGGCGAAGTCGCGCTGGAGTTCGTCGAAGAATTTCGGGCTCTGGTTTTCTTCCGGAACCAGCCAGTTGCCCGGATGATGGATCAACGCGATCCGCAGCTCGTGCGGCGGCAATTCTCGGAGGATCGTTTCCAGTTGGAATCGCCCGGCCATCCACAGATTCGCAACTTCGTCGCGGCCCGTTCCGCGCGACGACCACGCCGAATTGAACCCGCCGATGCCGATCCGGACGCCGGCTACCTCGCGCATGTCGGCGTAGAACAAGTAATCGGGCATCGTCACAAGGTGATCGTAGCCGTCGGCTTCGAGGAACTTCCGGTAGTCGAACAACCGTTCCATCAACTGCTTCCACTCCGGACCCGCGTCGCGAATGATCGGCTCGATTTCGGCCAACGTGCGCTTGCGTTCCTTCTCGGTACGCGGCGGATCCTGTTCTAGCCAGTTACTCAGGAACCGCGTAATGCGCGTACGATTCACATCGTGATTCCCCGGCACGAGAAACACGTTGCGTTGCGAGATCTCCGGCGAGAACGCCTTCCGCACGGACGTCAGGAACTCATGCGCCGCGCGGAACTGATCGCCGATCGCTTTTCCTTTGTCTGTCCCGATATGGCCGAACGCCGCATCGCCAGTGAAGAAGATCAGATCCGGCACGAGCCCGTGTTCCTCGTGCATCTTCCGGAGGTCCCTGCGCAGCGAATCCAGAACGCGATGCGCGTCCCAACCGGTGTTCGGTTGGCAAGCGTGCAAGTCGGACAGATGCAGCCAAGTGATCGTGCGGGGCATGGTGGTCGCTTCGAGACGGTCCGCGTTCAGGTCGGCGGCCGGTTCACCGCGAATCGCCGAACGTACCATGTTCGATCGCCGCGAACGGCCGAGTAACCGGAGGAGTGGATCAAGCGGGTGAGCGTACGGTGGACCGCACCGAGATCACGGTGCGGGTCCGGCGTTCGCGCTCACCGCCGCCGCCCGCCGTGGCGACCACGCCCGCGGCGCCGCCGACCACGAGGTGTGCGCGCGGCGCGGCCCGCGGCGCGGTAGCGGCCCCGGCCCCGGGACTGGTGGATGTACCCCAGGCCAGCGAGCAGCTCGCGCACGATGAAGATCGCGACGGCATGCGGCAGGGGGCCGGTCCCGACGAGCGCATCGAGATCGACGCCGTCGACATACTCCATGACGAGGTAGGGCCGCCCCTGGAGGTCTCGGTTGAAGTCGAGGACCGAGACCACGTTCGGATGCGACAGCTGGGCGGTCTGATGTGCCTCTCTCGATGAGCGTCGCCACGAGCCTCCCCTGGTTCGGCACGTCCGAACGCACACGCTTGATGGCAACAGGACGACGGAACCCGTCCGCTCCCTGGACGAGGACCAGGAGTACCTCTGCGTGACCGCCGGTTCCGATCGGGTACTGGACCTCGTAGCGCCCGCAGCGCGCAGCATCGAGGGCAGGCGGCACCGACTCGAGGAGCACGATGGTCGCGTCGAGAACGCCGGGCAGCCGCGACGCGAGGACGGCGCCAAGCTCGTGCCTTATCATCACGAGTGCTATCCTGGCAGCGAGATGACGCTCGCCATCGATCTGCCGGCAGTCTTGCTCGTTCGCGTGGAAGCTCGCGCCCAGGAGCGTGGGATGGCGCTGAATGAGTACGTGGCAAAGCTGATCGAAGAAGCGCTGCCAGCCGAGCCCAACACGCGCGGGGTCTCCCTTCTCAAGGCATGGGAAGCCGAGGATGCTACCGATGATCCGGCGGAGCTGGAGGCACGCCGCGCCGACTGGGAAGCGACCAAGGCCGCTCTGAATGAAGGCCACAGCTCGGAACGAAAGCTGTTTCCGTGAGCCGGGCGGTGGTCCTTGATTCGGGTCCGCTGGGGATGGTCACGCATCGAGGAGGCGTGCTCGAAGTGGACGCGTGCAAGCGATGGTTGCTGGCACTCGCGGAGCGCGGAGTGCGCATCGGCATTCCCGAAATTGCCGACTACGAAGTCCGCCGCGAGCTCCTTCGCGCGGGCAAGATTCGCGGTATCGAGCGGCTCGATGCGCTCTTGGAGACGTTCGAGTACCTGCCGCTCTCCACGGCCGTGATGCGAGATGCCGCGTTGCTCTGGGCAGATGTTCGTAAGCGCGGACAACCCACCGCCGACCCCAAAGCACTCGACGCGGACGTGATCCTCGCGGCTCAGGCTCGAAGGATGGACGCCGCCGAAGTCGTCGTCGCGACCACGAACGTGCAGCATCTCTCGCGCCTGGTCGACGCCAAGCCGTGGCGGGAAGTTGTTGCTGGGAGCGAGTGAATCGCCAATTAGCTCAACAATCTTCAGTGATCCCAGCAGGTCTCGAACCTGCGACCTACGCTTTAGGAAAGCGTCGCTCTGATCCAACTGAGCTATGGGATCGGGGGCACGGCGCGTGCTGCCGGGCCATGGTCGTGACCGTGCCCGACGTGCCCGCGAACGTCAAGTGCGCCCGCGCGCGGGCGCGCCCTGCCCCGTCGCGGCTGCGGCGCACGGGCGCGGCGGCGCGGCGCGGCGCTAGTCGTTGCCGGGGTACGAGATACAGCGGCGGCCGCCGAGCGAGACGATGGCGGCGAGCGACGTGACCCGCACGACGTCCTGCGAGCAAGCCGCGCAGTGGCGGACGTCGGCGCTGCCGGTCGGGTGCAGCTGATCCCATGCCATGCGGCAGCGCTCGGCGGGTAGCACCGGGGGCAGCCGCGCGGGCGTCGCGGTCGGCCACCACGCGACGATGCGATCGGAGACGCACTCGTCGTAGTCGGCGGCGTCGGGGACGCACCGCAGGAGCTCGCCCGCGAACGCCTCGGGATCGGGGTGGCGCTGCGCCGGATCCTTCTGGAAGGCGCGCGCGAGCACCGCGGCGAGGCCGGGAGCGTGCGTGACGAGCGGCGGCGGCGCGTCGGTGACGATGGCCTGCAGCGTCCCGAACTCGGTGTCGCGGCGGAATGGGCTCTGGCCGGAGAGCGCCGCGAACAGGTTGGCGGCGAGCGAGAAGACGTCGCTCGCAGCCGTGAGGGGATACCCGCGGCACTGCTCGGGCGACAGCCACGTCAGGCCGCGCGTCACCCGGCCGCGGCCCATGTAGCTGGGCCGCGGGCCCTGCGTCACCGTCGCGATGGGCGCGCGCAGCCGGGCGTGGCCGGCCGCGTCGACGAAGATCTTGCTGGGCTCGAGGTGGCGGTGCACGAAGCCAGGGGCGCGCCGCCGCATGGCCGCGAGCGCGCTGGTGATCGCGATGATCTGCGCGACGCTCCAGCGCTCGCGCTCGATGGGATCGGTGAGCTGGGCCGCGGCCTTCGGGAACGGCGGGCCGCGATCGTCGTCGACCACGAACGTGAGCGATTCGCCGCGCCGCGCGAGCTCGAAGATCTGCGATACGCGGGCGTGCAGCGGGCCGAGCCACGGGCGGGTGTCCTGCTCGATGAGCTCGACCCGCTCGCGATCCTCGTCGTGGAACATCCACGCGACCCGCGGCACGGCGTGACCTTCGACGCGGACGAGCCAGCGCTGCTCCTCGGAGTCCCGAGACAGCCGCTCGATGAACTCGAGCTTCAGCACCGGGTGACTCTAGCGCCGCTACCGCGGCCGGTGATCGCGGTCTGGCTGCGACAGCCGGGCTGCGCCGGCCCGCCGCCGGGGTACTTCGGTCCGAATGACCCGGGTACCTGCTACCCCGACGACAAGATCGAGGTCCCGATCCTCGATGCGAAGAAGCTCCCCGCGCTGGCGAGCTGCTTCGCGGCGACGCCCTGAAACGGGGCGCCAGCCGGCTCGCGGGCGGGCAAAGCACCGGCGCGATCTCGCGGTTCGCGCTCACGATCGGAGCGATCACCATACATCCGCAAGGATGGCCTACCAAGTAGTACATAGATAGACATCATGGGTGTCCATATGTAGGTATTTGGAGGCTGACTGTGTTAGTTGATTGATATTATTAGGTCGGGCCTCCCGTTCCTGGTTGCGCACATCAATCTGTGAGCGCATACGGTGTGAGGTGTATTACCCGACTTGTATAGAGAATACGCCTTGACTGATTAACTCTGCTCCATGAATCTACCTCGCCAGGAGGCACCGACACCAACATGAAGCAGCACACTCTCTGGCTTGCGGCGATCACGACGATGGGGCTCATCGCCTGCGGACAGGACGGCTCTGAAACCCAGGCGCCGGGCGGCCCCGAGATCGAGGGCGTCCAGGAGCCGGGCAGCGCCACCGTGCACCGCGGATGTGCGACGAAGGACCTCTCGGACGCCGAGTTGGCGGCCGACGAGGCGCGCATGCTCGCAATGGAGGGCACCTCGAACATCACCGCGTCGCACGTGATCCCGGTCTACTGGCACAGCATCCGGCCGGCCAACGGCAGCGGCGGTGTGACCTCGCAGCAGATCAGCAGCTCGATCGCGGTGCTGAACGCGGCCTACGCGGCGTCCTCGTTCTCGTTCTCGCTCGTCAGCACCGATTACTCGAACAACGACTCCTGGTACACGTGCAGCGGCGGCACGTGCGAGTCGCAGATGAAGAGCACGCTCCGCCAGGGTGGCTCGAACGCGCTCAACGTCTACTCGAACAACATGGGCGGCGGCCTCCTCGGCTGGGCGACGTTCCCGTCGAGCTACGCCAGCAGCCCGAGTATGGACGGCGTCGTGATCCTCGCGGCGAGCGTCCCCGGCGGCAGCGCCGTGCCGTACAACGAGGGTGATACGCTCACCCACGAGGTCGGCCACTGGATGGGCCTCTATCACACGTTCCAGGGCGGCTGCTCGAAGACGAACGACTACGTCTCCGATACCCCGCAGGAGCGGAGCTCGGCGTTCGGCTGCCCGGCGGCTCGCGACACGTGCACCCGCGATCCGGGCGCGGACCCGATCTACAACTTCATGGACTACACGGACGACAACTGCATGTTCGAGTTCACCGCGGGTCAGAACGCGCGCATGAACGCGCAGTGGAACTCCTACCGCTAGTCATCCGCTCGCTGGCTGTCGCAAGAGCCTAGTTCCATCGAATCGATAGCGTAGCTTCAGGCGCTCTCGATTCGATCGTGTGTTGGTGCCAGGGGGCCCGGCGCAGCCGGCAGCTCGATCGTGGAAGCAGGCAGAGCCCCGCAGCTGCGGGGCTCTCCTCGTTTTCGGGCGGAGCGCGGCGCGGGCGGAGCGCGGCGCCATCGGCCTATATAATGATGAGCCGCGGCGCCGGGCGCGTGCTGCGCCGCCGGAGTTGGCAGAAGCCGCTGAAATCGCTTGGCTTTGCCAGACGCGAGGGCCGCCTGAGCACGGCGCGGGCGCCGCGGCTGCCGGAGGGCGCCGCCGCGCTTCGTGCGCCGAGGGAATACAGCTACTTGGCGCCCTTGGCGCCCTTGGCGCCCTTGGCGGCCCCGCCCTTGCCGTCGCTCTTGCCATCGCCCTTGCCATCGCCCTTGCCGCCGCCCTTGCCGTCACCCTTGCCGTCGCCCTCGAGCGGCGCGGGCTCCTCGATCTTGCCGCCGCACTCGAGCCCGCCGAGGAACGCCACGACGTCCGCGCGCTCGGCCTCGGAGAGCTGCCGGTCCGCGACGAGCGCGTGCTTGTTCTTGTTCGGGATGCCGCCGCTCGCCATGAGCTTGACGGCGTCCTCGAGCTTGGCGACCGAGCCATCGTGGAAGTACGGCGCGCTCTTGCTGACGTTGCGCAGGCTGGGCGGCTTGAACGCGGCCCAGTGCGCCGGATCTTTCGTCACCTTCATGTGGCCGATGTCGACCTTGTCCTCGGGCACGTCCTTCGTGCCGATCCCGATGTTGTAGAACTGGTTGTCCGCCGCCATCGCCGACGAGAAGTACGGCGCCATGTGGCACACGAGGCAGCCGCCCTTGCCGGCGAAGACGTCGAGCCCGCGCTGCTGCTGCTCGGTGAGCGCGTTCTTGTCGCCCGCGGCGTACTTGTCGTACGCGGTGTCGTCGCACCGAAGCGTCCGCATGTAATCGGCGATCGCGCGGTTCACGTGCTCGGCCTTGATCTCGGCGGTGCCGGGGTACGCGGCCTCGAACAGCTTCTTGTAGCCGGGGAGCTTCGCCAGGTCGGCGGCCCGCTTGTCGAGCGCCGCGGTGATCTCCTCGGGCTTGGCGTCAGCGGGCGCGCCGCCCATGTTGCCGCCGCCCCACGCGCCCTGCACGTTCTTCTCGAGCGTCGGCGCGCGACCGTCCCAGTAGTACGCCTTCCAGAAGCCGACGTTCCACAGGGTCGGCGCGTGGCGCGTCAGCTTCTTGTCGCCGGAGCCGATCGCGATCGGATCGTGGCCGCCGGTGCCGTCCTCGTTCATGTGGCACGAGTAGCAGGCGCGATCGTTCGCCCCGGAGAGCCGCTTGTCGAAGAACAGCGAGTGGCCGAGCTTCGCCCGGTCGGCGCGCTTCTCATCGGCGGGGAGCTCGAGCTGGGGCAGCGTCGGCTGCGGCTGCTGCGATGGACGCGCCTTCGGGGGCTCCACGGGCGTGGCCGCCGCGGTCCCCGAGCCAGGCGTCGGCGTGGGCTTCTTCTCCGTGTCCTTCTTGCAGCCACCGAACGCGGCGGCCGCGAGCACGATCACCAGGGTGCGCTTCATCGCGCGGACGATAGCGCAGGCCCGCGCGCGGCTCTACTTTGCTCCGGGCTCCAGGTTGCGGAGGCAGGCCTCGAGCGGCCCGCACTCGCTCTCCTCCCGGAAGCAGACCTCGAGCACGCGCACCTGCCGCGAGGACATGTAGCCCTGGTGACACTTCTTCCGCCAGTCCGCGGCCAGGCCGCGCACGACCTCGGGCTTCGTGGCGTCCTCGTGCTGCTGGCGCGTGATCTTGCCGGCGGCGAGCATCGCGCGCGAGTCCGCCACGGCGCACTGCGCGAGCTTGGGGCCGAGCTTGTCGCACGCGGTGTCGCGCCGGCGCTCGAGCTCGGTGCGCGTGTCCTGGACGCCGCCGGCGGGCTGATCGCTGCCGTTGCTCGGCGGCGGCGGCGGCGGCGGCGGCTTGCCGGCGCACGCGGCGAGCGCGAGACCGGCCGCGAGACCGAGCGCCGCGGCGGCCGCGGCCGCCGGAATCGGCGGAGGCCGCGTCATCGGCGCAGCGCCTCTCCCTCGGAGCCCTCGTCGTCGAGCGGCGCGAGGCACTTCCGCTCGAGGTCGGCGACCGAGGACACGCCGCCGACGCACGCCACCACCTTGGCGGGCGCCTTGGCGCACTCGTTCATGACCATCGTCGTGTTGTCGGCGACGGCCTCGTCGACGCGCTTGGGCTCCTTCGCCTCGGCCTCGGCCCGGTAGAGCCGCTCCACCTTCGGGCGGACGCTCTCGCACGTGCGCGCCTCGCCCGTCTCGTTGCCGCCGCCCACCGTCGTTGTGCCCTTGCCGGAGCAGGCGCACGCGAGCAGCGCCGCCCCCGCGGCGATCACCAGACGACCGGCTCGTTTCATGCGGGCGAGCCTACCACCACGCGGAAGCCCTCGAGCGTCCACGGCGGGCGCGCGAGCCGGCCGCGGTCGGTGAGATCGAGGTGCATGGGCGTGATGCTGTTCCAGCCGCGCGCGATCGCGACGCAGTCGGTGCCATCGACGTCGTCGTGGCCGGCGGCGCCGCCGCCGACCCAGTAGTACGGGCGGCCGCGCGGGTCCTTGCGCTCGTTGACGTCGTCGGAGTAGAGCCGCCGGCCGAGCATGGTCCACTGGTACTGATCGGTCCCGTTGCCGGGCATGTTGACGTTCAGCACGGTCCCAGGCGGGATCGGCTCGGCGATCGCGGTCCGCACGACGGCGGCGGCGAACCGGAGCGCCGCGTCTCCGTCGGTCGCGTTCTGCGCGACCGAGCACGCGATGCCGGCGGCGCCGCGCAGGGCGCCCTCGACGGCGGCGGCCACGGTGCCCGAGTAGAAGACGTCGCTGCCGAGGTTGAGCCCGTCGTTGACGCCGGACACCACGACGGCGGGCGCGCGATCGCACAGCTTGAGCATGCCGAGGTACACGCAGTCGACGGGCGTGCCCGACAGCGAGTACCGGCGCGGGCGCACCTCGGTGAGCCGCAGCGGCTTGTGCAGCGTGATCGCGTGCGACGCCGCCGAGCGCTGGCGCTCCGGCGCCACGACCAGGACATCGGCGAACTCCTCGATCAGCCGGGCGAGCCCCTCGAGGTGCGGCGACTCGACGCCGTCATCGTTCGAGCACAGGACGAGCGGACGTGCGGTCATGGCCAAAAAAGGTGGCCGGTCGCTGGGGGCGACCGGCCGATTGTCGGGGCGACTGGATTTGAACCAGCGACCCCCAGACCCCCAGTCTGGTGCGCTGCCAGGCTGCGCTACGCCCCGGCAAACTGAAGTCCAGAGGGATTACTCGATCCGTCCGGCGTCGTCAACGGCGCCCGGTCCCGAGCGGCTAGACCGGCGGCAGGCCGTTGAGGATGTTCTTGAGGACCTGGCTGGGCTTGAACGTCAGCACGCGCCGCGCAGGGATGAGGATGGGCACCGCGCGCTGGGGATCACGCCCCATGCGATCTTTCTTGTCGCGCACGACGAAGTTCCCGAAGCCCGAGATCTTGATCTTCTCGCCGCGCTCGAGGGTCTCCTTCACGACGTTGAAGACGGTCTCGACGATCTCCGCGGATTCCTTCTTGGAATATCCCCCGACCTTCTCGTAGACCTGCTCGATGATGTCGGCCTTGGTCATTCGCGCCATGGCCCGGAACGTATCAGACTCCCGCCAGCCAGTCGAATCAAAGGCTTGGAATCTTTGCTGATCCCCATCCCGTACGTGGTATGGCAGGGGGGACATGACGACGACCGACCTGGTCACGGGCCGCATCACGAGCTTTCGCCGCGAGCAAGCGTTCGGGCTCATCACGCTGGACGACGGGACGCCCGTCAAGTTCGACGCGGGCATCTGCACGATGGTCCCCGAGGAGGGCGCCGCGGTCCGGATCCGCGTGGGTCCCGCGAAGTGGGGCGGCGGCCTCAAGGCGCTGTACGTCGAGGCGGTGGACGCGGGGCCGATCGTCATCGTCACAGGCAGCGGTAGCGGCCGCGCGAAGCCGCGCTCGCTCGAGGATCAGCTCGCCGCGGTGCAGCGCGAGCACCTGGTCAGCGGGCTGTCCGAGCAGATCTTCGGCGAGCTCTGCGCCGAACGGTTCGGCGGGCGGCCGGAGGCGGGGACGATCGTCGAGCTGCTCGACGCGTACTACACGGGCGATCCGGCCCGCGCGCGGAGCGACGGGTACCTGCGCCGCGTCACGGAGGGCCTGCCGCCTGTGTCCGACGACGTGCTCGCCGAGCTGGCGGCGCTGCTGCCGGACGCGAAGCTCCCGCAGCAGGTGCGCTGGTCGGGTCGGGACGGCGCGAGCGGGCCGCGCGACGAGTCGCAGGTCGAGACGATGCCGTACGAGAAGGCGGACGGCGCGGCGCTCGGCGGCGCGCTGGGCGGCGCCCTCGGCGGCGCGCTCGGCGAGGGCGAGCTCGATGGCGCCCTCGGCGGCGCACTCGGCGCGGCGCTCGTTGTCCGCGACGCGGACGGCTCCGAGCGATCGATCAGCGTGGGCTCGCTCGACGACGTGATCGCGGTGGCGAACGCTGCGCTGCGCCGCGCCAGCGACGGCCGCCGCATCTACAAGCTGCAGACGGGCGGCGCCTGGCAGGGCTACTTCGCGATCGCGAGCGAGCGCGCGCTGCAGCTCGCGAGTACCCTGCCCTTCACGCCGCCGCCCGCCGACGTGTTCTAGCCGCGCGCCGCGTGCCGCGCGCCGCGCGCCGCGCCCGCGCCTACCGGCGCTGCGCCGGCAGCGCATCGACGAGCCGCGCGACGATCGCCTCGTGCGCGCGATCGACCTCGACGTCGGTCAGCGTGCGCTCCGGCGAGCGGTACTCGATCGACCACAGCATGCTCTTCTGGCCCTCGCCGAGCTTGGCGTCGCGATACTCCTCGAGCAGCCGCACGCGGCTCACGAGCGCCTCGCCGGCCTCGGCGATCACCTCCTCGACGCGGCCCGCCGGGATCGCGTCGCCGAGCAGCAGCGAGACGTCGCGCGCCGAGCCGGGGAACCGCGGGATCGGCCGCATCTGCGGCGGCGGCGCGAGCGGGATCCGCGCGAGCTCGAGCTCGAACGCGTACACGGCCCCGTCGACGCCCAGGCGCGCGCGCACCGCCGGGTGCACCTCGCCGAACCAGCCGAACACGATGGGCCCGGACAGCACGAGCTGGCCAGCGACGCCCGGGTGCAAGTACGAAATGTCCCGCGCCGGTTGCGTGCGCACGGCGGCGTCGGACCCGGCGATCGCGCGGACCACCACGAGCGCGAGCGCCTTGGCGTCGAACACGTCGTACGGCGCGCCGAGGCCGATCTGCGCCGGGCGCCGGCCGGCGACCACGCCGGCGACCCACACGGGCTCGTCGGCGAGCTCGCGGATCGGCTGATCGGGCGCGCCCTCGCCGCGGCGCAGGAACACGCTGCCGACCTCGAACAGCGCCACGTCGGGGCGGCCGTGGCTCCCGTTGCGCGCCACCGCGGCGAGCAGGTTCGGCAGGAGCGACGTCCGCATCACGGCCTGATCGGCGGACATCGGGTTCTGGATCGCGATCGGCTGCGCGCGCCGATCGGTGGCGGGGAGGCCGAGCGCGGCGTTGCGCTCGACGGACTGGTACGCGAACGTGATCGCCTCGGACGCGCCGGCGTTCGCGAGCGCCGCGCGCGCGAGCTCGGCCGCGTTGGCGGGCCGCACGCCGGGCGCCTGCCGCAGCGTCGGGATCGTCGCCCCCACCTGCTCGTAGCCGACGACGCGCACGATCTCCTCGATCACGTCGACCTCGCGCGTCACATCGGCGCGCGCCGATGGCGGCGTGACGCGCAGCGTCTGGTCCTCGCCGGCCGCCCCGTCGGCCGATCCGCCGGCCGCCCCGTCGGCCGCCCCGTCGGCCGGCTCGCCGATCGGCCCGTCGGCTTCGCCACCTCCGACCTGGAAGCCGAGCCGCGCGAGCGCGTCGCGCGACGTAGCCACGTCCAGCGGCATGCCGGACAGCATCCGCACGCGCGGCATGCGCACCACGATCGCGGGCGTGCGCCGCGCGCCGGGGTACGCGTCGAACACGTCGCCGGCCACCGTGCCGCCCGCGAGCTCGCACATGAGGCGCGCCGCACGCGCGGACGCGATCTCCGCGAGCTCGGGATCGACGCCGCGCTCGAAGCGCAGCGACGCCTCGGAGCGCAGGCCGAGCCGGCGCCCGGTGCGCCGCACGGTCACGGCGCGGAAGCTCGCCGCCTCGAGGAGGACGCGCGTCGTCTTGTCGGTGACCTCGGTGGCGAGGCCGCCCATCACGCCGGCGAGCGCGATCGCGCGGTCGCGGTCGCGGATGACGAGGTCGCCTGCGACGAGCGCGCGCTCGACGCCGTCGAGCGTCTGGAACCGCTCGCCATCGGCGGCGGGCGTGACGCCGATGATGTTGGTCTCGAGCGTGGCCGCGTCGAACGCGTGGAGCGGCTGGCCGAGCTCGAACATGACGTAGTTCGTGATGTCGACGAGGTTCGAGATCGGCCGCACGCCGACGCCGCGCAGCCGCTGCGCGATGCGCACCGGCGACGGCCCGACGCGCACGCCCTCGATCGCGCGCGCCGTGTAGCGCGGGCACGCGTCGGGATCGGCGATCGCGATCCGGTACGCGACGGGCGCGGCCCCGCCGCGGTGGGCCGCGAGGTCCGTGTCGGGCCACACGAGCTTGCCGTTCAGCATCGCCGCCAGCTCGCGCGCGACGCCGAGGTGGCCGAGCACGTCGCCGCGGTTCGCCGGCGCGTTCAGCTCGAGCAGCCAGTCGTCGAGGCCGAGCGCGCGCTGCCCCGGGGCGCCGAGCGGCGTGCGGTCCGCCGCATCGAGCACGATGATGCCGCTGTGATCGGCGCCGAGGCCGAGCTCGTCCTCGGAGCACAGCATGCCGGGCGACACCACGCCCCGCACCTCCTTCGGCGCGAGCGTCATGCCGTTGGGCAAGACGGCGCCGATCTGCGCCCACAGCACGCGGCCGCCGGGCTCCGGCACGTTGTTCGCGCCGCACACCACCTGCGTCGCGGCGCCGCCGCGCTCGGTGATGACGTCGACGAGCGTCAGCTTGTCCGACTTGGGGTGCGGCTGCTTGCCCACGACCTCGGCGACGACGACGCCGCGGAAGCCCGCGCCGAGGTCGGTCATGCCCTCGACCTCGAGGCCGCCGCGCGTCAGCGCGCGCGCGCCCTCCTCGACGGTGGGGACGCGATCGAGATCGCACAGCTCGAGGAGCCAGCTCCACAGGACCTTCATGACTAGAACTGCTCCAGGAAGCGGAGGTCGCCCTCGTAGTAGAACTTGATGTTGTCGACGCCGTTGCGCAGCATCGCCATGCGCTCGAGGCCCATGCCGAACGCGAAGCCGGTGTAGCGCTCCGCGTCGATGCCGACGTGGCCGAACACGACCGGATCGACCATGCCGGAGCCGCCGATCTCGAGCCAGCCGGTGCCCTTGCACAGGCGGCAGCTGGTGCTCTTGCCCATGCAGAAGCTGCACTGCATGTCGACCTCGGCGCCGGGCTCGACGAACGGGAAGTACGACGGGCGGAACCGCACCGTCAGATCGCGCGCGAAGAAGCGCGAGACGTAGTGGATGAGGACGCCCTTCAGGTCCGCGAACGAGATGCCCTCGTCGACGGCGAGCCCCTCGAGCTGCGTGAACATCGGCGAGTGCGTGGCGTCGTCGTCGCGGCGGAAGACGTGGCCGGGCGCGACGATGCGGATCGGCGGCGCCTGCGTCTGCATCGTGCGGATCTGCACCGGGCTCGTGTGCGAGCGCAGCACGATCTCGTCGGAGACGTAGAACGTGTCCTGCATGTCGCGCGCGGGGTGATCCTTCGGCGTGCCGAGCGCCTCGAACGTGTGCCAGTCGGTCTCGATCTGCGGGCCCTCGGCGACGACGAAGCCGAGCTCGGCGAAGATCTGCACCGACTCGAGCCGCACCTGCGTGAGCAGGTGGAGGTGGCCGCCGCCGGCGGGGCGCGCGGGCAGCGTGACGTCGACGGCACGCGCGAGATCGGCGCGCGCGACGGCATCGGCGAGCTCGCGCAGCCGGCGCGCGACGTGCTCCTCGATGTCGGCCTTGACGCGGTTGACGGCGGCGCCGACGAGCGGCCGATCGGCGGGCGGGAGCCGCGAGAGCTCCTTCATGACCTCCGACACCTTGCCCTTCTTGCCGAGGAACTGCGCCTGCGCGGCGCGGATCGCCTGCTCGTCGGCGAGCGGCCGGATCGCCTCTTGAAACTCGTTGCCGAGCTGCTCGAGGCTTGCGATGAGCTGATCTGCGCCCATGATGTCACCCCCCCGGAAACGTAAAACAACGCAAAAACGGCGGCCCTTGTGAGGCCGCCGTGAAACTAACCGAGCCGGGCCTCGCTACGGACGCGCGAGGGCCTGAAACGCGACCGGATCGCTGATCGCGATCTCGGCGAGCATCTTGCGGTTGAGCTGGATGTTCGCGGTGCCGAGGCTGCCGATCAGCTTGGAGTAGCTGACGCCGAGCGCGCGCGCGGCGGCGTTGATCCGCTGGATCCACAGGCCGCGGAAGTCCCGCTTCTTGACCTTGCGGGACCGGTACATGTGCATCCAGGCGTGCTGCACCGCCTCGTTGGCGGCGGCGTGGCAGCTCGAGCGCTTGCCGCGGAAACCCTTGGCGGCCTTGAGCACGCGGTTACGGCGACGGCGAGCTTTGAATCCTCGTTTGGCGCGGGGCATGGTCCGTTCCTCGTCAGTCCTTGTACGGCAGGAGCACTTCGATCTGGTGGTGATGCGCGTCCGGCACGTAGCCGGCCTGGCGGAGCTGGCGCTTCCGCTTCTGGCTGCGGCCCGTGAGCAAGTGCCGCTTGAACACGCGCTGGAACTTGAACTTGCCGGTCGACGTGCGCTTGAAGCGCTTCTTGGCACCGGAGTGAGTTTTGACCTTGGGCATGGCGACTTCCGCGGGGAAACGAGGCTGTGTCTTATGCCCCACCCCCCGCCGAGAGACAAGTCCTCTCGCCGGCTTTTCGGCCGGCCTAGGCCTTGGCGGCCGACTCGTCGTCGTCCTCGTCGTCCTCGTCGTCGACGTCGGCGTTGATCTGATCCTCGTCCAGATCATCATCATCGTCGTCCATCGCGTTGGGCGACGGGGCCTGCTTGCCCGGCTGGTCCTTCTTCTGCGCGAGCACGGCGGCCTGCGCCGCAGCGGCGGCCTTCTTGGCCTCCTGCGCCTTGCGCACCACGCCCGGACGCGGCGCGATGACCATGATCATGCGCCGGCCTTCCATGTTCGGCGTGGCCTCGACGGTGGCGAGGTCCGCGCACCGCTCGACGACGCGGTTCAGCACGGCCATGCCCGTCTGCGGGTGCGTGATCTCGCGGCCGCGGAACACGACGGCGAGCCGGACCTTGTTGCCAGCCTCGAGGAAGCGCCGCACATGCTTCACCTTGAAGTCCATGTCGTGCTCTTCGGTCTTCGGCCGGAACTTGATCTCCTTGGTCTCGACCGTCGACGCCTTCTTGCGCGCCTGCTGCTTCTTCTTCGCTTCCTCGTACTTGTACTTGCCGTAATCCATGATCCGGCAGACCGGCGGGAAGGCGCGCGGCGAGATCTCGACGAGATCGAGGCCCTTCTCCTCGGCGAGGCGCAGCGCCTCATGGGTGGGCATGATGCCGAGCTGCTCTTCTTCGAAGATCACCCGGATCTCGGGGACGCGAATTCGGTGGTTGATCCGGAGGCCTGCTTCAGGCCGGCGCCGATCGAAACGTCCAGGCGGTCGGCCGTTCATTGGGACACGTCGCTCGTAAGCTGCATACGTTGCTCTGGTTGCTCCTTGGTCAGCGGCACCGGTTGTAACCCGCAGCTATGACTACGGCAACGGCTGACCTCCGGGATGCGCCCGGAGGCCAGAACCTGCCCGAATCGTTCGGATCGGCCGCCTCGAAGACGGGGGCTCAGGCCGTGGCGGCCGGCTGGCCGCCGCGCGGGATCGCCGCCGCGGCCCGCAGGTGCTGGACGAACGCGTCGATCGGCATCGGCGGGAGCTGCTGCCCCTCGCGCGTGCGCGCCGCGACGGCTCGCGCGTCGACCTCCTTGTCGCCGCACACGAGCATGAACGGGATCTTCTCGAGCTGCGCGGCGCGGATCTTCGCGCCGAGCTTCTCGCCGCCGGTGTGCGTGTCGACGCGGAAGCCGGCCTGCCGCAGGATCTCGGCCACCTCCTCGACGTACGGCGCCTGCCGGTCGCCGATCGAGATCACGCGTGCCTGCACGGGCGCCAGCCAGACCGGGAACGCGCCGACGTAGTGCTCGGTGAGCACGCCGAAGAAGCGCTCGATCGATCCGAGCAGCGCGCGGTGCACCATGACGATGCGGTGCTTCGCGCCGTCGGCGCCGACGTACTGCAGATCGAACTTCTCGGGCAGGTTGAAGTCGACCTGCACCGTCGAGCACTGCCACTCGCGGCCGATCGCGTCCTTGAGCTTCAGATCGATCTTCGGCCCGTAGAACGCGCCGCCGCCGGCGTCGACCTCGTACGGCAGGCCGGACTTCTTCAGCACGTCGAGTAGCGCGGCCTCGGCGATCTCCCACATCGCGGCCTCGCCGATCGAGTCCTTGGGGCGCGTCGCCAAGTAGAGCTTGAAGTCGGTGAAGCCGAACGTCTTGAGGATGTAGAGGCAGAAGTTGACGACGCGCTCCAGCTCGCCGGGGAGCTGCTCGCGCGTCATGAACAGGTGCGCGTCGTCCTGCGTGAAGCCGCGCACGCGGAGGAGGCCGTGCATGACGCCGCTGCGCTCGTAGCGGTACACGGTGCCGAGCTCCGCCCAGCGGAACGGCAGCTCGCGGTAGCTGCGCAGGCCCTTCTTGAACATCGTGCAGTGGAACGGGCAGTTCATCGGCTTGGCGATGTACTGCTGCCCCTCGATGTCCATCCCGGAGAACATGTTCTCCTTGTAGAAGGACAGGTGGCCGGAGGTCTTCCACAGCTCGTCGCGCGCGATGTGCGGCGACGCGACCAGCTCGTAGCCGTGGGCGAAGTGCTCCTCGCGCCAGAACGTCTCGATCGCGTGGCGGATGCGGCCGCCCTTGGGGTGCCACAGGACGAGGCCCGCGCCGATCGTCTCGTCGATCGAGAACAGATCGAGGTCCTTGCCGATGCGGCGGTGATCGCGCCGCTTGGCCTCCTCGAGCATCTTGAGATACGCGTCGAGCTCAGCCTTCGACGCGAACGAGGTGCCGTAGATCCGCTGCAGCTGCGGGTTCGTCTCGCGGCCGCGCCAGTACGCGCCGGCGACCGAGAGCAGCTTGAACGCCTTGATCTCGCCGGTCGCGCGGACGTGCGGGCCGCGGCAGAGATCGAGCCACTCGCCGGTCGTGTAGTACGAGACGACGGCGTCGGGCGGGAACGAGTCGATGAGCTCGACCTTGTACGTCTCGTTCATCTTCTCGAACATCGCGCGCGCCTCGGCCCGCGGGAGCTCGTGGCGCACGAACGGCACGTCGGCGTCGATGATCTTCTGCATCTCGGCCTCGATGCGGCCGAGGTCGTCCTCGGAGAACGGCGTCTTGCGATCGAAGTCGTAGTAGAAGCCGGTCTCGATCGACGGGCCGATCGTGACCTTCGTCTCCGGGAACAGCTTCTGCACCGCCGCCGCCATCACGTGCGCGGTGGAGTGGCGGAGCGTCTCGAGCGGGGACAGGGTCGGCGCGGCGCCGACCAGGCCGTGGATCAGATCTTCTTCGACGGGCTCGGATGACACGGACATGCCGGCGCATCTTGCGCCGGTTGGCCGGGAGCGGCAACCGCGCCGGCCACCGCCGTCGTAGGTGCGCGGACCGGTTCGTGATCAGAACCGGATGCCGACCTCGGGGCCAAACAGCGCCGGACCGACGTTCAGATCGAGGTAGCGCAGCGTGGCCTGGAGGTGGCCGAAGCGGACCCCGGCGCGCGCCGCGGTGGCGCGCACGTCCGCTTCGAACGCCATCACCTGCGCGTCGCCGACGAGGGCCGTGCGGCGCGACAGCTGGTGCTCGACGCGGACGCCGCCGAGCGCGCCGCCGAGCGAGGAGTCCATCATCGGATCGTTGCGCGTCCGGCCGACGACGAGGCCGGCCTCGAGGTAGGCGCGCGTCGGGCCGCCGTCGTCGATGCGCAGGCCGAGGTAGACCGAGCCGAGCGTGAACGTCAGCGCGTCGGCGCCCTCCTGCCGCTCGAAGTACCGCGTGACCGAGCCGCCGAGCCGGAACCGGCCCTCGTTGAACGCGAGCTCGAGCGACAGCGAGCCATCGGACTCGTGGACCTTCTGCGCGCCCGCGAAGAAGTCCACCTTCACCGGGCGCGATGGTGGCGTGGCCACGCCGGGCGCGCCGCCATCGCCGACGACGATCCCGGGCTCGGTGCGGTACATCCAGGGCTCGCCGGGCTCGTAGTCATCGCGGCGCGCGTCTTGAGCCGGGTACGGGCTCGGGGGCGGGTTGTAGGAGGGGGCGCGGTCGCCGCCGGTCGCCGCGCCGAGCCCGGCGCTCACCTGCCCCAGGCGCCCGCCGCCGCCGCCGCCGCCGCCGCCGCCGCGGTCTCGCTCGGCCGACGCCGGGGTCGGGACGAGCGACGCGATCGAGAGTGAGATCGGAATGGCGAGCAGGGCGGACCGGACGGAGGTGGCCATTCTCGCGCGCAGTTCAGAAATCGTGCCGGCCGCCATCCCGAGGAATTCTCACCGCGTCGGCGACGCGCGCGGGCGCGCGGGGGCGGCGTCTCTGCGGAACCTGCAGAGGGTGTCGTCGAATCGCAACAGGCGCGCCGTGTCCTCGGCGCGGGCCGCGGTCCTGCGCCGCTAGACGGGTCCGCGCGATCTGGTCATACTCGCCTCCACGCATGTCACGGCTGCGGGTGGGCGACATCGAGATCGACGGGTCGAACATCACGATCGGCGGCGTGCCCCAGATCCCGACCGCGCCCAAGCCCGGCGCGATCGCGCCGGGGACGACCGCGCTCGTGACCACCACGCCGGGGACGACCGCGCTCGTGACGACCACGCCGGCGACGGCCGCGCTCGTGACGACGACGCCGGGCGCGCTCGCGCCGCGGTCCCCCGAGGGCCTCGACGCGCTGGCCAGCTTCCCGATCGGGCACCGGCTGCTGGTCGGGGCCGGCAGCGGCCTGGCCGTGGCCGCGGCGGCGCTGCTCGCGACCACCGAGGCGGTCGCGGCGGTGCCGCTCCTGTTCAGCGGGATCGGCGGCGTCGTGGTCGGCATCCTCAAGCGGCGCGCGCTGCGCCGCCGGGACGCGGCGCAGGCGCGGAGCCAGGAGCGCGAGCTCGGCGAGCACGCCGCGCGCCTGCGGCCGCTCCTGGCCGAGGCCCGGCCCGAGCAGACGATCGAGTGGATCGTCGAGAAGTCCGGCCTCCCCGAGGTCACGGTCGTGCGCACGCTCGCGTTCATGCGCGACCGCCACGACGTCACCGAGGAGCTGAACACCGAAACGGGCGAGTGGTACTATGGCGCGACCCTGTCGTTGCCGCCCGCGACTCGCCATCTGGATGAGCGACTCGCCGCGCTCGAGCAGGGAGATCGGAAGCCATGAAGGACAAGACCACGGCCGGCGTGCTGGCCCTGCTGCTCGGCGGCGTCGGCGCGCACAAGTTCTATCTGGGCCAGACCGGCGCCGGCATCGTCTACCTGCTGTTCTGCTGGACGCTCATCCCCGGCATCATCGCGCTCGTCGAGGGCATCTCGCTGCTCACGATGAACCAGATGACGTTCGACATGCGGTTCAACCAGCCGATGTTGCCCGGGGGCTACCCTGCCCTCGTCGCGCCGCAGCCGCAGCCGCACAACATCGTCGTCAACGTGGCGCCGCCGACCGGCGCCGCCGCGCCCGCCGGCCCCGATGTCGTGGCGCAGCTCAAGTCGCTCCACGAGCTCAAGCTCGCCGGCGCGCTGACCGAAGAAGAGTTCGCGGCCCAGAAGAAGAAGCTGCTCGGCTAATCCCCGAGCCACGCGCGCGCCAGCGCGAAGGTCTGGGCGTGCTCGGGGACGCCCTCCTGGAACATCTGCTGCGAGGCCGGATCCGGAATCTTCGTGGCGATCGCGGAGAGGCGCGCCCGCGCATCGGCGATCGCCGTCCGGGCGCCGTCGGTGGCGCCGGTCGCGTGCAGCGCCTCGGCGTGCGCGAGCCGCACGAACGCGCCGCGGAACATGCCGCAGCCGCCGGCCGCCGCGCACTGCGCGATGGCGTCGCTGGTCGCGGCGAGCGCCTCCTCGGCGCGGCCCTGGGCGAGGCGGAGCCGCGCCAAGGTCCCGAGGACGCCCGGCCGCTCGAGCGGCACCGCCTGCGCGCGCGCGGCGAGCGCCTCCCGCTCGGCGCCCTCCAGGTCGCCCGCGCGGCGGAGCACCTCCGCGAGCACCCAGCGCCCCCGGCTCTCGTGGAGGACGTCACCCTGCGCGTGGCCGAACTCCGCGAGCCGGGTGGCGAGCGCGCGCGCCAAGTCCAGCTCTCCCGCGTCGGCGAGGAGCCAGGACAGGCTGAAGCGCCGCAAGGAGCTCGCGAGGCCCATCGCCTCGTCGCCCGCCGCGGCCTCCTCCAGCAAGGGCCGCGCGCGCGCCGGATCGCCGAGGTACCAGAGGTTGAGCCCTCGATACAAAAGCGAGATCACGCAGAATATCTGGCCGCCGATCTGCTCGAAGATCTGCTGGTTCGCCTCGCCGTGCTGGAGCGCGCGCCACGGGTCCTCGTGCGCGTACGCGGCGCGCATCCCGAGCACGGTGTTCCACCACAGGCGCGCGATCGGCTCGCGCTCCCCGGACGCGCGGATGATCGCCGAGAACCGGTCCTCCAGCGATGACCCCTCCGCGACGCGCCCGACGAGATCGAGGGCGTACGTCGAGACGGTGAGCGAGAACGCCATCAGCCCCACGGCCTCGGGCGCCGGATCGACCTCGCGGAGCACTCCGATCGCCGCCAGGAGGTCTCCGATCCTGCCGGCCTTCAGCGTGCCATTGATATACGCGCGCATCGCCTGCGCCCACGGGACGGAGCCGCGCGGCGCGACGCGCAGGAGCTCCTCGGCGGTGGCGAACGCGACGCCGAGCAGCGGCCCGGATCCCGAGACCAGGCAGCGGAGGCCGAGGAGGCGCAGGCGAAGCTCCTCGGGCGGCGCGCAGGCCAGGCCCAGGTCGGCGCGAGCGGCGGTGCCCTCCATGTCGAAGACGTGGAATGCCTGCTCGCCGGCGCGCAGGTAGTAGCTCGCGGCGCGCGCGCCCTCGCCGCCACGCGCGAAGTGTCCGGCGAGCACCATGGGATCGGCCTCGCCGCGCTGCTCGAGCCACTCGCCGGCGAGGCGGTGCGCGAGCCGCCGGCCGTCCTCGGACAGGGGCGCGTAGGCGCCCTCGCGGAGCAGCGCGTGCCGGAACGCGAGCTCGCGATCGCCGGCGAACCGGCTCGGCCGCACCGTCAGCACCTCCTGCGCGATCAGCTTGTCGAGCCACTCGCCCACTGTCGGCGCCGGCATGGCCCCGAGGAGGAGCGCGGCCACGCCGGACTCCCAGCACACCTCGCCGAACACGCTCGCGGCGCGCAGCACCTGCCGCGCCTCGGGCGGCAGCCGGGCGAGGCGGGTCTCGACCATCGCGAGCACCGTCTCCGGCAGCGCCTGGTCCTTGCCCTCAGCCGCGGCGCGGATCAGCTCCTCGAGGTAGAACGCGTTGCCGTCGGCCTGCGCCACCAGGCGCTCCATCGCGTCCGGCGCCACGCCGTCGCCGAGCACCTGCCGCACCAGCCGCTCGCTCGCCTTGCGCCCGAGCCCCTGGAGGCGGATCTGCTGGACGTTCTGCCGCCCCGCCCACAGCTCCGGGAACACGTCGAACAGCTCGGGGCGCGCCAGCGCGAGCACCATCCACGGGTGCGCGCGCCGCTCCCGCAGGGCCGCGTCGACGAACTGGACCGTCCCGAAGTCGCCCCAGTGCAGATCCTCGAGCACGAGCAGGACCGGGCGCGCGGCGGCCTCGGCCGCGAGGAAGTCGAGCCACGCCCGGCGCATCTGCTCGCTCATCAGCGAGGCGTCCTGCCGGGCGGCCCGCAGCGCCGCGCCGCCCTCGTCGTCGCCGGGGAGCGGCGCGCCCACGAGCTCGGCCAGGAACTCGGTCACCCGCTTGCGGTCGGCGGCGGGCACATGCTCGCCGACCCGGCCGCGGATCCGCGCGTGGCGCTCGGCGAGCGGCTCGCCGCCGCCGATGCCGAGCCCGCCGCGCAGCGCCTGGGCGAGCAGGTCGAGCGTCGAGCCGGCGCGCAGCGAGTCGCCGCGGCCGATCCAGATCGCCACCTCCGGGTGGTGCTCCTGGACGCGGCCGATGACCTCGGTGGCGAGGCGGGACTTGCCCATCCCGGCGGCGGCGGTCACCAGGGCCGCCCGCGCGCTGCGCTCCTCGAGGCAGTCGTCGACGAGCGCGGTCAAGATGCCGAGCTCCCAGTCGCGCCCGACGAACGAGGTCGGCCGGCCGAGCAAGGTCCGCGTGCCCTGCATGAGGACGCGCTCGCCGCGCAGCGCGAGCCCGGCCGCGCGCTCGACCACGTCGAACCGCGCGTCGAGCAGGCCGGCGGTCATCTCGTCGATCGCGATCTCCGGCGCGATCTCCGGCGCGCACTCCGGCGCATCGCCCGGCGCGCGCGGGGCCTGCGCGAGCATCCGGGCGGCGCGCTCGATCACGGCCGCCTTCGGCAGCTGGCTGCCCGCGTCGACCGGGCCCATTGCGATCGCCAGCGCGCGGCCCGGCACGATGGCAGCGATCGCGAGCGCGCAGCGCGCGGCGCGGGCCGCCTGATCGGACGCCACCTGCTGGTTCGGCTCGATCACCACGGCCGTCACGCCGCCCTCGAGCTGCTCGAACCCGCCGCCGCCCGGCCCGAGCGCCCGCCGCAGCGCCGGCGCGTCGAGCGTCACCGCGTCGCTGCCGTCCGCGGCCCGCTCGAGCAAGACCACGGCGAGGTGCCGCCGCTCGCTGTTGCCGAGCCCCCGGGGCTTCACCGCGCGCCCTCCCGGGCGCCGCCGCGCGCGCGCGTGTCACCGTGCGTGTCACCGTCGCGATCCGCAGCGCCGTCCATGCTTCCACGATCTGCCGCGCTCGTCGCGCGAGTCAAGCGCGCGTTCGATCGAGCCAGCTCGCCGTCATCGCGCCCGGGCGCCCGGCGCGCGTACCTGAGGCGGGACCGAGCGAGTCGCGCGCGCGATCGCTCACGTCGAGCTCAACGTCGAGAGTCTCTTGCGCAGGTCGTTGACAAACGCGCCAAGCGAGGGCTGAGCTTTGCTTGCCCTGTACAGCTCGGCAGCGCGAACGATGTCGGGCGCAACCTCCATCACGTCGGTGAGAACCACCTGCCCGCTGCTAGCGATGCTGTCGCGAAGGAGCTTCTTGTATGCCCCTCGCTCGCACTTACCCGGATCTGGCGGTGGTGCGCTTCCAACGACCTGTTCGAACGCTTCCGCATCAGCGAAGCACCAGCGTTCGACATGCGGGTCAGGGCATCCGATCACGTAGCTCGGAAACACGCTCGTCTGAATGAGCTGCTCGATCTCTCGATGCTTGGCTTGAAAACCGGTGCAGTTGCCGTCGATGACGACGACCAGGAGATCGGGTTTCCCGACCGCGAGCCCCCGTTCGAAGGAACGTTGCCAGCCCTTCAGCTGAGAGATGGCCATCCCCTTACCTCGTGAGGCGCTGATCACGCGGATGTCGACCGCGAGCCCGGCTTCGTCAGCGAGTCGGTTGGTGATGGCACGGGAGAACAGCTCATGCCCCCGATCCTCACAGAACAGCGCGAGCTCAGCCATCGAGCCAGCCCTGGCGCAGCATGGTCGAGACGACACGCTCGGTCTCGGCGGTGAGGTCTTCCTTGCTGGTCAACGCCTCGCGGATCTCTGCGTCCGCCAGCAGAGGTAGCGGATCTTTGAACGGCTCGACACGTGTCGAGCGACCGTCCTGGACACAGCGCGCAAGCGCGATCAGATCACCCGTGGCTCGCTGTCGCTCGAGCATCGCGCTGACAAATGCCGGAGAGTGCGTCGTCACGACGACCTGACGATCGTGGCTGCTCGCGATCGAGACGAGGAGATCCGCGATCACCTCGATCCGCCGCGGATGGACGCCGTTCTCTGGCTCCTCGAACGCCACGAGCCGAGGCGGCCAGGGATTCGCCGCGATACAGCACAGCGCAAGGATGCGCAGCGTCCCCTCAGATACAACGCGTGACGAGAACTCGGTTCCGAGTTGCCGAATGCGAACATCGAGCGTCCCGCGATCCGGATCGAGGTCCACATCGAGGTGCTCGATGCTGGGGATCGCTGTCTTCAGCGCCCGTGTCACTGCCTGGAAGTTCTTGACGTGCTTGCTGCCTCGCAAGCGGTACAAGAATGGTGCGATCAGCTCGCCCGACGGAGCAATATCTGCGGTCTCACGCGGTGGCTGCGGCGATCGCATGGCGCGCGCCGGATCCAGGTAGTACGTCCTCCACCCGCCAAGCTCGGCACGCAGGCGATCGAGGTCGGGGTAGCGCGTCTCGCCTGAATACTGGAGGTTCGAAACGATGCTGTGATTCAGCCCAAGAGGCTCATGGCGTGGCGTTCCAGCTTCACCGAGCTGGCGAACGACGAGATGATCTCCAGAGGCTTCGATCCGAGGCTTGAAATTTGCTCGCGGCTTGCCTTCGCGATCGAGCCTCGTCAGAAACTCATCGGTGACCCTGACCTCACCGCTCTTGGGAGTCGCAGCGATCGCGATGCGATATCGCAGGGCATCTTCTTTCCCGCCGAGCGGGGGGGCACGCAGGTCGACCTCCAACTCGAGCTGGACCGTGTCCCGCTCGACCAGCTCACGTAGGCCACCCTGGGGCAGGCTGAACGCCTCGAGCGGGTAACCACGGAGCGGAGGGGCAAGTGCGTCTCCGACCGTACGCTCAGTGACGAGCCGTCCCAACAGCATCAGCGCCTCGAGCACGTTGCTCTTTCCTACGGCGTTCGCTCCGAACAACACGACGAGCGGCGCAAGCGAGATCTCCACGTCGTGTAGCGATTTGAAGCCGCGGATCCGGTAGCGGTCGAGCACCGGAGCCAGTGTGGCACAGCTCTGGCCGCGCTCGCTTGATGCCCCGCCGTGGGCCGTGCACGAGGGGGGAGCGACGAACTACCGACGAGCCACCGACGAGCCACCGAGGAGCCACCGATGAGCCACCGATGAGCCACCGATGATTCAGCGCGCGGCGCCAGGCGGGCTGCACCGCGCGCTGCTGACGCAAGTCGCGACGTTGTGGCCGATCGCCGAAATGACCGACGGCCGGTGCCTCGTCAGCGACCGGCCGTCATCTTCGCGTTTCCGTCTGTAGGCACGCGCGGGATTGAACCGCGGACCCCTACCGTGTCAAGGTAGTGCTCTCCCACTGAGCTACGTGCCTGGGAGGGCTAGAGAGATAAAGGGTCGCGGCGGGCAAGTCAAGACGCAGGCGCTGGATCGGCGGAGACTCAGCTCAGCTGCCGATGATCTGGCGGAGGCGGTCGCCGAGCAGCTGGCGCAGGGCGCGATCGTGGCGAGCGATGTCGAGGTTGCCGCCGTGCCGCGCCGCGACCGCGAGCCAGCGCGCCGCGCCGTCGGTGTCGCGCTCGAGCGCGGCGATCCGGGCGAGCAGGATCGCGGGGCCGCCCTGCTTCGGGTACCGCCGCTCGATCGACGGATCCAGCGCGACGGCCCGCTCGAGCGCGCGCCGCGCCTCGCCAGCGTCGTGGAGCTGGTACCAGCAGTAGCCCAGCATGTACCAGCCGTGCGCGTCGTCGGGCGCGAGCTGTGTCGCGCGCCGCAGGGCGCTCGCCCCGCGGCGCCAGTGCGTCTGGCCCGAGTCGACGTACTGCTGGTACGCGAGCCGCCGGAGCAGCACGCCCCAGTCGCGGCGCGGCATGAGCGCCCCGGCCAGGACGACCGCGGACGCGAGCGGCTCGTCGAGCAGCGCGAGCCGCGCGAGCCCGGCCTCCCACTCGGTGACGCGGTGCTCGTCGAGCTCGAAGCTCCGGGGGTACGTGCGCGCGCCCGCCACCGGGCGCCACGCCAGGAGCTCGCGGGCGGCGTCGCCGATCCGGCCGGCCGTGGCGAGGGCGAACGCGCGGTGCAGCGGCGCGGGCGCGCCGGACGGCGGGCTGCCGTCCGCGCAGCGCGGCGGCGGCTCCGCGGCCGTCGGCGCGACGACGCGCAAGGAGCCGGGCGCCGCATGCAGCTCGATCCGGTACAGGTCGACGACACTCGCTGCGAGGTACGGCTGCGCGACCCCCGTCAGCCGGAGGGTGTACCGGCCGGCGGAGGGACGGCTCGACGAGCGCACCATCCTCTGGTGCAGCTGCTTGCCGCCGAGGTCGTGGACCGCCATCCGCCACTGCCCCACGTGCGCGACGTACGACAAGGTCAACCTCACGCGATCGGGGAACACGCTCCAGTCGAACCCCGCCGCCATGAATACCTTCGTCGACAGCGTGCCGTGCACGTTGAGGTCCGTCTCGAGCGCCAGCGCGCCGCCGCCGCCCGTGCCGCGCACGCCCGCGACGATGCCCGGCGAGCCGTCGCTCGGCGCCATCTGGAGGTAGAGCCCCTTGGCGTACTGTACGTCGCGCAGCGCGACCACGGCGGAGACCTCGAACGATGATCCGTCCCAGTCGATCGGGAGCGCCAGCACGCGATCCTCGGGGAGCATCGTCAGCACGAGCGCGCCGTCGGCGGTGGGACCCCGGCACGCGAGCGGCTCCTCGACGCGCCACTCGGGGCGCCACGCCCCCGCGAAGTCCTGGAGGAACACCGTCTGGCTCGCGTGCAGCTTCTCGATCGCCGCGGCGCGCGCGGCATCGCCAAGCGCGCGGGCCGCATCGAGCGCGGTCTCCCAGCTGCCGGCGGCCTCCGCCGCCTCGAGCGTCCGGCGCCACAGCTCGGCATCGACGAGGCCGCCCCGGCGCGCGGCGCCGAAGCGCGCCAGCGCGAGCTCCCAGCGCTCGGCCTGCGCGTGGCACAGGCCCTCCTCGAACGCGACCACCGCCGGATCAGCGCCGTGCGCCGCCGCGGCGCGATAAGCCTCGAGCGCGAGATCGTTGTCCCGGGCCTCGCGGAGCTGGCGCGCGGTGGACAGCCAGTCCGCGCCGGTGCGGCGGCGCTCCCGGCGCGGCTCCGCCACCACCGGCCCGACGCCGTGCGCCGTGATCCGGGCGCCGCCGAGCACGAGCTCGCCGTTGCCATCGCCGTCGAGGTCGGCGATCACGGCGCTGCTGTGGTCCAGATCCGCGGCGCCGGCGCGCCGGAGGTCGCGCCGGATCGGCGCCGCGCCAGGCCGGCCGAAGTACAGGACGAGCGCGCCGGACCAGGGCGGCTCGACGGCGAACAGGGGGCCGAGCCGCGTGCGCTTCGCCACCACGCCGAGGGCCATGGAGGCCTGCGGGGCCTCCGCCGGCACGAGCGGATCGATCCAGGTCTGCTCCAGGCGCGCGTTCGCCAGCCGCAGCACCATCGGTCCGCTCGGCCCGAGGTACGGATCGTCGGCAAACAGCCGCAGGTTCGGGGACGTATGCGACTTGACGGCGACGATCTCGGCGCGGCCGTCGGCGTCGAGGTCGATCGCGCCGACGCCGTGGAGATCGCCGAGCTGCGCGCGCGCGATCACGTGCAGCGCGTCGCCTTCGAGGCGCGCGACCCGCAGGTCGTAGCGCGTCCACGGGCCGCTCGCGTAGATCAGCTCCGCGCGGCGGTCACCGTCGAGGTCGGCGATGGCGAGCCCGGTCACGTGGGTCTCGTCCACGGCGAGCTCGTCGAGCGTGAGCTCGCGCGTCGACCAGTCGCGCGCGACGCGGACGAGCCGGAACGCCCGGTGCGGCGGGCCGGTCGCGACGACGAGCTCGAGCCGCCCGTCGCCGTCGAGATCGCCGGCATGGAGCCTGTAACAGCCGGGGAGCGAGAGCACGCGCCGGGGCGCCGGCCCGCCGAGATCCTCGACGGCGCAGCCGCCGACCAGGACGACGAGGAGGTCCGGCCGCTGATCGCCGTTGGCATCGGCGAGCGTGGCCCACAGGAGCGCGGCGTCCAGCTTCTCCGCGAGCAGCGCGGGGAGGTCCCACCGCCGCGCCACCTCGAGCCGATCCGCGCCGAGCCGCAGCGCCACCAGGCCGCGCCGCGGCTCGATCGCGAGCACCTCGTCGCGGCCGTCGCCGTCGAGATCGCCGGCGCCGATCAGCCTCCCCGCGAGCTCGATATCGGCGTGCTGGGCGAGCCACTCGGTCCACGCCAGACCGAACCGGGCGTCCTCGAGGTCCGCGAGCGACAGCGCGCCGCTCGCGGCGGCCCGCGCGTAGTGGTCGTGCGCGTCCTCGAAGAACCCGTGCTTGTCGTAGATCCGGCCCAGCCGCCAGTGGGCCCGCGCCGCGTCGCCGACGGGCGGCCGCGCCGCGAGCAGGCGATCGAGCCACACCTCCTGCGCCAGGACGTCGTCCTCGCCCTGCCCGCGCCGGGCCAGCTCCGCCATCGCCCAGTAGGCGCCGATCACCGCCGGCGCGCGCGGGAACCGCAGCTCGACCTCGCGCAGCTTGGACCACGCCTCGACGACGTCCCCGCGCTCGGCGAGATCGTGCGCGACGCGCACCAGCTCGGTCGCCTCGCGCGCCTCGCGCCCGCGCCGCGCCGCGCCCGTCGCGGCGAGCGCCGTCACCAGGCCGAGCGCGCCGATCGCCGCGGCGACGGCGCCGACCAGCCACGGGCTCTGGTGGCGGCGCACGTGCTTGCGGAGCCGGTAGCCGAGCGAGGCGCGCCGCGCGTGGATCGGCTCGTTGGCCAGCAGGCGCGCGAGGTCGTCCGCGAGCGCCCGCGCGGACGGGTACCGCCGCTCCGGCTCCTTCTCGAGGCAGCGCAGCACGATCGTCTCGAGATCGCGCGGGCAGCCGCCGCGCAGGCGCCGCGGCGCGATCGGGTCGCGCTCGAGCACCGCGCTCCGCACGGCGAGCCAGCTGTCGCCGCGGAACGGCCGCTCGCCGGTGATCATCTCGTACAGCGTCACGCCCACGCCCCAGACGTCGGTGCGCGCGTCCGCCGAGGAGGCCTCGCCGCGCGCCTGCTCGGGCGCCATGTAGAACGGCGTCCCGAGCAGGTCGCCCGTGCTGGTCAGCGTGGGCGCCACCTCGAACAGCGCGATCCCGAAGTCGACCAGCGTGACGTGATCGCGCCCGTCCGCGAGCAGCCGATCGCCGAGCAGAACATTGGCGGGCTTGATGTCGCGGTGGATCACGCCCTGCGCGTGGGCGGCCGCCAGCGCCTCGGCGATCTGGCGCGCGATCTCGGCGGCGCGCTCGCACGCGATCGCACCGCTCGCGAGCACGTCGGCGAGCGGCTGCCCCTCGACGAGATCCATCACGTAGTAGTGGAGCCCGTCGACCTCGCCGACCTCGTGGACCGGCACCACGTGCGGATGCCGGATCCGCGCCAGCGCCTGGGCTTCGCGGCGCAGGCGATCGATGGATCGGGCGTCGTGCGACGGCGGCAGGATCTTCACGGCGACGTGGCGATCGAGGCCGTCCTGGCGTGCCAGCCATACCTCGCCCATCGCGCCTCGGCCGAGGCGGCGGATCAGATCCAGGGAACCGAGCCGCTGTCCTGCCCGCTCCTGCACACCTGGAGCTTAGGACACGCGCGCCGCCCGGCCACGGGTTCCGCGCCGCGCGCGGACGCGCACCTTCGAGGCGAGGAGAGCCCGATCGCCCGCCGCGCCCCGACGCACGCCTACTCGACGCTGACCTGCGCGTCGCGCGCCACGCGGAACCGGGTCGCGCTGCCGCCCTGGGCGCGATCGAGGAGCGCCGCGCCGTCGAGCTCGGCGCGGACGAGATCGTGGCGGGCGCGGTGGATCAGCACGTTCAGGTCCACGCGGCTCATCGCGCGGCCCGGCCAGATCCGGGGCAAGAGCACGTCGTCGGGAATGAAGTCGCCCGCGGCGAACGGCGCGGGCGGGCGGAGCAGCGCCGCCACCAGATCGCACCGGCGCTCCGGCAGGTACACCGCGCGGTTCTGCCCGCGCCAGCCGACGGTGAGCCGGCCGCCGCGCGGCAGGAACTCGAGTCGGACCTCGCGCGGATCCTCGTCGAGCGAGGCCGGGCTCGACTCCGTCGACGCCAGGCTCAGCGGGTTGGCCGAGACGACCTCGAACTGGCCGCCGGCGTGGCCAACGATGGTGCCGGGGCGCAGCTCCTCGATCGCGCCCGGCTCGCACGCGACGCCGTCGATCGAGATCGCGGCGACCGCCTCGACGTGGAGCCGATCGGCCAGGTGGAACCGCAGCGCGACGTCGGGCCCGCCGTCGAGGCGGAGGTCGGCGTCGGCGCCGCTGCCGACGGTGAACGGCGTGCGCACCACGCCGAACAGCCCGCTGGGGCCGCGCAGCACCCACGAGGAGCGCGGCGGCGGCGCCTCGGCCGCCTCGGGTCCGGCGAGCACCTCGAGCGCGAACCCCGGCAGCTCGATGCGGTCGCCCGCGGCCAGCTCGCGCTCGTGGACGACCGGCTCGCCGTTCACGGCCGTCGGCCCCTTGCCGAGCACCGTCAAGCACGGGCCGTTCGCGCCCGCGAACACGATCGCCTGCACGCGGCTCGCGTCCGGCTCGGACAGGATCACGTCGCAGTGGGGCCCTCGCCCCACGAGGATCCCCGTCGGCTTGATGGCCAACCTCGTCCCATCCGGGGTCACGAGCCACGTCGCCGATCGGGAGCTCACCTCGGGAGATCCTTTACCGCAAACGCGCGCGCGGTGACATCGCACCGACATCGGCCCGCCGCAGCGCGAGCGTCACCTTGAGGGCGTCATGGAGCAGCAGCATCGATCACTCACACTCATCGAGACGATCCGCGCATCGATCATCGGCGGCGACGCCACGCGCGAAGGTCCGTACGGGCCGCGCCGCATCACGTACGCCGACTACGCCGCGTCGGGCCGGGCGCTGTCGTTCATCGAGGACTTCATCCGCGATGAGGTCCTGCCGCGCTACGCCAACACCCACACCGAGGCATCGAGCACCGGCCGCCAGACGTCGGCGTTCCGCGAGGAGGCGCGGCGGATCATCCACCGCGCCGCCGGGGCGGGACCGGACGACGTGGTGATCTTCACCGGCTCCGGCGCGACCGCCGCGATCCACAAGCTGATCGATCTCCTGGGCCTGCGGATCCCGGGCGATCTCGACGCGCGGTATCACCTCTCGGAGCAGATCCCCGCCGCGGAGCGGCCCGTCGTGTTCGTCGGTCCCTTCGAGCACCACTCGAACGAGCTGCCGTGGCGCGAGTCGATCGCGGACGTGGTCGTGATCCGCGAGGACGCCAGCGGCCACATCGACCCGGCGCACCTCGAAGCGGAGCTGATCCGCCACGCGAGACGGCCGCTCCGGATCGGCAGCTTCTCGGCGGCCTCGAACGTGACCGGCATCGCGTCGGACACCTGGACGCTCTCGGCGCTGCTGCACGAGCACGGCGCGCTCGCGTGCTGGGACTTCGCGGCGGCCGGACCCCACGTCGAGATCGAGATGAACCCCGTCAGCGGCGCCGCCGCGTCCAAGGACGCCGTGTTCCTGTCGCCGCACAAGCTCGTCGGCGGTCCCGGCACGCCCGGCGTGCTGATCGCCAAGCGCCACCTGTTTCGCAACCGCGTGCCCACGACGCCGGGCGGCGGCACGGTCGCCTACGTCGACCCGGAGCGGCACCGCTACCTCGCCGACCCCGTCCACCGTGAAGAGGGCGGCACGCCCGCGATCGTCGAGTCGATCCGCGCCGGCCTCGTGTTCCAGCTCCACGAGGCGGTCGGCATCGCCGCGATCCGCGAGCGCGAGGAGGCGCTCGTCCGCCGCGCGCTCGCCTCGTGGTCGCGCGAGCCGAACCTCGTCATCCTCGGCGACCAGGACACACAGCGGCTGCCGATCGTGTCGTTCCTCGTCCGCCATCACGGCGCGTACCTGCACCACGACTTCGTCGTCGCGCTACTCGACGACCTGTTCGGCATCCAGGCGCGCGGTGGATGCTCGTGTGCCGGCCCCTATGGCCATCGCCTGCTCGGCATCGACCCTGGCACCAGCCGGGAGCTCGAGCGGGAGATCATGCGCGGCAGCCAAGGCATCAAGCCCGGGTGGGTGCGCGTGAGCTTCAGCTACCACCTATCCCAAGCGCAGCTTCAATTCCTGATCGACGCGGTCCAGCTGATCGCGGCGGAGGGCTGGCGCCTCCTGCCATTCTATGACTTCGATCCGGCTACTGGCATATGGCGCCATCGCTCGGCACCCCATGATCAGGTCACGCGACTCAGCAGCATCTCGTACCGTACCGGCGAGCTCGCAGCTCGGCCGCGGCGCGCGGTGGAATCCGAGCGGACGCTGGCAGGATACCTCACGGAGGCGAGGCGCATCCTCGCCACGGCAGCCGATGAGCTCGACAGCCTGGTGGTCCGCGACCCGGATCGCACCGCAGACTTCGAGCGGCTGCGCTGGTTCCCGCTCCCCGGCGAGATCGTCGCCGAGCTGCGTGGAGCGCTGGCCGCGTGAGGCGCATGCGCGAGCGCGAGCGCGAGCGCGACCATGGCCACCAGCTGTCCACGGCGGCGTGGCCCCTCCTGCCTCGCGTTCAGGGGTAGCACCCCGCTCCCCAGTGAATCGCGCTGATGCGGTCGTTCCACCAACTCCCCACGTTCGCCACGTCGTTCTTCGGGGATTGTCCCCAATTGCGGCCTGAATAATCCGGATGTTCCCACCAGTCGACCCAGCACTTACTGTCGTTATTCCGGATACTGGAGATCTTGTCGTTGAAGCTGTAGATACTCAGATCCTTCACATTGAAGTGTCGGGCGACCTGGAACGTATCCCCGCCCCACCTCTCATGCTCGAACCCGCATGCGTAGTCTTCCTCACAGTCATAATAGTTCAGGACGTGAGGCCCGCCCCCTCCGGCCACCCCGAGCGCCTCCCTGCGGGGGCTCGATAGCAGCTCGATGGCCGCGGTCAGCCCCTCGAGCGTCCCCGTCAGCGTATGGATGTCCCCCCCTGCCTCGTCCCACCACTCGACGTCGCCCTGGGGTTGCAGCTCGAACTGCCCGTCGGCCGTGGTGGTCACCACCGGGTGGCTCCGCCGAACGGTGAAGTCCCCCCCGCCCTGATCGAGTAGCAAGGTGGTGATGAACTCGCGGTCGGAGCGCGTGATGAACGTGAGGTCCGAGTCACCGTCGTGGTCGGCGTCCCGATCGCTGAGCAGCACCACCTGGGGTGGAGCTGCAGCGGGCGTGAGCGCGGAGTCCTCGGCCGCGCCGCACCCCGCGCCGATGATGTCGAAGCCGACGAGCAGGGAGACCGCGAGGGCTCCCGGAATCGTAACTCGCGATGGCAGTCTCATTTTCTTGATCCTTTCGTGGTAGTCGCTGATCTGCATTCCAGGCGCGAATGCCATGTTCGCTATGCGCATGAATGAAAGGTGGCCGCCGCGCGCGGCGGCCGCGATGTCGGGCCGATTTCATCGCCGGCGCGCGTGCGGCCCCGGCGCGCATACGCGAGGCTCGCGCCGTACGACGCCAGGGCCGTGCCGCCGCCGCGGTCGTCGCGCGGTGCCGAGCCCGCCGAGCCCGGTGTCGGAGCTCGTCGGAGGGAGCCGCCTCCGCCCGATCACGGGACCGTGATCGAGCGGGAGGTCAAGGCCCGCCGTGTCAGGCCTGTCACATTGCCGCCTTGCCGTGTCCGCAAGAACCGTCGTAGGCTTCGGATCTTAGGCAACCTTAACCGGCCCCGCGGATGTCGATCTCCTCAGGGATGAGACCATGACATCGTTGTCATGGACATGAGCAAGGACGGACGAAGCGAGTCGTGATCCAGGTCGGCCAGGTACTCGACAAGTACGAGCTGCTCGAGCGCGTCGGCCAGGGCGGTATGGCGGTCGTGTATCGCGGGCTCGATCGGTCGCTCAAGCGCGTCGTCGCCGTCAAGGTCCTGCACAAGCACCTCTCCGAGTACCAGGAGGCGCGCGATCGGTTCGAGCGCGAGGCGCAGGCCGTCGCGAAGCTCCGCCACGAGAACATCCTCGAGATCTTCGACTACTCCGGCGCCGAGGCCGCGGAGGCGTTCGGCTCGAGCTACATCGTCACCGAGTTCATCGACGGCCAGACGCTCAAGCAGGCCATCACCGAGCGGCCGATCGCGTTCCCCGAGATCGGCGCGATGCTCGTGCTCCAGGTGTGCCGCGCCCTCGCCCACGCGCACTCCGTCGGGATCCTGCACCGCGACGTGAAGCCCGAGAACGTGATGATCCGGTCCGACGGCGTCGTCAAGCTGATGGACTTCGGCATCTCGCACATGGTCGATCTCGAGCGGCTCACCGTCACCGGCCAGCTCCTCGGCTCGCCCGCGTACATGGCGCCCGAGCACGTCGAGGGCCGCCCGCTCGACTTCCGCACCGACGTGTTCGCCGCAGGCATCGTGCTCTACCAGCTCACCGTCGGGAGGCTCCCGTTCGAGGGCAAGAACCCGCACGAGGTGCTCAAGCGGATCGCCGAGTGCCGGTTCCTCGATCCGCGCCAGGCCAACCCGCGGATCGGCAACCGGCTCGGCCGGATCATCCTGCGCGCGATGGCCAAGGAGCCGCCCGATCGCTTCCCGGCGGTCGGCGAGATGGTGACCGCGCTCGAGAGCTACCTCGACGAGAGCGGCATCTCCGCCGACAAGGTCGTCGCCGAGCTCGCGCGCTACTTCGAGGGCCCCGCGGCCTACGAGCAGGCGCTCGCGGAGCGGCTCGTCGATCACCTCGCGCGCCGCGGCCAGGAGCTGCTCGGCCGCGACGACCGCGCCGCCGCGCTCGACGTGTTCGACCGCGTGCTCACGATCGATCCCGACAACGCGAAGGTCCTCGCGCTCCTCGAGGGGGTCAACCGCCGCAAGCGCATCAAGACCGGCGCGCTCGTCGCCGGGTTCGTCGCCGTCCTCGGCACCTGCGCGTTCACGATCCACCGCCGCTCGCAGACGGCCGAGCTCCTGCCGACCGGCCCGCTCGGCGGCGGCTCGTGGCCGACGCAGGGGCCCGCGTTCGCCGCGGGGTACGAGCCGCCGCCGCCAGCGCCCGATCCGGACGTCCCCGCGCCCGGCGACGCTGGGCCCTCCGGCCCCGGCAGCGCCGGCAGCGCCGGCGGCCCGGACGTCACCCCGCCGCCGCCCGACGCCGCGCCGGCCGTGGTCGCCGCCGACATCCGGGTGACCGTCTGGCCCCCGCGGGGCTCCGAGATCCGGTTCGGCGAGGGCGACTGGCTGCCCGTCCCCGAGGGCGGCCTCGTCGTGCGATCGATCGATCGCGCGATGACGATCACCGCGCGCAACCCGTGCTGCGAGATGGGCTACGCGAACGTCCACGTCGGCCAGCCGACCGCCACGGTCGACATGAAGCTCAAGCCCGGCACCGTCGTCGCGAAGTGCGATTACCCCGACACCACCGTCCAGATCGACGAGAAGTCCGCACAGCTCGGCAAGCCGTGGTCGATCTGGTTCGAGGGCACGCTCGACTCGGCCTCGGCGAAGGTGACGTTCATCGCCCGCGACAAGGTCGACACGCGCGCCGTACAGGTCCGGTCCGGCCAGACCACGGAGGTGCGGTGCGCCTTCTGACGCTCGCGTGCGCGGCGGCGCTCGGCGCGGCGGGGGCCGCGGGGGCCGCAGCGCTCGGCGCGGCGCCCGCGCAGGCGAGCCCCTCGGCCGCGCCCGCGCTCCAGCTCGATCGCGGGCGCGACAGCTTCAAGCGCGGCGACTGGCAGTCGGCGATCGAGGTGATCAATGTCCTGCTCTACCCCGAGCTCCAGCTCGCGCGGAAGGAGCAGGTCGTCGAGGCGCACATCCTGCTCGGCGCCGCGTACTACCAGACCGGCAACCGCGAGCGCGCGCGCGAGGAGTTCCAGCGCGCGCTCGAGATCGAGCCCGAGCAGTCGATCGGCTCGCGGCTCTACACCGAGGGCGCGATCCGGCTGTTCGACGAGACCAAGACCGATCTGCGGATCGCCCGTGAGCGCGAGGACGAGAAGCGCCGCGTCGCGCAGCGCCTCGCCGAGATCGAGGCGTACAAGAAGAGCCTCATCGTCTACGAGACGCACCCCTACTACGTGAACTTCGTCCCGTTCGGCGCGGGCCAGTTCCAGAACCAGCAGCGCGGCAAGGGCATCTTCTTCGCCGCGTCGCAGGCCGTGACCGGCGGCGTCTCCGCCGGCATCTTCCTCTACCTCGCGAGCAAGTACGGGCTCGTCTCGTCGGACGTGCCGTTCGAGGAGGGCCCCATCGTGCGCAGGCTGCAGGAGATCGAGATCGCGGCCGGCGCCGCGTTCCTGGGGCTCTACGCGTGGGGCGTCGTCGACTCGCTCCTCCATTACAAGCCGCGCCAGCGCGTCGGCGGCGCGGACTCGCTCCTGCCGCCGGAGCTGCGTGATCTGCGTGACCCGCCGAAGCCGGCACCCAGGCCTGCCCCCAAGACCTCGCTCTTCGACCGCGTCCTCGATCGCGTTCACGTCCATCCGGTGCTCGTGCCCAGCGGCGGCGCGGGCGTCGGACTCTCGCTGGAGTTGCCCTGATGCCCTCGCTACGCCTGACCGCGCCCGGCCACCCGCCGACCGTCTACAACCTGCACAAGAAGATCACCTCGATCGGCTCCTCCCGCGACAACGACGTGGTGCTGCCGGATCCGCTCGTCACGGACGGCTACGCGATCCACTTCGACGGCCAGATGTACACGGTGTTCGCGCCGAAGAAGACCGAGTTCGTCGTCAACGGCAAGAAGCGCAGCAAGCACAAGCTGTCGCACGACGAGCGGCTCGTGATCGGGAGCTGCGACCTGCGGTTCGTCATGGTCGACGAGGCGCCGCCCCCCGAGGAGGAGGCCGCCGAGACCGTCGCCGACGTCGACGCGTACACCAAGCTCTACGAGTTCTCCGAGCGGCTGATCCACCAGCGCGACCTCGGCGAGCTGCTCGACGCGCTGATGGACGCGGTCATCGAGATCACGAACGCCGACAAGGGCTTCTTGATCCTGCTCGAGGGCGAGACGCTCGACGTCAAGGTCGCGCGCAACCTGAACCGCGAGCACATCGCCGACGCCGTCAGCCAGCTGTCCGACTCGATCATCGCCAAGGTCGTGCGCTCGCGGAAGCCGGTGATCGTCTCGGACGCGCTGCGCGACGACGAGTTCAGCTCGAGCAAGAGCGTCATGCAGCTCAAGGTCAACTCGGTGATCTGCGTGCCGCTGCTCGACCGCGGCCGGCTGCTCGGCCTCATCTACGTCGGCAACGACTCGATCCGCGATCTGTTCCAGCAGGACACGATGCGCGTGCTCACCGTGTTCTCGTCGCAGGCGTCGCTGATCGTCGCGAACGCGATGCTCATGAACGAGCTGCGCGTCGACAACAAGCGGCTGCACGAGCGCCTCGAGCAGTACCGGTTCGGCGAGATCGTCGGGACGAGCCCGCCGATGCAGCAGGTGTTCCGCAAGGTCGAGAAGATCGCCGCGACCGACATCTCCGTCCTCATCACCGGCGAGACCGGCACCGGCAAGGAGCTGATCGCGCGCGAGATCCACAACCGCTCGCCGCGCACCGGCAAGCCGTTCATCACGATCAACTGCGGCGCGATCCCGGAGAACCTGCTCGAGAGCGAGCTGTTCGGCCACGTCAAGGGCGCGTTCACCGGCGCGGTCGTGAACAAGCTCGGCAAGTTCCAGGCGGCCGACGGCGGCACGCTGTTCCTCGACGAGATCGGCGAGATGCCGATCGAGCTGCAGGTGAAGCTCCTGCGCGCGATCCAGGAGCGGGTCGTGTTCCGCGTCGGCGACACGCGGGCCGAGACCGTCGACATCCGCATCCTCGCCGCGACCAACCGCGAGCTCGAGAAGGAGATCGCGGCCGGCCGGTTCCGCGAGGACCTCTACTACCGGCTCAACGTGGTCAACGTCGAGCTGCCGCCGCTCCGCGTGCGCGGCGAGGACGTGCTCGTGGTCGCGCGCTACCTCCTGTCGCGCTACTCGCGCGAGTACGACTCCAAGGTGAAGGGCCTGTCGCCGAACGCGGCCGTCGCGATCCGCAAGCACAACTGGCCCGGCAACATCCGCGAGCTCGAGAACCGCATCAAGAAGGCGATCGTCCTCTGCGACTCGACGGTGATCGGGCCCGACGACCTGGGCCTCACGCCCGACGTGCTGCCGCAGATCCTGACGCTCGCCGAGGCCAAGGAGAAGTTCCAGCGCGACTACATCAACGAGGTGCTCGCGCTCAACAATGGCAACCGAACGAAGACCGCGCGCGATCTCGGCGTCGACCCGCGCACGGTGTTCCGCCACCTCGAGAAGGAGTCCGATGAGCCGGGCGATGGCTCCTCGGATCCGGTGTGAGCCCGGCCGGATCCGGCGTGAGCCCGGCGTGAGCCGGCGTGACCCAGGTCGCCCGATGCCAGCGCTTGCCCTGAACCGGCGATGACACCCATGACGGAAATGTCCGAGCCTCACTGTGCGCCGAGCCGCCTGTCAGCGCATAACGCACTGGATCCATTATATGGATTCGACCTGGCGCGTGGGGTGCATGACCCCGCCTCGCTCGTGCTTTCGCTCTCCTTACTCGCCTTGCTTACCGCCTGCCTCGCCGGCTGCATCCTGCCGCCCTCGCTCTCGACCGAGAAGCAGGACGCCGGGGTCAACTCGCCGCCCGCGATCACCGCCGTGCGCACCGATGCCGACGATCTGTTCGAGCCGGGACCGGTCGCGCTGACGCGGGGCAGCGGCACCATCAACTTCGAGCTGCTCGACACCGACGTATCGGACATGCTCGTGATCCGCGTGTTCATCAATTACCGCATCGACGATCCGACGCCGCAGCGCACGCAGTGCACCGCGCCGGCCACGGGCGAGCCGACGCGCACCGTCACCTGCGCCGCCGGCACGATCTGCCAGATGGCCGACGACGGCCAGACGCGTAACATGACGGCGGTGGTGTTCGATCGCGCGCTGGCCGAGAGCGGCAAGCCGGAGTTCCAGGCGATGGATGGAGTGGGCGGTTTGTCGACGAGCCGGTTCTTCTTCGTCAACTGCGCGGGGCCGCAGCTGTGAAGGCCGCCGCCGCGCTCTTTGCGTGCCTCGCGCTCCAGGCCGCCTGCCTCGAGCTCAAGGATCGCGAGCCGCCGATGTGCAAGACCACGGCGGACTGCGACTCCGGCGAGATCTGCGAGGAGAACGTGTGCTGGGGCAACCCGCCCGCCGGCGCGATCGCCGCCGTGATCTTGCCGCCGAGCGAGCGCACGGACCTGGTCTCGCGCGAGCTGACGGTGCTGCCGATCTCCGGCGAGGGCTGGATCGACGACATGCACCTCGACACCGCGGTCTCGTTCAAGGGCCGGCTGCAGGCGCTGTGCGATCTGTCGTGCGACGGCCGGATGCTCGGCGGCAAGATCGAGATCATGCGGCCGTCGCTGTTCCCCGGCGGTCCCGGCTTCCGCAAGGTCATCACCGTCGAGGACGAGAGCTTCGAGCTCAAGGTCCCCGCCACGCGCCCGGGCGAGCCGCTGTACACGATCACCGTGACCCCGGCGGGCCGCGAGGCGCCCGGCGCCGGCACGTCGACGATCCCGCAGCAGGTGCCGCCGCTGCAGGTCGTGCGCGAGCTCAAGACCGACGTGACCGGCGAGATCCTCGAGCTCGGCGGGCTCACGCTGCCGAAGATCACGGGCACGCTCACGTCGGTCGGCGGCGCGTTCCTCGCGAACTACCGCGTCGCGGCGGTGGGCCGGTGGGCGGCCGACCAGGCGCCGACCGAGGTCTCGAGCGTCGACTTCACCGGCACCGACGGCCAGTTCGAGATCAAGCTGTCGCGCAACCTCGTCGGCAACGTCGAGCTCGTCGCGCGGCCGTTCGGCCTGCCGCCGCGCCCCGAGCTGCACCTCGGCGGGCTGCCGGGCCAGCGCGACACGCTGGGCCGGGTGCTGACCCTGCCCGGCACGGCGCAGGGCGAGATCCCCGTCGATGTCGTCGTCGATCACAAGGAGACGAACGGCGAGATCGCGCGGGTCGGCGGCTCGCGCGTGATCATCGCGGCCAGCAGCACCGACGGCGGCGGCGTGACCACGCGGTTCTCCGCCGAGGGCATCACGAGCGACGACGGCGTCGCCCACCTGAAGCTGGTCAACATCCCGGCGCTGCTCAACGGCTACCGGATGTCGATCATCCCGCCGGCGGGCTCGCAGGCGGCGGCGCTGTTCGACAAGCCGTACCAGGTGCAGGCGGCGACGCAGCAGCGCCTGGGCACGCGGATCGCGATCACCGGCCAGGTCCATGACGCCAGCGGCGAGACGCTCGAGGGCGTGTCGGTCACGGCGCGGCCGGCGGTGCGGTTCCAGTGGAGCCTCGAGCCGGCGGCGCAGACGTTCCTCGGCGAGATCCCCGCGCCCACGGTCACCACGTCGCACAACGGCGAGTTCGTCATGTTCGTCGATCACGCGCTGCCCGACGGCAGCGGCGCCCCGGGCGCGACGGTGTGGGGCTCCTACGATCTGACGTTCGAGCCCACGATGAAGTCGCGGATGCCGCTCTGGATGAAGACCGGCTTCGAGCTGCCGCGCGACGACGCGCAGAGCACGGCCGCGCTGGGCGCGATGTATCTGCCCGACGCCGCGTACGTGCGCGGCGTGATCTTCGACGGCGAGAACGCGCGCGTCGAGGGCGCCGAGGTGAAGCTGTACCGGGTCCAGGATGACTCGAGCCTGTGCATGGAGACCCGCTTCGAGCCGATGAGCTGCCCGATCCCGCCCCTGCTCCTGGGCCGCGCGATCTCCGACGACGACGGCGTCGCGCGCCTGACGCTGCCCCGCTGAGATGGCCCCGCTGAGGTGGGGGGAGCCTGGAAAGCTCCCCCTGCCCCGCTGAGCCCTCGAGTCATCGAGGGCGGTCGGATGGGTCGTGGAGGTGGGGGGAGCCTGGAAAGCTCCCCCTGCCCCGTCGGGGATCATCGCAGGGCCCCCGAGGAGTGCCCGAGACAGGCCCGAGAGAGGCCCGAGACAGGCATGAGGGAGGCCGGCTCGCATCCTGCTTGACCGGACCCCGGACCCCGATTAAGGTCCGGGCACTTCCACACAGTTGATCGAGAGATGATTGCCGAAGCAGGAGCTTGCAAGCCCGGCGCGTCCAGAGCTCTGGAGCTGCCGCGCGAGCTCTGTATTGGTGACGACCCCTGGAGCAGCCACGGACGACGTCGTCTCGTGCCTGTGAATCTCCAGGTCTCGTCGTTCCCACCAGCGCTCCGACTGGACGATCTCGGAGAGCATCACGCCAAGGTTCTTCACGATGACAAACGAGACGGGGTCCCGCGCAGACGGTGGGGCCGAGCCTGGAATCGAAGACGCCGCGACCGCGGCCATCACGAGTGCTGATCCCGAGGCCCCGCCGGCCGCCGCCCAGAGTGCGGCGTCCGCGGCGCCCGCGGGGCCCGCGGGCCCCGAAGAGGCCATCGCGCCCGGCGAGCCGTCGCCGGCCGCCGAGCCACGGCCGCCGAGCTTCGCCGATATGGGGCTGCACCCCGACGTGCAGCTCGCGCTCGACGACATGGGCTACTTCTCGCCGACGCCCGTGCAGACGGCCGTGTACCGGCCGGTCAGCGAGGGCAAGGACCTCCTGGTCCAGTCGCGCACCGGCACCGGCAAGACGGCCGCGTTCGGCCTGCCGATCATCAACAACCTGATCCCGACGCACCGGGCGCCGCAGGCGCTGATCCTGGCGCCGACGCGCGAGCTCGCGCTGCAGGTCGCGCGCGAGCTGACGCAGATCGGCAAGCACCGCCAGATCCGCGTCGAGCCGATCTACGGCGGCGCGCCGATCGGCAAGCAGATCCGGGCGCTCCAGGACGGCGTGCACGTCGTCGTCGGCACGCCGGGCCGCGTGCTCGATCACATCGGGCGCCGCACGCTCGACTGCCGCACGGTGCAGACGTTCATCCTCGACGAGTGCGACGAGATGCTCTCGATGGGCTTCCTCGAGGACATCGAGCGCGTCGTCTCGCACCTGCCCGAGAAGAAGCAGACGCTCCTGTTCTCGGCGACGATGCCCGACGAGGTGCAGCGCTACGCGCGGCGCCACATGCGCGCGCCAGAGCAGATCTCGCTCTCGCGCGACAGCATCTCCGTCGCCGAGATCCACCACGCCTACTACATCGTCAGCGGCATCGCGCGCAGCCGCGACCTCCTCAAGATCATCTTCGCCGAGGAGCCGGAGAGCGCGATCATCTTCTGCAACATGCGGGACGAGACGACGATGGTCGCCAAGTTCCTGCAGAAGCAGGGCCTCGACGCCGAGCCCCTGTCGAGCGATCTGGCGCAGGCCGACCGCGAGCGCGTGATGAACCGGATGAAGCAGAAGAACCTGCGCTTCCTGGTCGCCACCGACGTCGCGGCGCGCGGCATCGACATCACGGACCTCTCGCACGTCATCAACTACTCGGTGCCGGAGTCGCCCGAGGTCTACGTGCACCGCACCGGCCGCACCGGCCGCGCGGGCAAGAAGGGCACGGCGCTGTCGCTCGTCGGGCCGCGCGAGCTCGGCAACTTCCGGTACGTCCGGCTGCAGTTCGGGCTCAAGCCCGAGGAGCGCGTGCTCCCGAAGGACGACATCTTCATCGGCCGGCTCAAGCACCCGCTGCCGCCGGTCGGCACGCCGCAGCCGCCCGACCCCGTCCAGATCCTCGTGCGCGGCGTGCAAGGCACGCCGACGGACCTCGAGCGGCAGATCTTCGAGAAGCTGCTCGCCAGCACGAACGGCCGGCGCGTGCTCGCGAAGCTCGTCGCCGAGAGGCTCGACAAGCTGACGACGCGCACCAAGCCCCGGCGCGAGGAGCGCGGCGAGCGCGGCGAGCGCGACGAGCGCGGCGAGCGCGGCGAGCGCGGCGAGCGCGACGAGCGTGGCGAGCGCGGCGAGCGTGGCGAGCGCGGCGAGCGCGGC
>DATMCI010000008.1:0-2617 GCA_035558535.1 Kofleriaceae bacterium
ACGTCAGCTCGTAGTCCATTTCAGCCATAGATCACGGACGGGATCTGCGTGTCAACCGACTTCGCATCGGATCGTTTCATCGCCCATCATCTACCCGACGATAAATTCTTTATTTCCCCAGGGCCGAAGTCCCTGTCAGAGCCGAGGTCGAGATCAAGATCCTCGCGATCGACCAAGCCGCCAGATCTCCGGACGATCATCCGGCGACCAAGCTGGAGATCGAGTGGAATGCGGTCCGGCGACCTGCGCTGTTCCCGACGATGCGAGCGACGGTGTCAATCTATGCGCTAACGCCGAACGACACGCAGCTCGACCTCGTCGGGTTCTACGAGCCACCGCTGGGCATCCTCGGCGTGGCCGTCGACGCGATCGCGATGCACCGGATCGCCGAGGAGTCGGTCCGGGGGTTCGTGCAGGACGTCGCCATGTTCTTGCGTGTCCTGATGGCAGCCGGGAACGCCGCGTAGCCCCGTTCCTGATGGCGCGGTCTGGTCAGGCGCTCGATGAGTTCGCTCGCTGGGTCGCCCCGCGCCGGCCCCTGGATTGGGTGCTGACCATGCTAAGTACGACCGAGCCTTCACCGCGGTCAGCGTCTTGGACGCGCTCAAGTAGCCGGCCCAACACGGCCCGGTGGCCTCGCGGCGATGCCTTCCTTCGAGCGCCGAGTCCCGTCCGCTGCGGCACGAAGGCACTCGAGATATCGGGTGCCCTTCTGGCTTTCGGGGCCGCGCCGCGAGAGCCTCGCCCGTAGCGGGATCGCATGCACAGAACAACCTCGCAGGAAGATGCGACGCTGCTCGATGTCCTGATCGACGGCTTCGAGAAGAACGAGATCTTGGGCGGCTTCCACTGGCGAGATCTGCCGATGCCAGACGAGGACGCGGCGGTCCGTAAGTTCCGGGCGTTGCTGGACGAGGCGCGCCGGTGGAAGGGTGAGCCGGCGCGCCTGGAAGACGCGCCGTCGCGCCGGGTCGCTGCGTGGCCGGAGCTCGAGATCCGACAGGCGGGACGCGGGGTCATGGTCCGCGCCCGCGCGCCCTGGTTCGACAGCTGGTGGCAGGAGCGGAAGACCTGGGAGGGCAACCCGATGGGCCCGATCTTCGACTGGCTCGAAGAAGAGCGCACTACGAAGTAGCGCCGTGGCGCTGCATCGATCACGTCGACGCGACCTTGCCCCCGCTGCGGCCCTGACAAGGACCTCGATCCTGAGGCGAGGTTACGGTGCAACCTCCCGCTTACCAGCGTTGCGCGCCACGAACACCAGGACGGTGGCGATAGCGGGGCACAGCGGACCAGTGGTCGTCACGCCAGCCGCGTGCTCGGCGATGACCACGAGCGCGTCCGCGACCTCGTGGCTGCGGCGCATGGTGTGCTCCCGCAGGTCACGCAGGTCACGCAGGTCACGTTCGCGAGCGGTGGCGCCCTCGCCCCCGAGCCGGTCCTCGGTGGCGTGCTCGCGCTCCTCCTGGGTCGGGTTGCCCGGGGTGCTCACGACTCACCTCCGGTGTACCCGCGCCGCCAGGGCCACTGAGCCAGCGCCACGCGCGACATCCCGAGCCGCATCGCCGCGCCATAGATCGAGCCTCCCTGCCGGAGGTCGGGCGACTCCCCCGAGCGCTCGACGGAAACGAGGCCAGGCTCGATGGGCTTCTGAGGTGACACCACAGCATCAGGGCTATGGCGCCGCTTGCCGTGCGTAGGCTTGGAGCTCCTCGTGGCGGGCTTCTTCTTGGGAGACATGGCGGAACCTCTCAACAGCAAACGAAAAGCCCCCCCGCCGACGATTACCGCCGATGAAGTCTCCGCCAAGAGCCAAACCCGAGAGGGTCGGCGGCGAGGAGCGAACGCGCGGTGTACCAGGATGCTCGGCGGCGGGTCTCCCTCGATGGCGGCTCGGCGGCGATGCAGTCACGGTGGCACGGGCCCCCTCATCCTTGCAAGCCGTTTCTCTGTGCAGCTGCACCGTCGTAACTACGCTGGGGTCAGGCTGATAGCGTCGGGCCCGACGATGGCCACGAGGAAGCGGTCGATACGCGACGAGGACGACCTCAAGCGTCGAGCGTTCGCTGGCTACTGGCGGTACGCACGCGCGGGACAACCGCGCGCATCCCTCGACGAGGCCAAAGCGACCGTCGTCGAAGTCGGCGGCAAGCTGTACGTGACCCTCACGAGCGGCAAGGTGCAGGTCGCGGTGTTCCGCGTCCGCAACGACGGCCAGCTCAAGCGCCTGGTCCGCGTCCCGGCCGAGCTGAAGCAGGAGGAGTAGCCATCGATGCCACGTGGAGGGCTTCGTGCTCGCGCGATTAGGATATCGACATGATCCCGAAGCATCTCGCGCTGCTGCTCGGAGCGGCCTTCGCATGCAGCTCGCCGCAAAAGGCCGCAGTCGTCGAGCCGCCGACCGCGCCACCGGCCACGCCGCCGGCCGTCACCAAGCCGGCCGAGGACCAAAGCTTTCCGGGCGGCTGGCTCGGGTCGTGGCGCGGGCCGCTGCTGATCGAGATCGCCGGCAAGCCGCCGCAGACGATGGCGATGGAGCTCCACATCACGCCGCTCGAGGCGCCGGGCCGGTGGACGTTCCGGATCGTCTATAGCGGCGAGCCGCGCGACTACGTGC
>DATMCI010000009.1:0-21840 GCA_035558535.1 Kofleriaceae bacterium
ACGACAACTACGAACTCCGCCAACCTGTTCACCCAAGGAGATCCCTCGACGACAACTACCCGCAGGAAGACCATTCACCGACCGGAGGTCAATGGGGAGAAATAATTGTCGTTAGTGGGTGAATCTAGTTGACGTCAGCCATCACGGCGAGCGCGGACCATGCTGCGCGTGTGTGGGACGCCGCGACGGGTAAGCTCCTCGCCGCGCCGCTCCAGCATCAGGGCGCGGTCACGAGTGCCGCGTTCAGCCCAGATGGTTCTCGCGTCGTCACGGCGAGCGAGGATAAGACCGCGCGTATCTGGGAGACGCGGCTCGATGAGACAGCGCGCGATGGGTGGGCTGCGCTTGCTGCGCGCAGTCCATTCACGCTGAACGACGGCGCGCTCGAAACGGCGCGCGTCTCACCTGCTGGCGCTGAAGCGTCACGACGGACCGAGAGCCGCATGCAGCCAGATGCGAGCTCGACGCGCCCGATCCGCAGCGCGGCGAGACCAGCGAAGGCGCTTTGAGCTCCGTAGGCCCTGAGCCCGCGAGGGTGTCCGGCCGGATTTCGGACAATGTCCGGGTTCCGGCCGGACATAGCGTGGTCAGAGCTGCGAGATCATTGAGTGGGCAGCTGGCCTGATTGTTGGTGTGTCGGCGGGGGCGCATGCGCACCCGCTTCGATCATCTCGCGAAGCAGATCGGCCAGGAGGCACTGGGCCGGTCCGGGGCGACGGTCGTGCACGACGAGATCGCGCCGGAGGCTCAGTACGCGGACCTGCGTCACGAGCCCGATCCTGCGCGCGAGGCCGAGCGCAAGCGGCTGGGCCTGCTCGGGCGGCTCGCGGCTCGCCCGTGCCTGATCGAGATCTACAGCCGGGCGCTCGATGACGAGGCGTTCCGCTGCTGCCTGGCAAAGCACCTTGCGTTCTGGCAGCAGCGTGCGCGCAGGGCGCGCACGGACAACCAGCGGCGGCGGACGAAACGGCAGCCGCCGCGGCCGTTCGTCGCGCCGTCGCTCTGGATCATCGCGGCCGGCGCGCCCAAGGCGCTCCTGGCCCGGCTCGAGCTCCGGCCCGCGTCTGAATCCGAGTCCAGCTGGCCGGAGGGCGTGTACTTCTTCGGTAACGCCGTGCTGCGCGTGGGGCTGGTCGTGGCGAGCGAGCTACCGCGCGACCGCTCGACCGTCCTGGTCCGGCTCATGGCGGCGGGGCCGCTGCTGGCGGATGCGATCGAAGATCTCGGGGAGCTGCGGGAGAGCGCTCTGGAGCGTGCCGTCGCCGAGCACGTCCTGGTAAGGTTGCAGCACACGCTCGGGAAGAAGCCAAAACCAACCCGCGAAGAGCAGGAGTTCATCGTGACCATGTACGAGACCTGGGCAGAGGGGGAGGTCAGAGTGCGTGCCGAGACGAAGGCCGAGGACGTGCTGACGGTGCTCCGCGTTCGCGGCATCGCCGTGCCGGCCGCGGTCCGCAAGCGCATCCTGGCCGAGAAGAACCTGCGGCAGCTGGGGCGCTGGCATGAGAAGGCGATCGTTGCCGCATCGCTCGACGAGGTGATCGGCAAGCGGCGGTGACGGCGCGGTGGCTGTCCTCCGGCGACGCTGGGAGCGCGCATTCCGGAAGTAACCCCGATGGGGTACTCCCGACATAGCGACATCCTCGAGCTGGCAGTCGAGCGCCACCAGCTTCGCTCACTCGAGCCTCGCGGTGCGATGCCAGTACGGTCGCGCACGGCGCTGCGACGACCTGTTCGCGTAAAATAGGGGCGTGCTGGCGGATCTCGTGCGAGCCCGCGGTGCGCTGGAGCGAGACGAGCTCGAGGAGGCGCTCATGGCGCTGCTCGCGGCGTGGCGACACAAGCGCGATACACGGGCGCATCGCCGTCAGATCACTTGATCTGCAGCGCGGCGAGGCCATCGAAGGCGCTTTGGACGCCGTAGGCCCTGAGCCCGCGAGCGTGTCCGGCCGGATTTCGGACAATGTCCGGTTTCCGGCCGGACATAGCGTGGTCAGAGCTGCGAGATCATTGGGTGGGTAGCTGGCCTGATTGTTGGTGTGCCCGCGGGTGCGCATGCGGACCCGCTTCGATCAGCTCGCGAAGCAGATCGGCCAGGAGGCACTGGGCCGGTCCGGGGCGACCGTCGTGCATGACGAGATCGCGCCTGAGATCCAGTATGCGGACCTTCGGCACGAGCCCGACCCGGCGCGCGACGCCGAGCGCAAGCGACTGGGCCTGCTCGGGCGGATTGCGGCCCGTCCGTGTCTGATCGAGGTGTACAGCCGCGCGCTCGATGACGAGGCGTTCCGCGGCTGCCTGCCGAAGCACCTTGCGTTCTGGCAGCAGCGTGCGCGCCGGGCGCGCGCGGACAACCAGCGGCGGCGGACGAAACGGCAGCCACCGCGGCCGTTCGTCGCGCCGTCGCTCTGGATCATCGCGGCCGGCGCGCCCAAGGCACTCCTGGCCAGGCTCGAGCTTCGATCCGCGTCTGGGTCCGGGTCCGACTGGCCGGCGGGCGTGTACTTCTTCGGCAACACCGTGCTGCGCGTGGGGCTGGTCGTGGCGAGCGAGCTGCCGCGCAAGCGCTCGACCGTCTTGGTCCGGCTCATGGCGGCGGGGTCACTGCTGGCGGATGCGATCGAAGATCTCGGGGAGCTGCGGCCGAGCGCTCCGGAGCGTGCCGTCGCGGAGCACATCCTGGTAAGGTTGCGGCACACACTCGGGAAGAAGCCAAAACCAACCCGCGAGGAGCAGGAGTTCATCGTGGCCATGTACGAGACCTGGGCAGAGGCGGAGGTCAGAGTTCGCGCCGAGACACGCGCCGAAGCACGCGCCGAGACGAAGGCAGAAGACGTGCTGACGGTGTTCCGCGTTCGCGGCATCGCCGTGACGGCTGCGGTCCGCAAGCGCATCCTGGCCGAGAAAAACCTGAAGCAGCTGGGGCGCTGGCACGAGAAGGCGATCGTTGCCGCATCGCTCGAAGAGGTGATCGGCAAGCGGAGGTGACGGCGCGGCGGCTGTCCTCCGGCAGCGCCGGCCGCGGAGAGCGCAGAAGCCGCGGGATCTCGCCTGGTTGCGAGCGCGGCCGATTCTTTGGAACCTCCGGCTGGCTCGCGGGTGATACCGGATCGAGATGCCTGCCTCTGCCGCCGCCCGCACGGCCGCGCCGCTCGATGAGCTGACGCTCCGGCGCGCGCAGCGCGGCGACGAGCGGGCGTGGCGGGCGCTGATCGAGCGGTACCAGCAGCCGGTGCACGCGCTGATCTGGCGGCTCATGGCCGGGCGCGCGCGGCACCGCGTCGAGGATTTGGTCCAGGAGACGTTCGTGCGCGTGCTGCGCGCGCTGCCGGGCTTCGATCCGGCGGGGCCGGCCTCGCTGTCGACGTGGATGCTGACGATCGCGGCGCGGCTCGCGCTCAACGAGCTGCGGCGGCCCGAGGCGGCGGCGCTGCCCGAGGAGCCGGAGGGCCCGGGCAGCGATCGCGCCGACCTCGGCGCGGAGCGGCGGCGGCTCGCCCAGGCGATCGGCGCGGGCGTCGCCGCGCTCCCCGACGCGCAGCGCGCCGTGCTCGTCTTGCGCGAGTACCACGACCTCGACTACGCCGAGATCGCCGAGGCGCTCGAGCTGGACCTCGGCACGGTGAAGTCGCGCCTGGCGCGCGCGCGCGCCGCGCTGCGGGCGCACCTCTCGGCCGCGGTGCCCGACCTCGTCAAGGAGGTGTCATGAGGGACGACGACGACGATAACGCGCTCGCCGGCATCGACCTCGGCGCGTGGGCGCCGCCCCCGCGCGCTGGGGCACCGGCCGGCGCGCTCGCCGACGCGGTCGTGGCCCGGGCGCGCGAGCCAGCGGGCGCGCCGGCCCGCGAGCCGGACGGGTACGGCGGGCGCGCAGCCAGCACAGCGGGCGCAGCCGGCGCGGCGCGGCGGCGGTGGCCGATCGCGGCGGCCGTCGCTGCGGTCGCGGTCGCGGTCGCGGCGGCCGGCGTGCTCGTGCTCTCGCGCCGCGAGACGCCGACGCCGACGGTGGCGAGCGGCAGCGGCGCGCTCGTCGCCGCGCGCGCGGCGCACCTCGCGCTCGGGCCGTCGTCAGCGGAGCTCGACCCCGGAGCCGAGGTGCGCTGGCGGCGCGAGGGGCGGCGGATCACCGCGGTGCAGCCGCGCGGCGCCGCGCTGTGGCGGATCGCCGCCGAGGACACGATCGTGATCGATGCCGGCGCCGCGGTGGCGTCGGTCGAGGCGTCAGGCGCGAGCCTGCGCGTGGAGGCCAAGATGAACCTGTCGGATGCGCGCATCATCGGCGCGAGCGCGGCCACGGCCGCGGCGGTCGCGCTGCTCACGGTGATCGTCTATCAAGGGCACGTGCGGGTGACGCGCGGCGGCCAGACGGCGCTCGTCGAGCCGGGGAGCACGTTCGAGGTGCGGCCGCGCGACCTCGCGCAGGACGCCCCTACGGTGGGTGCGAGCGCCCCGGAGCTCGCGCAGATGCGAGAGGAGATCCGCGAGCTCCAGGAGCGGCTCTCCGACGCCGAGGAGGCGCTCACCGAGCGCGAGGCGCAGGAGCAAAAGGCGCCATCCAAGGCGCCATCACCATCACCATCACCATCACCATCACCATCACCATCGCCGTCGCCCGCGCCGGCCCCGGCCCCGCCCGCGCCGAGCGCGTGCAACGTCGACGATCTCACCGACAAAGGCAAGGAAGCGTTCGCCGCCGGGCAATTCGCGGCCGCGCTGCGGTACTTCGAGCTCGCGTACGCCTGCAAGGCCGAGTCGCACATCGCGGAGAAGGCATTCGTCGTCGCCTGTAATCTGCAGAACGTCCCGAAGGCCCGGGTCTTCTGGAAGCGGCTCTCGACGCTATCGCGCCAGCGGGCCATCGCGATCTGTGTCCGCAACGGCATCACCGAGGACATGATCACCGCGCCGGACGCGCCGACCGCGCCGACCGCGACGCTGCGGCTCACGAGCCGCCCGCCGGCGGAGGTCTTCCTCGATGACAAGGCGGTCGGCGTGTCGCCGCTGGAGATCGACGTCACGCCGGGCCGACACAAGGTGCGGTTCGAGGTCGGCGAGGACAAGTACACCTTCGCGGTGAGCGCCAAGGCCGGGGAGACCGTGACCCTGGACAAGCAGCTCCAATAACCCTGCCGAAGAGGGCGCGGGTGCGTGTTATGCAGCCTCGTATGCGTGCCCCGCGACTCGCGCTGCTCGTGCTCGTCGCCGCCTGCGGTGACGACGGCCCGCCTCCCGCCCCCGACACCGGCGTCACGACCGAGCGCTGCGAGTACGTCCCGCTCGCGCCGACGGCGCGCGCGGGCGGCACCGTCGCGGCAGGGCCGCTCATGGCCGGCGTCGCGGACCGCGTGCTGCAGATCCCCGTCGGCACCGCGCTCGGCGGTTACACCGGCCGCGCCGCGCTCCTCGGCGGCAGCGACAACGTCGACGCGCGCAAGATCGCCCTGTCGGGCTCGTTCAACCCGTCGATCGGCGTCACCTCCGCGCCGCGCGTGAAGGCGCTCGCGCTCAGCGCTGGCGGCGAGACGGTCGTGCTGCTCAAGGCGGACATGATCTTCGCGTACGAGGGGCTCGTGTACGACGTCGAGCGTGAGCTCGGCGCCGACTTCGCCGGCAAGGTGCTGCTCGCGACGTCGCACAGCCACTCGACGTGGGCGCAGTTCACGTCGCACGGGCCGCTCAAGCTCGGCGCGGGGCAGCGGCGCGATCTCGTGTACCGGCGCTTCCTCGACGGGTTCGTGGCCGCCGCGCGCGACGCGCTCGCGAGCCGCGTCCCGGCCCGGTTCGGCATCCACGAGAGCGCCGAGTTCGATCCGCAGGACCTCGTGAACCGCGACCGGCGCAGCGAGAACGACGCGCTCCCCGGCGGCGACCGCGGCGAGGACCACCTCTACCTCCTGCGCTTCGACACGGCGGCCGGCGCGCCGCTCGCGATCGTGCCGATCTTCGGCCAGCACCCGACGCTGAACGGCCAGGACAACTCGCTCGCGTCGACCGACGCCACCGGCGCCCTCGAGCGCGCGCTCGAGGAGCAGTTCGACGAGAAGGTCGTCGTCATGCACATCCAGAGCGCGGGCGGCGACACCTCCGCCGTCGGGCACGGCCGCCTCGACTGCAACGCCAAGCCGGGCAAGGCGACCGATCCGTGCTTCTCCTGGACCGCCGAGGAGGGGCACGGCATCGAGGCGGGGCAGCAGCTCATGGCCGCGTGGGCGCAGGCGGGCCTCGCGCTGCGCGACTCGATCGAGCTCGAGATGGTCACGCGCTCGATCGAGACCGGCCCGTTCCCCGGCACGTTCTCGATCCGCGGCGGCGCGCTCTCCTACGCCGCGTTCGACGGCAAGACGCTGCCCGACGGCGTCGTCTCCGAGGGCGGCCGGCTCGCGTCGCCGATCGACGAGTTCAACGCGCCCGTCGGCGCGGGGCTGTGCGAGACCGCCAAGGCGATGTTCCCGACCGCCGCGATCCCGGGCACCGAGGGCATCCTGCCGTACGGCTCGTGCCTGCGGCTCGATCTCGCCGCGCCGCTCCTGGGCCCCCTCTTCGACGTCGACTTCGGCGTCGACGAGCGCCACCCCGTGTGCGAGTCGACGCGCACGACGATCTCGGCGCTGCGCATCGGCGACCACGTCCTCGCCACGCTGCCCGGCGAGGTCACGAGCCTGCTCGCGGGCCTCGTGCGCGAGAAGTCCCCGCTCGGCGAGAAGACGATCGTCGTCGGCTACGCGCAGGGCCACGTCGGCTACATGCTGCGGCCCGAGGACTGGGTGCTCGGCGGCTACGAGCCGAGCGTGACGTTCTGGGGCCCGCTCGAGGCGGAGTACATCGCCGAGCGGCTGCTCGAGCTCATCCCGCTCGCGACGACGCCGGAGCGCGAGGACGGCGCGTCGACTGGCGCGTCGCGCGTCGCCGTGCCGGCCGTCGAGGACAACCTCGAGATCGATCGGCCGGCGCAGCTCGCGGGCACGGTGCCGGCACAGGTCCCGCCGGAGACGTGGGCGCGCACCGGCACGCCAGCGCAGGCGCAGCCGGCGGCGCAGATCCCGCGCGTGTCCGGCATCGCGACGTTCGTGTGGATCGGCGACGATCCGCAGGTTCGCACGCCGCGCGTCGCGCTCGAGCACGAGGGCAGCCCCGGCGCGTTCGCGACCGTCGCGCGTCGCAGCGGCCGCCCCGTCGAGGACGGCGAGCTCGTGCTCGCGTACACGCCGGCGCCGCTCGTGCGCAGCGGCCCGCAGACGCACGTCTGGGTCGCCGAGTGGCAGGCCGTGCCGTGGGTCGGCGCGCCGGGCGCAGCCGGGCTCGACGCGCGCGGCGGGCTGCCGCTCGGGCGCTACCGGTTCCACGTCGAGGGCGACGGCTGGACGCTCGACAGCCAGCCGTTCGAGGTGATCGCCGGCGGTCTCGCGCTCGCGGGCGTCGCGCGCGCGGGCGGCATGGTCTCGGCCGGCGTGCGGCTGCACGCGCCCAAGGGCTGGCGCCTGCTCGATCTGGCGCTGCCGTCGAACCAGCCGGTCCCGGTGCGGAGCCAGCCGGTGACGGTGGCGCTGCTCGACGCAGCCGGCACGCAGCTGACGTCGGCGCAGGTGACGACCGACGCGGGCGGCGCCGTGCAGGTGCTCGACGTCCCGCTGGCGCGCAGCGTGCGAGTCACCGATCGCTACGGCAACCAGGCGGCCGCGCCGCTCAACTGATCGCCTCCCGGCCTCCCGGCCTCCCGGCCGGCCAGCTGGCCAGCACCGGACGGATGCCCCACCGCGGGAGCTGCGCCCGGCCTGGCCCGCCGTGAGGCGCGCGCGCCCGCCCGCCGCGTGGCGCCTCCGCACACTCCGTGTGCCCGCGCGCCTGCGCGTTCGCGCAATCGGCTCTCGCGCCTGCGCGCCCGCCCGCGCGCCCGGGGCACGAGCGTTGCACACGGCGCAGCAACGGCCCGCCCCGGCCCGGCCCGGAGCCGCCCCTCATGCCCGCCGCATACAAGACCCTTCCCGGCACCCCTGCACCGCTCGGCGCCACCTGGGACGGCGAAGGCACGAACTTCGCGCTCTACTCCGAGGGCGCCACCGCCGTCGAGCTCTGCCTCGTCGAGCCCGACGGCCGGGAGATCCGCGTGCCGGTGCGCCAGCGGACCGAGCTCATCTGGCACGTCTACGTCGAGGGCGTCGGCCCCGGCCAGCGCTACGCCTACCGCGTCGACGGCCCGTGGGAGCCCGAGCAGGGCCTGCGGTTCAATCCGCAGACGCGGCTCCTCGATCCATGGACCAAGGCCGTCGGCGGCGTCGAGGACTGGGACGCCAGCGCGTTCTCGTACGACCTCGGCCACCCCGATCGCGATCTCGCGAAGAACGAGGCCGATCAGCGCGCCGCCCCGCTCGGCATCGTGATCGATCCGAGCTTCGACTGGGAGGACGACGCGCCGCCCAACGTGCCGCTCTCCGACGCCGTGATCTACGAGGCGCACGTGAAGGGGCTGACGCAGCTGCACCCGCACGTCCCGCCCGAGCTGCGCGGCACGTACGCCGGCATCGGCCACGAGGCCGTCACCCGCTACCTCGGCGAGCTCGGCGTGACGTCGCTCGAGCTCTTGCCCGTGCACCACTTCGTCGACGACAAGTTCCTGCTCGACAAGGGGCTGCGGAACTGCTGGGGCTACAACACGATCGCGTTCTTCGCGCCCGATCCGCGATATGGCAGCGGCGAGCCCGGCGACGAGGTCCGCCAGTTCAAGCAGATGGTCAAGGCGCTGCACCGCGCCGGCATCGAGGTCATCCTCGACGTCGTCTACAACCACACCGCCGAGGGCAACCACCTCGGGCCCACGTTCAGCCTGAAGGGCATCGACAACCGCACGTACTACCGGCTCGTCGCCGACAGCCCGCGCCACTACTTCGATTACACCGGCACCGGCAACAGCCTCAACGTGCGCCACCCGCAGGCGCTGCGCCTCATCATGGACTCCCTGCGCTACTGGGTCGAGGAGATGCACGTCGACGGCTTCCGGTTCGATCTGGCGTCGGCGCTCGCGCGCAGCCTGCACGAGGTCGATCGGCTGTCGAGCTTCTTCGTCATCATCAACCAGGATCCGGTGATCGGGCGCGTGAAGCTCATCGCCGAGCCGTGGGACGTCGGCGACGGCGGCTACCAGGTCGGCGGCTTCCCGGTGAAGTGGTCCGAGTGGAACGGCAAGTACCGCGACGCGATGCGCGCGTTCTGGCGCGGCGACGGCGGCAAGGTCTCCGAGGCCGGCTACCGCCTGACCGGCAGCGCCGACCTCTACCAGAACGACGGGCGCCGGCCGTCCTCGAGCATCAACCTCATCACCGCGCACGACGGCTTCACGCTGCGCGACCTCGTCTCCTACAACCACAAGCACAACGAGGCCAACGGCGAGGACAACCGCGACGGCGCGGATCACGACGCGTCGTGGAACTGCGGCGCGGAGGGGCCCACCGACGATCCGGAGATCGGCCGCCTGCGCTGGCGGCAGATGCGCAACTTCCTCGCCACGCTCTTGCTCTCGCAGGGCACGCCGATGATCTGCGGCGGCGACGAGCTCGGGCGCACGCAGCGCGGCAACAACAACGCGTACTGCCAGGACAGCGAGCTCAGCTGGACCCGCTGGGACCTCGGCGACGACGAGCGCGCGCTCCTCGAGTTCACGCGCAAGGTGATCCGGCTGCGCGCCGCGCACCCGACGTTCCGGCGCGCCGACTTCTTCAAGGGCCGGCCGATCCGTGGCCTCGGCGTCGAGGACATCGTGTGGCTGCGCCACGACGGCGAGCCCATGTCCGACGAGGACTGGCAGAACCCGCTCACGTCGAGCTTCGCGATGTACCTGGCCGGCGCCGGCGTCGATCGCATCGACGAGCTCGGCCGCCCGATGTCCGACGACGACTTCCTCTTCGCGCTGAACGCGAGCGGCGCCGATCTCGACTTCCGGCTGCCGGCGCTCCACTCGCGCGCCGCGGCGCAGCAGTGGGAGCTCGTGCTCGACACGTTCGACGACACCGCGCGCGAGGCGCGCGAGGCCGGCGACGTCACGGTGCTCCGCGCCCGCTCGCTCAAGCTCTACCGGCGCCCCGCGGCCTCGCAGCGCGGCGTGCACGCGATCGGCGGCGCGCCGTCGTCGACGTACCGGCTGCAGCTCCAGGGGCGCTTCGGGTTCGGCGACGCCGCCGCGATCGCCGACTACCTCGCGGCGCTCGGCGTCGGCGCGATCTACACGTCGCCGTACACCCGGGCCGAGCGGGGCAGCACGCACGGCTACAACGTCGTCGATCACGCGACGCTCTCCCCCGAGCTCGGCGGCGCGGAGGCGCACGCGCGCATGATCGCCGCGCTCGGGGAGCACGGGCTCGGTCACGTGCTCGACTTCGTCCCGAACCACATCGGCATCGGGTCCGGCGAGAACGCGTGGTGGCTCGACGTGCTCGAGAACGGCCCCGCGTCGCTGTACGCCGACTACTTCGACATCGACTGGCACCCGCTCTCGCCCGGCCTGCAGAACCGCGTGCTGCTCCCCGTGCTCGGCCGCCAGTACGGCGTCGAGCTCGAGGACGGCCGGCTCTCCGTCGTGCGCGAGGGCGGCCGGTTCCTGGTCGTCTACTACGACCGGCGCTGGCCCGTGGCGCCCCGGACGTACCCGGTGATCCTCGAGCTCGCGCTCGCGCGGCTCGAGCTGCCGAAGGACGATCCGAACCTGCAGGAGCTGCAGAGCATCCTGTCCGCGCTGCACCACATCCCGCACGCGTCGGAGACCGCGCCCGAGCGGCGCGAGGAGCGCGCGCGGGAGAAGGAGGTCGCCAAGCGCCGCCTCGAGCAGCTGTGCACGCAGAGCCCCGAGATCGGCGGCGCGATCGACGCCGTGCTCGCGGAGAAGAACCCGCGGGACGGCGGCCCCGGCGACGTCGAGTGGCTCGACGCGTTCCTGCGCGAGCAGCGGTACCGCCTCGCGTACTGGCGCGTCGCCACCGAGGAGATCAACTACCGGCGGTTCTTCGACGTCAACGAGCTCGCCGCGATCCGCATGGAGGATCCGCGGGTGTTCGACGCGGCGCACGTGCTCGTGCTGGAGCTCGTCGCGCGCGGCGCCGTCACCGGGCTGCGCCTCGATCACACCGACGGCCTGTACGAGCCGCAGGCGTACTTCCAGGCGCTCCAGGACCGCCTGCGCGCCGCGATCGCCGAGGCCGGCCGCGAGCCGAAAGGCCAGGTGTACGTCGTCGCCGAGAAGATCCTCGAGCCCGGCGAGCCGCTGCCGCGCCGCTGGCAGATCGCCGGCACCACCGGCTACGACTTCATGGCCGCCGTGAACGCCCTGTGGGTCGATCCCCGCGCCGAGGCGCGCATGACCGAGCTCTACGTGCGGCTGTGCGGCGGGCCCGCCGACGTCGCGCCGCTGGTGTTCGACGCCAAGCTCCACATCATGCAGACGAGCCTGTCGGCGGAGACGATCATGCTCGGCCAGGCGCTGCGGCGGATCGCCGAGGCCGATCGCCGCTCGCGCGACTTCACGCTGATCGCGCTGACCACCGCGATCCAGGAGACGATCGCCGCGTTCCCCGTGTACCGGACGTACGTCGCGCCCGACGGCTCGCGCGAGCCGAACGACGAGCGCTACATCGAGCACGCGATCGGGCTCGCCCGGCGCAAGAACCGCCAGGTTGATCCGTCGGTGTTCGACTACCTGTGCGACGTGCTGCTGCTCCGCGTGCGCACGCCCGAGGCGATCCAGCTCGCGATGCGGCTCCAGCAGCTCACCGGGCCCGTCATGGCCAAGGGCGTCGAGGACACCGTGCTGTATCGCTACCACCGCCTGATCGCGCTCAACGACGTCGGCTGCGATCCGGCGCGGTTCGGCGCGCAGGTCGATGATTTGCACGCGCACAACGCCGCCGCGCTCGCCACGTTCCCGCTGACGATGACCACCACGACCACGCACGACACCAAGCGCAGCGAGGACGTGCGGACGCGGGTCGCCGTCCTGTCGGAGCTCCCCGACGAGTGGGAGGCGCACGTGACGCGCTGGCTCGCGCGCGCGCGGGAGCTCGGCGCCACCGTCCGCGAGCGGGCCGCCCCGTCGGCCAACGACCTGTACCTCCTGTTCCAGACGCTCGTCGGCGCGTGGCCGTTCGAGGGCGACGATCCGGCGCTCTGCGAGCGGATCTCGGCGTACATGACGAAGGCCGTGCGCGAGGCCAAGGTCGAGACGTCGTGGACGCGGCCCGACGAGGACTACGAGCGCGCGGTCGCCGCCGTGATCACCGGCGTGTTCGAGGACAGCGCGCTCTCCGGCGAGATCGCCGGGCTCGCGCGCCGGCTCGCGCCGTACGGCGCGTGCAACAGCCTCGCGCAGCTCGCGATCAAGCTCGCGTCGCCCGGCGTGGCCGATATCTACCAGGGCGGCGAGCTGTGGGACCTCTCGCTCGTCGATCCGGACAACCGGCGGCCCGTCGACTACGCGCGCCGGCGGGCGCTGCTCGACGAGCTAACGGCGCGCGGCCCGGCGACGCCCGCGCTCGCGCGCGAGCTGCTCGACGCGTTCACCGACGGCCGGATCAAGCTGCACGTCACGCGGACCGGCCTCGCGCTGCGGCGCGCCGATCCGCTGCTGTTCCTCGAGGGCACCTACCGCCCGATCGCGGCCGGCGATCACGTGATCGCCTTCGAGCGGTCGTGGTCGCGGGCGCGGCTCGTCTGCGTCGCGCCGCGCCTGCCGCGGACGCTCACCGGCGGCCGCGTGCCGTGGCCCATCGGCGACGTCTGGGGCGACGCCCGGCTCGAGCTCGGCGCGCCCGCGCGGTGGCGGAGCCCGCTCACCGGGGAGCGCTTCGAGGGCGGCTCCCTGGCGCTCGCCGACGTGCTCGCGACGCTCCCGGTCGCGTGGCTGGTCGCCGAAGCGGAGTGATGCGCCGCCGTCGCCGGGGCCCGAGCATGCTCCGGCCCGGGTGGGGGGAGCGGGCGGGGCGCCGCTGGGGAGGGGACTGGCCGGATCGGGGCCCGCGGTCGGTCGCGATCGGTCGCGATCCGGGCGGCGGGCGCCGCCGAGGGTGACGCTCGCGGGTGCCGCGGCGGCTGATCGGCGCTGCCCGATTGCCAGAAGTTTCCCCGGTAAACGCGCGGTTACACCGTGATGGTCCGTCCACGTGCCCGCGGTAGTCGGCCCTTGGATCTCGGCCGCTTGGCGCTGGTTGGCGCTGGCCCCGCGTTTGCTCACTGCCGTAGGCCATGCGCATGCTGGTGCTGGTCGGTGCCCTGACAGCCGTCGGTTCGTTGGCGGTGGTCCGGCACCTGCCCGAGGAGGCGCAGGCCGCGCCCCCGCCGTCGCAGGATGTGCGGCAGATCCAGGGCATCGCGCTGGACGGCGGGCGGGACCTGCCGAGCGTCGCGCTCCGCGCCGTCGTCTCGACGCAGGTCGGCGACTCGCTCGATGACCAGCGGCTCGAGCGCGATCGCGCCGCGATCGAGGCCGAGCTCGAGGCGCGCGGCTACCTCGCCGCGAAGGTCGCGTCGGCGAGCGTGACGTTCGCCCCGCGCGGCGCGTACGTCGTCTTCGACGTCGAGGCCGGCCCCATGTTCCACCTCCGCTCCGTCACCGTGACCGGCCCCGGCCAGCGCGAGGCCGGCGTCGTGCGGCTCGCCGCCGGCGACGAGGCAAGCGCATCGCGCATCGCGCGCGCCCGCCAGTCGCTCTCCGACGCGCTCGCGAGCCGCGGCAAGCAGGTCGAGCTGCGGGTGACGACCGACGAGGCCGCCGCCGCGATCGACCTCGAGCTCGCGACGCGGTAACGGGTCGATCGAGAGGGGACCTTCCCGCCCCAGCCGCCCGGCGAGCCGGGCCTCTCACCCGCCGCGCGTCGCGTCGCGTGGGGAGGCAATCTTCGCGCCTGCCTGATCCACCGGATATGCTCCCCGCGTGGGCACCGTCGATCAGACCATGCCGGCGCTGTTCGCCGGCACCGGCAGCGGCGACGGCGGCGCGGATGCCGCGTTCCTGCCGCTCGCGCAGCTCGGCGCCGGTCCCGACGGCACCGCCGTGCTCGCGCGGCGCGGCGATCGGCTCGTCGAGCTGCACCAGCTCGCGTTCGGCGCCGACTCGGCGCGCTTCCGTCTGCTCGAGGCGCGGGTGCGCGCGCTCGGCGCCGTCGATCACGCAGCGGTGCGCGCCGTGCTCGCGCTCGAGCGCGATCCGCCCGCCGCGGTGCTCGAGGGCGACAGCTTCCCGCCGCTCGCCGAGCTGATCGAGCAGCCCGCCGTCGATCTCCTGCGCGCGCTGCGCCTCTTGCTCGAGCTCTCGCGCGCGCTCGCCGCCGCGCACCACGCGTCCGTGTTCCACGGCCGCATCCACCCGTGGTCGGTGTGGGTCGGCGGCGGCGATCGGCCCCGCTTCGAGCTCCTGCAGCTCGCGACGCGCTCCGCGCATCACCCGTGGGCCGAGCGCTGCCTCGCGCCCGAGGCCGCCGCTGCGGCGCAGGCCGCCGCCGACGCCGCCGTCGACGTGTTCGCCGTCGGGGCGCTCCTGCATCTGTTCGCGTCGAGCGCCGGCCGCACCGCCGACGCCGCCGTCCACGCGGTCGTGCGCGACGCGACCGCCGCCGATCCCGACGCGCGGCCCCAGATGGCCGAGCTCGTGCGGCTCCTGCACGCGGCCGCCACCGGCGCGCAGGGCCGGACCACCGTCGAGGAATTCGACGTCCCGCGCACCGGCCGCCCCGCCGTCGGGATGCGGGTCGGCCGGTTCGAGCTCGTGCGCCAGCTTGGCGCCGGCGCGATGGGCGAGGTCTGGGAGGCGCGCGACACCGCTGGCGGCGAGGGCGTCGCGGTCAAGCTCCTGCGCCCCGAGATCGCCGCCGACGAGGAGCTCCTGCGCCGCTTCCGCAAGGAGGCGCGCGTGCTCGCGCGCGTCGGCAGCCCGTACATCGCGAACGTCATCGATCTGAACGAGGATCGCGGCGTCCACTACCTCGTGCTCGAGCTCGTCGCCGGCGGCAGCGTCGGCGCGGCGTGGCGGCGCACCGGCAAGCTGCCCGAGCGGCTCGCGCTCGGCATCATCGCCGACGCGTGCCGCGCGCTCGCCGAGCCGCACCGCCTCGGCATCGTCCACCGCGACCTCAAGCCCGACAACATGATGTTCGTGCGCGCCGGCCTCGAGCTCGAGCGTGCGCCGATCGGCCAGCTCGTCAAGCTCGGCGACTTCGGCATCGCGCGGACCGCCGACGGCGGCGGCGCTGGCGTGGGCGGCAGCGCGCCCGAGGGCGCGACGCGCGAGGGCACCGTCCTCGGCACGCCCGAGTACATGGCGCCCGAGCAGTGCCAGGGCGACAAGGTCACGCCCGCGACCGACGTCTACGCGCTCGGCTGCTGCCTGTTCGCGCTGATCGGCGGGCGCCCGCCGTTCGTCACCGAGGGCGACAACCAGATGGGCGTGATCCTCTCGCACCTGCGCGAGGCGCCGCCGCGGCTCGACGCCGTCGCGCCCGAGGTGACGCCCGCCGTCGCCGATCTCGTCGCCCGCTGCCTCACGAAGGATCCGAAGGCGCGCCCCGCCGACGCCGCAGAGGTGTTCGCCGAGATCGAGCGGATGTGCGAGGGCGCGGCGGCGCTCATCACCGCGCACCCCGCGCCGCCCGTGCACCGCGCGCGGCTGATCCAGACCTACGATTTCTCGTGGGAGCTCGCCGCCTCGCCCGAGGCGCTGTGGCCGTTCGTCTCGAACACCGAGAAGATGAACCGCGCGACCGGGCTGGCGCCCGTGCGGTTCGAGATCGAGGAGGTCGGCGCCGCCGCGACCGCCGGTCCCGCCACCACCGGCAACCAGCGCGTCGCCGGGCTGGCGCTGCGCTGGCGCGAGCACCCGTACGAGTGGATCGAGGGCAGCCGCCACGTCGTCCTGCGCGTCTTCGAGCGCGGCGTGCTGCGGTGGTACGTCGCCGAGGTCACGCTCGAGCGGCTGCCCGGTGGCGGCACGCGGCTGCGCAACACGATCCGGCTTGAGCCGCGCGGCGCGCTCGCGCGCGTGCTGGCGCGCTGGGAGATCGGTGTCCGCTACCGCCGCCGCCTCGACAAGGTGTACACGCGGCTCGGCAAGCTGCTCGCTGGCGGCGTGCGGCCCGAGATCGATCCCGTCGATCCGGAGGTCGCGCTGCCGGCGCCCGCCCGTGCGCGGATCGCCGCGGCGCACGACGCGCTTGTCACGGCCGGCGTGTCGCCGCGCGCGTGCGAGGCGCTCGCGGCGTTCCTCGGCGCGGCGTCCGATCAGGACGTCGCGCGGATCCGGCCGCTCGAGCTCGCGGCGCGCTTCGGCGTCCCCGAGGACGCGATGATCGACGCTTGCCTCCACGCCGCCGCGCACGGCGCGCTCGAGATGGTGTGGGACGTGATCTGCCCGTCGTGCCGGATCCCGTCGTCGGTCGTCGAGTCGCTCGAGAAGATCGAGGAGCACGCGCGGTGCCAGACGTGCAACCTCGGGTTCGACGTCGACATGAGCCGCGCGCTCGAGCTCGCGTTCCGCGCCGCGTCGGACATCCGCCACGTCGAGACGCGGACGTACTGCATCGGCGGCCCCGCGCACTTCCCGCACGTCGCCGCGCAGGTCCGCCTCGCGCCCGGCGAGCGGTTCGCGCTGCCGCTCGCGCTGTCGCCTGGCTTCTACTTGCTGCGCAGCCCGCAGCTGCCGCGCGTGCACGAGCTGCGCGTGGCCCCGAGCGGGGGCGTGCGCCGGCTCGACGTCACGCTCGGCGAGCGGACCGAGATCGCGACGCTGACGGCCGGCGATCAGCTGCTCACGATCACGAACCCCGAGGCGCGCGAGGTGCTCGTGCGCGTCGAGCGCGCCGGTGATCGCGCGTACGCGCTGACCGCGGCGCGCGTGATGGCGACCGCGGCGTTCCGCGAGCTGTTCCCCGATCAGCACCTCGCGCCCGGGCGGCTCATGGCCGTCACCGCCGTGACGCTCGTCGTGGCGCAGGTCGACGACGCGCAGGCCCTGTTCCGCGCGCTCGGCGACAGCAAGGCGTTCCCCGTCGCCGCGCGGTTCTTCGATCAGGTCGCGGCGCTCGCGCGCGAGTACGGCGGTTCGCTCGTGAAGACGTTCGGCGGCCTGGCGCTCGCCGCGTTCGAGCGCCCGGTGCCGGCCGTGGAGGCCGCGCTCGCGCTGCAGGCCGCCGTCGACGCGCACCCCGTCACGACGGGGCTCGCGTGCCGGGTCGGCGTGCACCGCGGCCCGATGATGGCGCTGACGCAGGGCGGCCGCCTCGACTACTTCGGCCAGAACGTCGAGCTCGCCCTCACGGTGGCTGCCGCGGCGCCGCCCGCCGTCGTCGCGCTGACGAGCGATGTTTGCCAGGACGTCGCCGTTGCCGAGCGGCTGCAGACGCTGCCCGATCAGCTCGGCATGCACGCCCTCGGCGGCGGTGCCGGCGGCCGCTGGGTGCTCCATGTTCGCGCCCCGCGGGGAGCCGCGCGGGTGCTGCCGGCCGGGTCCGCGACCGGGGCCCCGGAGTAGGCGGGCCAGCTCGGGACAGGAGTAGACACCGTCGACAGAAGAGCGAGAGCGCGCGCGGAGGTGCTTGCGCGGGGACGGCGCGGCTGCCGAGCGCGCAGGGGATGATCCCTCGCGCGCTTGCTCGGGGGGCCTAATCACGTGCTCAGTTGGGTTCGCGCGAGCACGAACGCCGCGCTCATGACGACCGATCGGCCCCCAGCTCGCGTCGCGTCGCTTCGGGACATCCCCTTGCGCGCGGCGCGCCGCGCGTTGGCGAAGCGCGGAGCTCGCGCTCGGAACGATGGGACGACCAGCTCGGCGCCGCATGACGATCAGCGACCCGCGATCGGCGTTATCGGCGCTCACTCCGGATGGGCCGCTCACGGCTGCCATATAAAGATCCCGAGCGCCGCGGCCTCCTGTTCCGGATGGAGGCGGCGCACCGCCAGGGGTTGAAAATAGTGCGGGGCGAACGTGGCCCCCCGACTCGTGGAGCTCAAGAGCCCGGAATCACGGGAGAGCGCGGGCGCATTTTCGTAGCAGGAGGGCGCAGCGCGTTAGACGCAATGCGCCAGATCGGGGCTTCGTCGACGATAGCGCGGATGCTCGCAGTGCGGCCATGAGTGCCGAGCTCACTCGCCTGCGCGACAGCCATTCGCGTCGCGCTCTCGGGCGACGGAGACTACGGAGACTGCGGAGACGGCATAGCCATGAGCCGCGCGAGAGAACGCGCGAGCACGAGCGCGAGAGAACGCGCGAGCACGAGCAAATCGTACCTGCTCGAGAGTGCACCAGCATCACGAGTCTCGAGCTGGACCTGATCGGTGGGGACACTCCGAAGGCTCGACGCCACCGTGGCCATCCAGATGACCGCAGGTCGACAGCTTCAACTCGTCGTGCGAAGCGAAGCGAGCGCAAACAGGACCGGCCGCCGATGGCGAGCGCGATCCGTCGGTGCGCCGTGGCTCGCGCTCGCATTCCCCGGCCGACGAGCCTGGGCGAGGCGCCGAGGCGGTCGTCGCCCACGTGGGCTCGGCTGCCACGAGCGATCCGTCGGTGCGCCGTGGCCCGCGCTCGCTATCCATGATCGACGAGCCGGCGGTCGGCGCCGTGACAGCCGTCGCCCACGCGGGCCCGTCTGCCATGGGCGAGCCGTCGGTGCGCCGTGGCTCGGAGTCGCCATCGAGAGCCGACGAGCCGTCGGTCGGCGCCGACATGGCCGTCTCCCACGTGGGCGTCTGCGGCACGGGCATATCGTCCGCGCACCGCGGCTCGGACTCGCCATCGAGAGCCGACAAGCCGGCGGTCGGCGCCGTGACAGCCGTCTCCCACGTGGGCGTCTGCGGCACGGGCGTATCGTCCGCGCGCCACGGCTCGCTCTCGCCCTTGAGGGCCAGCGAGCTGGCGGTCGGCGCCGACATGGCCGTCTCCCACGTGGGAGCGGCCGGCACGAGCGTGCCATTTGCGCGCCACGGCTCGCCCTCGCCCTTGAGGGCCGACGAGCGGGCGGATTCGGCAGCGGATGCGGTTCGAGCGAAGGACGACGATGCGTCCGCGGAGGGATGCGGGGCGGGCGGCGCGGGCCGAGCGGGACCGTCATCGTCGGTGACGTTGAGCCGATCTCGCGGCTTGCGGAACTCGAACCCGAGGCCGCCGGGCGCGGAGCCGCGAATCACGAGCTTCCCGTAGTGGATCGCCCGGTGGTGCAAATCGCAGATGGTCGTGAGATTGCTCAGCTCATGGCCGCCGCCGTGGCTCTGATACTCCATATGGTGCAGATCGAGCCCGACGTTCCGACGGCAGCCGGGCACACTGCAGCAGTGGCCATCTCTCGCGAGCACTTGCTCGCGTTTACGGGACGTGACGGTGGTGGTCGCGCGCTCCGGCTCGGCAGCATCGAGTGAGCCGAGGTGGACGGCATCGCAGGCGGCACACTCGGCCACAGCCGGATCGATCTCGATGTCTCTGCCGCCGCTGTACTGCCATGCACGCTTGCAATCTGGACACTGTTTGATCGCGATCTTGTAGGCAGGCGAGCCGGCGCTATTCGCGCGCGAGCTGGCGCTGAGATTGCCGACAGCGCCATGGCCAGTGTTGCCATCACCACGGCCGACGGAGCCATCGCCGTAGGCTCTGCGGAACAGCGACTGGATCAGCTCATCATCGGAGAGGCGCTGGCCGTGCTCCTCGGCGGCGAGCGCGTGCAGCTTGCGCCAGAGGTCGTACGTCTCCGGTGAGACCTCGAGCGCGAGCTTCCTGCGATGGAGCCGCGGCTCCGTCTCGTCGGTGGGCAGGTCGCCGGGCTTGTGGCCGGAGACCATCGCCTCGATCTCACGCAGGCTCTTGCCCTGTGCTGCCTCCAGCCAGGCCGCTTCGGTATCGGGCACGGCCACTCGCGAGAGCTCGCGCACCGCCGAATGCGCGAGCGCGCCTTGCTCGAGCGCCTCTGCGGTCAGCGGCAGCTCGGCGATCGCACGTGCGACGCGGAGGCGCTCGGCCGCTGTGTGCGGCGCATACCCCATCGCGCGCTCCATATACTCCAGCATTGACGCGAAGCCCCAGCCGCGCCACAGCTTCAGCTCCTCCGCATAGCGCAGCAGGTTCGCCTCCTCGGCGTCGAGCGCAGCCCGCCGGGCCGCGATGTCACGGAGCTTCCGGTCCACTCTCGTCCACTCCGCTTCGTGCTGGCGCTCCCACGCCTCGGCCTCGTTCGCATGGTCTACCCATGAGCGATCGCCACGCGGCGCCTCCAGACGAGTCGCAACGATCTCTGTATCGGCTTTATCGACACGATGAAGCTGCAGATCCGACATCCTCACAGGACCGCCTTGTCTACGTGACTGCACTCGCACGGCTCGACGTCTGACTACCGCTGAACGGGCCTCGATTCCACGAGGAGATCTCTTCGAGTCCCAACTGACGGCCCCAGCCAATCGCCGGACCACCGTTGGGATTCCCTCTCTGTTTAGCCGAGAAGTGACCACTTCCAAGTAAAATTCTCAACAAGAATGCTTGGGGATCGATTCATAGCGTGCTTGGCTCGGCTGAGGGCTTGTGCGAGCTCCCGAATACTGTGGTACGCGGCGGTGCCGCCCGCAGTGGTCGCGCTGCCGAGCACCTCGCGGACTCGCGGAAGTGGCGCAGGCAGGCACGCGGCGGTGCCGCCCGCAGAGGTTGCGCTGCCGAGCACCTCGCTGACCCGCGGGAAGTGGCGCAAGCAGGCACGCGGCGGTGCCGCCCGCAGAGGTCGCGCTGCCGAGCACCTCGCTGACCCGCGGAAGTGGCGCAAGCTGGCACGCGGCGGTGCCCCGAGACGGCGATGTCGATCGAGGGCTCGCGACCTGCGACGGCGTGTACGTGCTCACCACTTCGAGCCTGGTCCGGATCGGGCGCGACCGCCGCGTTGACCGCGATCAACCCCGGATTGGGGGCGGACCCTCTCGGGGCGGCTCATGCCACAGCCAGGCGCAGGGACGCGGCGCGCTGCTCCGGCGCGATCCGGATGCCGGTCAGGCGCTGGATCGCGGCCTGCGTCGGATCGCGCCGCACCGCCACCGACGGCTTGTCGTTGGCGAGGATCGACTGGTACTCGGTGTTGAAGTCGGTGATGGACAGGAGGGTCGTATACGCGCTCGTGTGCTGGACCACCGCCTGCGCGGCGAAGCGCGCGACGTTGGAGATCGACTCGAAGTAGGTGGTGAGCGCGCTCGGCAGCGAGCTCTGCAGACTGCTCATGACGTTGGACACGATCTTGTCGATGGTCGTGTTGAACGTGCCCGCGAGCGAGGAGCGGCCCGACACCTGCGTGTAGCTGACCGCCTGGTCGCTCATCGCCATCACGACCCCGGAGATCAGCGAGCCTGTAAAGGCGTCGGCCGGCGAGTCGGATTTCGCAGGCGGGATGTAGGAGTCGTACAGGGTCGGGATCGTCGCGAGGTCGGACACGGCCCACGCCAGCGGCACAACGTCGAGCGTGTTGTAGACGCTCGAGTACGTCAGGTCGCCGTTACTGATCGCCGTCGCGTAGGTGGAGGCGAACCCGGAGTCTCCCGGCGTCGGGCCCGCGGACGCGTACACCGCCAGCGACTGCCCCGCGAAGCCCGGCGTCGACTGGGTGTCGGACATGTACAGGGCCAGGACCGGCGCCAGCGCGCCGCCGAGGCTGTGGCCGGTGACCGCGATGGTCGCGCCGCTGACCTTGTTGGTCGTGATCCACTGGGTCAGCGCGGACAGCATCGTGCTGGTCCCGTCGGTCATCGCGAGCAGGATCTGCAGGCCCTTGTTGGCGCCCGCCGAGATGTTGCCGCTGCCCGTGCCGCCCGCCGTCGTCCAGGGCACTTGCGTGAGGACGTCGAAGTCCT
>DATMCI010000010.1:0-3093 GCA_035558535.1 Kofleriaceae bacterium
ACGACAACTACGAACTCCGCCAACCTGTTCACCCAAGGAGATCCCTCGACGACAACTACCCGCAGGAAGACCATTCACCGACCGGAGGTCAATGGGGAGAAATAATTGTCGTTAGTGGGTGAATCTAGTTGACGTCAGCCAATCGGGAGCACCGCGGCATCCATGTGCTTCGCGCGCCAGTTCTCCCAGATGCGGACCTGGTAGCGCAGCAGGCGGAAGGCCATCAGGGGACCGTCGGGCGAGCTCTGATGCTCGAACAGGAAGTAGAAGAGCGCCTCGCCGCCGCCACGGAAGGCCGCCGAAAACAGGAGATCGGTGTGGAGCTCGCGCAGGTGAGGATCGACGAAGCTGCCGGGGCAGCGCGCGAGCTGAGTCCAGTCGATCGCCTCGGCCAGGGCCGCCGGGACGACCGCCTGCAGCGCGCCGCGGGCGTGCTCAGGATCGCCGAGGACCGCCTTGAATGTTGCGTCGTGCGGGTTGGACATCAGCGGCGCGAACGTAGGAGCCGCCTGCGACCGGGGCAACATCTCGGCGGAGATCGAGGTCGGCTTGTCTGCAGTAGACCGGACTGATGCCTGGAGGTATCAGCCTCAGACGTTCGAGATCGAGCGGTTGCGCGTCAGGGGCGCGTCGATAGTCTCGCGAGCATAGATCTCGCGCAGCGGCCATCCATTCCCGCAGACCTCTGCGAGCGCGAACGGCCGTACCCTGCAGCTCGCCGGCTGGGCGACGGTCACCGTGGCCTTGGCCGTCGAACTGGCGCTCGCCCTCGCGTGGCTGGCGTGATCTGAGTGTCATCGAGCTGGCTCGCGTCGCCGCTGGCGCGGACCTTGAGCTGCTGATCGCGGCACGCCCCTGCTGGAAGCCGCCGCTCCCAACTCGCGCTCTGGTCGAAGCGGAGACGGTCCGCGCCCTTCGATCCACCGCCGCGCTCTCGTCAACGGCGCTGACGGCGCCCGGTAAGGTGCGGCGGTGAGCGATGTTCCGCGAGTGGACCGGCCAGCTACCTGCGGACGAGCCGGAGCTGGGTCTCCAGCGAGCGCCACGTAGGAGCGGCGCCGGTCCGCGCGACGCTGCACGGCGCGAGCTGCGCGCCGCGGCCTCCGCGCCGGACCCAGCCATCGGCCGCGAGCCCCGGATAAAGCTCGGTGAGCGCGGCGAGGGCCGCGCGGTCCGCGCTGAACCGCGACGAGGTCCACTCCCAGTGCTCGGTGACGAGATCGTGGATCCCCTCCACGCTCGCGAGCATGGGGTTCGAGCCGACCGGCCAGCCGGCGTAGAAGTCGCGCGTCATCATCCAGGTCCGGCGATCGCCGAGCTCGTCGCCCCACGGAAACAGGCGGTGATCGGGGCCGCGCGCCGCGCGCTCCCATTCGTGCTCGGTCGGGAGCGCCGCGCCCGCCCAGCGCGCGTACGCCTCGGCTTCGTCGTGCGAGATGCCGCGCACGGGGTGGGTGGGTGCGTCGTGGCCCATGTCCCAGCTCGCGGGGCGCCCCGCGCGCGTCGCCGCGACGAATGCGGCGTACTCCGCGTTGGTCACCGGCGTCGCGCGGACCGCGAACGCGGCGTGCGCGTGCTGCGCGGGCGGAAACGCGGCGCGCAGCAGCGGCTCGAGATAGCTCGCGTTGCCGCCGCGGTTCTCGGCATCGGCGAGATCCGCGAACGGCACGTCGGGATCGTTGCGCACCCAGCGCATGGTCGCGTCGGCGCACGCGATCGCGAGGCGACGCGCCTCATCGTCCGTCAGCCCCGTGCGGATCGAGCCCGCGGGGATCGCGATCCACGCCGCGTCGGAGGCCGCGGTGATGCGCGCGCCGGCCGGCGCCACCGGCGATGCGCCGGCCGGTGCCGTCGGCGATGCGACGACCCGCGGCGCCTCGCGCACCCACCACGTATGCGAGCGCGGCGCGTAGGGCGGCGCGAGCATGTAGTACTCGACCGCCAGCGCGTCGTAGGTCTCGTCGTCGGTGTCGACATCATCGAACAGCTCGCCCGCCGGCGTCCCGCGGAACCACTCGCGCGCGAGCTCCAGCTGCGTGCGGCGCTCGAGCGCGTCGAGGATCTCGCGCTCGTTCCCGCGCGTCGCCCGGTACATCGCGTCGCGCCAGCCGTCCAGGTGCGCGCGCGCGGCGACCACGAAGGGCGACAGCGTCTCGGCGGCGCCATGCAGCGCGCTCCACGAGGTCTCGCCGCGCGCGACGCACAGCCCGAGCTCCGCGACGACCTCCATGAACCTGCCCAGCGCGCCGTCGCGCAGGAGCTGCCGTGCGTTCGAGATCAGCTGCTCGGTGGTGTCAGGCACAAATCACTTTTTCACGATGAAGGTCGAGATGGACGCGTTACCGGAGGCATCGACGAACACGATCGCGAGATCGCCTCGGCTGTTCCGGAAATATACATTGCGGACGCCGGGCCGCTGCTCCGGCACCATGTGGCCGTCGTTGTTCCTGATCACCTCGCGCGCTGCCCGCACGTAGGTCGCGAGCTCGTCGGCCGGCGCGGGCGGCGCCGGGAGATCCATCGGGGATCTCGGATCTCCGGACCGGGGTTAGTTCAAGCGCGCGCTTTGCGTGCTGTTGTCCGGGAACTGTCCGAGAATCGGACTTACCCGGACAAAGTTTCGGGCGTAGTAGACGCGGTGGCACCTTGCACTCCCCAGTTGGGAACCTCCCAACGAGAGCAAGGGAGATGACAGCGGCCAGGCGCCGGGCTGCAGTATCGCGCGGTCCACATTATAGAGTGGGTCGAGGGGCGCTCTCGCCAACGCGCGGCGCCTCAGGGCGAGCACGCCCGCCGAGCCTCGTCGACGCGCTCTCACCAACGCGTGGCGCCCAGGCGAGTCGGCCTCCTCCGAGAGCGGAGCCGAGCGCGCGGGGACCCCCAGCGGCCTGGCGCGAAGCGCACAGGCCGCGTGGGCTCGCCGGTCTTGCGAGCACTACGATCGCCGTGACCGCGAGCACCCACCTTGCTGCGAAGCAGTGAAGCCCGGGGGGCGCGCGAGGCGCAGCGGATCGGAGGAGGCCGCGAGCACCGCGCCGCGCGTCTTCGCGCGAGCACCACGTGCGCGCTCTGGCGCTCTTCGCGGCGCGGGGC
>DATMCI010000011.1:0-4818 GCA_035558535.1 Kofleriaceae bacterium
CGAGCAGCAGACCGACGACGAAGAGACCCTTGAAGCTCCGACCCTCCAGCATGGCTCCACTTTCCTGAGCGTGTCACCGAGAGTGGGGCGATCCGGCGTGGATCGCGTTGCCCTCGCACCCTCGTAGCTCTACCGCCGGCTCGGTTGCACTCGCCATGCCGGGCTCTCCGCGGAGCACGGCCCGGCTCGGCGCGCTCGACCGAGTCCACGTTCATGGACGTCGGGCAGCTCGATCTCATCGGCGCCAGCGCGCGGCGGAGGCGACGAATGACCGCCACCGCCGCGAAATCCCAGCGCCGCGCGCGCCCCGCGGGCGCGCCCCGCGCGACGTTCACATCCATGGACGCGCCGCCGTGGTGAGTCCACGACTCAGGATCACCCGCGTCCCGGCCCCGTAGCCGCGGTGTGCGCCGGCCGGGCGTGGAAGCCCGCGCCGGTCGCCTCGCGGAGGATCGCCGCGACCACGCTACCCGGCGCGCGCGCCTCGAAGTAGCCGACGTCGGCGATGATGACGAGCTTGCCGCGCGCGCGCGACAGGCTCACGTTGAGCAGGTTGCACGCGTCGGAGGAGGCCTGATCTCCGGCCAGAAGGAGCCCCGGCGGCATCGGCGCAGCGTCGACGAGGTCGATGATCACGACGTCGCACTCTCGACCCTGGAAGCGATGGATCGTGCTGCACAGGGCGGCGTCCGCGATCCGCCGGGCAGCCAGGCGCCGGCGGATGTCGCGCGCCTGCGCGGCGTAGGGCGTGATCACCGCGACGGCGCCCGTCCCCGCGGCCACCGCTTCGGACGCGAGCTCCGCCGCGATCTCGGCGGAGGCCGCGTTCACGCGCGAGGCGCCCTTGGCGGCGCGCTGGCACGTCGTGGCCCCCGCCGTATCGACCACGATCAGCGGCATCCCCGGGTAGGGGGCGCGCGCCGCGATCACGTCGGCCCCCGCCGTCTCGCCGCCGTGCATCAGGCGTCCGCCATAGAACAGCCGCCCGACGAGCGCGCCGATCGCCGGGTGCATGCGGTACTGGACATCCAGCATCGCGACCACCTCGGAGCGCGCCGGATCCGGGATCGTCACCTCGAACACGCTCCGCCCGATCGCGCGCTGGACCCGCTCTTCCCTCGAGTGGACGATCGGCGGCAGCTGCCGCGGATCGCCCACCATGATCGCCTTCTCCTGGCACAGGCACGCCGCGTAGAACAGCGACGGTAGCGTGGCCATGCTGGCCTCCTCGGCGATCAGCACGTCGAAGCGCAGCGGCCGCATCAGCGGCGAGAGATAGGCGTTGGTGAGCGTGCACATCACCACGCGCGCATCGGCGATCACCCGCGCCTCCACCTCGCGGAGCGCCGCCGTGTGGCGAGCCACGCGCTCCTTGGCGAGCGCCCGCAGCCGCGCCAGGCGGGCGAGCCGCCGCTCGATCACCGCCATCTGCTCTTGCGGCGGCCGCATCGCCACCGCCTCCGCGAGGCCCGGCGAGAAGATCCGCGACAGCGCGGCCCGGCCGAGCCGGCTCGACGGCCCAGCGAACAGCGACTGCTGCGGGGCCGCCGCTGGCGCCAGCTCGGCGAGCAGCGCGTCGCCGTACCGCCCCTGCTGCTCGGCATCGGCGATCCGGGCGCGGAGATGATCGAGCGCGGCCCGGTGCTTGCCCTGCAGCCGGCCGACCACCTCGGCCAGCTCCGCGCCGAAGGTCTCGTGCTCGCTGCGCCCCAGCCGGACCAGCGTGCCAGCCTCGGCCGCGGCGAGAAACCACGGCCGCGCCGCCAGCTTCGCGAGGACCTGATCGATCGCGGCGTTCGTCGTCGAGGCCAGCAGGATCCGCTTGCCCTGCGCCAGCAGCTCCTCGATGACGTGCGTCAGCGTCACCGTCTTGCCCGTCCCCGGCGGGCCCCAGACGAATGCCAGATCGCTGTCGCTGCACAGCTGCACCGCGGCGCGCTGGCTCGCGTTCAGCGCGTCGTGCGCGCCGCGCAGCGCCGAAGCGGCCCGGCGGTGCGGTCTCCGCCCGAACAGGGTCAGCGCGCGCTCGACCGCGTGCCGCTCGATGTCGATCTCGTCGAGCGCCTGGAGCAGCCGCTCGTAGAGGAACCAGGGCGCGACCACCAGCGTGACGCGGTCCGCCGTCAGATCGATCGGCTGCTCCGCGATCACGACGACGCGCAGCTCGTCGCAGCGCTCGATCGTCACCCGCTGCTCGCCGCGCGAGGTCCGCAGCGTATGCTCGCCGCCCGCGGCGAGCCGATCCGTCTCCTCGAGCAGCTCGAAGCCATAGCGGAGGCCGCCGAGCTCTTCGCCGCGGGCGAGCGCCAGCTCGAACGTCCCCGCCGAGCCGCGCATCGCCGCGACTTCGCGCTCGAGCCCGCGCTTGAACGCCGACACGAACCTGCCGAGCAGCTGTGCCTCGGGCGAGCTCATCTCCGCTCCGGGATCGACCCGCGCGCTGCCCGGCCCGGGATCGGCCCGCGCGCTGCCAGGACCATCAGCTCGATCCCCGCCGAAGCCGGTGAGCTACTCTTCGCAGCGGATGCGCGTTGCACAGCTCATCGAGGAATACGCGAAGCACACCGCGTTGAACATGGGGCAGGCGCTGCAAGGGCTGCGATACCTCGCGTCTCACCCGGACATCGACGCGCACGCACCACGGGGCACGTTGCGTCACGCCGCGCGATCGGTCGTGCTGCGCTCGAAGCGAGTCGCAAATGATCTGTTCTTCGCGGCCATCCCGCCCCACTGGCATCACACGCGCGAGGAGCTCGCCGTGATGACGCGCGTGCCGATCCACAGGTGGTTCCAGTACGGCTATTGCGCCTGGCGCTTCGACGAGACCGGGGAGCCACGGACCGAGATCGGTGTCGAGATCGATCGGCGCTGGGATCCGCGGTGTCGATCGAGTGTCGAGTTGACGGCGAAGCGCTGAGCGCTCATTCGAGAGGCTTCCAAGGTGCCGCCAGCGCTCGCCGTCTCCGATCTGCGCAAGACCTACGGACGTACCGAGGCGCTCCGCGGCGTCGCGCTCGAGATCGGCGAGGGCGAGCTGTTCGGCCTGCTCGGTCCCAACGGCGCCGGCAAGTCGACGCTGGTCAAGATCGCGTGCGGCCTCGTGCGGCCGACCGCGGGGCGCGCCTCGGTCGCGGGCGCGCCCGCCGGCTCGCTCGCCGCGCAGCGCGCGCTCGGCTACCTCGCCGAGCTGTTCCGCTTCCCCGACTGGCAGACCGCCGACGAGCTGCTCGCCCTGCACCAGCGGCTCGCGCAGTCCACCCGCGGGCCCGCGGAGCGCGCCGAGCTGCTCGAGCTCGTCGGTCTGGCCGAGGCCGCCCAGCAGCCCATCGGGCAGATGTCGAAGGGCATGCAGCAGCGCCTCGGCCTCGCGCAGGCGATGATCGGCTCGCCGCGGCTGCTGCTGCTCGACGAGCCCACCAGCGCGCTCGACCCCGCCGGGCGGCGCACCGTGCGCCGGCTGCTCGAGGAGCTGCGCGCGCGCGGCGTCGCGGTGCTGCTGAACTCGCACCTGCTCTCGGAGGTCGAGCTCGTCTGCGACCGCGTGGCCATCATCGCCCGCGGCCAGGTCGTGGCGGCCGGCACGCCCGCGGAGCTCTCCAGGCCCGGCGGCGTGGAGATCGAAACCGCGGCCGGGCGGCGGGTGTTCGCCGAGGCCGGCCGCGACGACGCGCCGCGGATCGTGCGCGAGCTCGTCGCCGCCGGCGAGGACGTCTACGGCGTGCGCGTGCTCACGTCGTCGCTGGAGGACGCCTATCTCGAGGCCGTCGGGGAGGGCCCGTGAGCGCGGCGCGCGCGATCGCCTGGCTCGGCCTGCAGGAGGCGGTGCGCCGGCGCGTGTTCCTGATCGTCGCACTGCTCACGGTCGGCTACCTCGTGCTCTACGGGCTCGGCACCTGGCAGGCCTTCGCGGAGGTGAACGCGAGGTCGCGGTTGCTACGCGGCGTCGATGCCCGGATCATCACGGGCGCGACGCTGCTCGGCCTGAACATGTTCGGGACGCTGTTCCTCGGCACGATCCTCGCCGTCTTCCTCACGCTCGGCACCGTCCGCGGCGACGCCGAGCGCGGCCTCTTGCAGCCGTTGCTCGTGCGGCCCGTCCCGCGCCGGACGCTGCTGCTCGCCCGCTTCGCCGCGGCCGCGCTCGTGTGTAGTGCGTACGTGATCATCGTCTTCGTGATCGCCGCGGTGATCACCTGGTCGTTCGGCGGCTGGTGGCCCGATCGGCTGATCGAGCCCGCGCTCTCGCTCGCCGGCTCGGTCGCGATCCTGTGCGCGCTCTCGCTCGCCGGCTCGGTCTTCCTCGCCTCGACCGCCAACGGCATCGCGGTGTTCATGGTCTTCGGCGCCGGCCTGGTAGCCGGCCTGCTCGGCCAGATCGGCGAGGCGCTCCGCTCCGACACGCTCTCCGACGTCGCCACCACCGCGAGCTGGATCCTGCCGTTCGAGGCGCTCTATCAGTCCGCGCTCGGCGCGCTCACCGCCGACACCGTCGGCCTCGCCCGCCTGGCCATCAACCTCGGCCCGTTCGGCGGGGCCGCGGACTTCGGCCCGCTGCTCTGGCCCTGGGCCCTCGTCTACCTCGGCCTGCTCGGCGCGCTGGCGCTGCGAGCATTCGCGCGCCGCGACCTCTGATCGGCGGCATCGATCGCGCTTCGCGCGTGTTGACGGCCGCGCACTACCAGCCCGAATCAGCGGGTCAGCGTCGCGCGCTGGACGACGCGGATCGGGAACGACTGCACCTCGGGGACGCCGTTCGCGCCGCCCGTCTTGTTCGGGGTCTTCCACGACACCATCAGGATCTCGAACTCGAGCGCCGCG
>DATMCI010000012.1:0-58164 GCA_035558535.1 Kofleriaceae bacterium
CGCCGGCGCGGTCTACGTGTTTGAGCGGAGCGGCACGACGTGGAGCCAGCAGGCGTATGTCAAGGCCTCCAATACGGGCGAATTTGACAATTTCGGCGTGAGCGTCGCGCTCTCGTTGGACGGCGCGACCCTGGCGGTCGGCGCCAATGGGGAGGCCAGCGCAGCGAGCGGCGTGGGCGGTAACCAGGACGACAACTCCGCTCAGTACGCCGGCGCGGTCTACGTGTTTGAGCGGAGCGGCACGACGTGGAGCCAGCAGGCGTATGTCAAGGCCTCCAATACGGGCGTAGGCGACTATTTCGGCCAGAGCGTCGCGCTCTCGGCGGACGACGCGACCCTGGTGGTCGGCGCCGCTGGGGAGTCCAGCGCGGCGAACGGCATCGGCGGCAACCAGGACGACAACTCCGCTCAGTACGCCGGCGCGGTCTACGTGTTTGAGCGGAGCGGCACGACGTGGAGCCAGCAGGCGTATGTCAAGGCGTCCAATACGGACGCAGGTGACTATTTCGGCCAGAGCGTCGCGCTCTCGGCGGACGGCACGACCCTGACGGTCGGTGCCTCTGGGGAAGACAGCACGGCGAGGGGCATCGGCGGCAACCAGGACGACAACTCCGCTGAGAGAGCCGGCGCGGTCTACGTGTTTGAGCGCAACGGCACGACGTGGAGCCAGCAGGCATATGTCAAGGCGTCCAATACGGGCGCAGGTGACAGGTTCGGCTTGGACGTCGCGCTCTCGGCGGACGGCGCGACCCTGGCGGCCGGCGCCTTTGGGGAGGCCAGCGCGGCGACCGGCATCGGCGGCAACCAGGACAGCAACTCCGCTCAGTACGCCGGCGCGGTCTACGTTTACCACCTGCCGGCCCAGTAGTCGCCGAGCACCACCGCCGCCCCGAGCGCGCCGGACGCACCCGCGTCCCCCGCGCCCGCGTCCGCGCCTGGCGGCAGGCTCTGCCAATGCAATCTCACGCCCATGAACAGGAGAGATGACGGATGAGACCCCGAATCCAGCAAGCGGTACCGATAGGGCTCCTCATCGCAGGCGTGGGGGCCGGTGCGTGCCTGTCACCACTGCCACACGTGCCGTGCAGTGACGGCTGGTGCCCGGAGGGATGTAGCCGTACGAGCCCTCGAGCGAGCAGGACGCAGCGAGCTTGAACAAGCGGCAGTCGTAGGAAACGAGCGCGAGGCCCTCCTTCATGGCGACCTCGAGATCGCGCCCTGGCGGTACCAGTGCTTCGACAGGAGGCCGATTCGCTCGTGGAGGTCGTCCATATACGCGAGCGCGACGTGCTTCTCCGCGAAGTCCACGCGCAGCCTGTCGACGATCGCGGGACCGCGCGTGACGCGCGCAGCTTGTCGTAGCCCTTCGGCGTGACGGCGGGTCCGCCAGCCGACGTAACCCCCTTCGTCGACGAGCGAAGTCCCGGTGCTCGACTCGCCTGAACACGGTATGCTGGCGCCGTATGGTCCAGGCCCAGCTCATCCCCGTCGCGCAGGAGACGCTCGTCGCGCACCAGAGCGCGCTCGCGGCATTCGAGCGCGCGTACACCACTGCGGAGGTGGCAGCCGGACTTGAGGAGCTGGCCGGACTGCACCGACGGGCGGTCGGGCTCGCTCGAGAGATCGAGGCCCAGGTCATCGAGTACGGCCGGCCGGCACCGCTGGCGAGCCTTCTCGACGTGATGCGGAGGGACGCGGACCAGATCGCGCGAGGCTTCGGACTCGTCGCGACGACCCTGGACCAGATGCGGCGGCGTGTGCTCGCGGGCTCATGGTCGCTCCCCGAGATCTCCGACGTCGTGCGCGCACAAGCTCAGCTCGGAGGTCTCTACTTCGAACAACTCGGCACGCTGCTCGATCGGCTCCGCGTCGTCGGCGAGCAGGCAATGAGGTATTTCGACGCCGCCTTCGCGCGCGTCGAGGCCGACCCCGTGTGGAATGAGAAGCTGAGGGAAGCCTTCGGTCCTGATGGCAAGCCACGTGGCGTACGACTCGCAGAGCTACCCGACGACGCCGATGGCTAATATCTACGGTCACGAGGGTCGGTTCCTCGACGATTTCAGGGCGCTCGATCCTGGCCGACGCCACGTCGCTCGTCGCGCCCTCCGCTGGATCGAGGCGTCGCCGCGGCCCGATGGCGTCGCGAAGCGAGAGGCTTCCGCCTACCCCGGCACCGGGTTGGTCATCGCGATCTATGACGACCTGGTGATCGGGTACGTGCTCGATGGAGATGTAGTGCTGTTCTTGCGCATTCAGGAGCGCGACGATCTCCACGAGGACGCGACGTAGCTGCTTCGTATGTCGGGGCGTCGGTACAAGATCGGCGACCGCGCATCTGCATCGTTGCCCAGAGGCGCCAGCCATGGCGCCGTGGCTCATGGACGACGGGCGGTACTGCTCAACGGAGTTACTTCTTCTTGCAGGCGGGGGCGTAGCCGCCATTGCAAGCCTGCTCGAACAGCGACTTCGCCCGCGCGGGGTCCTTCTGGACGCCCTTGCCGGACTTCGTTAGATCGCCGAGGCCGTCGCAGGCGCGCATGGAGCCCTCCTTGCAGCCCTTCTCGAAGAACTGGGCCGCCAGCTTGGCGTTGGCCGCGAGGTCGCCCTTGCCGTCGGCGTAGAGCGTGCCGAGGAAGGCGCAGCCCTCGACCTCGCCGCCGCCGTAGCAGGCACGGCGGAACGCGTACTGCGCGTCGCGCGCGAGCTGCTTGTCGGCGAGCCGCGCGACGCCGAGGTCGACGCAGCCCAGGCCGTCGCCCGCCTGGCAGGAGCGGTCGAGCAGCGCGAGCGCGCCCTTCGGATCCTTGGCAGTACCCTCGCCGGAGAGCTTCGCCGCGGCGAGCGTGCGGCAGCCGGCAGTGACGTCCTTGCTGCACGCGCGCTCGGCGAGCGCGGCCGCCTTCGCCCAGTCCTTCGGTACGTTGAAGCCGTCGCGGTGCATGGCGGCCAGCGTCGCGCAGCTCGCGGCGGAGCCGGCGTCGCACTGCGCGGCGCAGTCCTTCGCGTCGCCGGGCCGGCACTGGTGCGGCCGGGTGGAGGGGACACACGCGCCGTCCGCCATCGCAAAGCTCGGCGCGCAGGACGCCACGGCCAGATCGGGCGCGGCGGGCGGTGGCGCGCCGATGGGCTCGAGCTCGATGCGCACGAGCGCGCCGCACTGCGCGGGCGGCGCCTTGTCGTCCGGTGTCGCGGCGGCGCAGGCGTCGAGATCGCCGTCCTTGGACTGGATCTTCGTCCCGCTCTTCGAGCCGGCCGAGGCGCCCTTGCCGAGGAGTTTCGCGCTCGCCGCGAGCTCGGCCTTCGAGCCGCTCGCCACGAGGAACGCGCCGACCGTCGCCGCGCGCACGAAGTGCGTGGCGCCGTCGCAGCCGCCCTGGAGCTCGTTGCGGGCCGCCTGCTTTTTGGCCGACGAGCGCTTGCCCACCATCACGAGCTGGGCGAGCAGCGCGCTCTCGCGGCCGAGCTTGCCGCCGAGATCGGAGAGCCAGGAGAGACCGCCGACCGGCAGGTTCGCCGCGACCTCGTCGCTCGAGCTCATCTCGATCTTCTTCTCGCGCCGCGTCGTCCCGATGTAGCCGTATGAGCCCTCGAGCGAGCAGGAGGGCGCGAGCTTGAGCGAGCGGCAGTCGTACGAGACGAGCGCGACACCCTCCTTCATGGCGACCTCGAGATCACTGCGCAGCTCGGGCGTCCAGTCCACCACCATCAGATCGTGGCGCTCGGCCATCTTGCACGCCTCGATCGACGGCGGCTTCATCGACGGATCCGCCGTGCCCACCTTCGGCGGCTCCGGCTGCACTGTTTGTGCGGCCTTGCCCGCGGGACAGCCGGCGAGCGCGAGACAGAGCGCGAGTCGAGCGTGCATGGCCGGCAGTCGTATCACGGCCATCCCGCCGCGAGCACGCGACGCGTCGGCGCGCGCTGGACGCGACGCTCAGCTGTCATGCGAGCGGCGGCCGTCGGCGCTCAGCTCTCGCGCGAGCGCTGCACCGCGGAAGGCGCGGCGCTCAGCTGTCGCGCGAGCGGCGGCCGTCGGCGGCCGGGGCCGGGGGCGCGTGGCCGTTCGCCGGGCGCGCCGACAGCTGGTCGGCCTCGATCATCGCGTTGCGGATCTGGTCGGTCAGCGCCGAGAGGTTGCCCGGCGAGTGCGGGATCAGGATCGCGTTGCTGCGCGACGAGGCGCCGATCTCCTTCAGCATGTCGAAGTACTGCGTCATGAGCACCAGGTTCATGACGTCCTTGGCCGTCGTGCCGGGCACTGAGCGCTGGAACTCGTCGACCGAGTCGCGGAGGCCGGCGACGATCGCCTGGCGCTGGTCGGCGATGCCCTTGCCCTGCAGCGCCTTGCTCTGCGCGTCACCCTCGGCGAGCTTCACCTTCAGGATCCGCTCGGCCTCGCCCTTCTCGTTGGCCGCGACGCGCATGCGCTGGGCCGCGTTGATCTCGTTCATCGCCTCCTTGACGCGCGCGTCGGGCTCGATGTCCGTGACGAGCGCCTTCAGGATGCCGTAGCCGAAACCCTCCATGACGTGCGACAGCTCGACCTTCACCGCCTCGGCGATGTCGTCCTTCTTCTCGAACACGTCGTCGAGCTTGATCTTGGGGACCTGCGCGCGGACCACGTCGAAGACGTACGAGCGGATCTGCCGCGACGCGTCGTCGAGCTTGTAGAAGGCGTCGTAGACGCGATCGGGCAGCACGAAGTACTGCACCGCCACGATCATCTTCACGAACACGTTGTCCTCGGTCTTGGTCTCGACCCCGACGTCGAGCTGCTGCACGCGCAGGTTCACGCGGCCGGCGATGTGATCGATGAACGGCACCTTCATCTGGATGCCGGGCCCGGCCTCGCGCACGTACTTGCCGAAGCGCTGCACCACGGCGACGGTGCGCTGCTCGACCGTGAACAGCGACGCAGACAGGAGGGTAATCAGCCCGACTCCCAGGACACTGAGGACGATCCAGAACACGGCGTTATGCGTCATGAGGCTCCTTCGTTCGTGATGTGCTGCGACACGGGGTCGCGTTGAAGTCGTGCTGCCTTCCGTAACCAGCATTTTGCCGGCGCGCGATGCCCAGGCTGCCGATTTCTCCGCCAAGGTAGGCACGCTGTCCGACGGGCGGCGACGTGGAATGAGCCCACGGGATGACGCGTTCGCGCGCGCCTACTTGGCGATCACGCGCGGCGTGCGCCGAGCGCGGCGAACGCCGCCGTCACGGCCTCGCGCGGCCCGATCATCAGGATCACGGCGCGCGAGAGATCGATCGCGCCGAGCGCGGAGGCGCCGGGCTCGATCGAGGACAGGCGCGCCATCGCGGCGCAGCGCGTGCCCACGGCGGGGGCGGAGCGCGTGCTCGACCGCAACGGGTGTATGGTTCTGGCGTTGGGAGCAATCTCCTGTTCGGGAGAGAGAGGGGAGTTACATGTCTTTTGTGCCGAAGGTTCTAGCTTCGACGCAACCAGGGCTGATGTTGATGCCGACACACGGCGCGTTCGTGATCGTCTGGCTCCGTGAGGGGGCCGATCCGGGCACCGTGCGCGCCGCGCTGGGAGAGCTGGCGGGCATCGACGATCCGTGCCGCCGCGTCGTCGCGGGGGTGCGCGGCGAGCTGTGGGGGAGCTGGACCGGACGGATCCCGCCCGGCGCGCCGCCCGCCGATCCGATCCTCGCGCGCGACGCGCACTTCCGCGACAGCGGGGGTGATCTCTTCCTCTACCTCAAGGGTGACTCGACCGAGGCGGTCGACGTGCTCCTGGCGCGCACCGAGGCGCTGCTCGGTGCGCTGAGCGAGCGGCAGACGCTCACGCGCGCCGCGCTGCCGCCCGACGGCAAGATCCTCGATCAGCACTTCGTCGACGGCATCACCAGCCCGGCCGATCCAGCGTCGGTCGTCGATCGCATCTTGCAGACGGGGACGGACACGGCGCCGGGAAGTTGCTGGGCGCTGGCGCAGCGGTTCGAGGTCATGTGGGCGGCGTTTGGCGACATGTCGCCGGATGGCCAGCAGAACGTGATCGGCCGGACCGACGAGGCGGTGCTGATCCCGGATCAGGACATCCGCAGCCACATCAAGCGCGTGCGCGTCCTCGACGAGGAGCACGCCAACCTCGAGCTCGTTCGCCAGGCGCTGCCCTTCGGCCCGATCCCCGGCAGCGGCGGGCGCGAGCGCGGCATCTTCTTCGCCGCGTATGCGCCCGCCGCCGCGGTGTTCGAGACGCTCCTCGCCCGGATGATCGGCGGCGACTCGGGCGACGGCGACAAGCTGCTCGGCATCGTCCGCGGCGTGGAGGGCGGCTACTTCTACATCCCCTCGGGGACCGAGCTCGGCCTCGAGCGCGGCCTGACCGACGCCGACTTTCAGCCCGCGGAGCTCTGGCGCGTCCGCAGCCGCAACGGGCTCATGTTCTACAACTCGGTCGACTACCTGAACGCGATGGGCACCGGGCAGTACGGCCCCGGCGATCCGCCGTCGCAGCGCATCCTCGCGCTCCTCGGCAAGGTCTTCGGCCGCTGGCGGGACAAGTGGTACAAGCCGCTCGACACGCCGCGCATGCAGCCGCTGGCGGCGTACCTCGAGCGCGGCGAGGAGCAGTACCTCACCGCGCCCGTGCCGGTGCGCCAGGGGCTGTCGGTGAAGAAGATGCTCGGCCGCGTCTGCACCACGACCGATTACCCGATCCCGCGCGAGGCGTGGTGCTGGCAGGCGGACGTGTTCCGCATCGATCCGCACGATCTCCTCGCCGGCGTGATGCCCGAGCTCTCGCTCGGCCGCGGCAAGGAGGTGATGCCGTACCTCACCGCCGACGAGCGCCTCGCGGGCTGGCTCGCCGGCCAGCTCGACGAGACCTCCGGCATGGGCCACGTCGTGCCGAATCACGCGCGGGTGCTCTCGGCCGGCCTGGGCGCGCTGCTCGCCGAGCTCCGCGAACGCGTGCGGGGCGCGACCGGTGATCCACAGATCTTCTACGAGTCGGCGATCCTCGCCCTCGAGGGCGTGCAGGAGTACTGCCGCAACTACGCGCTGCTCGCCGAGCGGCTCGCCGAGGACAGCGCCGGCCACCCGGAGGCGCGGGAGAACCTCATGGGGATCGCCGCGCGCATGCGCCGGCTCGCCACCGACAAGCCGGCCGACTTCCTCGAGGCGACGCAGCTCATCTTCACGTACCACTGCTGCTTGCACCTCACCGGGCTCCCGGTCTCGATCGGCCGCCTCGATCAGCTGCTCTGGCCGTACTTCGGCACGACGACGGAGGCGATCGCGCAGGAGGTGCTCGACGCGCTCTGGGTCAAGCTCGGCGAGAAGGCGCTGCACAACCGGCAGCACGCCACCGATCACGTCACGTACGGCACGACCACCGTCTCGTACGTCGGCGGCCCGTTCCCGCAGGGCGACGGCATCAACCAGTGGGTGCAGCAGGTCACGATCGGTGGCTACGCCGCGAACGACCGCGCCACGCCCGAGCCCGCGGCGAACCGCCTGACGCTGCTCTGCCTCCGCGCGGCGCGCCGGCTGCCGCTCAACGCGCCGGTGCTCTCGCTGCGCGTCTACCCGGGGCTCCCCGAGGAGATCATCGCCGAGGCGGCGCGCGCGCTGGCGAGCGGCGGCTCGCACCCGATCCTGTTCCAGGAGGACCGCATGGTCCGCGCGCTGTCGGAGTCCTCCGGCCTGCCGCTCGAGGCCGCGCGCGACTACGTCTGCGACGGCTGCTACGAGCCGATGATCCAGGGGCAGTGCGAGTTCATGTTCAGCAACGTCACGCTGCTCGATCCGCTGGAGCTCGCGCTCAACCAGGGCGCGCGGCTCGCGCAGGCGGGACCGGTGTACCTGCGCGGCTCGAAGGCGAGCTTCCGCTCACTGCCGGCCGAGCAGATCGAGAGCTTCGAGCAGCTGCAGCAGATCTACCTCGAGCACCTGCGCTGGCTGACCGTGCAGTTCTTCGCCGGCGTCCTCGATAATTACGGCTCGCTCTGGAGCTATTGCCCGTGCCCGCTCCTGTCGGCGGTGGTCGAGGGCTGCGTGGAGAGCGGGCGCGATCTGACGAACGGCGGCGCGCGCTACCACCTCATCGCGCCGATGTTCCTCGCCGGTGCGGTGGCGATCGACGCGCTGTACGCGGTGAAGAAGCTGGTCTTCGACCAGGACACCGCCGTGACGACGCTGCCGGAGCTCCTCGTCGCGCTGCAGAACGACTGGGGCTACGGGATGACCGAGCCGTTCCAGAGCGTGCTCGCCGGCGAGCTGCGCGCGGGCGAGCGAGCGAAGCGGTTCATGCAGATCCGCGCCGCGGCGCTCGCGCTGCCGCGCTTCGGCATGGGCGACCCCGAAGTCGACGCGGTGGGCGCGTGGCTGATCTCGAGCATGGCCGCGCTGGCGCGCTCGATCCTGGCCGACCCGCCCGAGCCGCTGGCGAGCACGCTCGCGAGCCTCGAGCAGCGCTACTCGACGGCGGACCGGCCGTGGAAGCTCACGCTGCAGGTCGGCATGGGCACGTTCGAGGCGTACGTCGGCGACGCGCTGGGCAGCGGCGCGTCGCCCGACGGTCGGCGCAGCGCGCAGCCGTTCCCGTCGGACTTCAGCCCGACGCCCGTGCCGCAGGATCTGCCGCCGATCGCCCAGGACCCGCTCGCGCCCGGCGCGGTCCCGGGCACGAACCGGCCGATCTACACCGCGATGTCGAGCTGGAACATCGACGCGATCAACCACGAGGTCTCGAACGCCGCCCCGGTGGACCTCAACGTGCGCGAGGACTTCTCGGTCGAGAAGCTCGAGGAGCTGATCCGCGAGTACGCCGCGGGCAACGTCGGCTCGAACCTCGTGACAGTGACGATGGCCGATCCGGACACCTACGCGGCGGCCGCGGCGCAGCCCGAGCGCTACGAGCTGGTGCGCGTCCGCATGGGTGGCTGGACAGAGTTCTTCAGCGCCATGTTCCCGGCCCATCACGACCAGCATCGGCGCCGGCCGTACTTCGTACCGGAGGAGCGCCCGAAGCGCGCGTAACGGCCGCGCACGAGCTGTCACGAGTCGGAGGCCGGCTGCTACTCATCCCTGCATACGCGGAATATCTCACACACCGACCTCTCAGTATCAGGGATGAGTTTTAGCTTCTGGCGCCTAAATCTCGTACTTCGGGAGGATAATTATGCTCTCCTGATGTGCCCTCCACGTCAGGGATGTGTGCCGTGAAGCCTACACTGACCGCGCAGTGTGACGTGAGGGAACACTCCCTGAGGATGAGTTTCTTGGTGTGGCTGTTGTCCGACAACATCACAGGTACAACCTTACGTATACCTGCGCACGTTACGGCTCTTGGGCATTGGACGTGCAGACGTAAGCGCCATTATGACGAGAAGCTCGGTTGCTCTAGCGCTGTGCCTGTCCGCGTGGATCCCGGCCTGTGCGGTGGACGAGTCGGATTCTTCCTCCGACGGGATGGGGCCCTGGGAGTCGGCGCGGACGACGACGGACGACGGATCGATCGTCATCCAGCGGGTCACGTATCGCTCCGCCGGGATGCTCATCGCCGGTCAGGTGTGCCGTCCCGTCGGGACGGGGCCGTTCCCGCTGGTCGTGGCCAACCACGACGGCGTCTCGGGCCTCGCCGACTGGAACGGCGGCGCGTGCGCCGACGCGGCCCGCGCGGGCTTCGTCCAGATCGAGTCGTCGTTCCGCGGCCAGGACGGCTCGGACGGCCTCATCGAGCTCTGCCTCGGTGAGGTGGACGACGCGCTCCGCATGCTCGACCTGGCGCTCACGCTGCCCGAAGTCGACGCGAGCCGCGTCGGCATGTGGGGCACGGGCCACGGTGGCTGCGTGACGATGCGCGCCGTGCAGCGCGGCGCCCAGGTCAAGGCGGCGGCCAGCGTGTACGGCATCTCGAGCATGTCGAAGGCGTACGACCACTGGCGCACCCAGCTCGCCATCGACGCCGGTCCGCGCGCCCAGTACCAGCGCCTGATCGAGGTCGCGAACGCCGGCATCGGCGGCACGCCCGAGGATCTCCCGGAGGACTACCAGCTCCGCTCGCCGGTCGACCAGGCGGCGCAGATGCCGTCCAATACCGCGCTCCTCATCGCGCACGGTGTCGATGATCCGCTCGTCTCGGCGCGCCAGTCCTGCGAGCTCGCGCAGCGCCTGGGCGTGTCCGGCCACCACTTCGACGCGCAGCACCAGCTGGTGACGACGGCGCCGGTCGGCTGCGAGACCATGTGGACCTCGAGCTCCACGCAGGTCTCGAGCTGGACGAGCTCGCGCTACCTGCTCGTCTACGACGGCGCGCCCGCGACGCTCATGGACACCGACGTCCAGGGCTTCCTGAGCGCCAAGCTGCGCTGACGCCGGCTCCCCTCTCCCCTCTCCCCCGACGCCCCGCGGCTCCCCCCAGCCCGGGGCGTTGTCATTTTCGGCGCGCGCGCTCGCCAACGCTGCGCGCCGCCCGGTCACGCCATGGGAGTGATAGAACGGCCGGGGCATGGCGACCGAACAGGTGAGCGACGACGTCTCCACGGGCCTCCGGACCACGCGGGACGATCGCTCGCCGCCGGGCCTGCGCGTCACGTGGATCGCGTGGGACAGCGCGTTTCGCGGCAGCGGGCTCGCGATCAGCGATCGTATCGTCGCGGTCGACGGCGAAGCCCTCGATCCCGCGGGGGAGGACGTGAAGTACTCGCGCTACGTCGGCTCGATCAGCGAGCGGGAGCGCTGGAAGAAGCGCGGCGCGCGCGAAGGGCAGCGCGTCTCGTTGACCGTCCGGCGCGGGGCCGAGCGGCTCGAGATCCACGGCGAGCTCCGCGCGGCGCGCAGCTGGCGCGGGGACGACAATCGCCCCCTGCTCTCGCCGCAGGGCCCAGATCGCCTGTCCAACGACGGCTTCGTCGGCGGCTGGGGCGGCTGGTACGACAAGCTCGTCGAGTCCCTCTCGAACGTCCTCGACGGGAGCTGGCGCCACCGGATCGACAACCGCGCGCGCCTCCGCATGCTGCTCGACGAGAAGCCGCGCGTCGACCTGCTGATCGCGCGCTGGCCGGGCCCGTTCGCCGACATCCTCGCCGCCGACTTCGCGGCCGCGACGAAGTACCTCGAGGGCCGCGTCTACGAGGTCACGCCCGACGACCTCGCGTACCGCAACCTCGGAGCGGTCCGCGCCGCCGAGATCCGGGCCGCGGCGAAGGCCGCGCGCGCGAGCTTCCTCGCCACTCACGAGGCGCAGACGATCCCGGCGTTTCCGGCGGTGAACGCGATGAGCATCTCCGCCCGCGAGACGGTCGCCGGGAAGGTCGTGGTCCTGCCGCCGTTCGGGCGCGGCAGCCAGTGGCAGGTGGGGCGCAGGCACTGGTTCGCCGCGGGCGACGATCGCCAGGGCTACTACTTCATCGACGCCCACTCGGAGGCGATGGAGCGCGCGTTCGCCGCCGACTGGCGCTACATGAAGCTGATCGACCCGAAGCAAAAGTATCCCCACGCGATCATCGGCCGGATCGGGCCCAATCCGAAGATGGTCGTGAAGGACGACCGCGCCCACACCGGCCTCCACGTCGAGCCGATCGCCGTGACGATCGGCGACGACGCGGTGTTCGTGGACCTCACGCGGCGCGACGGCGACCTGTCCCGGTACGCTGGAGAGCCCGAGGTGCCGCCGCTCCCCGTCCTGTCGCCAGCGCTCTCGCCGGCCGAGGTCCTCCAGCTGTTCTTCGCCTCGCTCAAGCGCGGCGACCAGGCGACCTGGACCGCGTGCTTCGCGACCTGGTCGGTGCGGAGCTACGGTCCGGGGCAGATCTACTACTCTCCTCACGACCCGCCGCACCCCCCGGCCCTCGAGCGCGAGTGGGTGCGCGCCCGGGAGGCGATCCTCGGGCCGGTCCACGACGTGCGGGTGGTCGCGGTCGATCCACCCGAGCTCCTCGTCACGCCCGAGCTGTGCCCCGGCGCCCCGACGGTCGAGCAGGTCGTGGTCGAGGTGGATCACATCGGCCTGATCGACGGCGTCTATCGCGCGTACGCGAACAGCCGGCTGCATCGCGTCTGGCCGCTGCAGCGCAGGAACGACGGTGCCTGGCGGATCGCAACCTACGATCAAGGAATCTGACCCATGGGGCTCTCCTACGAACGCAAGAAAGAGCTGCTGGCATCGATCGAGGGTCCGCTGAGCGCGCCGCCGGCCGAGCAGTCGATCCTGATGCAGTCGATCGTCGACTGGAACGCGAAGCGCGCGGAGCACCTGGACGCGCTGCTCGATATCCTCACCGAGGACACCAAGGAACCGCGCATCGACAAGTGGAAGAGCCGCGTGAGCGCGCTGAAGGACGCGCTCTCGGTCTTCTGCAAGACGGACACGCGGCTCCCGCAACCGGCGACGGCCGCGTCGCTGGCGCTCGTGCTGACGAACGCCATCTCCGAGGCGGACCTCGTCGAGGCGGTCGAGGCCGCGCTGCCGGCCGTGGAGGCGCGGGACGCCGTGACGCGCTACATCGACGCCGTGCGCGAGGAGACGAAGACCCTGGAGACCTCGTGGGCGTCGGTGATCGCCTCCCATAAGTCGTACGAGGCGCAGGAGCTCGCCGTGATCGAGCAGGTCGAGCGGATGCTCACCGAGGTCGCGCGCGACATCGGGTCGCTGCAGAGTGACCTGAAGAAGCTGGCCACCGCTTCGATCCAGACGGCGAGCGCGGTGGTCAGCAAGATGCCCGAGGGTGGCGCCAACGAGGCCGATATCCCCGCCGACAACGAGATCCAGGTGGCGGATCAGATCATCGACCGCTGGCAGCTCTTGAAGACCGGCATGGACACCGAGGAGTACAGGTTCCAGACCTACTTCCGCGAGGAGCTGGGCGGTCCCCTCCTGGTGTTCCAGGACTTCCGCGAGGAAACGAAGAAGTTCATCGACGAGTACGGCTACTCGAAGCTCCTGGAGCAGGTGGAGAAGGCCAAGGCCGCGCTCGATCCGATCCGCTCGAGCGGCACGACGCCCGCGAACCTCAAGGACGGCGAGGCGTTCGTGACCGCGGCGAAGCTCATCCTTCAGCTGCACGCGACCAACGCGAAGAAGATCTGGGACGACTTCGCGACCAAGCACGAGGGCAAGTTCTTCGGCCCGATCAAGCCGGACATCTCCAAGGCGCTCCTCGATCGAGATGAGTTCGAGAAGAAGTACGAGCGCCTGCAGGCCCACAACCTGCACTCCCTTCTGCAGATGTGGCGCGACAGTTCGCGCGAGCCCTTCGGGATCGACTTCTCGGGGCTCCCCGCGCACGTCGCCGACCAGTACAAGGCCGCGATCCGGCCCGCGCTGGAGCGCGTCGACGAGGTCCTGAAGCAGCCGGTGCTGGATCGCTTCGGCGCGAACTTCAAGGTCGCCCTCCAGAACGCCTTCAACAAGTCATCGACCTGAGCCCACGGTAGGGCCACGTCGCATAACGCGCCGCGTCTCTCCTTTATATGGCCTCAGCGTCTAGCAGAGCTCGCGCTGCAGCCGGGCAGGCCTCACGGACTCAGAACGCGAGGAGCTCGACCGGGCCCCCGAAGCTTCCGATCACCCTGGTGGGCGCGCACTGCTCGAATGACGCGAGTGTCGGCGGGTAGTCGCGAACCCGGCCCCCGACCGGGATGTCGAACTCGACCTCGATCGAAGGCGCGGCAAGATCGATCGATTTGATCTCGACGCGCTCGCCGGCACCATGCTCGACGAAGCCGAGCACGCCCACGCCGCGGCCGGCGAACAGGCTGTCGAAGATCCTCGTCACCGTGTGCGGCGTCGCCGGCTCGGGGTCGTCGAACGCGAGGAGGAAGAAGGTGTCGTGCTGCGCGGCGTACTGCGCCCACGCCGCATCACTCTCCGTGTCGAACAGCTGGCCGTCGAGCACAAGCAGGGCCTCGAGCATGCCATCCGCCCTGCGGGCGACGACGATCCGCTCGTCGCCGCTCAACCGGTAGCTCGTCGGCTCGCCGCACGCCGTCCCGCTGAGGAGCAGGTCGTCGCCGCCGCCGCCGCCGCCGCCGCCGCATGCGCCGAGCCCCGCGAGACCTGTGAGGCCGGCGACGAGCATCCCCGCCAGCGTGCGCGTTCGATTTGCATCGGCCATCCGCGCACGATAACAGAGCCTCCACGCGCGGCGCGGGTGCGGGTTCGGCGGGATCGGGCAGCCGAGTACGGTATCCATGGGTCATGCCTCCGCTGACGTGGCTGATCCAGGCGAACATGCGGGATCAATCCTTCCGGTCGCAGCTCACAGCGGAGCTCGATCTCCTCGGAGAGGAATGGCACGAGGTCGAGCTGATCCCGTTCTCCGATCAGATTCCAGCCTTGCCATTTCAAGCCAGCGATCGCCTGATCATCTGTTACGGGCCGAGCTTCGTACCGCGCATCGCGCTCCACACGAGCTGGACACCGGGCATCTTCTTCGATGCTCGCCAGTTCCGCTGGTCCGTGATGTCCGAGCACTGGAATGGATTCATGTTCTCCGATGGCGTCCTCACCACGACGGGTGACGTCCTCGAAGAGCTGAGCGCAGGATCGGAGCCATGGTTCGTGCGACCCGACGAGGACAGCAAGCTCTTCGACGGCGGGGTCTACGCGGACACCTCGACCTTCCGCCATCACCTCGGAGCGGCCGCTCTCGCCTCGCCGGTCATCAAGGCGCGTCCGCGTCCGGTGGATGCAGAGTGGCGATGTTTCATCGTCGGCCGCGAGGTCATCGATGCCTCCGAGTACAGGCGGGCGAGCCGGCCGTCGCTCCACCGTGGTGCACCGCCTCGTGTCATCGAGTTCGCGGAGCTCGCCGCTGCGCGCTGGACTCCCGCGCCCATCACCTGCATCGACATCGCATCGAGCGGGGAGTGGTTCGGCATTGTCGAGGCGAACTGCTTCAATGCCTCGCGCTTCTATGCAGCTCATGCGGGAACTGTCCTCGCGGCGGTCGCAGCGCATGTTCGCCGTATCGAAGCCCCCTCTCGCAATCTCCGAACGGGGGTTAGTTCAGCGCACGCCCGCCGAGCCTCGTCGACGCGCTCTCGCCAACGCGTGGCGCCCAGGCGAGCCGGCCTCTTCCGAGAGCGGAGACGAGCGCGCGGGGCCCCCAAGCGGCCTGGCGCGAAGCGCACAGGCCGCGGGGCTCACCGGTCGTGCGTGCACCACGACCGCCGTGGCCGCGAGCGCCAACTCCACTGCGAAGCAGAGAACGCCCGGGGGGCGCGCGAGTCGCAGCGGATCGGAAGAGGCCGCGAGCACGGCGCCGCGCGTCCCCGCACGAGCACCACCGCGCACGTTCTCACTCTCACTCTCACTCTCACTCTCCCCGCGCGAGCACCACCGCGCGCGCTCTCACTCTCACTCTCTGCCCTAATCGGCCTTGCCGCGCCGCTTGCGCAGCGCATCCCGCCCGAGCCGCACAAACTCCTGCACGCTGCTCCGCAACAGCACGAGGGCCGAGCCGACATACACGACGGCGCCGACGACCACCTGCCCCACGAGCGACACGAGCAGCGGGACGCCCAGCTCCGCCATCGCGCCCTGCGCGCCGACAACAGCCAGGTACATCGGCACGCACGGCAGGAGCGGGCGCCCGACCCCGAGCAGGTACGCGCCGGCCGAGAAGCCAGCGATGCGGCCCGCGCCGATGATCGTGAGCAGGCTGTGCAGCGCGAAGCCCACCGCGGCGCCGATGCACGCCCAGTTCTCGCCGCCGAGGTAGCCGCACACCCCGACGAGCGAGAGCACGACGATCGCGCGGAAGAAGCTCGAGTACATGATGAGCCGGGTCTTCTGCACCGACTGCAGGTACGCCACCGCGGACCACGTCATCGGCCGGACGACGCCCGTGGTGGCGAGGATCCCGAGCATCGGCGCCATCTCCGGCCCCCACTTCTGGTCGAAGAAGGCCGCGACGAGGGTCGCCGAGACCGCGGCGAGGCCGACGCCGAGCGGCGACACGATGAGGCTCATCAGGGACGCCGCGCGCACCACCGCGCTCCGGCGCTGCTCGTCCTCCATCTTCGAGAACGCCGGCATGAGGACGTCGCCGATCTGCACGGCGATGGCGTTCACCGGCATCTCGGCGAGGCTGTACGACAGGTTGTAGCGAGCCATCACGGCCGCGTTGAACAGCTTGGACATGATGAGGTTGTCAAACCGCGTGGCGAGGTGATCGGAGATCGAGCCGATCATGATCGGCAGGCCGTACCCGAACAGGTTGCCGACGTCGGCGCCGCGGAGGCGCGCGGGCGCGGCCCACTCGGCGCGCGGCGCGGTGCGGAAGTACAGCGCGCACGTCAGCGACGAGCGGACGAGCCAGCCGAGGACGATGGCGTTCGGGCCGAGCAGCTTCGCGGCCGCGAGCGCGGTGGTGATGTACGCGAGCTCGCCGGTGGCGTTGATCGCCGCCACCGCGCGAAACCGCAGCGCGCGCAGGAGCAGGCGCTCGGGGATGTACCGCGAGCGATCGAGCATGACCGCGACCGTGAAGCCGAGCACGTACTGGTACGTCTCGGGCGTGCCGAAGAACTCGCCCAGCGGATGGCGCAGCACGTAGACGACCGCCATCGCGGCGACGCCGAGGCCGACGTGCACGATCAGCGCCTGGAACGCGACCTCCGGCGGCGCGCGCTTCGCGATCAGGTACTGACCGAACGCGAAGCTCGTGAGCATGCTGGCGGTCGTGACCAGGATCGAGGCCGCGATCACCGGACCGTACTTCTCCGGTGCGATCCAGTGCGTGAGGACCAGGACCCCGACGAGCTGGAGCACGCGCGAGCCGACGCCGAACAGCATGTTCCACGCGACGCCGTGGGCGGCTTGACGGGCGACGGACATCGGTCAGCCGAACCGGCCGGAGATCCACCGCGCCGTGGTCGCGATCAGCGCCGCCTGATCGTCGAGCTGCGTGAACGTGTGGTTCGCCCCGGAGAAGTACGCGCGATCGATGCGGCCGCGCAGCCTCGGGAACGACTCGAAGATCTGATCCTCGTGGTTGTAGTTCTCGCCGTGCATGCCGGCGTAGCACGCGAGCACGCCGACGCCGCGATCCGCGAGGGCCGCGAGGTTTGCGCCGAACTTCTCGACGGGCGGGTACTCGCGGCCCTCGGCCGGCGGCTCGCCGGCCACGCCGCGGCGCCACTGCTCGAGCCGCCGGAGCTCGCGCCGGAGCCGCGTCCGGGCGTGGCGGGCGGCCCAGCGCAGCGCCAGGGGGGCCCCGCCGGGCTCGACGAGCCGCCGCCGGAGCTCGCGGTAGAGCGAGCGCGGCGTCGGGTACACCGCGGGATCGACGAGCACGATGCCGGCGACGCGCTCGTCGGCGAGCGCGGTCGAGAGCGCGTTGTCGGCGCCCGCGCAGACGCCGAAGATGACGAAGCGGCGCGCGCCGAGCATGCCGCCGAGGCCGGTCATCGCCTCGCGCGTGTCCGCGACGGCGCTCTCCCAGAACGTCGTAGCGTCGGTCGACGCGATGCTGTCGCCGATGCCGCCCAGATCGAGCCGCACGGCCGGGAACCCCAGCCCCGCCAGGTGGCGCGTCAGGCTCACGTGGAGCCGGTGCGGCCCCACGCGATGCAAGACCCCGGCGTTCAAAACAATCACGGCGGGAGCGCGCGGGGTGCGAGCTTGTCCTTCAGCGGGGTGGCTCACGACCGCGACGAGCTGCCCTTGGGGACCGAGCCGGATCGCTTCGTCGCGGACGATCGCCAGAGCGGGCGCATGTCCCTGTACCTCGCGCGTTGCTGTCATGCAGCGCGCGATTGTAAGCTGGATCTCCGTTGCTTGTGAGCTTCGAGTACTTTGGGGGCGGGCGGCAGCTGCTCGGCGCGCTTCATCATCCGCAGCGACTTCGCGCACGTACGACCGCCGTGCTCCTGTGTAATCCGTTCGGTGAGGAAGCATCTCGCGCTCATCGAATCTTCCGCGTGCTCGCCACGCAGCTCGAACGCGCGGGCTTCACCGCGATGCGCTTCGACTACTCGGGCACCGGCGACTCGGGAGGCGAGAGCACCGCCGCCTCGCTCGACGACTGGCTCGCCGACATCGGCCTCGCGGCCGAGCGGCTGCGGTCCGTGAGCGGCGCCCCGCGGCTCGTGGTCGTCGGGCTCCGGCTCGGCGCCACGCTCGCGGCGCTGGCGGCCGCGCGCGGCGCGGTGGCCGCGCGTCACCTCGTCCTGTGGGATCCGGTCGTCGACGGCGGCGCGTACCTCCGCGAGCTGGCGGTGCAGCACCGCGCGTACATGCGCGCCGAGATGGGCCCGCTCTGGCACGACCGGCTGCGGACGCGCGCCGACGGCACGCCGCTCGAGGCGCTCGGCACGCCGATCAGCGACGCGCTGGCGGCCCAGCTCTGCGCGATCGATCTGGCGGCCGACGCGCTGAGCGCCGAGCAGATCTCGCTCGTCACGACGCGCCTGACGCCCGAGCTCGAGCGGCTGTCCGCGCGGCTGCCGGCCGCGGCGCGCTGGCTCCAGCTGAACGAGAGCGCGGCGTGGAACACCGACGCCGCGCTGAACGCGATGACGGTACCGATGGACATCGTGCGGGCGATCATCGCCCGCATCGAGGAGACCTCCACATGAGCCTGTCCGACACCCGCGCGCCCGCTCCGAACGACGTCACCCGGCCCGGCGAGAGCACCGCCGCGCCGCTCTCGGCCGCAGGCGGCGTCCGCGAGGTGCCGTCGACCGAGCCGCAGCGCGAGGTGTGGCTCGCCCACCGGCTCGGCCCCGAGGCGTCGCTCGCCTACAACGAGTCGGTGTCGCTGCACCTGCGCGGCGAGCTCGACACGATCGCGCTGCGCAGCGCGCTGCGCGAGCTGCCGGCGCGCCACGACGCGCTGCGCGCGACGATCGGCGCCGACGGCCTGACGATCCGCGCGCCGCTCGCCGCGCCGGCCGCCACGGTCCTCGCCGACGTGCCGCTGCACGATCTCGAGGCGCTCCCGCCAGAGGCGCGGAAGGCGGAGCTCGCCGAGCTCGCGCGGCGCCACGTCAGCGAGCCGTTCGACCTCGAGCACGGGCCGCTCGTCCGCGCCGAGCTCGTGCGCATGGCGGCCGATCACCACGTGCTCGTGCTCACCGGCCACCACGTCGTCCTCGACGGCTGGTCGACCTGGGTGCTCGTCAAGGATCTGGCCGCGCTGTACGCCCTCGCCACCGGCGCGCGCACCGAGCCGCTGCCCCCGGCCCCGTCGTTCATCGAGTACGCGGCCGCGAGCGCCGCGCGCGTGGACTCGCCCGAGGTGCACGAGAACGAGCGCTGGTGGATCGAGCGCTTCGCGGGCGGCGTGCCGACGCTCGATCTGCCGACGGATCGGCCGCGCCCGGCGGTGCGCACCACGCGCGCGGGCCGCGTGGATCACGCGATCTCCGGCGAGCTCCTCGAGAAGATCAAGAAGCTGGGCGCGGCCCAGGGCGCGGGCCTGTACGCGACCTTGCTCGCCGGCTTCGGCGCCCTGCTCCACCGGCTCACCGGGCACCCAGACCTCGTCATCGGCATCCCCTCGCCGGGCCAGGCGGCCGCGGGCCTCGAGGATCTCGTCGGCCAGTGCATCACGATGTTGCCGCTGGGGAGCCGGATCACGCGCGCCGATCGGTTCGCCGATCACGTCGCTGCCGTGAAGACGGCGATGCTCGACGCGTACGACCACCAGGACGTCACGTTCGGCCGCGTGCTGCGGGGGCTGGCGATCCCGCGCGATCCGAGCCGGCTGCCGCTCATCAGCGTGGTCTTCAACATCGATCAGGCGCTCGCGAGCGAGGCCGACGGCGTGCCGGGGCTCTCGCTCGAGCTCCAGACGAACCCGCGCCTCCACGAGACGTTCGAGCTGTTCATCAACGCCGTCGACACGGGCGCCGGGCTCTCGCTCGAGTGCCAGTACAACCGCGACCTGTTCGACGCCGCGACCGTGCGGCGCTGGCTCGCCGCGTTCGAGACGTTGCTCCGCGGCGCCGTCGCCGCGCCGGACCAGGCGATCGGCAAGCTGCCGATCCTGTCGGAGACGGATCGCCGCGCGCTCGCGGCCTGGAACCAGAGCGCGGCCGATTATCCGCGCGGCTCGCGCGTCGAGGAGCTGATCCTCGCGACGGCGCGCCGCGTGCCCGACCGCGTCGCCGTCACGAACCGGGGCAAGACGCTCACCTACGGCCAGCTCGCCGGCCGCGGCGCCGCGATCGCGGCGGCGCTGCGCGCGCGGGGCGTGCGCCCGGGCGACCGCGTCGGCCTGCTCGTCGAGCGCGACCTGGATCTGACGCCGTCGATCCTCGGCACGCTGTGGGCCGGCGCCGCCTACGTCCCGCTCGATCCGTCGTTCCCGACGGAGCGCCTCCGCTTCATGGTCGAGGACGCGGCCGTCACCGCGATCGTGACCACGGGCGGGATCGCCCCGACCGCCGCGGCGGTGATCGGCGCGGTGCCCGTCGTGCTGCTCGGCGACGTGCCGGCGCAGGCCGAGGCGGCCCCGACGGTGACGGGCGCCACCGAGGAGGCGGCGTACATCATTTATACGTCCGGCTCGACGGGCAAGCCGAAGGGCGTCCGCGTCCCGCACCGGAGCGCCGTCAACCTCCTCACGAGCGTCGCGAGAGAGCCCGGCATGTCCGAGCGCGACGTGGTCCTCGCGGTCACGACCTTGTCGTTCGACATCGCCGTCTCCGAGCTGATCCTGCCGCTCGTCGTCGGCGCGAAGATCGTCCTCGCCGACCGCTCCGAGGTCACCGACGGCCAGAAGCTGCGCCAGCTGGTCGTCCGCGAGGGCGTCACGTTCATCGACGCCACCCCGGCGACGTGGCGCCTGCTCCGCGCCGCGGGCTGGGAGGGCGATCCAAAGATCAGGTCCATCTGCACCGGCGAGGCCATGCCGCGCGACCTCGCCGCGGATCTCGCCCCGCGCGTCGAGCTGTGGAACGGCTACGGCCCGACGGAGACCACCGTCTGGTCGAGCTTCCACCGCGTCGACGATCCCGACGGGCCGATCCTCATCGGCCACCCGGTCGCCAACACCACGCTCCACGTCCTCGACGAGGATCTCCAGCCGGTGCCGGTCGGCATCGTCGGTGAGCTGTTCATCGGCGGCGACGGCGTCACCCTGGGCTACCTCGATCGCCCCGAGCTCACCGCCGAGCGCTTCCTCCCGGATCACACGCGCGATGTGCCGGGCGCCAAGCTCTACCGCACGGGCGACCTCGCTCGCTGGCGCGTCCAGCCGGGCGGCCGCGGCGCGCTCGAGTGCCTGGGCCGGACGGACTTCCAGGTCAAGCTCCGCGGCTACCGCATCGAGCTCGGCGAGATCGAGGTGGCGCTCGCGCGCCACCCGGCGATCGCCCACGCGGCCGTGATCACGCGCGAGGACCGCCCGGGCGACGTCCGCCTGATCGGCTACTACGTGCCCAAGGAGGGCGCCGCGCCGCCTGACGAGGCGCTGAAGGAGCACCTCGGCAAGACGTTGCCCGAGTACATGATCCCGTCGCGCTTCGTCTCGCTGGCGGCGATGCCGCTCACGGGCAGCGGCAAGGTCGATCGCAAGGCGCTGCCGGCCCCGTCGAGCGCGCGGCCGGAGCTGGCGCAGCCGTACCGCGCGCCGGCCAACGATCGCGAGGCGACGATCTGCCGCGCGTTCGGCGAGGTGCTCGGCATCGATCAGGTGAGCGCGCTCGACGGCTTCTTCGAGCTGGGCGGCAACTCGCTCCTGTCCCTGCGGCTGCTCGCGCGCCTGCGCGACGCCGGGCTGCCGGAGCTCTCGCCGGCGACGTTCTTCGCCGCGCCGTCGCCGGCCGCGCTCGCGCGCGCGGTCGACGGCCAGGCGGCCCCGAGCAACGCGGCCCGCGCAGCCCGCGCGGCCCGCGCGCGCAGCCGGGCCCAAGGCGGCGGCCCGGAGCCGATCGCGATCATCGGCATGGCGGGCCGCTTCCCGGGCGCGCCCGACGTCGAGACGTTCTGGGAGAACCTGTGCGCCGGCCGCGAGTCGATCCGCTACTTCGCGCCGCACGAGCTCGATCCGAGCATCCCGCTCGCGATCCGCACGGATCCAGCGTACGTGGCCGCGCGCGGCGTGATCGACGGCGTCGAGCTGTTCGACGCCGGCTTCTTCGGCATCTCGCCAGCCGAGGCGCAGGTCATGGATCCGCAGCACCGCCTCTTCATGGAGGTGTCGTGGCACGCGCTCGAGCACGCGGGCTACGTGCCCGAGACGGCGCCCGGCCCGATCGGGATCTTCGGCGGCATGTACAACGGCACGTACCTGCAGCGGCACCTGAACCTGAGACCGGACGTCGCGCACCGGCTCGGCGATCTGGTGCTGATGCTCGCCAACGAGAAGGACTACATCACGATGCGCGCCGCGCATCGGCTCGGGCTCACGGGCCCGGCGATCAGCATCCACACGTCCTGCTCGACGGCGCTCACGGCGACGGCGCTGGCGATGGACAGCCTGCGCAACGGCTCGTGCGACCTCGCGCTCGCGGGCGCGGCGGCGGTCACGTGCCCGCCCAACAGCGGCTACTTCCACCAGGAAGGGTCGATGGCGTCGCCGGACGGCCACACGCGCGCGTTCGACGCGCAGGCGAGCGGCACCGTGTTCTCCGACGCCGTGGCGATGGTCGTCCTGCGCCGGCTGTCCGACGCGATCGCGGCTGGCGATCAGATCTACGCCGTGCTGCTCGGCGCCGGGATCAACAACGACGGCGGCGAGCGCGCGAGCTTCACCGCGCCGAACCCCGAGGGCCAGGCGCACGTGATCGCCGCGGCCCACGACGCCGCGGGCGTCGACGCGCGCACGATCTCGTATATCGAGGCGCACGGCACGGCGACGCCGCTCGGCGATCCGATCGAGATCGAGGGCCTCACGCGCGCGTTCGCCCGCCACACGCAGGAGCGCGGCTTCTGCGCGCTCGGCTCGGTGAAGAGCAACATCGGCCACGTCGTGACGGTCGCGGGCGCGGCCGGCATGATCAAGACGGCGCTCGCGCTGCACCGGCGCACGCTGCCGCCGACGATCAACTTCACCCAGCCGTCGCCGAAGATCGACTTCGCGCGGACGCCGTTCCGCGTCCAGACGCAGCTCGCGCCGTGGCCCGAGAGCGCCGGCCCGCGCCGCGCGGGCGTCAGCTCGTTCGGCTTCGGCGGCACGAACGCGCACGTCGTCCTCGAGGAGGCGCCGCCGCCGGTGCGCCCGACGCCGTCGCCGCGCGCGGCGGAGCTGCTGCTCGTGTCGGGCAAGAGCGAGGCGGCGCTCTCCGAGGCGTGCGCGAACCTGGCGCGGTACTTCGATGCCAAGGCCCGCGATCCGAGCGCCGAGCCGACGCTGCTCGCCGACGCCGCGCACACGCTGCAGGTCGGCCGGCGCGCGTTCGATCACCGGCGCTACGTCGTGGCGGCGAGCCTCGGCGAGGCCGCGCGCCTGTTCGCGGCGCCGCCGGCGGAGCCGACCAAGAGCGGCGGCCGCGTGCTCGGCGCCGAGCTGCCGGCCGTGGGCTTTGTGTGCCCCGGGCAGGGCTCGCAGTACGCGCGGATGGGGTACGGCCTGTACCACAGCGAGCCGGCGTTCCGCGCCGCGTACGACGAGTGCTGCGCGATCCTCGAGGCGCAGACGGGGAGCGATCCGCGCGCGCAGTTCTTCTCCGAGGATCCGCAGGCGCTGATCCCGACGAGCGTCACCCAGCCGGCGATCTTCGTGCTCGAGTACGCGCTCGCCCGGATGTGGATCTCCTGGGGCGTCGCGCCGAAGGTCCTGATCGGCCACAGCGTCGGCGAGTGGGTCTGCGCGGTGCTCGCCGAGGTCATGTCCCTGCCCGACGCGCTCGGGCTCGTCGCCGAGCGCGGGCGGCGCATGCAGGAGCTGCCGGCCGGCAGCATGCTGTCGGTGCGGCTGCCGGCCGCCGATCTCGCGCCGCGGCTGCCCGAGGGCGTCGTGATCGCGTCGGAGAACGCGCCCGGCCTGTGCGTCGCGTCGGGCCCGACGGAGGCGATCGCCAAGCTCGAGGCCGAGCTCGGCGCGGCGGACGTCGTGACGCGCCGGCTCGTCACGTCGCACGCGTTCCACTCGTCGATGATGGATCCGGTGATCGAGCCCCTGGCCGCGCTCATCGCGAAGGTGAAGCTGGCGGCGCCGAAGATCCCGATCCTGTCGACGGTGACGGCGCGCTGGCTCACCGACGCCGAGGCGACGAGCACGCGCTACTGGGCGGAGCACCTGCGCCTGCCGGTGCGGTTCGGGCCGGCCGCGGCGCAGATCCTCGCCGACTCGCGGCGCGTGCTGATCGAGATCGGCCCGCGCGCCACGCTGTCGACGCTCGCGCGCCAGGTCGTCACCGGCAAGCGCGCGCTGCCGCCGGCGATCCCGAGCCTCGCCGACTCCGCCGAGCGCGAGCCCGAGTCCGTCGCCGCCGCGCTCGGCCAGCTGTGGTCGCTCGGCCAGGCGATCGACTGGGCGGGCTACCGCGGCGGCGCGGCTGGGAGCGGCGGCGCCTTCGGGAGCGAGCGGAGGCGGCGCGTCCCGCTGCCTGCGTACCCGTTCCAGCGCCAGCGCCACTGGGTGGATCCGCCAGCGGCGACGGCCGGAGCCGCGCTGCCCGCCGCCGTCGCCGCGCTCGCCGCGCCTGCCGCGCCTGCCGTTGCCGCCGCCGCCGCGGCGTTCCCCGCTGCCCTGCCCGCTGCCCTCCCCACCGTCATGGCTACCATCATGTCCAACGCCACGCCCACCGTCTCCGCGCCGGCGATGTCCGCCGCACCGGCCGCTCCCGTCGATCGGCGCCCGCGCCTGATCGCCTCGATCTGCGAGCTGGTCGAGGAGGTCTCTGGCACCGACGTCACCGAGGCCGATCCGGCCACGCCGTGGCTCGAGCTCGGGCTCGACTCGCTCGCGCTGACGCAGCTCGCGCTGCAGGTGCAGCGCGCGCACAACGTCAAGGTCACGTTCCGCCAGGTGATGGAGAGCTACTCGACGATCGCGAGCCTCGCGGCGATGCTCGACGAGCGGCTCCCGCCGGAGGTCGCGGCCGCCGCCGCGCAGGTGGCGTCCTCCGAGGCCCCGCCGCCGCCGCTGACGCAGGCGATGCTGATGGCGCAGCCGGTGCCGATGGCGATGCCGCAGTCGGCGAGGCTGCCGGGTGTGTCCGCGGACGGGCCGTCACCGTACGTGCGGCAGGTGATCGATAACCAGCTCGCCGTGATGGCGCAGCAGCTCGCGCTGCTCACGAGCGGCGCCGTGGCGATCGTCCCGCAGCCGATCGCGCCGCAGCCCGCGCCCGTCGCCGCGCAGCCGATCGCGGCACAGCCCGCTGCGCCGGCTCCTGCCCCGGCGCCAGCGAAGGCGCCGTCGACGAAGAATGAAGAAGAGCCGCCCGCCGGGCCGATGAGCTACGACGTCAAGAAGGCGTTCGGCGCGATCGCGCGCATCCACACCGCCGCCGACGAGCTGACGCCGCAGCAGCGCGCGCGCCTCGACGCGCTGATCGCGCGCTACACCGCGCGCACGCGCAAGTCGAAGGAGTACACCGCGAAGCACCGGTCCCAGATGGCCGATCCGCGCGTCGTCAACGGCTTCCGCCCGCTGACGAAGGAGCTCGTCTACCAGCTCGTCGTCGACCGCTCGCGCGGCTGCCGGCTGTGGGACATCGACGGCAACGAGTACATCGACGTCCTGTGCGGCTTCGGCATGAGCATGTTCGGCTGGCAGCCGGACTTCATCCGCGAGGTGCTCCACAAGCAGATCGACTCCGGCTACGAGATCGGCCCGCAGCACGCGCTCGCCGGCGACACCGCGCGGCTGTTCTGCGAGCTCACCGGCGCCGACCGCGCCGCGTTCTGCAACACCGGCTCGGAGGCCGTGATGGGCACGATGCGCATCGCGCGCACCGTCACGGGCCGGAGCCTCATCGCGCTCTTCACCGGCTCGTACCACGGCATCTTCGACGAGGTCATCGTCCGCGGCACGCGCAAGCTGAGGAGCATCCCGGCGGCGCCCGGCATCATGCCGGCCGCGTCGCAGAACGTGCTCGTGCTCGACTACGGCACGCCCGAGTCGCTCGAGATCCTGCGCCAGCGCGCGCACGAGCTCGCCGCGATCCTCGTCGAGCCGGTACAGAGCCGGCGCCCCGACTTCGCCCCCGTCGAGTTCCTGCGCGAGCTGCGCAAGCTCACCGAGGAGAGCGGCACGGTGCTCATCTTCGACGAGGTCATCTGCGGCTTCCGCTCGCACCCCAAGGGCGCCCAGGGCATCTTCGGCATCGAGGCCGATCTCGCGTCGTACGGCAAGGTGATCGGCGGCGGCATCCCGATCGGCGTGATCGCGGGCAAGCGCCAGTACATGGACGCGCTCGACGGCGGCGGCTGGGAGTACGGCGACGACTCGATCCCGTCGGTCGGCGTGACCTACTTCGCCGGCACGTTCGTCCGCCACCCGCTCGCGCTCGCGGCGACGCACGCGTCGCTCCAGCACATGCGCGACCTGGGCCCCGCGCTGCAGGAGCGGCTCACCGCGAAGACCGCCGGCATGGTCGGCCAGGTCAACGCGTTCATGCAGGAGATCGGCGCGCCGTTCAAGCTCTCCACGTTCGCGTCCCTGTGGCGCAACGTCTTCACCGAGGACCTGCCGTACGGCGACCTCATCTACGTGATGCTGCGCGACCGCGGCATCCACATCCTCGACAACTTCCCGTGCTTCCTCACCACGGCGCACGGCGACGACGACATCGCGGCGATCGTCGCCGCGTACAAGGCGGCGGCGACCGAGATGCAGGCGAGCGGGTTCTTCCCGGCGCGCGCCACGGTCGTGCCGGTCGCCGCAGAGGCCGGCGTGCGCGAGGCGCCGTCGACGGAGCCGCAGCGCGAGGTCTGGCTCGCCGACCGGCTCGGCGCCGAGGCGTCGCTCGCCTACAACGAGTCGGCGTCGCTGCACTTCCGGGGCGAGCTCGACATCGGCGCGCTGCGCCACGCGGTGCGCGAGCTGCCGGCGCGCCACGACGCGCTGCGCGCGGCGTTCACCGCCGACGGCATGACGATGCGGTCGGCCGAGTCGCTCGAGCTCTCCGTCCCGCTGCGCGATCTCGAGGCGCTGCCGCCCGCGGCGCGCGAGGCAGAGCTCGCCGCGATCAAGCAGCGCCACGTGAGCGAGCCGTTCGACCTCGAGCACGGGCCGCTCGTCCGCGCCGAGCTCGTGCGGCTGGCGGCCGATCACCACGTGCTCGTGTTCACCGGGCACCACATCGTGCTCGACGGCTGGTCGGCGTGGGTGATCGTGAAGGACCTGGCGGCGCTCTACGGCATCGCCACCGGCACGCGCAAGACGCCGCTGCCCGCGGCCCCGTCGTACATCGACTACGCCGCGGCGTGCGCCGCGCGCGCGGGCTCGGCGGAGGTGCGCGAGAACGAGCGCTGGTGGATCGAGCGCTTCACCGATGGCGTGCCGGCGCTCGACCTGCCGACGGATCGGCCGCGCCCGCCGGTGCGCACCACGCGCGCGGGCCGCGAGGACGTGATCGTGCCCGCCGACCTGCTCGCGCAGGTCAAGAAGATGGGCGCGAGCCTCGGCGGCAGCATGTTCGCGACGCTGCTCGCCGCGTTCGACGTCCTGCTCCACCGGCTCACCGGGCACCAGGACCTCGTCGTCGGCATCCCTGCCGCCGGCCAGAACGCCACCCCGGGCCTCGAGAGCCTGGTCGGCCACTGCGTCAACATGCTGCCGCTGCGCAACAAGCTCGCGCGCGGCGAGCGGTTCGCCGATCACGTGAAGGCCGTGCGCGCGACGATGCTCGACGCGTACGATCACCAGGACGTCACGTTCGGCCGCGTGCTGCAGGGGCTGCCGATCGCGCGCGATCCGAGCCGGCTGCCGCTCATCAGCGTCATCTTCAACATCGACCAGGCGCTCAGCGGCGAGGGCCACGGCATGCCGGGCGTCGCCGTCGAATTCCAGACGAACCCGCGCATCCACGAGACGTTCGAGCTGTTCATCAACGCCGTCGACACGGGCGCCGGGCTGCGCGTCGAGTGCCAGTACAACAGCGACCTGTTCGATGCCGCGACCGTGCGGCGCTGGCTCGCCGCGTACGAGATCCTGCTCCGCGGCATCGTCTCCGATCCGACCCAGGCGATCGGCAAGCTGCCGATCCTGTCCGAGGCGGATCGCCGCGCGCTCGCGGCCTGGAACCGGAGCGAGGCGGATTACCCGCGCCAAACGCGCGTCGAGGAGCTGATCCTCGCCACGGCGCGCCGCGTGCCCGACCGCGTCGCCGTGAAGAACCGCGGCAAGACGCTGACGTACGGCCAGCTCGCCCGCCGCGCGGCCGCGATCGCGGCGGAGCTGCGCGCGCCCGGCGTGCGCCCGGGCGACCGCGTCGGCCTGCTCGTCGAGCGCGACCTGGATCTGTTGCCGTCGCTCGTCGGCGCGCTCTCGGCCGGCGCGGCCTATGTCCCGCTCGATCCGTCGTTCCCGTCAGAGCGCCTCCGCTTCATGGTCGAGGACGCCGGGGTCGCCGCGATCGTCACCACGAGCGCGATCGCCGCGGGCGCGGCGAGCGTCATCGGCAGCGTGCCCGTCGTGGTGCTCGATGACGTGCCGGCGGAGCCCGAGCCGGGGACCGAGCTGGCGGCGGGCGCCGGCACCGCCGAGGACGCGGCGTACATCATCTATACGTCCGGCTCGACGGGCCGGCCCAAGGGCGTCCGCGTCCCGCACCGGAGCGTCGTCAACCTCCTGACGAGCGTCGCGCGAGAGCCCGGCATGTCCGAGCGCGACATGGTCCTCGCCGTCACGACGCTCTCGTTCGACATCGCCGTCTCCGAGCTGATCCTGCCGCTCGTCGTCGGCGCCACGATCGTCCTCGCCGATAGATCCGAGGCCACCGACGGCGACCGGCTGCGCCAGCTGGTCCTACGCGAGGGCGTCACGTTCATCGACGCCACCCCGGCGACGTGGCGCATCCTGCGCGCCGCGGGCTGGGAGGGCGACCCGAAGATCAAGGCGATCTGCACCGGCGAGGCCTTGCCGCGCGACCTCGCCGCGGATCTCGCCCCGCGCGTCGAGCTGTGGAACGGCTATGGCCCGACGGAGACGACCGTCTGGTCGAGCTTCCATCGCGTCGACGATCCGGCAGGGCCGGTCCTCATCGGCCACCCGGTCGCGAACACCACGCTGCACGTCCTCGACGAGGATCTCCAGCCGGTGCCGGTCGGCGTCGTCGGCGAGCTGTTCATCGGCGGCGACGGCGTCACCCTGGGCTACCTCGAGCGCCCCGAGCTCACCGCCGAGCGCTTCCTGCCCGATCACACGCGCGTCCAGCCGGGCGCCAAGCTCTACCGCACCGGCGACCTCGCCCGCTGGCGTACCTTCGATGGTGGCCGCGATGGTGCCCGCGGCGCCCTCGAGTGCCTCGGCCGCACCGACTTCCAGGTCAAGGTCCGCGGCTATCGCATCGAGCTCGGCGAGATCGAGGTCGCGCTCGCGCGCCACCCGGCGATCGCCCACGCGGCCGTGATCACGCGCGAGGACCGCCCGGGCGACGTCCGCCTGGTCGGCTACTACGTCCCGCAGGGCGGGGCCACGCCCCCGTCGGACGAGGCGCTCAAGGAGCACCTCGGCAAGACGTTGCCCGAATACATGGTCCCGACGCGCTTCGTCTCGCTCGCGGCCATGCCGCTCACGGGCAGCGGCAAGGTCGATCGCAAGGCGCTCCCCGCCCCGTCGGGCCCGGCGGTCGCGGGCGAGGGCGCCGCGGTCGCGCCGCGCACGGGGACCGAGGAGGTCATCGCGCGCGCGTACCAGGAGGCGCTCTCCCTGCCGCGCGTCTCGATCCACGACAACTTCTTCGCGCTCGGCGGGCACTCGCTGCTCGTCGCGCAGATGACGGCGAAGCTGTCGCAGACGCTCGGGCGCGCGGTGCCGATGCGCTCCGGCTTCGAGCACCCGACGGTGGTGAGCCTCGCGAGCTGGCTCGACGGCGCGCGGCCCCGCGACGCCGAGGCGCCGCCGCGCATCCCGCGGCGGGCCGATCACGCCCCGGCGCCGCTGTCCCTGATGCAGCAGCGCGTCTGGTACCTCGAGCAGCTCCAGCTCGGGCGCCGCGTGTTCAACGTGCCGTCGGCGCACCACCTCCACGGCGCGCTCGACACAGCCGCGCTGGGGCGCGCGTTCGCGGAGATGGTCGCGCGCCAGCCGGTCTTGCGCACCGCGCTCGGCCTCGTCGGTGACGCGCCCGCGCAGGTGATCCGCGACAAGATCGATGACTCGATCCCGTTCGAGGACATGACGAACCTGCCGGAGGCGCAGCGCGAGCCCAAGCTCCTGCGCCGCCTCGAGATCGAGGTCGCGCAGCCGTTCGATCTCACGCAGGCGCCGCTCTACCGCGTCCGCCTGTTCAAGCTCGGCGACGACCACCACGTGCTGTTCTTCATGCCGCACCACATCATCTGGGACGGCTGGTCGTTCGACCTCTTCTACGAGGAGATGTCCGAGCTGTACGCGGCGCAGCTGGCCAAACAGCCGACGACGCGCCCGCTGCCGCCGGTCTCGTACGCCGACTTCTCCGTCTGGCACCGCGACTGGATGACCGGGCCCGAGCTCGGGCGGCAGCTCGAGTTCTGGCGCGCCAAGCTGGCCGGCGCGCCCGACGCGCTCGATCTGCCGACGGATCACCCGCGCCCGCCGATCCAGAGCGGCGACGGCGCGACGGACTGGCTGAAGCTGCCCGCGCCGGCCGTCGCGGCGCTGCGCACGATCGGCCTGCGCGAGGGCGCCACGCTGTTCATGACGCTGCTCGCCGCGTGGTCGGCGCTCCTGGCGCAGCTCACGCGCCAGCACGAGCTCGTGATCGGCACGCCGGTGCGCGGCAGAAACCTCCCCGAGGTCGAGAAGGTGATGGGCTTCTTCGTCAACGCGCTGCCGCTGCGGCTCCGCGTCGATCCGGATCAGAGCTTCCTCGAGCTCGTGCGCCACTGCCGCCTGGAGATGGTCGAGGCGTTCGGCGCGCAGGACGTGCCGTTCGAGCACCTCGTGCGCGTGCTCGACACCAAGCGCGACGAGAGCCGGTTCCCGATCTACCAGTCGTTCTTCTCGTACCAGGACGCGCGCCAGCGCCCGCCGCGCTGGGGCAACCTCCAGCACCACAACCTGCCGGTGTTCCAGCCGGCCGCCGCGCAGGACGTGGCGCTGTGGTTCCTCGACAACGTCGATGGCGTCATCGGCGGCCTCAACTACAACACCGACATCATCGACGCGGAGACCGCCGCGCGCTGGAAGCGCCGCTTCCTCGCGCTCGTCGAGGCGATCGCGGCGGATCCGGACCGCCCGGTGCGGAGGCTCCTCGAGGTCACGGGCGAGGAGCGCGCGCAGCTCGTCGCGTGGAACCAGACCGAGCACCCGCTCGCGCCGGACGCGACGCTCACGGCGCTGCTCGCGTCGATCGGCCAGTACGGCGATCGCGTGGCGATCCGGCATACGGCCGGCGCGGTGACGTACACCGAGCTGGCGGCGCTGCGCGACCGCGTGGCGGCGGCGATCGCGGCGCGGGGCCTGGGCCGCGGCGACGTCGTGGCGCTCCTCCTCGAGCGCACGCCGCTGATGCTCGGCGCGGTGCTGGGCGCGATCGCCTCCGGCGCGACCTATTTGCCGCTCGATCCGGGGTTCCCGGCCTCGCGGCTCTCCTTCATGCTCGAGGACTCGGGCGCCAAGCTCGTCATCACCGACGTCGACCTGCGCGAGGTCCCGCTCGATCCGGCGCGCGTCATGCGCGCCGACGAGCCGCCCCTCAGCGCGGCGACGCCGGCGGGCGCGGCCCTGCCGCCCGCGAGCACGGCCCGGCCCGATGACGCGGCGTACCTCATCTACACGTCCGGCTCGACGGGGCGCCCGAAGGGCGTGCGCGTGCCGCAGCGCGCGGTCGTGAACTTCCTCGCGGCGATGCGCGAGAAGCCGGGGCTCGGACAGAGCGATCGGCTCGTCGCGGTCACCACGCTGTCGTTCGACATCGCCGTGCTCGAGCTGCTCCTGCCGCTCACCGCGGGCGCCGAGGTCATCCTCGCGACGCGCGAGCAGGCGACCGACGGCAACGCGCTGCGCGGGCTGCTCGAGCAGCACCGCGCCACGATCATGCAGGCGACGCCCGCGACGTGGCGCATCTTGCTCGAGTCCGGCTGGCGCGGCGGCGCGGGGTTCAAGGCGCTGTGCGGCGGCGAGGCGTTGCCGCCCGAGCTCGCCGAGGCGCTGCTCCGCACCGTCGGCGTCCTGTGGAACATGTACGGCCCCACCGAGACGACGGTGTGGTCGACGTGCGCGCGCGTCGAGCTCGGCAAGGGTGGCGGCGTGACGATCGGCCAGCCGATCCACAACACCCAGGTCTGGATCCTCGACGAGGCCGGCGAGCTGGTGCCGATCGGCGTGCCGGGCGAGCTGTACATCGGCGGCGACGGCGTCGCGCTCGGCTACCACGCGCGGCCGGAGCTGACGGCCGAGCGGTTCGTGACGGACAAGCTCTCGCAGCGGCCCGGCGCGCGCATGTACCGCACGGGCGACCTCGCGCGGTGGCGCGCCGATGGCAAGCTCGCGCACCTCGGCCGCACCGACTTCCAGGTCAAGGTGCGCGGCTACCGCATCGAGCTCGGCGAGATCGAGGTCGCGCTCGCGCGGCACGCCCAGGTCGCCGAGGCGGTCGTCACCGCGCAGCCCGGGCCGGGCGGCGAGCAGCGGCTCGTCGCGTACCTCGTGCCGCGCGGCGAGGCGCCGCAGCCGAGCGTCCTGCGCGAGCACCTGCGCCAGGCCCTGCCCGACTACATGGTGCCGGCCGTGTTCGTGACGCTCGAGCGGCTGCCGCTCACGCCGAACGGCAAGGTCGATCGCCGCGCGCTGCCCGCCCCGAGCGCGACCGCCGAGGCGCCGGTCCAAGGCGGCGCGTTCCGCGGGCCCCAGACGCGCGCGGAGCAGCTCGTCGCGACCGTGTGGCGGGAGCTTCTGGGCGTCGATCGGATCAGCGTGGCCGACAACTTCCTCGATCTCGGCGGCCACTCGCTCCTGATCATGCAGGCGATCGCCAAGCTCGAGGCGCGCACGGGCAAGCGCATCAGCCCGCGCGCGTTCATCTTCCAGACGCTCGAGCAGATCGCGCGCGAGTACGACGCCAAGAAGCCGGAGCCGCCGAAGCCGACGCCGCCGGCGCCCGCCGCGCCGACCTCGCGCCTCTCGCGCTGGCTGTCCGCCCTGATCCCGGGCAACAAGTCATGACCGAGGGCGCGGGCTCGCCGGACGCCGAGGGCGCGGGCTCGCTCCGGCCCGTCGCTCCGCTCGAGCGCGTCCAGATCCTCGACGTCCTGCGCGGCATCGCGCTGCTCGGCGTCCTCGTCGTCAACATCGAGAACGCCTTCAGCAGCGGCTGGTTCCGGCCAGTGCCGGCAGGGAACCCCGCCGACGCCGCCGTGAACTGGCTCGTCAAGCTCTTCCTCTACGGCAAGGCGATGTCCCTCCTGACGTTCCTGTTCGGCCTGGGCTTCGCGATCCAGCTCTCGCGCGCCGAGGGGCGCGGCCAGGACATCCGCACGACGTACGCGCGCCGCCTCCTGGTCCTCCTCTGCATCGGCCTGTGCCACACGGTGCTGTGGTGGGGCGACGTCACGGCGCACTACGCGCTCCTCGGCTTCGTGCTGCTCGCGTTCCGGAACTGCCGCCCGCGCACGCTCCTCGTCACGGCGGCCGTGCTCGTGCTGGTGCCGCAGCTCGTGATGGCGCTGCCGGGCGTCACCCCGGCGCTGCGGGTCGCGCTCGGGCAGCCCGTGAGCGAGGACTCGCTCCAGGGCGTCGTCGTGGCGGCTGTCCGGGGACCGGACTTCGGCGCCGCGACGGCCGCGCAGCTCCGGCACTACGCGAGCTACATGGCGAACGTCTTCGGCTGGTACGCCGCGTGGATCCTCGGCCGGTTCCTGCTCGGGTACTACGCCGGCCGGCGCGGCCTGTTCGACGGCGACGGCGCGGCGCACCTGCCGCTGTTCCGCCGGATCTTCGGGTGGAGCGCCGCCATCGGCCTCGTCGCGAGCGCCGTGAACACGGCGATCCACGCGAGCTTCATGGAGCGCTACGAGCTCCTGCTGGCCGGTCAGCTCGCGGCGGTCGTCGTCAACGAGGTCGCCGTGCTCGCCGTGACGGCGGTGTACGTGTCGGGCGTCGTGCTCCTGATGCAGCGGCCCGCGTGGCGGCGCGTGCTCGTCACCGTCACGCCGATGGGGCGGATGACGCTCACCGTGTACCTGAGCCAGACCGTCCTCGCGATGTTCCTCTTCTACGGCTGGGGCCTGGGCCTCTCGGGCAAGGTCGGCCCCGCCGTCAGCCTCGGCATCGCGCTCGCGATCTACGCGGCGCAGCTCGTCCTCTGCCACTTCTGGATGGCCCGCTTCCGCTTCGGCCCCGTCGAGTGGGTGTGGCGGACGCTCGCGTACGGCCGCCGCCAGCCGATGCGGCTGGCGAGCCACTAGCAGCGAGCTTCAGCCCTCCGGGCTCGCGTCGCGGACGAAGTAGTAGCCGCTGTACGCGTCGATGTCGCGGCCGCGCGTGAACGGGATCTCGGCGTGCTGCTCGCGGTTCTGCCAGTCGTCGATGACGCGGTACCCGAGCGCGGCGAGCTCGCCCACGAACGCGGCACGGTTGTAGATCCGGTACGGGTGGAACGCGCGGCCGGTCGACTGCACCGTCACGAACGAGTCGCCGTCGTACATCGGCATCTTGTTGACGATCAGGTGGCGCGGCAGCGGCCCGCCCATGCGCGCGAGCAGCGCCGGCAACGACTCGTCCACGTACTGCAGCGAGCCGGCGGCCATGAAGATCGAGCAGCCGCGCGCGTCGGCGAGCTCGCTCGTGAACTCGAGGCCCTCGCTCGGCCGCTCGCGCGCCAGCTCCGCGCCGACCTTCACGATCGCGGGCATGTCGTAGACGAGCCAGCGCATGCCGTGCGGGTAGCGCAGGTAGTGCCGCCAGCCGTGATACGAGACGCCGACGTGGCCGCCGAAGTCGAAGACGAATGACCGCGGCCCGAGGATGTCCTTGAGCCAGAACAGCACCGCGTAGTCGCTCTGGTTCGCCTTCTCCATCCGGTGGCGGTACAGCCCGGCCAGCTCGGCGTGGTCGTACCCGACCCGCTGGCCCGCCGGGATCGCGGCCTCGGCCTCGGCGAACGTCGCGTAGACACCGCGAAACTGGCCGGGCGGCCGGCGCGCGAAGGAGCGGGCGTAGTCCAGCTCGAGCACCTGGCCCACCACAGGGAGCCGCCAGGCGTTTCGCGCGACTCGCTTACCGAGATCGATGATCCCCATCGCTCCCTGTCGTATCACGGCCTCGCCTCGACGAAGTTCCCGCCTCGCACGCGCCTCTGATGTCTCCCTGTCGGCTCCCGGGCGTCTCCACGACGTCGGGCTCGAGGGAGCTCGAAGGCGCGCGCTGGCGCTTCGCGCGGGAGTCGCGCGAGCCGCGCTCGGATACACGCGCCCCCCGTTTGTGATCCGTTCCTCACGCTCACAGGTCAGCATCAGGCGCACCTACACATACGAGAATTTCGGGAGCGATTGTCAGCGGATGAAAGGCCGGACCAATTTCTTCTTTACGGGTAGTTTACGGGTAGTTTTCATTTTGGATAATGATAGTTAGGTCTTCCAGGCCGGGATCCGTCATCCGTCAAGATTACTGAAAACCTTCCGTGCAAGGCATCTCACCAAGTTTCCAGGGGGGAGCATGTGAGGTTCTGTGTGGGGAAACCTGGATCAGGTTTTCTTGGGAGGGGTGTATCTGTAACTCGCGATGCGGAACCTCCTGCCGATGATGTTCACGTTCGGTGCCTTGGCTGCCTGTGGAACGGACTCTGTCCTCCTCCCGGAAGCTGAACCGCCAGCTGACAACGCTGCGGACGAGGCACTGGCGATAGACATCGCGGCGGGGCTCGCGCAGGCGTGCCCCATGGCCGACCGCGCCGACGAGGCGGCCCGGCTGTCGTGCGGGGAGGCGCTGGCCAAGCTCACGCAGCTCCGCGATCACATGGAGGAGCCGTTCCTCTGGGGCGCTCAGAGTGCCGACAAGCCGCTGGACCTGTACCAGAACAACGTGACGCGGTTCAACCCGCTGGTCTGGCGCAAGATGTACGCGTCGCTGTTCATGTTCGGCAGCGACTTCCGCATCGAGCAGAGCGGCACGCAGACGCTGCTCTTCGTCCCCTACGCGTTCCGCAACGAGCTCGACACCGGCAGCTACCCGTACCCGTTCTGGCACTCCAAGGGGAAGTGGGACAGCTACCAGTTCGCGACCGAGCTGGTGCTGTTCATCGAGGACGGCAAGCTCCTCGGCGCGATGCGCGGCGCGAAGCAGGACACGTCGCGGCCGTTCACCGGGCACACGTTCGACGGCAACTGGAGCTGGATGACGCCCGAGGGCGTCCCGGCGCCGAGCAGCTCGGTGCTCTACTCGAAGCTGCTCTCCCCGGAGAACGCGATGGTCGCGCCGCTCAACTCCGCGTTCCGCGCGCTCGAGGAGAAGGCCCGCCGGCAGAACTGCAACGGCTGCCACAGCCCGGACAACGCCGCGAAGGCGAGCCAGCTCGTGCTGCTCAACTACCCGAACCAGGCCATCTACGCCCGCAACGCGATCGTCGCGGAGCTCGAGCAGAACACGATGCCGGCCGCCGGTGGCATCCCGGACCTCGAGGCCCGCATGGAGCTCTTGACCCTCGCCCGCAACTTCCAGGCCGCCGCCGAGCAGGCGCTCCGCCTCGAGGGCGAGCGCGTCCGCTAAGATTGGACGCGCCCGCCGGTCTGCCGGCGCCCCCCATGCGGATCGTCGCCGTCGCCGATACGCACCTGTTCCACGGTGAGCTCGCCGTCCCGGACGGCGATGTCTTCGTCCACGCCGGCGACCTGTGCCGCGGCGGTGACCTGGACGAGCTGCGCGAGGCCGCGGCGTGGATCGCCGGGCTGCCGCACCGCCACAAGATCATCGTCGCCGGCAACCACGACTGGGCGTTCGCGCCCTGCGCGCGGGGGAACGGCTTCTGCCGCTCGTGCCTGGCCCGCGGCGTGGACTGCCCCAGCGATCCGGCCGCGGCGCGCGCGCTCGTCGGCGACGCGATCTACCTCGAGGACGCGGGCGCGGTGATCGACGGCGTCCGCTTCTGGGGCAGCCCGTGGCAGCCGGCGTTCCACGACTGGGCGTTCAACCTGCCGCGCGGCGAGCCGCTCGCGGCGATCTGGCGCGCGATCCCGCCGCCGATCGACGTCCTCATCACGCACGGCCCGCCCGCCGGCATCGGCGATCGCTCGCCGGTCGGCGGCCGCGCCGGGTGCGCCGATCTGCGCGCGCGCACAGCCGAGCTCGCGCCGCGCCTCCACCTGTTCGGCCACATCCACCAGGACGGCGGAGCGTGGCGCCACGGCCCGACCTTGTTCGCGAACGTCACGACATGGGAGTGCGAGCGCGCGCCGACGGTGATCGACGTCATCGGCGGCGAGGCCGTGCCGGTGGTCGTGCCGCCGCACGGCCGCAGCGAGGACTTCGAGTAGCGGCGACCGGCCGCGGAACCAGGAGAGGAGCAGCGATGAGCAAGCGGAAGATCACGATCGTGGGTGCGGGGCAGGCAGGGCTCCAGCTAGGCATCGGGCTCGTGCAGGCGGGGTACGAGGTCACGTGCGTCTCGAACCGGACGCCCGAGGAGATCCGCGGCGGCCGCGTGATGTCGAGCCAGTGCCTCTTCGAGACGGCGCTCGTCCACGAGCGCGCGCTCGGCATCAACTTCTGGGACCGGACGTGCCCGCCCGTCGAGGGCATCGGGCTCAGCGTCCCGCACCCCGAGATCCGCGGCGCCAAGGTGATCGAGTTCGCCGCGCGCCTCGAGCACCCGGCGCAGTCGGTCGATCAGCGCGTGAAGTTCCCGCGCTGGATGGAGCACTTCGCCGCGCGCGGCGGAGAGCTGCGGTTCCAGGACGTGGCGCTCGCGGACCTCGAGGCATACGCCAGTAGCAGCGAGCTCGTCGTGGTGGCGAGCGGCAAGGGCGACATCGCGCAGCTGTTCCCGCGAGACGCATCTCGCTCGCCGTACGATCGGCCGATGCGCGCGCTCGCGCTCGTGTACGTGACCGGTATGGCACCGCGGCCCGAATACTCCGCCGTCAACTTCAACCTGTGCCCGGGCGTCGGCGAGTACTTCCCGGTCCCGGCTGAGACGATCACGGGGCCGTGCGACATCATGGTCCTCGAGGGCATCCCGGGCGGCCCGATGGACTGCTGGGAGGACGTCGCGACGCCCGATGCCTACCTCGCCCGGGCCCAGCAGATCCTGGAGACGTTCTTCCCGTGGGAGGCCGAGCGCTGCCGCGCGCTCGAGCTGACCGATCCGAACGGGATCCTGGCCGGCCGCTTCGCGCCGACCGTGCGCGCGCCGATCGGCGTCTTGCCATCGGGCCGGCGCGTGCTCGGCCTGGCCGACGCGGTGGTGCTGAACGATCCGATCACGGGCCAGGGTGCCGGCAACGCCGCGAAGGCGGCCGCGGCGTACCTGGCGTCGATCCTCGAGCGCGGCGACGCGCCGTTCGACGCCGCGTGGATGCAGGCGACGTTCGACCGGGCGTGGGGGGACGACGTCGGGGACGTCACCGCGTGGTCGAACGCGCTGCTCTCGCCGCCGCCGCAGCACGTGCTCGAGCTGTTCGGCGCGGCGTGCAGTAACGCGAAGATCGCGCACCGCTTCGTCAACGGCTTCGAGCAGCCGAGCGACTTCAAGCGCTGGTTCATGACGCCCGAGGGCGCCCAGGCGTACCTCCGGGAGGTGGCCGCCGGGGGCGCCTGAGCCTGAGCCTGAGCCTGAGCCTGAGCCTGAGCCTGACGCCCCGCGAGGACGCCCCGCGAAGACGCGCGGCTCAGCCGTCGACCGAGCCGGCGTGGATGAACTCCTGCACGTGCTCGTCGGGCGAGGCGAGCACCTCCTCGGGCGTGCCGTAAGCGGCGATCTTGCCCTGGTAGAGCATCGCGATCATGTGGGCGATCCGGAACGTCGAGGCCATGTCGTGGCTGATCACGATGCTCGTGATCTCGAACTGCTGCTGCGTCTCCTGGATCATGTCGTCGATGTCGCGCGTGCGGAGCGGATCCTGGCCAGTGGTGGGCTCGTCGTAGATCATCACCGCCGGCTTCATCACGATGGCGCGCGCGATGCCGACGCGCTTGCGCTGGCCGGCGGAGATCTCGGCCGGCATGCGGTGTCGGATGTCGGTGAGCTTGAGGCGCTCGAGGATCTCGTCGACGCGCGCGCGGATCTCGGCGCGAGGCGTCTTCCGGCGCTCGACGAGCGGGAACGCGATGTTGTCCTCGACCGAGAGCCAGTCGAGGAGCGCGGCGTGCTGGAACACGAGGCCGAAGTGCGTGCGCACCTCGTCGAGCTGGTCGTCGTTCATGCCGACGATGTCCTTGCCGAACACGACGATCTGGCCGCGGTCGGGTTTGAACAGCCCCATGACGTGCTTCATGATGACGGACTTGCCCGAGCCGCTCGCGCCGATGAGGACGGTGATGCGGCGCGGATAGATGGCCAGATCGACGCCGCGCAGGACGTCCTTTTGGCCGAACTTCTTGTACACGCCGACGAGCTCGATCGTGGGGGCGTCCGCGATCCGGCTCGGCGCTGGCGCCGCTGCTGGCAGCGCTGGCGCCTCCTCGATGCGACCGGGCGCCGGTGCCGGCGCCGCCGCTGGTGCGGTCGCCGCCGCGTCTGCCGGTGCGATCGCCGCCGCGTCGGCGTGCGAGAGCCGCGTGGTCCGCGCGCCGTCGAGGAACGAGCGGATCGCCGGCAGGTCGCTGCCCGTGAACTCGTCGTAGCTGCCGTAGAAGACGATCTTGCCGTCGTGGAGGAACGCGACCTTGTCGGCGAGCCGCCTCGTGCTCGCCAGGTCGTGGCTGATGATGATGGAGGTGATCTGGTACTGCTGGTTGGCGAGCGCGATCATCTCGTCGACCTTCGCGATCATGACCGGATCGAGGCCGGTGGTCGGCTCGTCGAACAGCACCACCTCGGGGTTCGCGACGAGCGCGCGCGCGAGGCTGACGCGCTTCTTCATGCCGCCTGACAGCTCGGAGGGCAGGAGCCGCTCGCTGCCGCCGAGCCCGAGGATGCGGATCAGCTCCGTGGCGAGCGTCTCGATGTCGCGCCGCGGCAGGTCGGAGTTCTCGAGCAGCGGGAACCCGACGTTGTCCTCGACGGAGAGCGCGTCGAACAGCGCGTAGTTCTGGAACAGCATGCCCATGCGCTTGCGCAGCTCGAGCACCTCGACGTCGGACACCGTCGCCAGGTCCCGCCCGAACAGGATGACCTTGCCCGAGTCCGGCCGGAGCAGCCCCATCATCAGCTTGAGCAGCACCGTCTTGCCCGAGCCGCTCCGCCCGACGACCACGGTCGTCTTGCCGGGGACGATCTTGAGCGAGAGCCCGCCCAGCACCGGCTTGTCGCCGAACGCGAGCGAGACGTCGACCAGCTCGAGCACCGGCTTGTCCGGATCGAGCGGCCACCGCTCCTGCTCCGGCAAGAGGAGGTTCTTGCGCCCGGCTGGCACGTCGGCTGGCACGTCGGCTGGCACGTCGGCCGGCACGTCGGCCGGCACGTCGATCGTCGGCATCCGCTGCACAGTCTCGCACCCCGCGGCCCCCTCGGCGATGGCGGGCGCGCCACGATAGGAGCCTCCGTTCGCCGGGCCTGTCTGAGATCGTCGTCCTCGTAAATTTCTGAAATTCATACGAATTTATGAGAAATGTTCACGCGTTCCCTATACATCACTGCCGCAGTGAACTATAAGATCTGCCTGAGGTATTGGTGACCGCCGCACGCAACGCCCCGGGCCACGCTCGCCGCATCACCGCGGTGCTGCGCTCGGTGCTGCCACCGAAAGTTCGGCTCGAGGTCGCCAAGAGCCACGGCCCGAACATCGACCTCAAGATCGCGGGCCATCGCATTGGCGCGCTGTGGGCCGGAAGCGGCTCGCTCGGACCGACGCGCTCTGCCCTGGAGACCTCGACTCGGCCACCTGATGTCGTGGTCGCGCGCCAGATGTCTCCGGGTGCGCGTGAGCTGCTCTCCGGCAGAGGGATCGGGTGGGTGGACGAGCTCGGGGCCGCCGAGATCGCGCTCGGCACCATCGTCGTGTCGCGTACGGGTCGCCGTCCCGAGCCGGCCAAGAAGCCGAGCGGGTGGACGCCTGCCGTCCTCGCGGTCAGCGAGGCGCTGCTACACGGAACACGAGCCACCGTGGCATCGATGCGAGAGGCGACCGGGCTGTCGAGCGGGAGCTGCGCGAACGCGCTCCGCGTGCTCACCGAGCTTCGCCTCCTCGAAGCGGACGCCCAGCGTGGCAGGGCCTCCGCACGACGCGTCGTGAGCACCGATGGCCTCTTGGAGGCATACGCGTCGGCCGCGGTGACGCTGAAGCCACCCGGCTCGCTCACCGTGGGCGTCACGTGGCGAGATCACGTCGCCGGGCTCGCCGAGCTGGGGCAACGATGGACGCAGCTCGGCATCGACTGGGCGGCGACCGGCGCCGTGGCGGCAGCGGTCCTGGCGCCGCTGCTCACGACCGTCTCCTCGACGACCGTCTACGTCGACGCCCGTACGAGCGCCGAGCTCGAGGCCATCGCGGCGCGCGCCGATCTGCGCCCGATCGAGGGCGGGCGGCTGACCCTGGCGCCATTCCCGACGGTGACCACGCGGCTGCTCGCCGAGCCAATCGCCGGGATCCGGCTCGCCCCGTGGCCGCGGGTCTACGTCGATCTGCGAGCGACCGGCGTACGCGGCGAGGAAGCCGCGGAGCACTTGCTGGAGGTGATGCGTGGAAGATGAGCCTGATCGATCGCGCCGTGCGCACCGCGCTCGATGACCTGGCCGCGAACTTCGAGGCCCCGGGCACTCAGGGCCCTCGAGCCTATGCGTCCCAGATGCTCGTCGATCACCCGGAGCTCGATGGGGCCACGCTGCAGGCCGACGCAGTGCTCGCGGTCGATGAGTTCCACCGGGCGCTGTTCCCCAGGCCATAGCTCCCCAGCATCGCGGCGCGCACCGAGTACGAAGCGGGCTGGTTGCGCCGAGATCCGCCGGCCGGGTAGCCTCTCGCGATGTTTCGCCTGGCTGACCACGAGTCCCGGCTGAGAGAGCTCGCGGCCCAGCTGGAGCAGCGGCTGATGCAGCGCCGCGAGGTCGCGCGGATCTTCGTGCGAGGGCCGGCCGGCGCGGGGCGCCGGACGATCCTGCGGCAGCTCGCGAAGAACCCGGGCATCGTCGCGATCGATCCGCCCGAGCTGGCGGATCTCGACGCGGCGCTGGGCGCGCTCGTCCAGGCGGCGAGCCACGTGCCCGAGTCCGGCAAGCTCGTCGCCGATCACCGCTCCGAGACGGGCGACATCGATCAGGACATGGCTCGCCGCGCCGAGGCCGTCGGCAAGGCGCTGGCCGATAGCGGCAAGGCGATCGCGCTGCTGGTGCCGCCGTCGTGGTCCGAGTCGGCCGAGGATCCGGACACGCACGCCTGCGCCCGGCGGGCGCGCGCCTTCGTGGCGGGGATCGAAGCAGCCGCGAAGCTCCCGATCGTGATGCTCGGCCTCCCGCCACCGGGCAGCCGGACGCACGGGTACTCCATGATCGAGCTGGCGCCGCTCCGGCTCGAGGCCGCGGACCTCGACCCGGGCGCGCTCGGCGGCACGCTGCGCGCGGCGGCCGAGCGGCTGACCCAGCACCTGCGTGCGACGCGGGCCGAGGCCGCGCCGGCGCTGCTGCGCCTGCGGCTGGGGCTCATCGCGCTCGGTGCCGAGCCGGCGAGCCTCGACGGACTGCACCTGATCGGGCTGGCGCGGCAGCTCGTGCGGCGCCTCTCGCCCGCGCAGGCGGCGGGCCTGGGCCGCCTGCTCCTCGCGCGCCGCGCCCTCGAGCCGGCGGTGATCGAGCAGCTCACGGGCCTCGGCGGCGACGATCTGGCTCTGGTCACGACCTGCGTCGCGTACGGGCGCGAGCAGCTGCAGGTCGGCGAGCCGGCGCGGGCGGCCCTGCTCGAGCAGCTGCACGAGGCCGGTCACCGTCCCCGCCTGGCGGAGCTCGAGGCGGCGCACAAGCTCCTCGCCGATCACTACCGATCACTACCGGGCGCCGACGCGGCGCGCCTCGACGGCCTGCCGCCGGCAGCGGCCATCGCCTGGATGGAGAAGGTGCACCACCTCGCGCACGGCGGCGCCAGGGCGGCGGACGAGTGGCGCGCGCAGCACCGCTTCTCCCGCGAGCTTTTGTGGGCGCGCGGCCGCTGGCTCGGCCGGACGGGCCACTACAAGCTGGGGGGCAACCTCTTCCGGGACAGCCTCGGCTTCGGCGATCACCCGTACGCGCATCATTATTACGCCGCGAACATGGACCGCGATCGCGACGATCGGGAGATGATCGAGCACCACTACCGCGACGCGGTCACGTTCGATCCGGAGAACCCGTGGTGGAGCGCGCGCCTCGTGACGTTCCTCATCGCGTACGGATCGTTCGACAAGGCGCGGTACGAGTGGCGCGAGCTCACCGATCGCGTCGATCCGGCGGGCAGCCAGATGCGGGAGAGCAGCCGGCTCGCGCTCCGCGTGCACCGCTGGGTCGCGGGCCAGTGGCTGGCGCAGGGCCACGTCGCGGAGGCGCGGGCGGTCCTCGACGAGGTGCCGCCGCGCTTCGTCCGCCTCGCGCAGCCGCTCGCGCGGCTCGCGCAAGAGCTCGCGGACGCCGAAGCGGCAGCGCCGCGTGGCGACGGCGGCGCGGCGGCGGCGACGACGCTGCCGGCGGCGGCCGTGACCGACGCGGACGACGAGGCGCCGGTGCACCTGCGGAGCTGGACGAGCTGACGCCCGCGGCCGGCGCGTCGCTCGTTCTTCGACGGCGAGTCAGCGCAGGAGCGAGCGCCCCGTGGTGTCCAGGATGGCCCGGTCGAGATGCCCGATCTTGGCTGCGAGCTTTCTTTCTTCGTATCCTCTACAGCCGCCTGCGCCAGTAGCCGGGTTCGCGGCTCGAGTGGGCCACCGCGACGATGAGGATCTCCTCGGCAAGCTCGGTATAGACGATCGTGAATGGAACCGCTGCATGACGAACCGGCGAACATCAGGCGCGTGCTCGGATGCTTGCCACGCGCCTGGGTTCTGGGTGATGAGACGAACGGCCTCGCGGACGGCGGTCAGAAACTCGATCCCCAAGCCCTCGCGCCGCAGCTCGTAGCGAGCAATCTCATCGATTAACTCTTCGTCGGCGTCTTCGTCGTAGCGGACTGGCTTCATCAGCGTCCGCGGCTCGCGTGGATCGCCTGGATCCTGGCCTCCGCGTCAGCGTAGACCTCATCGGCTGAGCGTCTCGTCGGTTCTCCGCGTGCCACGCGCTCGCGCGCACGGGTCAACCGGCGCTTGATCTCCTCGTTCCACACGCGCGCCACTTCGTCGGGCGGCAGGCCCGATGCCCCGTCTTCGAGCGAGCGCTGAAGTGCGTCAGCGAGATGAGCCCGCTCGTCTGCCGACAGTCGTAGGGCTTGCTCGAGGATCGCTTGGGCCTGAGCGCTCACGTGTCGAGGATAGCCGGGCGCAGGGGGCCGTCGACGGGCGTGTCGAAGCGTCATTCACGTCACGGCCGGCAAGCCCACCCGCGCGCCGAGCTTCGCGGGCGATCCGCGGCGCCCGGAAGCCGGGTACAGTCCCGCCATATGCGCCGTTTCGCCGTCGTCGCGCTCGCGCTCGCGCTCGCGCCTGCCGCCTCCTGCAAGAAGGACTCGTCCAAGGGCCTCCCGCCGGCCTCCGACTGGAGCGCCGCGTCGGGGGGAGCCGCCAACCCCACCGCACCGGCGAGCCCGCAGGGCGGCGGCGGCGGCGCCATGACCAACCCGCACGCCGGCATGGGCGGCGGCGGCGGCATGGCCAACCCGCATGGCGGCATGGGCGGCGGCGGCGCCATGACCAACCCGCACGGCGACAACCCGCACGCTGGCATGGGCACAGACCCGAGCGGCGGCGCGAGCCCGCAAGCGGGCCCGATGGCGCAGAAGACGGCGCCGCGGACGCTCGAGAAGCTCCCCGACGGGCGCGCCGCGCTCGGGCCGTTCTCGATCGCGGTGCCTGCCGGCTGGACGGAGAAGCCGATCACGTCGAGCATGCGCGCCGCGCAGTTCACGCTGCCCGGGGCGGCGGCGGGCGCCGAGGCCGAGCTCGTCGTCTACTACTTCGGCGAGAGCGGCGCCGGCAGCGTCAAGGACAACCTCGATCGCTGGATGGATCAGTTCCAGCGGCCCGACGGCAAGCCGGTGAAGGACACCGCGAAGATCGAGCAGACGAAGTACGCCGGCCAGGAGGCCAGCGTGGTCTCGGTGACCGGCCGCTACGTCACGACGTCGATGCCCGGCGGCGGCGATCCGATCGACAAGGCGGATCAGTCGCTGGTCGGCGTGATCGTCGGGAGCCCGCAGGGGCCGTACTACTTCAAGCTCGTCGGTCCAAAGAAGACGGTCGACGTCCAGGGCCCCAAGCTCCGCGCGCTGCTCGGCTCGATGAAGCTGCGCTGACGGCGCGCCGCGCGCGCCGGTACGCCGTGCGGACCCTCCCGCAGATCCGCGTGCACCGCCGCTGCGCGCCCACCCGCGACGCGCACGCCGTCTACACGCTGTTCGACGGCGAGATCGGCGACCCGGCGTGGGACTGGCACAAGCTGATGGCTCGCGTGGCAGCCGGCCTGACCGCGCCCCGCGCCGCGCGCCGGGCGGCTACGGCGTGGGCGGGATGCCGCCGATGCCGAGGAAGCTCGTCACCGTCAGCGTGTAGTTCTCGAGCTTCTCGGCCCGGACCACGCGATCGGTCGTGGCATTGAGCCAGGACTTGTTCACCCGGTTGCCGTCGGGGACGATGATCTCCGGGTCGCAGTAGAGGATGCCGAGCCCGCCGCCCGTCGACACCTCGTAGCAGAACTGCGCGTGCTTGTAGTCGACGCGGTTGCTGTCGTAGTTGCACATCGACGCCGCGACGTTGCCGCCGCCCGCGTACGTGAGCGAGTGGCTCTCGGTGCTGCTGCCGGTCAGCTCGCCGAGCCAGGTGCCGACGCTGCCCGTGAACGCGGCGAAGCTGTCGCACGTCGCGCTGTCGAACGGCGTCGCCGCCGCCACGGCGGAGAGCGATACGGCGCGGAGCTCCGCGGAGCGGCCGAGCACGGCGGCCTCGCGCGCGTGCGCCTCGCGCAGGAGCGCCGGCGCCTCGGTGCCGGCGGGCGCGAGCGCCAGGAACGCCTCGAGCGAGGTGGCCCCGGCGTCGCGCAGGCGATCGAGGTAGGCGGGCGCGCCGAGCGGCGCCTGCTCGGTGATGGCCACGACCGGATCGCCGCCGCCATCGCCGCGCTCGCGCTCGGCCGTGAACGTGAGCACGGCGCCATCGCGCGTCTCGAGCTCGCCCAGGATCTCGGGCGTGCGCTCGACGAAGCGGCGCCCGGCCGCGGCGCCCGCGGGCTCGGGCTCGACGGCGCAGCCGGTGACCGCGCAGAGGGCGCCGGCGAGGCCGGAGATCAAGGCGCGGGAAGGAGCGCCGCGGCGCGCGCGGCTCGGAGCGATTCGGACATTGGACTGACTCATGGGACTCTCTCGTGGGCAGTGGTTCGTGGAGCGAGCGCGTTCGCGCCCTCGGCGGGCGCGCGGCTCGCACGAGGTAGTCCCAGCCCGGGGTCCCGCGTTTCAGCGTCCCGGGCGATTTGTGCGGCGGCCGCTGGCGAGCCAACATCGCGGCGTGGACGCCGGCAGCCCCGAGCCAGAGCCGGAGCCCGGGCCCGAGCCCGAGCCCGGGCCGGAGCCGGAGCCCGGCGCGCTCGGCCGCCTGCTCCGCGGCGCGCGGCCGGCGGCCGCCGACGTGCCGGCGGCGGTCGCGCGGGCGAAGATCGCGAGCGCCCTGTTCGGCGAGGCCGAGCCGGTGCGGATCGGCCGGTACATCGTCGAGGCGGAGGCCGGCGCGGGCGGCGGCGGCGTGGTGCTCGCCGCGCGCGATCCGGAGCTCGCGCGGCGCGTGGCGATCAAGCTCGTCCACGGCGGCCAGCGCGACCGCATGCTGGCCGAGGGCCAGGCGCTCGCGCGGCTCTCGCACCCGAACGTCGTGCCGGTCCACGACGTCGGCGTCCACGGCGAGCAGGTCTACGTCGTCATGGAGCTGGTCGAGGGGCAGACGCTGCGCGATCACTGCGTCCCGCCGCGCACCGCGCGCGACGTCGTGCGCGCGTACCGCCAGGCAGGCGAGGGGCTCGCGGCGGCGCACCGGGCGGGCCTCGTCCACCGCGACTTCAAGCCCGACAACGCGCTCATCGGCACCGACGGCCGCGTGCGGGTCGTCGACTTCGGCCTCGCGCTGGCCGGCGAGCCGGCGCCCGCATCGGCGCCCGCGGGCGCGAGCGCGGCCGCGGGCACGCTCGCGGTCACCCACGCCGGGCTCGGGACGCCCCGCTACATGGCCCCCGAGCAGGCGACGGGCGCGACGCTCTCGCCCGCGTCCGATCAGTACGCGTTCTGCGCCTCGCTGCGCGAGGGCCTGCTCGCCACGGGGCCGGCGGTGCCGCGCTGGCTCGACGGGATCCTGCGCCGCGGCACGGCCCCGGCGCCCGCGGACCGGTTCCCGTCGATGGAGCGCCTGCTCGCCGCGCTCGCGCGCGATCCGCGGACGCGCTGGCAGCGGCGCGCGATCGCCGCGGGCGTGCTCGGCGTCGCGATCGCCGCGTTCGTCGCGGGCGGGCGGCGCGCCGATCGCGCGGCGGCGCCGATCTGCGACGGCGGCGCGGCCGAGCTCGCCGCGGTGTGGAACGATCGCGCCCGCGACGCGCTCCGCGCGCACCTCGCCACGCTCGAGGACCCGTACGCGCGGGAGGCCGAGGGCCACGTCACGCACGTGCTCGACACCTACGGCGCGCGGTGGCGCGCGAGCCACCGCACGGCGTGCCTGGCGCACCGGAGCGCGGCGCTGTCGCCGCAGATGTTCGATCGCGGCGTGGCCTGCCTGGCGCGCGCGCGCGCGGCGCTGGGCGCGGCGGTCGGCGCGGTATCGGCGACGACGGCCGCGCGGCTGCCGGACGCGATCACCGCCACGGCCGGGCTCCCCGATCCGCGGCGCTGCGCCGATCCGGAGCTCCTCGTGTCCGCGGTCGCGCCGCCGCCGCCCGAGCTCGCGGCGGCAGCGACGGAGCTGGGGAGCGATCTGGCGGCGCTCGAGGTCGAGCTCAGCGCCGCGCGCCCGGACGTCCGGCCGCGCGTCCTGGCCGCGATCACGCGCGCGCGCGCGCTCGCCTACGCGCCGCTCCTCGCCCGCGCCCTGCGGCTCGCCGGCGTGGCGGCGCTCACCGTCGACGAGCACGAGGCCGCGCTCGCGCCGCTCGGCGAGGCGATGCGGCTGGCGCTCACCGCGGGCGAGGGCGCGCTCGCCGTCGAGGCGTACGCGCGCCGGGCGTTCGCCCGGGGCCGGCTCGCGCGCGCCGACGCGCTCGACGGCCTCGAGCTGGCCGAGGCCCAGTCGGCCGGCCTCCCCGACTCGGAGCGCGCGGTGCGCACGCTGCTCGACAACACCGTCGGCACGGTCGAGCTGGCGGCCGGCCACCGCGACGGCGCGCGCGCCGCGTTCGAGCGCGCGCTCGGCCACGCCCGCGCGGTCACCGGGCCCGCGGCGCTCGAGGTCGCGCCGATCTGGACCAACCTCGCGCTCGTGACGTCCGATCCGCGGCGGCGGCTCCAGCTGACCCGCGAGCGGCTCGCGATCGTCGAGCGCGCGCTCGACGCCGGCCACCCGCTGGTGCTGAACGCGCGGATCAGCGCCGCGCTGCTCGAGCCCGACGCGGCGCGGGCGCGCGCCGCGCTGGCGCCGCCGTGCGACGCGTACGCCACGCTCCACCCCGACCGCGGCTCCAAGATCCTCGAGTGCCAGTACGAGCTGGGCCTCCTCGCCTACGCGGCGGGCGACGTGTCCGCCGCCCGGACGGCGTTCGATCACGCGGCTCGGACCGAGCACCACGGCGGCGACGGCGAGCAGCTCGCGCTCGCGCGCGCGTACGGGGCCCTGCTCGCCGGCGATCTGCCGCGCGCGACGCGGGAGCTCGACGCGCTCTTCGCAGAGCTCGGCCCGCTCGATCCGCTCCCCGAGTGGCGCAAGCTCCACGCGGGCGACGCGTGGCTGGCGCGCGGCGCGATCGCCGCCGCTGCCGGGCAGGCGCAGGCCGCGCGGGCGGCGTTCGAGGCCGCCCGCCGCGCGCTCGAGCCAGCCGTCCGGGTCCACGACTCGCCGCACCACCTGCGGCGGCTCGAGCGCGCCCGCGCGGCGCTCGCGGCGCCCTGACTACGGGACGCGGGTCAGCACGTGCCCGTGCGCGAACGGGTCGCCGAGCAGGTCGTCGCACACAGGCAGCGTGTCCCGGCAGGGGACGGCGTACGGCTCGAGCGGCTGATCGAGCCGGTGCTTGGTGAGGCAGACCGCACCGGTGTCGCTCCAGATCGCCTCGGTCGACGCCCTCCACGCTGCATCGAGCGGCTTGAACGCGCCGAGGTAATACGGCGAGGTGGACGGCAAAAGGGCGAGCGAGTCGCGGAACCGGATCGGCACGCCCGGCTTGGTGAACGACTCGCCGTTACCGCACACGTTCGCGGTCCACATGTTCAAGAGCGCGCGGCGCTGCGCGACCGACGTCATCGGGATCCCGCCCTTGCCCACCGCGGCCGCGGTGTGCCCCATCTTCTCCATCTTGTAGATCGCGCTGTCGACGCACGCGATGTTGAGCCAGCCGTCCGTCGAGGGGCCCACCTCGATCTCCTTGGTGACGGGATCGTAGAGATCGCCGGCGAACACCAGCGCGGTGACCTTGTTCGGATCCCCATCGCCCTCCGAGCACAGCGGACGCTCGGCGCGCTGCAAGGGGTCGTTGATCTGGCGGTAGCGGAAGTCGTACGCCCAGAGCTGCTGCGGCGGCGACCCCACCCAGAACACGTCGCTCTGCACCGCGGCGATGCGGATCTCGTACAGCTTGCCTCTCGACGTCACGCGGATCCGCGTGTCGATCAGGCCGGGCCCCTCCGCCTGCACGATCCCGCCCAGCGGCGTGACGGCCTGGAACCGATCGCCGTCCTCGACCTGGAGCCGCAGCGGCACCCCGCCCTTCTGGACACCGACGATCTGGACCCCCTCCGGGTTCTGGAGGCCCGGCATGCTCCCGACGTGCATCCGCCAGAAGTAGACCCCGTCGATCACCGGCGAGTTGCCGTCTCCGCACGTGTTCGTGGGGCAGGAGCCCGCGGCCTGGCTATAGACCGCGACGGTGGGCTCGGGCTCTCCCTCGAGAGAGGACACGCAGGCGCCAGCGGTGGCCGCCACCGCACCAAGGCTGATCATGAGCTGCATGGAACGCATGCCGTGGTAGTCCCGCCCACGCTGCGTACGTTTCAAGAATTCGCGCCCGGTGTGCCCGCCGTATCCTCCCGGGCTTCGCGGGCGCGCCGATCGAGATCGTCGAGCGTCCCCGCGAGGGATGGCCCGAGCAGCTCCCGCAGCTTGCCGCGCGCCCGGAACAGCCAGGTCCGGATCGTCGCGGCTGGGACCTCGAAGACGGCCGCGAGCTCGACGGTGTCCATCTCCTCCCAGTAGTGGAGCTCGAGCAAGGTCTGCTGCTCGACGGGCAGCTGGCGCAGCGCGGCGAGCAGGGCGCGGTGAGACTGATCGCGGGCCAGCATCGTCCCCGGCGTCGTGGCGAGGTCGGCGACGGACGTGATCGAGAGGTCGAGGCCGGGGTTGCGCTTGCGGTCGCGGTAGTAGTGATAGAGCTTGTTGCGCGCGATCCCGAACAGGAAGGTCCGGAAGCGCGCGTCGCCGCGGAATCGCTGCCCAGCGTCGAGGCACGCGAGCAGCGTGGCCTGGACGAGCTCGTCGCTGTCGGAGTCGCACTTGTTGCGAAAGAACCGGTACAGGCTGTCGAAGTGCCGCTGGAACAGCGCCTGGCCGGCCGCGCGGTCCCCGCCCCGCCACTTCTCGAGGAGCGTCACATCCGGATCGTCCATGCGCACCCACGATAGCAGCCAGGGCGCGGGCGCGACGTCACGGCGCGCTCACCCCCTGGCCATCGAGGTGCTCGTAGCGGACCGCGACGCAGGCGAGCGCGCCGTCGGCGCAGGGCCGGCACGCCGCGTCCGTGTTGGCGACCTGCGCGCACAGAGACGTCGCCGATCCGCCGCCGAGCGCCGCGAGCTGGCGAGCATCGAGCGTGCCGCGCAGCGACACCCGGTCCAGGCGCGCGCCGCCCGCGGCGACGGCGCCCTCGAGCACCAGATCGCGCACGACCACCTCGCCCGCCGCCGTCGCCAGGCGCACCTCGGCCGGCCGCGTGGCGAACCACGGATCGCGGAACGTGGCCTCGCCGAGATCGACGGGCGCGCGCCCGCTCGCCGGCACCGCGCCCGCGGCGGTGACGATCGCCTCGCCGAGCGTGAGCGCGAGCCGCCCGCTCGCGAGGCGCGACGACAGCACGAGGTCGTACGCAAGCCCGGTGATCGGCGCGATCACGGCGCGCGGCGCCGCCTGCCACGCGCGCGCGGTGCCGAGCGCCCAGGTGCGGCCCGCCGCGGCGCTCGCGCCGACGGCAGGCAGGCTGAGCGGCGCGGCCGCGCTCGGCGCGCTGTTCGCGATCTGGCCGGCGAGCGTGGTCGCCGTCCCGCGCAGCGTCCACGGGCTGATGTCCTGGCGGTTGCACATGAGCGCGATGCCGAGCGACTGCCCGTTGTGGCTCGGCCACCACGTCCACGCCGCGGTGTGGCCGCCGATCTGGCCACCGTGCCAGTACGGTGCGTTGGCGCCCGTGCCGAGCAGGATGCCGAAGCCGTAGTGATCGGGGAGGCCATCGAGGTCGGTGCGGATCGCCTGCATGGCGGCGAGCCGCCCCGCGTCGACGATCTGCGCCGTGTTGAGCGCGACGGCGAACCGCGTCAGATCGCCGATCGTCATCGCCCAGCCGCCCGCCGGCCCCTCCCAGCCCTCGACGTTGCCGAGCCCCGACAGCGCGAACGCCTCCGCCATGGCGTAGCCGCCGCCGCCGGACGGCGCGTAGCCGACGGCGCGGTGCGGGATGTCGCTCCCGCGCCACGAGTGGGTGAGCGCCAGCGAGAGCATGTTGTCGGCGTGGTAGATCGGCGTCTTGCGGTTGCCGACCTGGTGCCAGACCAGGCCCTCGTAGCCGCCGTACACGGTGCCGTCGGCGAGCTCGTCGACGATCGCGCCGAGCACGCTGTAGCCGACGTTGGAGTAGACGCCCTGCTGCGGCGCGCCGCCGCCGAGCGCCGCCACCTGCTCGCTCGCCTCGTACTGCGCGAACGCGAGGCGCGGCTCCGCCAGGGTGCGGGCCACGGCGCCGCAGTCGAGCGCCTCGCCGTCGACGCACGAGTCGGCGTCGCTGGTCGCCTCCCAGGTCGGCGCGAACGCCGCGGCCTGCGTCGCGCCGCCGACACCCGACGAGTGATCGAGCAGGTCGTCGATCCGCGCGGCCGCGAGCGCGGCGTTGCCGGTCGGCAGGTGATCGCTGACGGTGTCGGCGAGCCCGAGCCAGCCGAGCTGATCGAGGCGCATCACCGCCGCGGCGGTGAACGTCTTGGACACCGAGCCGACGGCGCCCATCGTCGCGACGCCCCAGTCCTCGCCGCCGAGCTCGGCCTTGCCGTAGCCCTGGAGGTAGACGAGCGCGCCGCCCCGCGCGATGCCGACGGCGCAGCCGGGCGCGGCGGCGTTGCCGATCAGCCCGAGCATGGTGTTGTCGACCGCGGGCCAGAGCTGCGCGGCGAGGCCGTTGTCCTTGATCGCGGTGACCTCGATGTTCGGGTCGTGCACCTGATCGGTGCCGGTCAGGGTCGGCGCGCGGTAGCAGGCCGGCGCGGCCGCGAGGGCGAGGGCGAGCGATGCGGCGACGCGGCGCAGCGACGCGCGCCGGGCGCGGCGGGAGATCTTGGCAGAGGACACGGCGGGCTCCTTCGCGTGCTCCCCGATCCAGCTCGGGGGTCGGCGCAGGTAGTGCCCGCGGCGGGCCGCGCGTTTCAGCCAGCCGGCGGATCCGCGTCCGATTTCGGCGCGGCGGCGGCCGCGGCAGCGGGCGCGGCGACGAAGTGCGCCGTGATCTCCGCGGCGTCGCGGAGCAGATCGATCCGGTGGACCTGGACGCGGACCACCTGCACGCCGAGCCGCTGGCCCAGGTCGGCGTGCAGCTCGGCCTCGCGCCCGGGGCGCAGGAGCGCGAGGTTGTCGTAGAGCACCGGCGCGTGGCCGCTGCCGCGGTTCCGCGGCGCCAGCTCGATCGCTGCCGTGATCGCGACGATCAGCACATCGACCGTGAGCAGCTCGGCGAGGCTGATCTTCTTGTTCGCGACGCCGTTCAGGATCGCGAGCCCGATGACGATGAACAGGTACGTCAGATCGCGCGTGCGGATCTCCTCGGTCCGGTAGCGCAGGATCCCGAACACCGCGAACAGGCCGAGCGCGAAGCCGAGCTCCATCGGCACCTTGCGGAGGAGCAGGCACAGCGCGAGCGTGATGACGTTGAAGATGTAGCAGGTGAAGATCAGCTCGCGGTTCCGGTACAGCCGGCCGTAGACGAGCGACACGACGATCCACGTGAAGACGAGATCGATGCCGAGCCGGGACACGAGCTTGACGAAGTCCCAGGTGCTCCACACCTCCTCGGTGCCGAACGCGTCGCCGATCATCAGGATCCTTGCAGCCCTTGCAGCCCTTGCAGCCCTTGCAGCCCGTGCAGCACGCGCAGCGCGGGGCGCAGCCGATTGTGTCGCACGGTCGGGTGGATCAGCGCCATCGCCGCGCAGTACTTGCTCAGCGAGCGCTCGCGGACGCCGAGCGCGGCGAGCGCGCGCATCGCTGGCGTCCGGGGGGCGCCGCCCGGCGCGCGCTTGATCTCGACGATCGCGAGCGCGCCCAGCGGGGCGCGGTCGTCGCCGCGCCCCGCCTCGAGCCCGAGATCGATCGTGAGCCGCTCCGGCAGGCGCGGGTGGAACAGGAGGACGCGCCGGTAGTCGACGCGCACCGCCGGCGCGAGCGCGCCCGCGAGCTCGCCTGTGTGCTCGCGCAGGAACGCGAGGTCGACCGCGTCCAGCTGCTCGCGCGAGAAGTCGATCCGGCGGCGCTGCTTGTCGGTGATCACCTCGCTGCGCTTGGTCTTCACCTCGAGGAATGACAGCTCGCGATCCGGGTAATGCCGGATGCGGACCTTGTGGCGGATCCGGCGGCCGCGCCGGTGATCGTGGAAGCAGCGCAGCTCGGGCGTGTCGAAGTACAGGTTCTGATAGATCGCCGCCCCGCCCTCGCCCACCGGCAGCACCGCGTACTCCGCCGCCAGCGCGCCGAGCAGCTCGCCCAGCCGGGCGCGATCCAGCACGTACTTGTGATCGATGCGGCGGAGCAGCTCGCGCTCGGCCAGGAGCGCCGGGGTGGCCCGCGTGAACGCGCCGAGCGCGGCGAGCGCGCCGAGCGGAGCGAGCGCGGCGTCGGCCGTGGTCGTCAGGCGCGGGGTCAGGCGCGGGGTCATGCGCGGGCTTCCGCTGCAAGACCGCCACCGCCCGCGGCCGCGCGCAAGCCCGCGAGAGCATGACGTACACGTGTCCGCAGGACGTACACGTGTAAACGAAACGTACATTCAGTCGCGGTCCAAGCTAGCGAAGACACAGGCTCCGAGCTGCGCACGCTTCTTGAAGAGAGCGCTCACATCACTCAGGAGGCCCACGATGAAGCGACTGCCCTTGCTCGGAACCCTGTTCACGCTGCTCACCCTGGCGAGCTGCGCTCCCACCGTCGATAGCAGCGACCAGAGCGTCGCCTGCTACGACACCGGCTCCGGGCTCAAGTGCGTGCCGCTGTCGGAGCTGCCCGCCAACACCTCGGCGATGTGCATCGACAAGGACGGCGAGACCGACGCCTCGCAGTCGAGCGCCTCGGGCCCGTCCGCCTCGGACAACGACGTCTCGCAGTCGAGCGACTCGCCGGGCGTCCAGCTCACCGACGACGCCGATGACGACGACGACGGCGACTCGTCCACCGAGGACGCCAGCGGCGAGTCCGAAAGCACCGAGGAGAACTGCGCCACGGGCGCCGACACCGACGGTGACGGCGTCAGCGACTCGAAGGACTGCGACTGCCTCGATCCGGACGCGCCGACGAACGTGCCGCCCGGCGGCGGCGTCGGCACCGACGGCGGCGGCCCCGTCATCCTCTGACGCGCCTACCGCGTGCGCGCGCCATCGCCCCTCTCTCCGCCGCAGGAGCTTTGACCGGTGCCATGCCCTGTCCGCCCCGTCAGAGCCCGAGCTGTCCTCGACCGGTCAAAGCTCCTGCGGCGGAGCTACTATCGGCGGCACGGTGCTACGCACGGTGCTGAGCAGATGATGCGGCGCTGCCCTCGCAGGCGCGCGCTCGCGCTGGCGCTCTGCTCCGCGCTCGTGCTCGCGCTCGCGTCCGGGTGCAAGAAGCCCCGGCCGCTGTTCGAGCGGATCTACGGGCTCGACGAGATCCCGACGTTCCACGTCTCGCTGTCGCCCGAGGCGCGGGCCGCGCTCGCGCAGCGCCCGCGCGAGTGGGTGCGCGGCGGCTTCGCGTACAAGGACGAGAAATTCGAGGCGGTGGCCATCCGGCAGAAGGGGCACCGCAGCCTCCGCAAGCTCGGCGAGAAGTCGTCGTTCAAGATCCAGCTCGATCGCTTCGACAAGAAGCAGAAGCTCGCGAAGCAGACGACGATCACGCTCAACAACATGGTCGAGGACCCGTCGCTCCTGCGCGAGGTCCTCGCGTACCGGCTCTACCGCGCGCTCGGCGTCGCCGCGCCGCGCGCCGGGTTCGCGGAGGTCGTCCTCGACGGCGAGCCGCAGGGCATGTACGCGGTGATCGAATCGATCGACAAGAAGTTCCTGAAGGCACGCTTCGCGCGCGCCGACGGCCCGATCTACGAGGGCGAGTGGGGCTGCGACATCGTCCCCGACGACGTCGGCGGGTTCGATCAGGACGGCGGCCCGCCGGATCGCCGCGAGCTCGCGCGCTTCGCCGAGGTCGCCGCGGGCGGCGCCGATCAGCTGTTCGGCCCGAGCTCGCCGCTCGACGTGCCGGCGTTCTTGCGGTTCATCGCCGTCGAGATGTACGTCGGCAACTTCGACGGCTACCGCCACGGCCACAACTACCGGCTCTACCTCGAGCCCGATCGCGGGCGCTGGCACTTCATCCCGTGGGGCCTCGATCGCACGTTCGTGAAGAGCCTGTCGATCTTCGACAGCCAGGGCTACCTCGCGAAGCGCTGCTTCTCCGACGCGCGCTGCCGCACCGAGTACGTGCGCACGATGCGCGCCGTCGTGGCCGAGGCGCGGCGGCTCGGGCTCGAGCGCGGCGTCGACGTGCTCTCGGTCGTCACGCGCGAGGCCGCCGCCCGCGATCCGCGCCGCGCCGCCGAGATCACCGCCGCCCGCGCCGAGCTGCGCACGTTCCTGGTCGATCGCCCGCGCGAGGTCGAGCGCGAGCTCGGCTGCCTCGACGAGGCCGGGCGCGAGGTCGATCGCGACGGCGACGGCCACGCCTGCTCGGACTGCAATGACGCAAACGCCGCGATCCACCCCGGCGCGGCCGAGGCCTGCGACGGCGTCGACAACGACTGCGACGGCGTCGTCGACGACGCGCCGTGCGCGTGCGCGCCGCTCGACGCTGGCGGCGCGCGCTTCGCGCTCTGCGATCCCGCGCTGCCTTACGCCGACGCGCAGGCGATCTGCGCCGCGCGCGGCGAGGAGCTCGCGTGGCTCGACGACGCCGAGCAGGCGGCCGCCCTGCGCGCCGCCGCCCAGGGGCGCCGCGCCGGCCGGCGGACGCACGAGAGCTGGTGGCTCGGCCTCGACGATCGCGCCGAGGAGGGCAAGTTCCGCTGGCGCGGCGGCCCCGCCGCCGGCAGCCCCGGCACCTTCTCAGGCTGGCAGCGCGGCGAGCCCGACAACGCCGGCTGCAACCAGGACTGCACCGTCCTCGACACCGACGACGGCCGCTGGCGCGACACCCACTGCCTCGAGCACCGCCCGTTCATCTGCCGCGCCCCCGCCCCCTGAATCAATCACCGTCGGAACCAAGCACCTCTGCTTCGAACTCCTTCATGAAGACAGAGATACCGCGCGCCATGACCTCGTGGGCTGACCGCGCGCGGTTGTTATCGAGTAGCGCCTTGAGATAAGTCCGGGCTATCCGGGTCGGATATCGATCCGCTGTTTCGGCAGTTGGCCGATATTGATTTTGGGCACCAGCCGCTCCTGGCTCTTGCTAGAGCCGAGCGTGGTAGTAGTCGCTCATCGTCTTTTCATCGATCGCATTCTCGCAGCGTTCAGTCGGTCCGAGGGAGCCGCGAGCCTTCTGCCACGGCAACTCTCGGTGAGTCAGCTCCTCGAGTTGAGAGCCGCTGAACCCGCCGTAGGCCTCGAGCACGCTGTCAATGAACACTCGCGCATCCTCGGACAGGGAGCTCGGATCAAAGCCGGGCCGGACGTCATTGAGGGTGACCGCTCCGTAAAGTTGGTGCGAGTTCCGGAAGCGGTCGTATAGCGTTCGATTGACAGGACCGTGGATCCACGCCTCGAAGCGAGCCGGAAACATCGGCTTGTCATGGTAGGCCAGATGCCACGCTTGGACGTAATACGCCAACTTCTGAAGCTTCAGGACGTTCAGTGGTCGTCCGTCCTCCGTCAGCTTCCAGATGATGTAGTCGGCGCACTGGTCGACGGTCATGGGTCACCAGTGAAGGTGGCAGGTTTTAGCCCGGGCGCATTTCACATCTGACGTGAACTGGCAATGTTTCGGTCCGACCCAAAGGCCAATTATTCGCATCAGTTAGACGACCGCGTTAAGATTACGCCTGGGTACTCCCTATGCCGGGTACGCACTCCTGCCACGGTCGAGAGCTCGTCGCGGCGAGCTGCCCCGGCTAGGTCCGGCGCGGGACGCGGACCGACCGATCGCCGAGCGCGCCCACGCTCCACGTGCCGTCGGGAGACGTCAGGGTCCGAGCCGACCGACCACGAGCCGGGCGCGCTGGGTGGCGGGCGTCAGGCGCTTGCTCGCCTCGCGCCAGGGCGTGCCCGCCGGCAGCGCGAGCGGCGGCGCGTCGAGGGCAAGCTCCACCTCCAGGCCGCGCACCGGGCTCGGGTTGTTC
>DATMCI010000013.1:0-5049 GCA_035558535.1 Kofleriaceae bacterium
CGCGCGCGCGAATCGACCGGCGCTCGAGGCCGTCTTGCGATCGCTCCACGACCTGACGGGCACTACGTTCGAGGTCGGCCAGTCCCAAACCTATCCGTTCGCGATCACGGAGCATGGGTTCCGCGATGTCGACGATCTGCCGACCCGATGGTGGGCCCCGGGCTCCTGAGGTAGTTGGGGACGTGCGGACGGCGCGCGTGATCATCGAAGCGGAGAACGCCATTGCGACGCTCGACCCTGCGGACACCGCGAGCCGGGGGGGCGATGGATGATAAGAAGACGCAAGTGTCCACGCCCCTGATTGATCGCATCCTGGAGGCCGAGCGCCTCATCCGACCCCACGTACGCGAGACGCTCGTCGAGAAGAGCGACGTGCTCGCGTCGCCGATCGCCGGTGACCCCGCCGCGACCGCGGTGTGGCTCAAGTGCGAGAACCTCCAGCACACCGGATCGTTCAAGCTGCGCGGCGCGCTGAACAAGGTGCTGTCGCTGCCGCCGGACGCGCTGGCGCGCGGCGTGGTCACCGCCTCCACCGGCAACCACGGCCGCGGCATGGCCCACGCGCTCTCCGTCGTGGGAGCGCGGGGCACGATCTACCTCCCCACCACCGCGCTGGCGGGCAAGGTGGCGGCGCTGCGCCGCTACCCGTCCGTCGCGCTGGAGCTCCACGGCGAGGAGAGCGGCGCCACCGAGATCTTCGCCCGGCGGACCGCCGAGGAGCGCGGGCAGGTGTACATCTCTCCGTACAACGACCTCGACGTCATCGCCGGGCAGGGCACGATCGGCCTCGAGCTGGATCGGCAGTGCCCCGCGCTCGACGCCGTCTTCATCTCTGTGGGCGGCGGCGGCCTCATCAGCGGCATCGCCGCCGCGCTCCGCGCTCGCCGGCCCGGGGTCCGCGTGATCGGCTGCTGGCCGGAGAACTCGCAGGCGCTGTATGCGTCGCTGCAGGCGGGCCGCATCGTCGACGTGCCGGAGCAGCCGACGCTGTCCGACGCCACCGCTGGCGGCGTGGAGCCCGGCGCGATCACGTTCGAGCTCGCGCGCGAGCTCGTCGACGAGAGCGTGCTGGTGAGCGAGGACGAGATCGCCGACGCGCTTCGCTTGCTCGTGGCCGAGCACCACCTCGTCGTCGAGGGCGCGGCCGCGGTGGCCGTGGCCGCATACCGCAAGACCGCGGCGCGCCACGCCGGCCAGTCCGTCGCCATCGTGCTGTGCGGCGGGAACATCGCCTATCCAACGCTGAAGTCGGTGCTCTGTGGCTGAGCCGCCGCTGATCCTGTCGCTCGATGCGATCCAGCGCGCCCTGCAGCTCGACGTCCTCCTCGGCGACCTAGAGCGCGGCTTCCAGTGGTACTCCGAAGGCAGGACCGTGGTGCCTCCGGTGGGCTACCTCGCGTTCGATCCTCCGGCGGCGGGCGACGTCCACATCAAGTACGGCTACGTCCGCGGCGACGAGCTCTACGTCGTGAAGATCGCCTCCGGCTTTCCGGGCAACCTCGCCCGCGGGCTGCCCGTGGCCAACGGAGTCATGCTGCTGTTTCGCTCGGGCACCGGCGAGCTGGCCGCCGTCCTCCTCGACGAGGGCTACCTGACCGAGGTCCGGACCGGCATCGCCGGGGCGATCGCGGCGAAGCACCTCGCCTGCGCGCCGGTGACGCGCATCGGCATCGTGGGCACCGGCGGGCAGGCCCGCTTCCAGCTGCGCATGCTGCCGCTGGTGACGCCGTGCCGCGACGTGATCGTGTGGGGCCGGAGCGACGACCGGCTGGCCGCGTTCTGCGAGGACATGACGCGCGAGGGGTTCACCCTCGAGGCGACACGCGATCTCGGCGAGCTGATGCGGACGTGCAACCTGATCGTGACCACGACCAGCGCGCGGGCGCCCTTGCTCGACCGGGCGTCCATCCGCCCCGGCACGCACATCACCGCGATGGGGGCCGATGCGCCCGGCAAGCAGGAGCTCGATCCGCAGCTCGTGGCGCGCGCCGACGTGGTCGTGGCCGACAGCGTGGCGCAGTGCGTGGACCACGGCGAGATCGCCGCCGCGGTCCGGACCGGGCTGCTCGACCCTGGGCGCGTCATCGAGCTCGGGCGCGTCATCGCCGATACGGCGCTCGGTCGCACGCGACCGGACCAGATCACGATCGCCGACCTGACCGGCGTAGCCGTGCAGGATCTGCAGATCGCCGCGCACGTCCACCGCTACGCGACGCGGGCGCCTGCCCGGATCAGCGCCCACTCACTCGCGGATCGTTCGTAGCCGCCAGTTCCGCACGATCGATAGCCGCTACGCGATCGCGACGACCCCGGACGCGATAACCATGTGACCAGGCAAGTGGTCACATGGCGCGTGCGGGGCTGTTCGTCGCTGCCGGGGAGCGGCCGCGGGAGGCTCAGCCCGGGGAGTACTCATGAGGTCACGGGCTCTCGAGATCACTGGCGCTTACGAGCATAGCTCATTGTTCGTCAACTCATTTGCGAACACGAGCGCGATAATAATCAGGATGGACGATCGTCGTCGAGGGCGTGCCGGCCGAGCTGGCGAAGCACCCTGCGTCGCTGACCGGCGTACGTCGGCCGTACGTCAGGGAGCTGCCGCGCGCAGGCTGTGATCGAGCTCCTGAATCACCTGGACCTCGAGATCGCGGAGCAGGATGACGCGGGCCGTCTCCAGCATCTTGTCCTCCTTGTCGAAGATGCCGTCATTCGCCTTGTACCGGAAGCCGAACTCGACCGACTCACCGTTCATGGCGTCGAGCGGGCCGACGCAGATGATGCGCTGCTGGCTGAACGAGTAGACGTACGCCGTGCCGACCAGCCGGCCCGGCGTGTACTTCAGCGCCTCGCTGGTGCCCCGCGCCACCGGCGCAGTATCCTGCGTGACGATCACGATCAGCGACGTGTCCTTGAGCCCGCGGACCTGCGTCAGCTCCTCGCGATCCGCTGTGCCCGCCTCGAGCTTGGCGGCGATCTTGCCCAGCTGCTCGAGCTGCGCGTCGATGTCGAGCGGAGGGATCGGCGCGCCCGCGGCGTGGCGCCGGAAGAGGCCGTCCCGGTAGTAGTTGGACTGGGTGCTGCCGTACCGCGCGTAGCTCGCGGCGGTCTGCGCCGTCTTCTCGTTGACGCGAACGCCGCACGGCCCGTCGCCTGGCGCGACGGCCGCCAGCGCCTCGGGCGTCACGTCGCGCGTCCACGCTCCGCGCGCCACGCCGAGCCGCCCCTGCACCGCGGCGAGCTCTGACCGCAACGCCGCGCGCTCCGCCTCGGAGAGCCCGCGCGGCTTGCGGTTCGCTTGCCGATGCGACTCCTCGGCGGAGATGGCGGAGATGGCGGAGTAAAAGCGCCATCCCAGGTACCCGCACGGCGAGAGGAACAGGGCACCGAGCACGAACAGGCGGGTCCAGAGCTTGCGTTTTCGCGCGCGGGCGAATGCCTCGACGTTGTCGTCCATCCCCTGACCCTATCGTGTTCGGACGCCCGGCCACGCGCCGCTCGTCGCCTCGGGGCGCACGGTCCCGGGCAGGAAGCGCGCGCACTCTCGCCCGCTCGATCCGCGGCGGGCGCGCGGATCAAGATCGGCTCGAGGCGGCACCGACGCTGGGTGCCGGGCGCTGGAGCACGCCGCGGAGCGGCGGCCGAAATGGTGGGCGCTGCAGGGATTGAACCTGATCGGGCGTCCGGCGAGAAGGTGAGCGGATCCGGTGACCAGCGCGATTCCTCGTCGGAGAGCGCCGCCCGGGCCGGCACCGTTCGTGATCACTCGCGATCGGTTCGTGATCGTTCGTACCCGGTCGTCCTGCCAACAGGCTGCCAACAGGTCACGAACCAACCAACCGCTACGTCGGGAGCTATAAGGTCCGCGAGCACCGGCAAGGTCGACATGGAGCAGCCCTGGGGCATCGACTTCGCGGCGTGGAAGCGCCGGCTCACAGGGCAGGGCATCAAGGGTGATCTCGATTCGATCCTCCAGCGCGCCAAGGGAGGCGATACGGATGCCCTCGCCGCGCGAGGAGAGCTGCGGGCAGCCGAGCGAGCTCGCGCGCGGGGGCATGATGTCGAGATGCTCGAGCGGCTCGAGGGTAAGGATGCTCAGGGCGTGAAGTCGCCGGATGCCAAGCTCACGCGTGGTGGTGAGGAGCGACGGCTGGAGGTGAAGACGGCGACGGCTCCGCCTGATTCGAACACTTGGAACAACCACGCGAAGGGGGCGACCAAGCAGGTCAGGAGCCGCAACACGCCCGGCGAGATCACGTTCGACTGGACCCAGGTCGATATCAGGGCACCCGGCAGCAGCTTCCCGGACCAGGCTTCGATCGAGAGGTTCATCAATGGCAAGATGACAAAGGACCGCATGAGATCGATCCGTTACTTCGAGATCGTCTGGATGGACGTCGACGGCAAGATCGTGGTGACCTCGCGAACCCGCGCCGCCGATGGAACGCTCGGCCCGGTCACGTCGGTGAAGCGATGAGCAGGACCTACGGCTACTCCTCGCAGGTCGGCGAGTGGATGGGCGCGGCCTTGCTCGCGGAGTCCGAGCGCGCGCCGGTGCCGGGGGTTCGAAGCGTACTGCAGCGATTGCGCGCGGCGCTCGAAGCATCGCATCGTCCCTCCGAGCTGCGAATCAGCTGGACCGAGTACAGCGCGGAGGAGGAGGAGCTCGCGCATCACGAGCTCGAGGTCTACCTGATCGCGAGCTGGGATGAGATCCTCGCGCAGATCGAGCGGCTTCGATCGACCACGTCGCATCAGTTCGCCATCGCGGACTTGTTCCTCGATCTCACGACGCGCGTGATCGAACCCACCGGCGACGTGTGGCTTCCAGGATCGGGAGAGCTCCAGCTCTCGATCGAGCAGCCCGAGCTCCATCCAACGACCATCGGGGTAGCCTATAGGACCTATATCGACGCGTGGCTGTCGACGACGTACGACGAGAGCCATCAACCTCGGAGCAATCACGAGGTCGCGCGCGCGAATCGACCGGCGCTCGAGGCCGTCTTGCGATCGCTCCACGACCTGACGGGCACTACGTTCGAGGTCGGCCAG
>DATMCI010000014.1:0-24087 GCA_035558535.1 Kofleriaceae bacterium
GGCGAGCACGTACGCGCGCCGCATCGCCGCCTGGCCGCCCGCCTCCTCGGTCCTGATCCGGATCGCCTCGAGCCGGACGCGCTGCCCCGGCGTCTCGGGTCCCGTGGGGTACTGCAGGATCTCGACCTGCGTCGCACGCACGCCGCCCCTGGCGTTCGTGAGCGCGTGCTTGAAGTCGCTCTCGTCGAAGTTGCCGGTCGGCAGCCGCTGGAGCTTGGCTTCGAACCGCGGATCCGAGACGACCGCCGCGTGATCGGCCTCGCTCAGGCGCTCGAGCCGCGCGAGCACCGCGTACGCTGCGGCGGGGCCGCGGTCCATCCCGGCGAGGATCTCAAGCAGCGCGATGGTCGCCTCGGGGCGCGGCCCGACCCGGGGCACCGGTATGTTCAGCGTCGGCGTCGTCGGATCGACGGGACCGTGCCGCATCCCCTGCTCGAAGTACGCAGCGAGCAGCTCGCGCTTGTCCTGCGGCAACCACGGCGCTGAAATGTCGGCGAGCCGGCCCGCCGCCTCGAGCGCCGCGATGCGATGCGGAGCCGGGATCAGCGCGAGTACGTCGAACAGGCCGTCGACGTCGGTGGCGCTGACCATCCCGAGGAGCTCGCGGCCGACGGTCACCGGGTCGGCGCCGAGCGCGCGCAGCTTTTCGGCGTAGGCGCGCGGATCGTCGCGGGCCGCCGTCTCGAGCGCCCCGCGGATCGGGAGCGACTCGGCGCGGTCGCCGAAGAACATCTGCTCGAGGCGCAGCAGCTCGGCCTGCGCTTGCTCGCGCTCGGCCGCGGGCGCGCTCGGCGGCAGCAGCTGAAGCTTCATACGTGCCGCGCGCACGAGCTCGCCGATCCGCGCGACCGCTGCTTCGAGATCGGCACCCGCCGCGGCCTGCTGCGTGATGCTGGCGGCATACTGCGCGCGCAAGATCGCGGCGTGGATCGCCGTCGCGTCGTCGGTCTCGCTCGCGAGCGCCGCCAGATCGGCAGTCTGCACCAGCGGCCGGTCCGCGAGCCGCAGCGCGAGCGCCTTGCGCTCGCCTGCGTCGAGATCGGCCAAGCTGAGGTACACCTCGGCGCTGTTCCCCCGCGCGTCCGCCGCGCGGATCCGCGCCTCGACGAAGTCGACCCGCGCTGCGGAGACCGGATCGAGCTTACCGCCGCCGATCAAGGCGATGACGCCACCCGTCGGATCCGCCGGGCTCACGCAGAGATCGTCGAGACGTACCGTGAAGTCGCCCAGCTGGGTCCCCGGCGGCGGCGCCTGGGCAGCTTGGCTCGCCTTCTGCGCGCGCTCCGCCTTGTCGAGGAGGAGGCGCATCGCCCTGGCATAGTCGTCCGGCGCGAGCTTCGCTCGCAGCACCGCTTGGACGGCGGCCAGCGTCGTCGCCGCCGGCACGGGGCTCGCAGCAGCGCCAGCAGCTCCTTGCGCGGCATCGAGCGTCAGCGGCTGGAACACCGTCTCGGCTGCGCCGCTGAGCAGGTCGAGCGCGCGGCGATCGCTGAGCTGATGGAGGTCGCGGAAGATCGCGTCCTTGTCATGCGTCGCGAGTTGGCGATCGAGCGCGACCTGCTCGCCGAGATACGCGCGTGCGCGCGCCCACTCGTGGCCATCCAAGATCGACTCGAGGCGATTGGCGATCCCCGGCCCCGCGGTCTGGCAGAGCACGGCCATGGACTCGGGATTCGCGTTGCGCGCGAGGATCACCAGGATCCACTTCGCGTCCCGAGCGACGATCGCGGCGCGCAACGCCTCCCCATCGGCCTGCACGCCGCCGGCTCGATCGGGCAGCACATCTCCCTGCCGCGCGCTCGAGTCGTCGAGCCGCGACGGCGCTGGTTCGGAGCCCGCTGGGCCCGAAGCCGCTCGACGGCTCACGCTGCGCGGAGCAGGCGGAGACGCCATCTCGACGAGCGTCCGCTTGCCGGGCACGAGCCCGGTGTGCTGCGCCGGCCCTCCCGTCCTGTCGTCGCCGCCGTCGCCGCTTCGCTTGCCCCGCCCATCCGACATGGATCCTCCCCCGATGGATCTGCCCCATAGCACTCCGTCGCTAGTCGACACAAGTCGGCACAAGCCCGACGCGCGTGGTGGCACAAACGCAGGAGACCAGTACCAGCACGCACTCTATATCTGATCTATATACGATCTATATACGATCTATAGAATCTTCGAACTCGTACCCTCGAGAAGGGGCTGAACATGCTGGGAGAGAAGTGATGCAGATGAACGCCTCGATGCGCGCGCTCGTCGCGCAGCGCGACATGCTGACCGAGATCATAGAGCCTTCGCCGGCGCGACGGCGAGTCGTGGCTGACCGATGATCTCGAGGGCTATCTGGACTCGATCTTCGCCCTCGATGTCGGTCCCGAGGGCCGCGGCTAGCGGAGCCGGCGGGCGCGGAGGCCGCGCGCGATCGCGGGCGGGAGCCGCGGCTCGCGGACGGCGGGAGCTGCGGCCGCGCGGGCGGCGCGCTGCTGCGGGAAGGCCGGCGCGACGCCCGTCCACGCAAAGAGCCGCGCGAACGCGAGCGCGCGATCGGCCTCGGCGAGCCGGCCCAGGCGCGCGCCGTGAGTGCCCTGCGGCTGGACGAGCAGGAGCGAGTCGGCGGCGCCGCCGAGCGTGTACTTGCCGCCGGTCCACGGATCCCACTCGCCGTAGACGAAGAGCAGGCGCGCGCCCTGGCCCTGGATGAACGCGTCGATGTCGCGCATCGCCGCGCCGCCGTCGTAGGCGGGGACGCCGGCCGGCAGCGCGCGCTCGTAGTCGGCGTCGGTGTAGAGGACGTACGGATCGAGGTACGCGGCGCCGCTGTCGGGATACCCGAGCTGCGCGTAGGCCTGGTGGTAGTAGGCATCGAAGCGGCCGATCTGCGCGTCGTCGTTGTCGGTGACGGGCGAGATCTTGTCGAGGAACGCGAACAGGTCGGCGTCGCTCGCGCCCGCGGCGGGCACCATCGTGCAGTAGTTGACGCCGTAGTACTGCCAGAACGCCCACTCGAGGCTGACGATCGCGGACTCGAGCGCGGGGCCGAGCGGGATGCGCGTGTAGGCGTGGCCGTCCTCGGCGGCCTGGGCCTCTGCGAGCGCGAGGAGCGCGGCGCGCCGGTTCTGCAGCATCTCGGTGGCGGCGGCGCGGAGCGCGGCGCGGCAGCTGGGCGGCCCGAGCGTGTCGACGAACGGCGTGTAGCGCGCGTCGGACGCCGCGAACGAGATCGGCGCGACGTACGGCACCGTGCCGTCGACGTCGTCGGGGTAGAAGCGGCGGTGGTACGTGGCGGTCATGCCGCCCTTGGAGCCGCCGGTCGTGAGGAACGCGCCGCGGTAGATCGTGCGCAGCGCGCCGATGATCCGGTGCTGGTCGTCGGCCATCTGGCGGATCGTGAGGTGCGCCCAGTCGGCGGGGCTCGGCCGCGACTCGCCGAAGTAGCGGTGCTCGATCGAGATCTGGTTGGCGCCGAGCAGCTGCGTCAGCTCGTAGGCGCTGTCGCCGTAGTAGTCCCAGTAGCCGCTGGTGAGCGCGACCATGGGCGCGTCGAGATCGACGTGGAGCAGCGACACGCGCTGCTCGAACGTCGCGCCGCCGGAGGCTCCGTGGTCCACGGGCTGCGTGAACCGCAGCACGTAGTAATGGTAGGGCGCGTTCGAGGTCGGCACCTCCTCGACGGTCACGCCGTCGAGCGCGCGCAGCTTGGCGCCGACGTCCTCGGGCGCCTCGGCGTCGTTGTCGCCGCACGCGGCGAGGCCAGCGAGGCTGGCGAAGCAGAGCCCCAGGAGCACAGGAGCCGTGAGGCGGAGCATGGCGAGACAGCGTGCCACGGCTTGGGCGGCGGACCCGCGGGCATTTCGGCGAAACCTGCGCGCGAAGGCAGGCGGGCCCGGAGCGGAGCCTTGCCATCACGCGGACTTCCAGGGTAGGCATTCGGCCTCATGGCGCTGTCCGTCGGCATCGTAGGTCTCCCGAACGTGGGCAAGAGCACGGTCTTCAACGCGCTCACTGCGGGCAAGGCGGAGGCCGCGAACTACCCGTTCTGCACGATCGATCCGAACGTGGGCGTGGTGCCGGTGCCAGACGCGCGGCTGGCCCGCATCCAGAAGCACATCGCGACGCAGAAGGTGATCCCGGCGATCGTCGAGATCGTGGACATCGCGGGGCTCGTGAAGGGCGCGTCGCAGGGCGAGGGGCTCGGCAACAAGTTCCTCGCGAACATCCGCGAGACGAACGCGGTCCTCATGATGGTGCGCTGCTTCGACGATCCGAACGTCATCCACGTCGCGGGCTCGGTCGATCCGATGCGCGACATCGACGTGATCGATCTCGAGCTCGCGCTCGCCGACGTCGAGACGGCCGAGCGCCGCGTCAAGAAGGCGCAGGGCGCCGCGAAGACGGGCAGCAAGGAGGGCAAGATCGAGCTCGCGCTCGCCGAGAAGGTCTACGCGCACCTCTCCGCGGGCAAGGCGGCGCGCTCGCTCGCGCTCTCCGACGACGATCGCAAGCAGGTGGCCACGTTCGGCCTGCTCACGGCCAAGCCGGTCCTCTACTGCTGCAACGTCGGCGAGGCGGATCTGCCGAACGGCAACGCGTGGAGCGACACGGTGCGCGCGCGCGCCGCCAAGGAGGGCGCTGGCGTCGTGATCCTGTGCGGCAAGGTCGAGGCGGAGCTCGCCGAGCTGGGCGAGGCCGACCGCGGCGAGCTGCTCGCGTCGTACGGGCTCGCGGAGCCGGCGCTGGCGTCGCTCGCGCGCGAGTGCTACCGCCTGCTCGGCCTGCAGTCGTACTTCACGGCCGGCGAGAAGGAGATCCGCGCGTGGACGATCCGCAAGGGCGCGCTCGCGCCCGAGGCGGCGGGCGTGATCCACAGCGACTTCGAGAAGGGCTTCATCCGCGCGCAGGTGTACACGCTGCCGGACCTCGAGCAGTACGGCAACGAGGGGGCGATCAAGGCGGCCGGCAAGCTGCGCATGGAGGGCAAGGACTACGAGGTCGTCGACGGCGACATCATGCACTTCCTGTTCAACGTGTAGCGGGCGGCGGGCGGCGCGCGGTCCCGAGCCACGCCACCATCCGGCACGGCACCCTGCCCTCGGCGTCGGTGAGCTCGGCGACCGACGCGGCGAGCGCGGCCTGCACGGCGGCGGCGTCCTCGGGGGGCAGCTGGTAGCTCGCGCCGAGGAAGCACCAGACCTCGTCGAACGAGCCGCCGAGGTCGACCTCCCAGCGCTCGTAGTCGACGGCGTCCCAGCCGGCGACTAGCGCGCGGAAGCCGCGCTCCGAACGGGCGCCGGGCTCGACGAGGGCCGGCGCACGGAGGCGCGGGCCGGCGATCTCGAGGAAGCGGTGGAACGCGTCGCCCGCGGGCGCACCGGCGACGGGGCCGCCGCCGAGCAGCGCGGCGAGCTGGCCGCCGGGGGCCAGCACGCGCCAGAGCTCGCGGACGACGGCGGGCGCGTCCGCCATCAGCATGAGGGCGAAGTGGGAGACGCAGGCGTCGAACGCGCCGTCGGCGAACGGCAGCTCCTGCGCGCGCGCGGCGACGGCGACGGGCGCGCCGACGGGTGCCGGCGCGGCGGCCGCGCCGAGGCGGCGGACGCGCGCGCCGAACCGCGCGAGCTCGTCGTGCGAGAAGTCGACGCCGACCGCCCGCGCGCCGCGCGCCGCGAGGAGCTCGCACAGGTAGCCATCGCCCGCGCCCAGATCGAGCACGCGCGCGCCGGGCGGCACGAGCGCCGCGAGGCGGTGGTAGGTGCCGCCCCGCGCGAGCGCCTCCGACGTGCACCCCGGCCGCGCGGCGTGGAAGCGGCGCAGGAACGCCTCGCGCGCGCGAGCCTCGGCACTCCGCTCGGCCACGGCGGCACGATACCCCGGCGCGATCCCCGCGCGCGCCGCGAAGGCTGCCCGCGCGCGTGGCGGCGCGCTACCCTGCCGTGCCTTGGTCGCCGGCCTGCTCATGGTCACGCTCGCCGCCGCGTCATGGGGCACGTGGAGCCTGTTCCTGCGGCCGACCGGGCTCCCCGCGACGATCTCGAGCCCGATCATCTTCCTCGTGATGGGGCTCCTCCTGCTGCCGTCCTCGCTGCGCGCGCCGCGGGCGCGCTGGGACCGCGCGACGCTCGCGCTGCTCGCCGGTTACACGGTGTTCGACGCGCTCAACATCCTCGCGTTCTTCGGCGCGATCGAGCGCACCACCGTCGCGCTCGCGGTGCTCACGCACTACCTGGCGCCGATCCTCGTCGCGATCATCGCGCCGCGGATCGATCGCGTCCCCGCGCGCGGCGTGGCGCCCGCGGCCGCCGTCGCGCTCGCGGGCCTGGCGATCGTGCTCGAGCCGTGGCGCGCGCCGGCCGCGGGTGCCGCCGCGGGCGCTGTCCTGGGGCTCGCCTCGGCGTTCTTCTACGCCGGCAACGTGCTCGTGATCGGCCGGCTCACCGCGCGGATCGGCGCCGTCCGCGCGATGTCGTATCACTCGCTCATCGCGGCGGCCGCGACCGCGCCGCTCGTGCTGCCGCGGCTCGATCGAGTCTCGGGCGAGGCGCTCGCCCTGATCGTCGCCGGCGCGGTGAGCATCGGCGCGCTGTCGGGCGTCGTCTTCATCGTCGGGCTGGCGCGCATCGGCGCCGCGCGGGCCGCGATCCTGACGTTCGCCGAGCCGCTCGTCGCCGTGGCGGTCGGCGCGCTCGTGTGGGAGGAGCCCCTCCACGCCACGGCGGCGCTCGGCGGCGCGATGGTGCTGGGCGCGGGCATCCACGTCGTGCGCAAGGCGCGTTAGGATGCGCAATCCACCATGCAACGCGTGACCATCGCGATGCCCTCGTTCAACGAGGAGCACTACATCGAGGCCTGCATCGCCAGCGTCCAGGCGCAGGACTACCCGGCGGAGCTGATCGAGATCCTGGTCGCCGACGGGCGCTCGACGGACCGCACGCGCGAGATCCTCGCCCGCCTCGCGGAGGCTGATCCGCGGATCCGCATGGTCGACAACCCGGCGCGCCTGCAGGCCGCGGGGCTCGGGCTGCTCGTGAAGGAGGCGACGGGCGACGTCATCGTGCGCATGGACGTGCACGCCGAGTACGCGCCCGACTACGTCCGCCGCTGCGTCGAGACGCTCGAGCGCACCGGCGCCGACAACGTCGGCGGCGCGCAGCGCGCGAAGGCCAAGACGCCGTTCCAGCAGGCGCTGTGCGCGGCGCTCGCGAGCCCGCTCGGCGTCGGCGGCGCCCGCTACCGCTCGGCGGAGGCCGAGGGCTTCGTCGACACCGTCTTCCTCGGGGCGTTCCGCCGCAAGGTCTTCGAGACGGTCGGCCTGTGGGATCCCGGCGCGATCACGAACGAGGACGCCGAGCTGAACCAGCGCATCCTCGACTCGGGCGGCCAGATCTACCTGTCGAAGGACATCGTCGTGCACTACTTCCCGCGCGACTCGATCAAGACGCTGGCAAAGCAGTACTTCCGCTACGGCCGCGGCCGCGCCCGCACGCTGCTCAAGCTCGGCCGCTTCCCGACGCTGCGCCCGCTCCTGCCGTTCTTCCTCGTCTCGGGCGCCACGGCCCTGCTGCTTGTGCCGCCGCTCTGGCCCTTCGCGCCCGCGGCCTTCGCGACGTACGCCCTCGCCACGGGCGCCGAGGCCGTCCGCGTCGGCCACAAGCTCGGCGCGCGCGCCCTCCCGACGATCTGGGCCATCTTCCCCGTCCTCCACGCCTCCCACGGCGCCGGGTTCGCGGCCGGCCTCTGGCAGTACCTCCGCCACCCCGACTGGCCCGCCGAGCCCGAGCGCGTCGCGGCGCGCAAGGCGAACCTCCGCGCGATCTAGGCCGTCACGGCCAGCGGGTCCGCGCCCGATCGCGCGCCATGCACGACCAGAGGCGCGGCCGGCCGTCGTGGCGATCGAGCAGCGGGAGCGCATCGATGCACGCGGGCCGGCCGAGGAGGAAGCGCAGCGTGACGATGCCTGCGTGACCGCGCGGCAGCGCGTCGAGCGAGCGGGCGCCATCGATCGAAGCCGCCACCAGCACGGCGAGCCCACCGGCCACGACCCGCCCATCAGCAGGATCGACCCAGCAATCCGGCATCCAGCCGAGCTGGCGATCGACCGCTACGGGCGAGACGAGCAGCCGAACGTCGCGCGGATCGGAGAGCGCCGCCCCGGAGGCGCGGCCTTCGATGCGCAAGCTACGCCGCTCGAGCACGCCGCGGTCGAGTGGCGGCAGCTCGGCCTCGAGCAAGCTGGAGCCCAGCCGCGCGAGCTGCGCGAGCTCGGCGAGCCGGCGCTCCACGAGCTCAGGAGTCAGCGCGCGGTCTGTCACGAGCCCCCCTCGCGCTCCAGGCCGAGGTTGTCGAGATCTGCCAGGTCCTGGGGACGGCCGGCAAGCCGCTTCATGCGAGCGAGCCCTTCGAGCGAGACCGTCCAGACGTCGCGGGAGCGCCACTTCGCGCACACGCGCGATGCCCACGCGGGCTCGAGGACAGGCGTCACGATCATGAGATCGATCGTCGCGAGCTGGCCGTTGGTGATCCGCGAGATGCGGTGAAGGACTCGCTCGTTCGGCGTACCGATGCCGAACGGGATCGGTCCGGCGTCGATGTCGAACCCGAGCGGACGGACCGCGGATCGGACACGATCGAGCTCCTCGCGCGGAATCAAGATGTCGATGTCTCGTGTCGCGCGGACGTGCCCGTGCAGGTTGACAGCGAGGCCGCCACACAGCGCGTACGCGATACCGGCCGTGTTCAGCGCGTCGATCACCACGTCGAGCGTCGCGATCACGTCCTCGGGCATCGCGGCGATCGTACCCCGAGTCAGAAGACTCGGGGAGCACTGCCGTAGGTTCGCGGTAGTCCTTCGGCGAGCGGCGCGATCCTGAGCTCTGTCACAGCGCGCCGCGCCGCAGCGCCGTGATGAGCTGTGCACCGGGGATGCTCTTGCCGGCGCGAAGCTCGTCATCGGCCGCGTCGAGTGCCTCGTGGAGCCGCGCGCGGTCCGTGTCGTCGAGGTCGTCCTCGATGAACGCCAGCTCGACCTCGGTGCCCTCCGGCAAGGTGGTCGGCTCGTCCAGGACGAGGCGGCCCTCGAACAGCTCGCGCTCGTCGATGGACATCAGGTCGCTCGGGGAGCGCCTGGCCGCGGCTAGAACTGGCTCGGGTCGACACCCACGATCGGCGCGGGCTTCGCGCCTGACGTGGCGACGACCACGAGCGCGATGCCGGCGACCACGGCGGCGCCGACGCCGGTCCACAGGAGGGGGCTGCGGCACAGCTTGCAGCGCTCGGGGCCGGTGCGGCCGCCGCGCTCGCCGAGGACGACGGGCGGGTAGCGCAGCTCGCCGGTGCGCGCAGCGTCCCACGCGGCGCGGGCGGCGGCGGCCAGGCCCGTGCGGTCGCCGTAGCCGAGCTCGACGACGGCGCTGCAGCGCGCCCGCGTCGGGGCGACGCCGGCGTCCGCCGCGGCGGGCGCGGGCGGGGTGGCGCAGCGCTGGACGAGCAAGGTCGGCGCGCCGCGCCGCGTGGTGTCGGCGACCACGATGACCTCGTCGAGATCGGCGAAGCGGAGCGCCGCGTCGATCAGCGCCTGCGCGGCGGGCTCGGCGAGCCCGCGCTCGGCGCCCGCGGCGAGCCGCAGCGCGTCCTCGTCGGGGGCGAGCTCGAGCGAGACGGAGACGGCCGCGTCGTCGACGGCCACGCCGCGCACCGCGGGCCGGTGCAGCGGCGAGCGGGCGACGATGACGTGCTGGCCGCGCACGACCTCGACGTCGACGGGCGCGCGGCCGACGTCGGCGCCGTCGACGCGGATCAGCGCGCCGGGCGGCGTGGTCGCGATGCGCAGCCGCCGGATCGGCGCGGGCGCCCGCTTCGCGGCGTCGACGGCGTCGATGACGTCGGGCGAGAACTCGGCGAGCGTGATGGGCCGGTCCGGATCGAGCGCGAGCGCGAGCGCGAGCACGGCCTGCGCCTCGGCCCTGCGCCCGAGGTGGCCGAGGACCGCGCCGAGCCGCAGCGCGAGGTCGGCGTAGAGCTCGGCGCCGCCGGGGAGCGCGAGCAAGCCTTCCGCCTCGGCGCGCGCGCCGACGAGCCGGAGCTGGGCGCTCTCGACGGCGACGCGCAGGTACGCGCGCCAGCCGAGGTCGATCTGCTCGCGTACGCTGCGGAACCGCGCCAGGTCATCGGCGGGCACGGCGCCGGCCGCGAGGGCCGCGCGCGCGTCGGCGACCGCGTCGGCGGTGACGCGGACCCGGCCGGCCGCGGCGAGCGCCCGCGCCATCGCCTCGGCGACGGCGGCGCGATCGGGGCCGCTGGCCGCGATCACGCCCGCACCGTCGGCCGCGGCCGCGCGCGGGGCCAGGACCGCGATCGCGAGCGCGCACGCAGAGAGCAGCACCCTCACGGCGCGAGTATACTCGCGCCATGTCTTCCTCCGAGGGGCGACCGAAGCAACCGCCCCAGCCGTCGACCCGCCACAACCCCGCACAGCCGTTCGAGTGGCTCTCCCCGACGCGCCCGCCCGACAACGGCCACGAGCGCAGGGCCCGTGTCGCGTGCACCGAGCTCGCGCACCGGGCCAGCCTGCTCTGCCGGCTCGGGTACACCGAGGCAGAGGCGACCGCGCGGCTCGTGCAGCGCTGCGCCTGGGAGTTCGAGCAGACGTCGGCCTACTCGGGCCAGGGCGCGCACCGCCGGCCCGAGGCGCTGTCGGATCAGGCGATCGCGAAGATCGTCGCGGACGCGTACGCCCGCCGCCCGGGCTGACGCCCCGGCATGGCCCGCCGCCTCGCGATCTCCGCGCCGATCTCCGCGCCGATCTGGGCGTCGCTTGCCGCGGCGCTCGCGACGGCCGCGGGCGCAGGCGCGGGCGCCGCGTGCAGCGGATCGGGCGCCAGCGCGGCGGGCACCCGCCCGGCCCCGCCGCCGCAGCTGTACACGCTGGTCGGCCTCGTCGGCGGCTGGCGCTGGCTCCACCGCACGAGCGAGGCGGGCACCACCCGCATCGAGGACGAGGTGTGGCGGCTTCTGCCGATGCCGGGCGCCCCGACGCGGCTCGCCGGCCGGTACGTCCGCACCGTCGAGGTGCGCAGCGACGATCGCGTCCCGTTCCGCTGCAACCAGCGGCCGTGGTACCGGCAGCGCGCGGTGTTCGACGTCGAGGTCGACATCACGCGGACGGGCTTTGCGATCCGCGAGATCGCCCACCGCGCCGAGCCGACGCCGTGCGACACGGGCTCCCGCCAGCTCGGCAGCTACGCGGCCGAGCGCGCCGGCGAGCGGCTCGTCTTGCGCTGGGACGGCGGCGAGCAGACGCTGTGGCAGATCGACGATGAGCGCGCGCCGCTCCCCGGCGATCCGTGGCCGGCGGCCCCGCCGATCACGGGGCGCTGGCGGTGGGACGCCTCCTCGTACGACGACGCGGGCAACGTCCACGACGAGCGCGAGCAGTGGCAGATCACGCGCCGGAGCGAGACGCGGCTCGACGCGACGTACCGCCGCCGCGTCACCGTGCGCAGCCCCGACGGCGCGGCGAAGCTCGCGTGCGCGGGCGCGCCGAGCTGGACGTTCGACGATGCCTACGTCGTCGAGCTGTCGCGCGATCGCGACGCGAGCGGCAGCAGCGGCGGCAGCAGCAGCAGCGGCGGCAGCGGCAGCGGCGGCAGCAGCGGCGGCGGCTGGCACCTCTTCGAGATCGCGGCCCAGCCGGGCGCCCACCCGTGCCTCCGCGCCACGCCGCGCCGCCACCTCGACGAGGCGACGGTCGAGCAGATCGGCGACCACCTCGTCCTCGTGTGGCGCGGCAAGCGCCGCCAGGTGCTCTACCGCGACGACGCTGGCGCGTAGACCTGCTCGACGTACTCCTCGATCATCCGGTCCGACGAGAACCGCCACTCGGCCATCGCGATGCTCGCGCGCATGAGGGCGACCCACCGCGCGCGATCGGCGTACGCGGGCAAGACCTCCTGATCGAGCACCCGGTAGAGGAGCTCGCGATCGCGCAGATCGACGCGCGCGGCGTCGTGATCGTTGAACGCGTCGTCCTTCGGATCGGCGTCGCCGATCTTCCAGCCGGTGACGCCGTGCTCGCAGCCCTCGGGCCACCAGCCGTCGAGGATCGACAGGTTCGGCACGCCGTTCATGGCGGCCTTCATGCCGGAGGTGCCAGACGCCTCGAGCGGCCGGCGCGGGTTGTTGAGCCAGATGTCGGTGCCGCGCGTGAGCAGCGCGCCGAGCCGCATGTCGTAGCTCTCGAGGAAGACGACGTGCTGCGGGTGCTGCTGCGCCGCGGCGACGAGCCGCCCGACGAGCGCCTTGCCGGCGTGATCGCGCGGGTGCGCCTTGCCGGCGTACACGATCTGCACGCCGCGCTCGAACAGGCGGTGCAGCGCGGCCTCGTCGCCGAGGATCAGGTCGGCGCGCTTGTAGGCCGCGGCGCGCCGCGCGAAGCCGACGAGCAGCCGATCCGGCGCGAGGTGCACCTTCGTGCGGCGCGCGATCTCGTCGATCAGCTCGGCCTTCATCCGCTGGTGCGCGGTCCACAGCGCGGCGTCCTGCTGCTCGCGCGACTTCCCGGGGACGAGCGCGGCGCGGATCCGCGCGTCCTGCCACGTCGGCGCGTGGACGCCGTTCGTGATCGAGATGATCGGCGCCGCGCCCTCGACGTGCCGCCACATCCCGCGCGCGGTGTGCCCGTGCAGCTCGGCGACGCCGTTGGCGAGCCGCGACATGCGCAGCCCGGCCACCGTCATCGAGAACGGGTCACCGCCGATCGCGGTGAGCTCCTGATCGTCGAAGCCGAGGTCGGCGTCCATCTTGCGGAGCAGCGGCAGATCGTGGACCTCGTTGCCGGCGGGCACGGGCGTGTGCGTCGTGAACACGACGTGGCGCCGCAGCCGCTCGATCCGCTCGGGGAGCGTGGCGCCGCCGTAGCGCTGCTCGCGCAAAAGCTCGAGCCCGGCGAACACCGCGTGGCCTTCGTTGAAGTGGAACACGTCGATCGGCAGCTCGAGCGCGCGCAGGAGCCGCACCCCGCCGACCCCCAGGACGATCTCCTGCGCGATCCGGTCCTCGGCACCGCCGCCGTAGAGGCGCTGCGTGATCCACTGATCCTCCAGGCGCTCCGGCTCGAGCAGGTAGAGGTCCGAGCTGATGTACCGCTCGACCTTCCACGCGCGCAGCGGCACGCGCTTGCCGCGGATCGTGACCTCGATGCGCGCGTTGACCCGGCGCACCGCGTCGCGCGGCGTCTTGGGGTAGAGGTCCTCGACTACGTTTCCGGCGCCGATTACCTGCCGCGTGTAGCCCTCGTCCCAGAACAGGCCGACGCCGGTGACCGGCACGCGCAGATCGCCGGCCGACTTCATGTGATCGCCTGCGAGGATGCCGAGCCCCCCGGCGTAGATCGAGAAGGACGAGTCGAGCCCGTACTCCATGCAGAAGTACGCGACGCGAGGCAACGACGACATCGGCCAGAACGTGCCTTGCGCCGCCGCGGCTCCGCAAGCGAACGCGGCGCAAACCCGCGCCAGTGTTGCCAAATACAACGCGTCGCGATCTCGGCGTCCGGACGCGACCGGGGGATCGAGATCGGCCCGCGCAATCCCTGCGCGGGGTCGGGCCGGGAGCTAGCCGAGCGCCAGCCGAGCGCCAGCCGAGCGCCGACTGGGAGCCAGCTGGGAGCCGACCGGAGCCAACCGAGAGCCGACCGGGAGCCAACCGAGAGCCAACCGAGAGCCGACCGAGCGCCGACCGGGTTCCACCTTGCCGCAACGCTCGCCAGCAACACTCGCCGGCAACGCTCGCCGGTAAAGCTTTTCTTGGAATCGCCCGGGGGGTGCGCGTACAAGATCTAAGGAATGGCTGGTAAGCGGCGGCCGGTGATCTCACCGGAGGATCAGGCGATGTTCCTCGCCGCGGTGGGAGGCACGAAGCCGCTGGACGGCCGCGATCGTATCGCGGTGCCGCCGCCGCCGCCGTCGCCGGTGCGGGTCGTCGAGCTGCCGCCCAAGGTCAAGCTCACCGTCGAGGGCAACGGCCAGTCCTACACCGCGCGCGCCCCCGGCGTGTCGCGAGCGCAGGCGAGCGAGCTCCGCAGCGGCAAGGTCCGCACGGAGGAGACGCTCGATCTGCACGGCATGACCGTCGAGGCCGGGCTCGCCCGCCTGCGCGAGTTCATCGCCGCTGCCGCGCGCCAGCGGCGCTGCGTGCTGATCGTCCACGGCCGCGGCCTGCACTCGGAGCACGGCGCGCCGCTGCGCGAGGCGGTGCTCGCCGAGCTGCTCGGCCCGCTGTCGGGATTCGTCCACGCGCTCGCGACGGCCGTGCCCGCCGACGGCGGCGAGGGCGCGACGTACCTGGCGCTGCGGGGGGCCGCGTGACGGTCGCCGGCCGCAAGCGCTTGCTCCTGCCGCTCCTCGCGTGCGGCCTCCTCGGCGCCGCGGCGGAGGCGCCGGCCGCCCCGCTGCCCGCGCAGCCCCGCGCCGCAGCCGCGCAGCCCCGCGCCGCCGTCGCGCAGCCCCGCGCCGCAGCCGCCCAGCCCCGTGCCGCCGCCCAGCCCCGCGCCGCTGTCGCCCAGCCTCGCGCCGCCGCCGCCGCTGCTCCGCGCCCCGGCGCGCCGAAGCGGGCCCCGCTGCCGCTCACCGCCGCGCGCGATCCGAAGAAGCGCGGCGCGTTCGCGCGCGTCGCGTTCGGCCGCGCCGGCGAGCTCCGCCCCACGCGCGAGCCGGTGGCCGCCGGCCGCCGCGCCGAGGCGCTGACGCCCGAAGAGGAGACGGCCGCGCAGATCCAGAAGCTCCTGCGCGGCCCGCTGCGCGCCGGCGTGACCGGCCTGTTCGTCGCCGACGCCCGGAGCGGCGAGCCGCTGTTCGCCGTCAACGCCGCCGATCCGCTGAACCCGGCGTCGAACGTGAAGATGATCTCGACGGCGGCGGCGCTCGAGCTGCTCGGCCCCGAGTTCCGCTACCCGACGCGCCTGCTCGGCGCGACGCCGGTCGGCGGCGTCGTGAAGAGCGACGTCTACCTGCTCGGCAGCCACGATCCCACGCTCACCGCGGGCGATCTCACCGAGCTCGCCGACGCGCTCGCCGCGCGCGGTGTCACCGCGATCGAGGGCGACCTCGTCGTCGGCAACGATCCGACGCGCGACGGCCTGTACCGCGCGATCCTCCCGATCGAGATCACCGCCGGCGAGCCCGGCAAGCCGCCCACGGCGGCGCCGCCGCCCGGCCTCGAGCTCGTCTCCGTCAAGGTCACCGCCACCACCTCGGCCCGGCCCGGCCGCGCGCGGCTGACCTACAAGGAGGAGCTCTCGACGAACGAGCGCGGCCAGCCGCGGATCACGCTCACGATCGGCGGCGTGATCGGCAAGGGCGCGTCGACGACGTACCCGCTGTGGACGCGGCAGCGCACCGCCGCCGCGGCGTACACGATGATGGCGGCGCTGCGCGCGCGCGGCATCGCCACGAGCGGCGAGATGAAGCGGCTGGAGCTCGGCGACTTCGTCGGCGAGACCGTGGGCAAGGGCGCCCTGCCCGTCGAGCTCGGCCGCCGCGAGTCGCGGCGGGTCGCCGACATCGCCGCGACGGTCAACAAGTGGAGCATCAACTGGCTGGCCGATCGGCTGATCATGACCGCCGCCGCCCTCGTGGCGCGCAAGCCGCCGTCGATGGAGCTCGCCCTCGAGGCGATGTACGGCTGGCTCGGGCGCCACCCGCACCTCGGCCGGCAGGACCTCGTCATCGATACCGGCTCGGGGCTGTCCTACAACACGAAGATCAGCTCGCAGGAGCTGGCGTCGATCGTGCGCAGCGCCGCCGGCTACGGCGACGGCGACACGAGCCCGCCGCTCGCCGAGGCGTGGCTCCGCTCGCTGTCGGTCGCCGGCACCGACGGCACGCTCGCGCGCCGGTTCCGCGGCACGAGCGCCGCCGGCCGCATCTTCGGCAAGACCGGCACGCTCGCGACGGCGATCGCGCTGTCGGGCGTGCTCGACGTCGATCCGCAGCGCCCGCTCGTCTTCGCGCTCGTCACCAACTCCGACGCGCCGCTACCCAAGCCGTACATCCGCCGCGCCCACGAGCTCGTGATCGCCGAGATCTGCAAGTACCTGGCGCGGACGGCGCCGCCCGCCCCCGCCCCGGCGCCCGCGCCGGCGATCGCGCCCGCGGCCAGGCCCGCCACCGCCGACGACGCCAAGGCCGGCGACGAGGTCACCAGCGAGGAGTACGACGCCAAGCTCGACGCCGAGACGCTCGAGCCGAGGTGAGCCGCCCGTGCACGTCGACGGGTATCGCGTCCGCAGCGTGACCACCGAGGACGCGCCCGACGTCCAGGCGCTGCTCGAGCTCGATCCGGAGAGCTTCGAGCTCCTCGAGGGCGCCCCGCTCCGCCCCGACGAGGCGCTCGAGGTCATCACCGAGCTCCCGCCCGGCGTGCCGCCCGAGCGCAAGTACAACTTCCTCCTCGAGCCCGAGGCCCCCGCGCCGGGCCAGCCCGGGGGCGCCGCCGCGCTGCTCTCGCTCGTCGAGGGCTTCCCCGACGACGGCACCTGGTACCTCGGCCTGATCATCGTCGCGCCCGCCGCGCGCGGCCAGGGGCTCGGCACGCGCGCGATCGAGGCGCTGTGCGCGCACGCCCGCGAGCGCGGCGGCACCGCGCTGCGCCTGGCCGTGGTCCCCACCAACACCGGCGCGCGGCGGCTCTACGATCGGCTCGGCTTTGGGTTCGTCGCGCGCCGGCTCCGCGAGAGCCGCACCGGCGTCCTCGGCGCGGTCGACGTGCTCGAGCGCCGGCTGGGCCAGCTCGGCTAGGGCTCGGCCAGGGCTCGGCTACGGCTGGTTCTGGAGCAGCTCGTCCGCCGTCTCGACGACGTCGACCTTGCACGTCCACCGGCCCTGCCGCACGCACCGGTCCGGCACCGTCTTGCCGCGCCGCGCCCGATCGAGCTGCTCGAAGCTCGGCGTCGCCTCGAGCGAGCGCCCCGGCTCCAGCATCCCCGTGCACATCCGCTGCGCGACGAGCGGCGGGCCCGACTCGGGCTGCACGCGCGCCGTGAAGCAGGCGCGGCCCGCCCGCTTGCCATGGTTATGGACCCGGCAGATCACCTGCTCCATCGTGGCGCTGGGCTCGCACGTCGCCGCGAAGCTCGGCGCGGCCGCCGGCTCGCACGCGGCCAGCCCGGCCAGCGCGGCCAGTGCGGCCAGCCCCGCCAGCCCCGCCAGCGCCAGCGCCAGCTCCGCGAGCCCGCCCGGTGCGCGGCCGCTCCGCGCCACCTCACTCCTCCTGCGCGAACGACTGCGCCAGCCGCTCGAGCACGCCCTGATCCTCGAGCGTCGTGGTGTCACCGCGCGCCTTCGATCCGGACGCGACCTCGCGCAGGAGCCGCCGCATGATCTTGCCCGAGCGCGTCTTCGGCAGCGCCTCGGCGAACCGGATCTCCTCCGGCCGCGCGAGCGCGCCGATCTGCGCGACCACGTGCTCGCGCAGCTCCTTGGCGAGCGCATCGTCGGCGTTGACGCCGGAGCGCGGCGTCACGAACGCGACGATCGCCTGCCCCTTGAGATCGTCCGGGCGCCCGACGACGGCCGCCTCGGCGACCTTGGGGTGCGAGACCAGCGCGCTCTCGACCTCCATCGTCGACAGCCGGTGCCCGGCGACGTTGATGACGTCGTCGACGCGGCCCATGATCCAGAAGTAGCCGTCCGGGTCCTTGCGCGCGCCGTCGCCCGCGAAGTAGCAGCCCGCGATCTCGCCGAAGTACGTGCGCTGGAACCGCTCGTGATCGCCGAAGATCGTGCGCAGCATCGACGGCCACGGCTGCTTGATCACGAGGAACCCGCCCTCGTTGGGGCCGCACGGCGTGCCGTCCCTGCGCACGACGTCGACGGCGACGCCCGGCAGCGGCCGCGTCGCCGAGCCCGGCTTCGTCGGGGTGGCGCCCGGCAGCGGCGAGATCATGATCGCGCCCGTCTCGGTCTGCCACCACGTGTCGACGATCGGGCAGCGGTTGCCGCCGATCTTCTCGCGGTACCACATCCACGCCTCGGGGTTGATCGGCTCGCCGACCGAGCCGAGCAGCCGCAGCGACGACAGATCGTGCTTCGCCGGGTGCTCGTCGCCCCACCGCATGAACGCGCGGATCGCCGTCGGCGCCGTGTAGAGCACCGTCGCGCCCCACCGCGCGATGATGTCCCAGAAGCGATCCGGCCCCGGCGCGTTCGGCGCGCCCTCGTACATGAGCACCGTCGCGCCGTGCGCGAGCGGCCCGTAGACGACGTAGCTGTGGCCCGTGACCCAGCCGATGTCGGCCGTGCACCAGAAGATGTCGTCGTCGCGCAGGTCGAACACCTGCTTCGTGGTGTACGCGACGTTCGTCAGGTAGCCGCCCGTCGTGTGCAGGATGCCCTTCGGCTTGCCCGTGGTGCCGCTCGTGTAGAGCGAGAACAGCGGGTGCTCGCTGTCCCAGGCGGTCGGCTCGTGGCGCGCCGGCGCGCGGTCGACGGCTTCGTGCCACCACGCGTCGCGCTCGGTCCAGGTGATCGGGTTGCCGCAGCGCTTGACGACGAGCACGCGCTCGACGGAGGTGCCCTGGATCGCGCGGTCGACGTTCTCCTTGAGCGGCACGATGTGGTTTCGGCGCCACCCGCCGTCGGCCGTGATCACGAGCTTGGCCTTGCAGTCCCCGATGCGGTCGGCGAGCGCCTCCGCCGAGAACCCGCCGAACACGACCGTGTGCGGCGCGCCCAGCCGCGCGCACGCGAGCATCGCGATCGCGGCCTCGGGCACCATCGGCATGTAGATCGCGACGAAGTCGCCCGCGCCCACGCCGAGCGCGGCGATCGCGTTGGCCGCCTTGCACACCTCGCGGTGGAGCTGGCCGTACGTGAGCACGCGCGTGTCGCCCGGCTCGCCCTCCCACAGGATCGCGGCCTTGTTCTTGCGCCACGACCGCGCGTGGCGATCCACGCAGCTGACGCTCGCGTTCAGCTTGCCGCCGACGAACCACCGCGCGTCGGGCAGCTTCCAGTCGAGCACCTGCTGCCACGGCGCGGCCCACTCGAGCTCGCCGGCCACCTCGGCCCAGAAGCCCTCGGGGTCGCGCGCGGCGCGCTCGTAGAGCGCCTCGTACTCGGCGAGGCTCTTGACCCGCGCGGCGCTCGCGAACGCCGCCGGCGGCGAGAAGCTGCGCGACTCGGTCAGGACCGATTCGATCGATGCGGTCGACGAGGTCGACGTGGTCTCCGACATGCGTCCTCCAGATCAGCTCAGACGATGGCGATCGCGTCGATCTCGACGCGCGCGTCGCGCGGCAGGCGCGCCACCTGCACCGTGGCGCGCGCGGGCGGATCGCTCGGGAAGTGAACCCCGTACGCCTCGTTCACGGCGGCGAAGTCGTTCAGGTCGGCCAGGAAGATCGTGGTCCGCACGACGTTGGCGAAGCTCGCCCCCGCCGCGGCCAGGACCGCGCTGAGGTTCGCCATCACCTGGCGCGTCTGCGCCGCGACGTCGCCCTCGACCATCACGCCGGTCGCCGGATCGAACGCGATCTGCCCGCTGCAGAAGATCATCCGCTTGCCGTCGCCGACCGGCACCACGACCGCCTGCGAGTACGGCCCGATCGCCCCCGGCGCCTGCGCCGTCCGCACGATGCTTCGCTGCATGGCCGCTTCGTATCACGTCGCGCGCCGCCCCGGATCCCCCCGCCCGCCGCCCCGCCGCCAGCCGCGCTCACCGTCGGTGGCCACCAGATGGGTTGACAGCGCCCCCGACCGGCGGTAATTCCTTGCCCTCACTCCGGGCGCTTAACTCAGCGGGAGAGTGATTCCTTCACACGGAATAAGTCGCAGGTTCAATCCCTGCAGCGCCCACCAGTTCGGCCATGGTTGCGTTCACGACCGCTGTGATGTCGAGCGTGAAGCTGACGTCGATCGTGAAGCCGGCGCTGAGCGGCGGTGCCGCCCCGAGCCGGTCTTGACCGCTGGCGCAGCCTTTCGAGCGCGACCGGCCGCGCGCTTCGCGTTCGGGGCAAATACTTCGAGGGCCGTGACGAGATCGTCGAAGCTCCGGGAGCGCTGTCGAGCAACGTCGATCGGGAGCCTGGCAGCGAGCGCTCGGACATCGTAGGCATTCGTGCCGGCGTACCGCGCGAGCTCTCGCTTGGGATGCCTACTTCGCTCCGGGTCCGCTCGGTAGGCCGCGAGCAACCATGCCTCGAGCATCGGTACCGCCATGCAGATCTGGACACGATCCTCGATCCCGTAACGTTCGAAAACCTCCTTGAGGCGCTGCTTCTGGAGCTCGATCTCCTCAGGGATCGCCGTATCTGCATCGATCACGAGGAAGATCGATGCGTAGCCTGCCTGCAGGAACTGGAGCGCCTCGAAGTACGTCGAGGAGAAAGCGGCCTTGCCTCCGACCCGCACGACCCGCACGTGTGCGCCCGGCCCGAGGATGCGCTGGACCACCCCCTCGAGGAAGTCCTTGTCGGAGTCGCCCTCGACGAAGAAGGCGAGCTTGAGCGGCGCTACGGGTTCGTGTCGAGCCATCGCCTGTAGCACTACTTTCAGACTCCGTATGGTGTTTGGTACAGTTCTTTGGGGTGATTTCTGTGCCTACCACCCCTAGGATAGCCGATCTTGATTGAATCCCAATACAGGGCGTCGCGTGTACATTGGGCAGCGTGAGGTGTACGTCGCCGTCCATGCACGTGTCCACGACGATGACGGGCGCGCGCGAGGCGCCGCCACGCGGCAGGACGATGACGCTGCTCTCGCCGAAGCCCGAGCCGATGACGTAGAGCGACAGGCGATCTCGCTCCGGGCGGGTCAGTCCAGAGAACGCCCCCATCCCTCGTCCATGATGCGCTTCACCTCGGGATACTTGCACAGCCACCGGTGGGTGGCGATCAGCCGCTTGGCGACGGGCTCGTGGTCGCCGCGCCGCAGGCCCTTGAGCACCTCCGACGCGAAGCGGTCCACGCCGTTCCACGTGTAGATACCAATCCAGTGCTTGAACTCGGCTCTGATCTGATCTGAGTCCATGCACGTGTCCACGACAATGACCGGGGCGGGACGGCGCCGAGTACCACACCACGGTAGAGTTCGATCGCTAAACGATGCGCATCCCCCCCTCGATCCTTGCGCTCGCCGCCTCGGCCGCGTGTGCGAACGGAGTGCAACAGAAGATGTCCGACGACAACATCCCGACGTGCACCACGATGGCCCAGTGCAGCGCGCACGAGGGCAAGCGGGTGACCGTCGTCGGCGTGTACTCGCGCGCGGCCTGCACGACGTTCGCGTTCCGCCCCTTCATCACCTCCGAGAAGATGTCGATATCGAGCCAGAACAGAGCAGCGAACGGATCATGGGAGCGGGCGCATGTCCCACTCGGCCCGCAGTCGCTCGATGTGCTCCATCGCCTCGTCGATCACCTCGGGTTGGTCAGCGAACAGGCCGACGATGTTCCGCGCGGGCTTGGCGGGCGGCGCGTTCTCGTTCAGCGCCTTGATCAGCTCCGCGCGCTCCTCGGGCGTGAGGCGCTTGGCCTGCTCGATCATCGCTCGGAGTTGGGCGGTCACCCGGCAAGGCTACCAACCGGGGCGTCATTGCGCCTACCGGCCTGCGCCCGGGGGCGCGATCAGAGGTCGCCCAGGCGCACGCGGCGGATACCGCCGTTCGCGGCGAGGAAGACCAGCGCCCCATCGGGGCTGATCGCCAGGGCCTCGGCCCTCGCCGGCAGCGAGCGCAGATACGTGCCCGTGCCGGTGTCGTAGATGCTCTGGTCCGACAACGCCAGACGGCCGTCGGGGGTGACCGCCAAGATCGGCTCGGGGAGCGAATAGCGCGCGTGGTTCAGGTCGTTGCCGTCGAGGAGGCGCCCCGCGTAGTAGACGCCGCTGCCGTCGGGGAGCGCGATGATCGAGCGCGGCGTCGTGACCTCCACCTCCTCGCTGTCGCCTACCCGGACGATCTCGTCTCCGTCCACTGAAAAGCGGATCGCCTGTGCGAACCAGGACGACGCGCCGACGAAGACCGTCTTGCCATCAGCGGTCGCGCTCAGGGCGCTGCCGGACGTTCCGCCGTAAGCCTGCGACAGGGTCTCGCCGGTGTCGGCATCGACCAGCATCGGGTTGGCCGATAGCCGGTCATCGATCGTCACCAGGCGATCGTCGGCGACCGCCACGAGGCGAGCCGCGAGGGTCGGCGACTGTACGAGCCCGCTGAACGTCAGGGTATCGAGATCGATCCGGATGAACGCCTGGGCATCGACATTACCGACGAACAGCGTGCTCCCATCCGGGCTCACGGCGAGATCGGTCGGGGCGGTGCCGACCCGGATGGTCCGCGTCGGTTGCAGGGTCACCGCATCGATCGCGACGACCGCGCCCTGCGCAGCGTCCAGGCCGTAGAGCCGGGGGCGCGCCGGATCGTGAATCAGCTCGACGAAGTGGTAGGACGCGAGCGGCCCGGGCTCGATCTCGCGTTGCCCGAGGTGTGCGTCGCCGATGAGATCGTGCGCGTTCGCGTAGTAGATCTGTCCAGTGTCGCTGCTGTAGTACCAGATCTCGTCGCTGCTGGCGGGGATCACCGCGGCCGAGGCGCGGTGCGGCAGCGTCGCCACGGGGCGCACCAGCTCGGCGTCGAAGATGTGAGACTCACCGACGGCGAATGTCCCCGTCACGTCCTCGGCGTGAATGGCCTCTCCGGTGGTGCCGCGGACGAAGGCGAGATTGTGAGCGTCGAACTGATAACCGGCGTAGTAGAGGTGCTTGCTGCCTGGCGCCAGATAAACACGATAGTCGTACGCGGCCGGGCCTTGGCTCCAGGTGGTGAAGTCGACCAGCTGCGCGAATGCGCCCGAGACGTCGTACTTGGTAAGGTGGAGGGCCGGTGCCCAATCCGCTATGTAGAGGAAGGGCCCGTCGGCCGAGAGCTCGATGTTTCCCCCGTAGATGTGCCAGGCGGGGATCCTCGTGTTACCGCCGCCGCCGCCGACCGCCACGCGGTAGATGTAGGTCTTCAGGTCGGTCTCATCGGTCATGACGTAGTAGGCGGTGCCGTCGTTCGCGATCTCGATCGTGTACGGGCCCGGCGTGGTCGGGATGGTCGCGGTCACGCGCAGGCGCGCGGGGTCGCTGACGCTGATCGCGCGCGCCGAGTGGTGGGGGGCCACGAGGTAGGATCCGTCCGGTGAGACGTCGAGATCTTCGGTGTACGGGGGCAGCGTGACGCGCCCGAGCTCCTGCTTCTGGCTGGTGTCGATGACGATGACCTGCGAGTGCGAGCCCGTAACGAGCGCGTAGACGAAGGAGCCCCGCGGGTCGGCGACGAGCTTCACGATCCAGCCGGGCATCGGGAACGAACCCGCCGTCCGCAGCTCGCTCGGCGCGGCGGCCAGGTCTGGCTCTGTCGGCTCGAACGCGCAGGCTGCCAGCGCGGCAGCGGAACAGAGGCACAGCAAAATGAGCTTCCAGCGATTACACATGCCAATCCTCCCGGAGAGCCGCACAGAGCCCCAGGCGGCCCCCGCTGCGTCTCCCCTCTCTGTAGGCGTCGGAGCGCCAGCTTTTACGACAACTCGATCGAGCGCCTGTTGCGATGGTCGCGCTGATCGCGCACGTGCCCGTGAGGCGGGCTCAGGCCACTACTCGAGCGGGACGGTCGCGCTGGACGCACTGATGTCGATGCTCGACGGCGGCGGAGTCGCCGGGGCGCCGCGCGTTATTGGGTGTCGTGATCGCGAGGCCGCGGCGCCCAAACGAGCACTCCCGGCTGGAGCCAGCGGCGGAGAGCTTCGTGACAGCGTACTCGCGGTGGCCCGCGTGAGGACCGAGGTGCGCGCGATGCCGGTGGTCGCGTTCGTGGCCGGCGAGCGGATCGTCGTCGGGACGGATGCGGGCGAGTGGCTCGCGATCGAGGGGGATGAGCCCCGCGCGCTGCGCCGTCTGCACGTCCCTGACCACCTCAGGAGCCCTGGGTCCACCATCGGGTTGGCAGATCGTCGACATCGCGGAACCCATGCTCCGTGATCGCGAACGGATAGGTTTGGGACTGGCCGACCTCGAACGTAGTGCCCGTCAGGTCGTGGAGCGATCGCAAGACGGCCTCGAGCGCCGGTCGATTCGCGCGCGCG
>DATMCI010000015.1:0-5037 GCA_035558535.1 Kofleriaceae bacterium
GAAGCTCGACCGGACGTGGATCGGCACGCCGTGGCGCATGCCGAGCTCGACCGAGCGGATCTGCAGGACCTTGGCGCCGAGCGACGCGAGCTCGAGCATCTCCTCGTAGCTGATGCGATCGATCTTGCGCGCCGTGGGCACGACGTTCGGATCGGTGGTGTAGACGCCGTCGACGTCGGTGTAGATCTCGCAGACATCGGCGCCGAGCGCCGCGGCGATCGCGACGCCGGTGGTGTCCGAGCCGCCGCGCCCGAGCGTCGTGATGCTGCCGTGCTCGTCGACGCCCTGGAACCCGGCGATCACCGCGATCTCGCCAGCGTCGAGCGCCTCCCGGATCGGCTGGCTGTCGATCGAGACGATGCGCGCGCGGGAGAACGAGCTGTCGGTGACGATCTTGCACTGGTGCCCGAGGAACGAGCGGGCCTTGCCGCCAGCGGCGCGGATCGCGAGCGCGACGAGGCCGACCGAGACCTGCTCGCCGGTCGACACGATCACGTCGACCTCGCGGTCGTTCGGATCGTCGTGGATCTCGGAGACGAGCTTGAGCAGGCGGTTCGTCTCGCCGGACATCGCCGACACCACGACCGCGACCCGGTGGCCGTCCCGCGCCGTGGCGAGGCAGCGCGCGGCGACGTTCTTCATTCGCTCGATCGAACCGACGGACGTGCCCCCAAACTTCTGTACGATCAGCACGGCGCAACAAGCTACACGCGCGGCGCCTCGTGGTACAGCGCTCGCGTGCTAGACGTGAGCGCCTCCGTCGTGGTCGTCCTCACCACGTTCCCCAGCCCGGAGAAGGCCGCCGAGATCGCGCGAATCCTCGTCGAGGAGCGGCTCGCGGCCTGCGTGAACATCCTGCCCGCCGTCCGCTCGATCTATCGCTGGAAGAACGAGATCGAGGACGAGACCGAGACGCTCGCGATCGCCAAGACCACGGCGGATCGCGCCGAGGCGCTGCACGGCCGGCTGCTCGCGCTCCACCCCTACGACGTGCCTGAGGTGATCGCCCTGCCGGTGAGCGGCGGGCACGCGCCGTACCTCGCGTGGGTCGCGGGCTCGGTGGTCGAGTAGTGCGCATATCCGTTTAATTTCAATGCATTAAAGAGTGTGGCGCCGATGCCCATCGAGGCGGCATGGTACACAGCGTGCATTCTGGCCGGCCTGCATCGCAAGAGACCGCGATCCGTCGCACCCGCGCGCTGCTGCCAACCTCGTCGCTGCTCGCGTTGATCGCCTCGTTCATCGCGGTCGTCGTCATCGCGATCATGACGTGGCACACGATGCAGGCGCGCGCCGAGTCCACGCTGGCGATGAACCACGCGAACGTGATCCGAAACGCCGTCTTTCAGCTGCAGCTGCTGATGGAGCGAGCGCAGGGAGCGCAGCGGGGGTTCATCATCACGGGAAACGAGAGCGAGCTGGGGCCCTACGAGCTCGCGCGGGCATCGCTCGCCGAACACTTCGACCAGCTCGCCGCGCACCCGGGCGTCGATCTGGTGCTGATGGACATCATGATGCCGGAGCTGGACGGGCTGACGGCGACGCGCGAGCTGCGCAAGGATCCGCGCTTCGCGAAGCTGCCGATCATCGTGCTCACGGCCAAGGCGATGACCGACGACCGCGAGAAGTGCCTCGCCGCGGGCGCGACCGACTACATCGCCAAGCCGCTCGACGTCGACAAGCTCCTGTCCCTCGCCCGGGTGTGGATCCGCAAGTGATGCAGCCCGCCGACGTCGAGCTCGGGCTCCTCCTCGACGCGATCTACCGCGCCTACCACTACGACTTCCGCGCGTACGCCGAAGCGTCCCTCCGGCGCCGGATCCAGACGGCGCTCGGCCACTTCCAGTGCCCGACGATCTCGCGGCTGCAGGAGCGGATCCTGCGCGAGCCGGCCGTGTTCGGCGAGCTCCTGCGGTTCTTGACGGTGCAGGTCAGCGACATGTTCCGCGATTCGATCTACTTCCGGGCGCTGCGCGACATCGCGGTGCCGTACCTGACGACGTACGCCTCCCTCAAGGTCTGGGTGGCGGGCTGCGCGACGGGCGAGGAGGCGTACTCGCTCGCGATCCTGCTCCACGAGGCGGGCCTCCTCGAGCGGACGCAGATCTACGCGACGGACATCAACCCGGAGAGCCTGCGCACCGCGCGAGCCGGGATCTACGACGCGAGCCGGTGCGCGCGCTTCGGCGAGAGCTACCTGGCCGCGGGGGGCCGCGCCTCGCTCGCGGACTACTACACGGTCGCGTACGATGCCGCGGTGATGGATCGCCGGCTCAAGCAGGCGATCGTGTTCTCCGATCACAGCCTCGCGACGGACAGCGTGTTCTCCGAGGTGCAGCTCGTCTCGTGCCGCAACGTGCTCATCTACTTCCAGAAGGAGCTCCAGGACCGCGCCTTGGGGCTCCTCGCCGACTCGCTCTCGCGCCGGGGGTTCCTCGGCCTGGGGACGAAGGAGTCCCTGCGCTTCTCGCCGCTCGCGGCGACGTTCACCGAGTGCGCCCCGGACGCGCGCCTCTACCGCAAGCTGTGACGGCATGCACCGCATCGACCTCATCGTGATCGGCGGCTCCGCCGGAGCGCTCGAGGTGCTGCTCGAGCTCATGCCCCAGCTCCCGGCGGAGCTTTTGGCGCCGATCGCGATCGTGCTTCACCAGAAGCCGACGCAGCCGAGCCTGGTGCCGCAGCTGCTCGCGCGCGCGTGCTCGCGCGCCGTGCGCGAGCCGGAGGACAAGGAGCCGCTCGCCCGGGGCACCGTGTACGTCGCGCCGCCGAATTACCACATGCTGATCGAGCGCGGCGGCACGATCGCGCTCTCGGTCGATGAGCCGGTGCACTTCTCGCGGCCGTCGATCGATGTCCTGTTCGAGTCGGCGGCGGACGCGCTGGGGCGGGGCGTCGTGGGACTCGTGCTGTCGGGCAGTAACCCGGACGGCGCGGAGGGGCTCCACCGGATCGCCGCGGCGGGCGGCGTCGCGCTGGTCCAGGCGCCGGCGACAGCCGCCCACGCCGTGATGCCCGAGGCGGCCGCGCGCCGGGTCGGCGCGCTCGCACACGCTCAGGCCCATGCCCTCGCCCCGCGCGAGGTCGCGCCTTTCCTGTCCCGCCTCGCGGGGCAGGAGCCACTCCCCTCGCCACTCACCTAGCCACTCCCCTCGCCACTCACCCCAACCCCGGGACGGACGCCGTGAACAACGAGCCGCTGAAGATCCTGATCGTCGACGACACCCCGCAGAACCTCGTCGCGCTCGAGGCCCTGCTCCGCCGGCCGGAGCTCGAGGTGACCAGCGCCAGCTCGGGCGCGCAGGCCCTGGAGCTCCTGCTGCTCCACGAGTACGCGGTCGCGCTCGTCGACGTGCAGATGCCGGAGATGGACGGGTTCGAGCTCGCCGAGCTCATGCGCGGCATGGAGCGCACGCGGCGCGTGCCGATCATCTTCGTCACGGCGGGCGCGCGCGACCCGTACCGCCTGTTCCAGGGCTACGAGGCGGGCGCCGTCGACTTCCTCTACAAGCCGATCGAGCCGCAGATCCTGGCGAGCAAGGTCAATGTCTTCCTCGAGCTCGCCCGGCAGCGCCGCCAGCTCGCCCAGGCGCTCCAGCTGAACGAGCTGTTCGTCGGCATCCTGGGGCACGACCTGCGCAACCCGCTCGCCGCGGTGCTCGCGTGGCTCGATCTGCTCACGATCAGGACGCGCGACGAGGAGCACCACAAGATCTTGAGCCGCATGAAGGTCTCCGCGGAGCGGATGCAGGGCATGATCACCGAGCTTCTGGATTTCACGCAGGTGCGGTTCGCCCCGGGCCTCGGGCTCAAGCGCGCGGAGAAGCCGGTGCAGCTGCACGCGCTGCTCCAGCGCACCATCGAGGAGCTCGGGTCCGCGCACGGTGGGCGCGAGCTCGTGCTCGAGGGGCCGCCGTCGGGCACGCTGACGGGCGATCCCGAGCGATTGCTCCAGCTGTTCTCGAACCTGATCACCAACGCGCTCGTGCACGGCACGGCGGGGACCCGGGTGACGGTGCGGATCGTCCGGTGCGATCAGGAGGCGACGGTCGAGGTCCACAACGAAGGCGAGATCCCGCGCGACGTGATCGACACGCTGTTCGAGCCGTTCAAGCGGCCGCGCAGCCACAGCGGCGGCCTGGGGCTCGGCCTGTACATCGCGCATCAGATCGCGCAGGCCCACAGCGGGCGGATCGAGGTCCGGTCCTCCGAGGCGGCGGGGACGGTGTTCACGGTGCACCTCCCGGGCGCGTCGGCGCGCGACGCGGCGTAGCCTGGCTAGCCGGCCTCGGCGCCGTACACGTGGCGCGCGAGCCGGCGGTCGAGGGCGCGCCGGAGCGCGGCGTGGGCGGGGCGCGCCAGATCGGGGTCCTCGGCGAGGAGCGCCTCGGCGTGGCGGCGCGCCTCGAGCAAGAGCTCGGTGTGCTGCGCCAGATCGCCGAAGCGGAGGCGGGGGACGCCGGCCTGGCGCGGGCCGAGCAGCTCGCCGGGGCCGCGCAGCGCGAGGTCGAGCTCGGCGATGCGGAAGCCGTCGTGGGTCTCGACCATCGCGGAGAGCCGGGCCTCGGCGTCGGGGCCGAGGGCGCCCTGCGCGAGGAGCAGGCAGTGGGCGGGGCCGCCGCCGCGGCCGACGCGGCCGCGGAGCTGGTGCAGCTGCGCGAGGCCGAAGCGCTCGGCGTCGTGGACGATCATCACGGTCGCGGCGGGGACGTCGACGCCGACCTCGATCACGGTGGTCGCGACGAGGACGTCGAGCTCGCCGGTCTTGAACGCGCGCATCGTGCGCTCGCGCAGGACGGCGTCGAGCCGGCCGTGGACCAGGCCGACGCGCGCGGCGGGCAAGGCGGCGGCGAGCTCGTCGGCCACGGCGGTCGCGTCCTTCCACGGGCGGGCGGGGCTGCTCTCGCCGGGCGCGTCGGCGGCCTCGGGCGTCGCCTCGGGCGTCGCTTCGGGCGTCGCCTCGATCTTTGGACACACGACGTAGGCCCGCTCGCCGGCCTGGGCGCGCTCGGCGACGAGCTTGTAGGCGGCGGCGCG
>DATMCI010000016.1:0-14274 GCA_035558535.1 Kofleriaceae bacterium
ACACCGTCCCCATCCCGCCCTCGCCGAGCCTGTGCCGCACGACGTAGTTGCCGACCTTCCGGCCCGTGGCCCCGTCGGAATCCATCGTCACACGAGCCTCCTCCATGCATCTCAAGGCAAGCTGTTGGCGGACACGAGTTCAGGCAGGATAGCCACAGAGGCCAATGCCATCGCTGAAATCAAGTATTGTATCCTCGGTGTATCGAGGTGCTCAGGAGGAATCCCTCATGGCGTGGAACAGCAAACGGCAAAAGCAAAAATGGTACCTGCCTGTGAAAATTGGCAGTACCAGCTAGAGCTGGTTTTTGCATAGGACTCCTGGATCGGAATAGGGCCATTCGCACCACATCCGCCTCCAGTCACGAATGAACCAGCAGGGCAGAATGCTGTTACTTCTTGTCTCGATCCTGCGTCAGCCCGAAACCTCGCGCACTGGAGCGCTGGCAGGCATTCGGCGTCACCTGCCGGAGTGATCCGCCGCATGAATTGCCCTGGCGGGCAGGACATGTTCTGGGGCGTTCGGCGTTGGACATTGGGATCGGTCGTAGCGGCCGCAGTTGCACTTCGAATGGCATAGGGAACCGCGGTGATCGTCAGTCGTGGAGAGAGCGTCTCGTCTTGAACCTTGATCTCGAGGAACCTGTCCGCGCCGGTAAACACAGCCTCGCCGATCGGGTTTGAGGACCGGCCGAGCGTAGCAGCCACGCGGCCCAGGTCGGCAGTGATGGACACCGTGTCGGCCCAGACCGCGGCCCCGCCGACCGGCGCATCGAAGACGGTGAAGGTGATGGTGACGGGGCCGTCCACCGGGCCCGACGCGGTGCTGAGCTGGCCTGTGAAGGACAGCAGGTCGGGCGTGGCGTGCGCGTCGGTGGATCCGAGCCAGGCTAGAAATCCAAGTACTAGTACTGAGCGCTTCATGGAATCATGCTCCTTTGGCTAGAACTTGACGACCGCGACTTCTCGGCCTTCCGCGCGGCGCCGGCCAGGGGCTCCTGGCTGAACGCGTGGCCGAGCTCGACATCGAAGATGTACCTCGAGCTGGTGAGTCGACCGGCGCCGCTGATGAAGCTGGCAGGCGGCCGACCTTCGTCCGGTGTCTTCACCGAAGAACACGCCGTGCAGACGGCAAGCAAGCAGGCGATGCGCAGCAAGGGACCTCCTTTGCTCTTCGAGCAGTGGCGTACATTGCAGCAACCGGGCCGCAATCTTTGGAGGCTAGCGGTGCATGGCGCGTGTTGCGGCACGGACGCTTGCGAGCTCACGGCCGGCGAGCTGCGCTGCGCAGATCTGCGCAGGCTGCGCAAATCTGCGCAGTACAACGGTACCGGTGGCGACGCCGAGGACCGAGATCAGGTCGAGTCTCCCCGGGCGCGCGGGCGCTGAAGGCCGTACTTCCGCATTCGTGCGATCAACGTGTTACGGGCGATCCCGAGCTTGCGAGCGGCCTGGCTCTGGTTGCCGCCGCACGCCTCGAGTGCGGCCACCACGCGGTCTCGCTCCGCGCCCCTGCCCGTGTCCGCCCCCTCCGCGGCGGCCAGCGCCTCGGCCTGGAGGCCGCCGTCCGCGAGGACTCGCGCGGTCACGTGGCCACGCTCCGAGAACAAGACGGCGCGCTCCACGACGTGGCGGAGCTCTCGAATGTTGCCCGGCCACGGATAGTGGCGGAGCACCTGGAGCGCATCATCGGTAAAGGTGGGGACCCGGTCGAGGCCCCAGCTCCTCGCGGCGTCGTCGGCAAACCGGGTGATCAGTCCATCGATCTCGTCACGGCGCTTGCGCAGGGGCGGAATGGTGATGGTGACACCGTTGATGCGATAGTAGAAGTCCGCGCGAAATCCCCCTCGCCGGATCTCGGTCTCGAGATCTCGGTGAGTTGCGCAGATGAACCGCACGTCGATCGGCCGGGCACGGGTGGCGCCGAGGCGCCGGATCACACGAGTCTCGATGGCGAGCAGGAGCTTGGCCTGCACCTCCAGCGGCATCTCGCCGACCTCATCGAGGAAGACGGTGCCGCCGGCGGCCGCCTCGAGGAGCCCCGGCTTGGCCTCGGTCGCGTTGGTGAACGCCCCCCTCTCGTGGCCGAATAGCTCGCTCTCGAGGAGGGTCGCCGAGAAGCCCGCGCAGTTGAGCTGCATGAGCTGAGCATTCGCTCGCCGTGACAGCCGATGAATTTGCTCTGCGATGACCCCCTTGCCGACGCCCGTCTCCCCGAGCAAGAGCACATTCACGAGTGTCGGCGCGGTCTTTGCAATCAGCTTGTTGAGGACCCCCATGACAAGACCCGGCTGGGAGATGGAGGGAGCGTCGTGCTCCGTCCCTGCAGGAACATTCGCGACGAGCACCGTGCGACCGATCACGATGGGCTCGCCGCTTCGCACGGTCACGACGCTGTTACGGACGACCGTTTCCCCAACCCGGGTGCCGTTTGCGCTGCCCAGGTCGATCAACCTGAGCTCACCCGCCCTCGTCGTCTCCAGGCGCGCGTGCTGGCGCGACACGGCTCGCTCGGTGAGCCAGATGTCGGCCTCGCGGCTGCGGCCGATGGTCAGCGAGCCGTTCATGGGCAACGGTCGCGACGTCCACGTACCATCGGCAGCGACGATCAGCAGGTGCGGCGAGAGCAGAATGGCCGGCCGCCCGTCTCGCTCGGTCGTGTCCTGTCCCACCGGCCGTTCTCTCACGGTCCGTTCATTCTCCATGATGGGGCCTCTCGACACGTGGGGACTGACAACCCCGAGAGAAACTGCCCCGTCTACGACATCGAATGAATATCAACATGCTGATTCCCCTCGCTTCCCTGGAACGAACGCCCAGCTCATGGGCCAGCGGCTGCTACATATAGGCCAGTTCGTGCTCAGTAGGGTCGATGAGCGAAGGCCAACGCAGGGAGACTTCCGTTCCTGCGCACTGACGACGAACCGGCCAGGCCCGGTCCAACGCGTCTCGCTTGCTGGAGCACGTCAAGTCCGCGTTAGCTCCACGAGGATTTAGATTCTGACTGCATCAATATGAGGCGGCTGCTCAGGTGAACAGTGCCGTCCCATCGCGGGGTTCCCGGGCGCGAGCGTGAAGGTCTGCGCGCAGTCCTGGCCATAGCTGCAGACGGGGATAAAAATCGCCGTCGAGACGTCATGATGCAGTGCTCGGATCAGCTTCGGACATCAGCGCGAGCTGGCCGCGCCGTCGAGTACGCGGCCTCGACGTCCTTGATGTCCTTGCGCAGGGTCGCCGTGGCGGCGTTTGCGTCCGCGATGGCCTGCGGCGTGGCGTTGGCATTGAGCGCCGCGAGCTTGGCCTCGGCGGCGACATGGTCGGCCGCGAGCCGCAGCGGCCGGCGCCGCGCTCACGTTAGCCTTTGCGCGCCCGGCTTCTGGGTTTCGCACCCGAGCGACTACGTCCCGGGACGGAGCTAGTTTTGGCACCCGCACGGCTGCGTTTCGAGCCGGAGCTGACTCGGGCGTTGCTCGGGGCCGCTTCCAGTGCCGGCGCATCAGGATCTCGGTGTAGGGTGTCGGCAAGCTCCTCGTAGCGCGCGCGGGGGAATGCCTCGTTGGCCGCAGCCCAGCCCGCCTTGACGATCCATGCCATCAACGCTCGCACGTCGACGTTGTCGAGCGCAGAGGCCGCCTTCTCCGGGAGGTCACGCAGCGCGGCAACGTCATCGGTGTCAGGTGCCAGGTAACCGACATCTGAAAGGAAGGTCAGCCGAAGCATCACGATCGACCATTGGGCGAGCTCTCGTTGACGGGACTGCGGCAGCGGGATCTCGTCCCAGAGGTCGTCGAAGCCAACATCGGGGGGCTCGAGGAGCCGGTCGATCGTCCACGACAGCTGGTGAATTCCGCTGGTCCATTCGCCGCCTAGCTGAACGCAGCGCCGAACGTAGGTGCGGCCGAGGCTAAGGCGGGCCAGCTCTGCGCGAGCACCAGCGATCATGCTCAGCCGCGCCAGGGATTCGATCTTCGTTCCCAGGCGCCCGTAGTTGGTCACCTCTTTGCCTGGAGCGGTCTGGATCAGGACGGAGATGTCACCATCTGCATGGCCGGACGAGCGGGCACTTGCCTTGGTGCGGATATGAACGATCTCGTCTCTGGAGAACGCCTGCTGGTGCAGTGCGCTCTCGTCGTTGGCCTCGGGGAGGAGGAGATCCCGCCGGAGCTGGCGCCCACAGGTGAGCGACTCGGCAGAATGAAGGACCGCGCGGTGCTCCACGCAATACCCGGCCCTGGCGCCGAAGCCATCGGCCTGCAGACCATTGAAACAGCAGTTCGTGCAAGACAGGAGCAACACGAGCTTTAGGCTTTCTCGAACATCTCGCGCACGGTGTCGGCGACGGTCGCCGGTTTGGTCCGGAACGACCGGAAATCGATCAGATGCTCGGCATGACGCTCCACGAAGGCACGTGCCTGCAGTCGTTGGCGCGCGTTGGGCCAGTGAGCTCGGCCGGTCGTGGAAGATTTGAGGATCGACTCGAGCTCGGTCTGGTTCAGGTGCTTCGCGCCGAGCGCTTCTGCCTTTTCGCCCGAGGTCGTCCAGACACGTCCAAACCTGGCGGCCAACGCACGCTCAGCGCTTGTAGACAAGTACGGACTCTCGCGACCGTAACCACCAAGGTAAAGGATGTGGCGGATGAGAGATGGATCGGCAGCAGGGTTAGGGACCGCAACCGCATCGTTCGCGTCCCCACGAAACAACGGGTCTGCCTTTCTGTGCCCTGGCATCTTGTCCGTACGATAGCACCCGTTGGCTGAGCCCGCGCGCTCACAGCTCGACGACGATCTCGTACGCCGGCTCCGGCGGCTGCGCGGCGTCCCAGAGCGTCAGCGTCCCTGACGCGCCCGCGCTGCTGAGCCGGCAGCCCGGCGTCCCGTCCTCGGCGCGCACGCGCTTGTCCTCGTATTCGGTGCGGTCGTCGTCGCGGCGCGACGCATCGCCGACGTGCAGCTCGAACGAGCCCGTCCCGTCGTAGAGCTTGCCCTCCTCCGCGGTGCCGCACGACACGACGAGCCGGGCCGTGGTCGCGCCGCGCTCGCGGCGGAGCGTGCCGCGGCACACCGCACCCACGGGGATCGTCGGGTGGCTCGAGCGGGTCACCTTCCCGTCGAAGTCCGCGGTCGCCGCGTCCGCGTTCGTCTGCGCGAGGCGGCCCTCGGGGCCGGACGCGCGCCGGCCGGAGCACGTGAGCAGATCGATCGTCTCGCCGCCCACCTCGAGCTCCGCGGTCAACAGCCTCCAGTCGCCACCGCGCTTCTCGGCGTCGAACGAGACGGTCCCGCGGGCGCGCGAGCCGCTGTACGGCAAGTGCCAGCTCGCAGTGCCGAGGCCGCCCGACGTCTGGGTGGAGCCGCACGCCACGCCGAGCCGCGCCGGGCTCGGATCGTCGCCGAGCAGCTCCACCGCGCGCGGGCAAGCCCGGACCGCCTCGGTCACGACCTCGCCGTGGCCGCCGCACGTCGCGCACATCGGCATCCCCGCAAAAATCGCGAGCACCCCGAGCACGGTCATCGGCAGCCCCATCAGCACACGGCGAGCGCTCATCGGCCGGCGATGGTACCGCGGCCGGCGCCACGGCGCAGCACCGGACTTCGGAGTGTCCCCGCGGCGCGGAAGCGCGAACGCGCCATCGGCTACGGCTTCGCCGCGGGCGCGCGCTCGCCGAGCACCGCCGCCCGCGTGAGCTTGTCGGGCAGATAATCGTCGAGCTTGCCGAAGTACCACGCCGCGGCGAGCGCGATGATCGCGAGCAGCGCGAGGTACAGCTTCCACGGCCGGCGCTTCTCGGCGTACGGATCCTCGAGGCTGCGCTCGGCGCCCGGCGGCAGCGCCGCGCGATCCGTGAGCGCCGTCCCGAACGGGACGTTGATCCGCGTCAGCGCGTTGATCGCCCAGCCATTGGCGTCGAGGAGCGGGCCCAGGTTGCGGCGCCGCAGCTTCAGGTACGCGAGCAGCATCGAGGGCGCGCTGATCGCGAGCATGATCCCGAGGATCCCGAGCGGGGCCCACTTCCCGAGGCCGAAGATGCCCGACAGGATCGCGATGACCACGGCCGCGATCCCGCCGATCGCGACGCCGAGCGCCGCGACGGTGCCGACGTCGATCCCAGGCTTCTTCTCGGCCGGCGCGGCCGGCGGCTTGCCCGCCTCGGCCACGGAGGTCGCGCCCTGATCGAGCTTGGCCTGCGACTCCGCCTCGGCCGCCGCCCCGCGCTTGGCGAAGCGCTCCTCGATCCAGCGCGCCAGCTTCCGGTACGGCGCCCAGAACGCCTGCCGGATGCTGATCGGGTTGTCGACGACCTTCGTGATCGTTGCCTGCCAGTCCGCGCCGTCGCGATCGACGAACACGCCGTTGCGGCCCACAAACAGGTTGTCGACGTCGCCCGCCGTGAACGCCGCCGCGATCGTCTTCGTCAGCCCGCCCGCGCGCGTGCAGTCGCAGTACGCGAGGTAGAAGCCCGCCATCGGGGCGAGCGTCGCGTGCTTGCCCGGATCCACGACCTCGAGCACGAGCGTGCAGCCGCGCGCGTCGAGGTACAAGGTCCCCGCCTGGAACACCGCGCCCTGCCTGCTGTAGAAGCTCGAGAAGTTGACGTAGCTCGCGAGCAGCGTTCCGAGATCGCGCTGGTAGCGGCAGAGCCGCTCGACGTCGGCGACCGCGTCGATCTCGGGCTTGACCGCGAGATCTTGCTCGAGCGCCGCCTCCACCGCCGCCTGCTGCGCGAGCACGCCGCGCAGCCGCTCGACGCCCAGCTTCTGGGCGGCGCCCGCCGGCTTCCCCGCCTGCCACGCCCGGTGCGCGGCGACCAGCTCGAGCAGCTTGCGCCAGTCGGCTTCGGCGAGCGCCGCGCGCGGGCCGAGGAGCGGCGTCACCGCGTCGGCGGAGAGCTTCGCGATCCGCGCGTGCCACGCCGGGTTGACCGCCTCGTCGAGCGGCAGCGCGCCGTCGGCGGCGATCCGCGCGAGCGGCAGCGCCGCGATCGCCTCGCTCTCGAGCGCCAGGGTCTGCTTCGATAGCGCCGCGAGCTCCGCGTCGGCCGGCGCCAGCGCGGCCGCCGACCGCGCGTCGAACCGCGCGAGCCGGCAGCGCGCGAAGAAGTCGTCGACCTTGGCGTGCACCGCCGCCACCGCCGCGGCCGCCGCGGCGATCTTCGCCACCGCTGGCTCGGTCGCGTCGTCCCACGCGACGAGCGCCTTCGCCTCGGCGAAGAACGCGTCGATCCGCGCCTTGTCGACGCCTGGCTTGCCCGAGCGATCCGGCGCCCCGCCGTGTGTCGCGAGGATGTCCTCGATCGCGGCGCGCGCGTCGCCCTCGACCGCGTCGGCGTGCACGACGCCGTCGCCGTTGTGCTTCGCGGTGGCGAACATCGCGGCCGCGTTCGTCGCGTCGGCGAGCGTCACCTGCTTGGCGTCTGCCTTGCCCAGGTTCGCGAGCAGCCGCCGCGCGCCCACCAGCACCGGGCCCTCGGCGAGCTTGTCGAGCTGGGCCGCGTCGCCGCCGCCGAAGATCGTCGCCGGGTCTTTGTAGACCTTGCGGATCCACGCGACCGCCTCGAGCACCTCCGGCCGTCGGACGTAGCCATCCGAGTCGCGGTCGAAGAGCTCGAGCGTGCGCGCGTCGAGGTGGACGCCCCGCGTCGGCATCGACAGCGCCAGCCAGAGCTTCGGATCGAGCTCCTCGAGGTGCTCGAGGTCCCCGCGCGATCGCAGCGCGATCTGATCCACACCCCCCGAGCGATAGACCTTCCAGCGATGAGTCATCCACGGCCTCCTGTTCCACGGCGGGGCGGCGACGGCCCGGCCGGCGTCCCCCGGTGCTGCACGCGCCGAGTGTGCGCGCGCCCGCGCGCGGCGTCGAGGGCCAGGCTCTTTCATCGAGCGCCCGCTCTCGAAGAACGGCTATGCTCGACCGAAGCTCCAATGGTCTTGCGTCTGCTTCGCATCACGCTCGTCGCAGGTTTTGCGGCTGCCGCGATGCTCCACGGTCCGCTGATCGCCGGAGCGCAGCCCAGCTCAGGGGCCAGCACCGCTGGCGCGAGCGGCTCGTCCGGAAGGGGCGGCATGGAGCGCTCCACGGATTCGCCCGACCCGATCGATGACGAAGTTACGATCAATGACGCGGATAACGCGAATGACGCGGATGACGCGGATGACGCGGATGACGCGGATGACGAAGAGCCGCTCCGTGGCAGCAAGCGACCGCAGCCGATCGCAGACAGCGGCGGCGTGGCCAGCACGCCGCCGAAGGTGCACCTCCGCATCGTCGGCGGCACCAGCATCGGCTACGTCGACGGCACGACTGAGTTCGGCGACACGATCTGCTGCTTTGGCTACAGCCTCGTCGTGATCACGCCCGAGGTCGACTATCACGTGAGCCCGCAGCTCTCGATCGGCCTCGCGGCTCGGTTCGGCTTCCCGACCAGCGCGAAACTCGACGGGCGCGCGAGGGCGGCGCTGGCGGCCCTCGTGCGTGTCGGGTACGCGCCATCGCGGAGCGGCGACGGCGTGCGCGTGATCGGCCAGCTCGGTGCCGGCCTCCTGCGCAACGCGGTCAAGCTCGAATTCGCATTCAACTTCATGAATACCGACATCGTGGCGCAGGGGCCGCTGCTCTTCGGCGCAGGCGTCGGCTACACGAAGCGGATCTCCGCCCGGGTCGCGCTCGTCGCGGATCTATGGGCGCTCGCCGGGCTCGCGGTGACGGATCAGGAGCTTGGCGCACGGAACCTGAGCAGCGGCGTCTCTGCCGATCTGTCGCTGGGGGTCCTCGTCAGGATGTGAGCCGCGCCGGGACGCGCAGCGCCGTGCTCGGGGCGCGTAGCAGTGGCGCTGTGATGTGAACGAGTGCCGGACGTGATGGGCGATTGGGTAGGCATGCTCGGCATGCTCGGCATGCTCGGCATGAGACGCAGCCTCGATCAGTCGCTGTCTTCGTCGCCGAACAGCACGCCCACGCGCAGCTCGCTCGTCTCGATCGCCTCGATCGCCTCGGCGCGTGCCGTCTCGCCCTCTGTAGCGCGCTGGGCCCACGATGTAGCCGTCGGGCGACCAGCGATGTCCGGGGGACGTTGCCGCCTCGAGGTCGCCACGCCATGAACGGGCATTGGAATCTGGACTCGGAAGAGCGCAACCCATCGCGCTGCCGGTCAGAACCAGTTTGGATGCTCGCCCACATGGTCCTCGAAGAAAGGGCTCAGCTGAGCTAAACTCGGCTCAGCTGGGTTGGGAGGGTCCGATGGCTTCGCATCTACTTCGCGAAATGCTCGGTGCAGGTCTGGCGGCGATCGTGCTGCTTCGCGGTCCGGTGATCGCCAACGCGCAGTCCAGCTCGAATCCGACGGCCCCATCCGCTACCAACCAGCGGGCCGCCAAGAAGCTCGTCGATGACGGGATCGCGGCGATGAACGCGAAGGACTTCGATAAAGCGATCGACCTTTACTCGAAGGCGTATACGCTCGTTCCGCACCCAACGCTGCTCTACAACATCGGCCTAGCGTACAAGCTCGCCGGCTGGTTCGATCAGGCCGAGACTTTCTACCAGCGGTACCTGGCGACCGCCCCCAAAGGTCCGCAAGCCGAGGCCGCGCGCGTAGCCCTCGCAGAGATCCAGGCTGCCAGCACCGCCCTCGCAAGCTCAACAGGTACGGATATCCCCACGGGCTCACCCGGCACGATCGATGACGAAGAACCGAGCACCCACCACAAGCAGCCGCCGAGCGGAGGCAGCGGCGTCACGGTCTCGAGCGACGCAAGCGCGCTCGGCACGTCAGCGAAGGTGTACTTCGGCCTCGGCGGCGGCACCAGCTTCGGCTACGTCACCGGCAAGACCGAGTTCGACAACGAGGTCGAGAACTGCTGCCTGGGCCGCAGCCTCCTCGTGTTCACGCCCGAGCTCGGTTACTATGTGGCCTCGCAGCTCTCGCTCGGCGTCGCGGCGCGGCTCGGCCTCCCGATCGGGGCCAACCTCGAGGGGCGCTCGACGATGGCGCTGGCGGGCGTCGTGCGCGTCCGCTACGCGCTGTCGAGAAGCAGCGAAGGCGTGCGAGTAATCGGGCAACTCGGCGTCGGTATCCTCCGCAACACGATTAGGCTCAACAACGCGGTCGACGGCATGGACACCGATATCGTGGCGCAAGGGCCACTACTCCTGGGCGTGGGCGTCGGCTACACGAAGCGGATCTCCGGCAACATCGCGCTCCTCGCGGATCTGTCGGCACTCGCCGGGATCGCAGTCGCGGAGACGCTCGGCAGCGTGTCGAACCTCAATAACGGCGTCTCCGCCGATCTGTCGCTCGGGGTCGTCTTCGGGTTCTGAGCTCTCCATCGCCGGCCGGCGACCCGGCAGATGGCAGATGACAGATGACAGATGACAACCGGTTCGGCGGGTTGCATGCGTTGTCTATCGAGAAGCACTTGGGGCGCGCGAACCCGGCCTGTGCGAGCAGATCGCGCTCGACGGCGAGCGGGTAGCAGCGGTAGCAGCGCTCCTCGCCCGCCCACTTCGCGAACAGCGCCTCGGTTTCGGCCACCTCGATGCCTGCCGGCGCGCGCCATGCCGGCCGCCACTCACGGTAGATACGCGCGTGCTCCGCGTCCGGCTCGTGCACGGTCGCGTCGGCGTTGAGGAACACGCCGCCAACGCGAGCGCCGTGTACCCGTGCTGCGCTTGGCGCGACGCTGTAGGCGTGATGAGCTCGCGGAGCCGAGGCGCCGCCCTCGCGACGAGCAGGCCTCGCCCTCGCGCGTTCTCGCGCTCGTCGCCCGCCGCGCCGCTGTCGCGAGGGCAGAGCCACGGAGCCGAGGCTCCGCCCTCGCGACAGCGGGCCTCGCCCTCGCGCGCTCCGCGCTCGTCGCCGCGCCGAGCGCTTGCAGGGTGGTGGAGCGACGAAGCACTGCCGCAAGATGAGCGTTCGAAAGAACGCGGACGCGTGGTGCAGTGCGCTCGTCACGGGCCGAGCGCGTGGCGCGCGGACGGGCGAGAGGCCCGCCGCCGCGAGGAGGCTCCGGAGCCTGGGAGATTGGAGTGGAGGTGTGGTGCCCTGCAGGGACCTCGTGCTGCATGAGGGCACATCATGAGATAGCGCCCTGTGGTGCCCACGCGAAGTGCGCGTGTCGCGCGTATCCGGACCTCGAGAAGCTGGCGATTCGATTTCTGTATTGAATTTATATCCCCGAGAGAACCGAAGCTCAGACACGGCGGACACGGCGGACACGGCGGACACGGCGGACACGGTCGCATCAGACTCTCTGACCGCATTACGATTCGTCGAGAGCTGCTGCTTGACAGATCGATATTATTCATCTACAAAGTAGAGTGCGCTCGTTGGAACAGGTTGACACCGAGCGCCGTGAGCGTGACCTGAGGCCCGTTGTGCTCGTCGCGGTATCAGCGGGCGAGTATCCAGCTTCGTGCCATGACGTAAGATCCCACGTGGAAGTGCAGACAATGCAACACGCGATCAATGAGTTACACGGAAATGCAGTGGACAGCCCCTCCACGGAGCAGGCGGGAGCCAGCTCGTGGGTAGATCATGCTGCAGCCGCCGAGGCGTGGGAGCGCCAGCACGAAGCGGAGTGGGTGAGAGTGGACGAAAAGCTCCGTGGCATCGCGGCCCGGCGGGCTGCGCTCGACGCGGAGGAGGCCAATCTGCTGCGCTACGCCGAGGAGCTGAAGCTGTGGCGTGGCTGGGGGTTCGGGAGTTTGCTCGAGTACATGGCGCGCGCGCTGGGCTATGCGCCGCACACGGCCGCCGAGCGTCTCCGCGTCGCGCGCACGATCGCCGAGCTGCCGCTGATCGCAGAGGCGCTGGAGCATGGCGAGCTGGCGCACTCGGCCGTGCGCGAGCTGTCGCGAGTCGCCGTTCCAGACACCGAAGCAGCCTGGCTCGAGGCCGCGCGCGGCAAGAGCCTGCGCGAGATCGAGGCGCTGGTCTCCGGCCACAAGCCCGGGCACCTGCCCACCGACGAGACCGAGCCACGCCTCCGTCGCAAGATGCTCACGCTCGAGATCTCGCCGGAGGCCTACGACATCTGGCGCAAGATGCATGCGCTCGCCGCCGAGGAGCACGGCCAGCGGCTGTCCGATGAGGAGCTGATTCTCTCGGTGTTCCGCCGAGCCTACGGCGACGGCGGCAGCCACAGCGCCTATAGCCGTTGCGCTAATAACGGTTGCGCCAATAGCGGCGGCGGCGTCGATGGCTGCGCCGCCGATGGCTGCGTCGCCAATAGCGGCGGCGTCGATGGCTGCGCCGCCGATGGCTGCGTCGCCAATAGCAGCGGCGTCGATGGCTGCGCCGCCGATGGCTGCGCCGCCAATAGCAGCGGCGTCGATGGCTGCGCCGCCGATGGCTGCGCCGCCAATAGCAGCGGCGTCGATGGCTGCGCCGCCGATAGCAATCGCAAGGCAGCCAGCTCTCCGGCCTACAAGATCGCGATCAAGCAATGTCCGGACTGCAAGCGCGCGTGGCAGTACAGCGGCGGCAGGGACATCGAGGTCGACCCAGCCGTGGCCGAGTGCGCCTCCTGCGATGCCGTCCACCTCGGCTCGCTCGATGCCACCTCGCCAGAGCGTGCGACCACGACCGTCACGCCCCGCAAGCGCGAGCAGGTGCTCGCACGGGATGGCCACGGCTGCACCGTACCCGGATGCCGCCGCAACATCGGGCTCGATCTGCACCACATCGAGTACCAGAGCCGCGGCGGTGGCCACGAGCTGCGCAATCTCACGACTATCTGCGATCTGCACCACCGTGCGGTCCACGCCGGCAAGCTCGTGATCGGCGGCGCCGCACCCGACCATCTGACGTTCGAGCTCCGCAAGCCGCGCGACCAGCGCAATATCATCGACGACGAGCCCACCGATCCTACTTCGCGTGACTCCCCTGCCCCGCCTTCTCCTGTGCTCGCGACCGCTACAGCGCAAACTCCACGCTCAGCTGGATCGGCTGCTTCGCCAGAGACGCTATCTCTCCGGACTCCTGCCCCTCCCACAGCCCGTCCCACGTGGGCGCCGCCACTGCCTGCATTGGGCCGGGAGCCATCCTGCTCGTGAGGCTGCCGCAAGGCCCGAGGTGCGCCGCGCCATACGACCACATGGCCGTCCATACGGCTCGTCCCACGTGGGCGCCGCCACCGCCCGCATCGGGGCGGGAAGAGCCATCCTGCTCGCGAGGCTGCCGCCACACCCACGAAGCTCGGCGTCATACAGGGAATTCGGCCAGAGGCGGCAGGTCGGCCTCATCGGCAGCTTCCTCGGTCGGTTCCGGTGCGGCGTCATACAGGGAATTCGGCCAGAGGCGGCCGGAGGCTCATATCAAGCGAGACATGGGCAGAATGACGGATCTTTTCAGGCAGTTGGCCACATGGTTCGCTTGCTCTGGCCGGACACTCCTGGGCTGGCCGAAGTCCCTGTCATACGCCTCCATGGCCGTCCACACCGCCCGTCCCACGTGGGCGCCGCCACTGCCTGCATTGGGCCGGGAGCCATCCTGCTCGTGAGGCTGCCGCCACACCCACGAAGCTCGGCGTCATACGCCTCCATGGCCCGCCCCCCCACAACCCGTCCCACGTGGGCGCCGCCACCGCCCGCATTGGGCCGGAAGCCATCCTGCTCGTGAGGCTGCCGCCACACCCACGAAGCTCGGCGTCATACGCCTCCATGGCCGTCCCACACGGCTCGTCCCACGTGGGCGCCGCCGCCGCCCGCATCGGGCCGGGCACACGCCCGTCCCTCGTGGGCGCCGGCACCGCTCGCATCAGGCCGGGCACACGCCGTCCCACGTGGGCGCCGGCACCGCTCGCATCAGGCCGGGAGCCATACAGCCGCCGAGTCGCCCTGCTCGAATCCTCGCTGCCACATACTTTCCACTGTCCGTCTCGAGTCGGCGTCTCTGCTGCTCCGGTGATCGTCTCTCGCGGGCAACGGATCCTGACTGTTCACGACACCGTGAATCACGAATCGTGAATCACGAATACCGCTCAATGACAATCGAATAGCCTTCTCGGCTCGCGTGTCAGCGTGATGTGCGGAATCCAGACCTCGCTCGTGCTGTACCAGGCGCCGCTTCGCTCGCTCCTATCGTTACGAGCGCGGGCTCCGCCCATCGCCATCGCACGGCGCGCCCGCGCGCCAGGGGTGCTCCGCGGCGCAGCGAGACCAGAGGCCCGGGGAACGGGCCATCACCAGTCATGAAACCAGTGGAGAACGCGGGCCAGTCGGGTGAGACGTTCATTCTGAGCGCCTTGGAGGCGGCGCGCGCCGACGACACATTACAGGTGG
>DATMCI010000017.1:0-26530 GCA_035558535.1 Kofleriaceae bacterium
GCGAGATCGAGGAGCGGCGCCGCGCCGAGGCGACGCTGCGGGCCGTCCAGGAGCAGCTGCTGCAGGCGCAGAAGCTGGAGGCGATCGGCCGGCTCGCCGGCGGCGTCGCGCACGACTTCAACAACCTGCTCACGGTGGTGCTGAGCTACGTGCACCTCCTCCTCCCCGCGTTCCCGCAGGGCGATCCGCGCCGCCACTACCTCGACGAGGTGAAGCGGGCGGGCGAGCGCGGCGCCGCGCTGACCCGGCAACTGCTCGCGTTCAGCCGCCAGCAGGTGATGGCGCGCAAGGTCATCGATCCGGCCCAGATCCTCCGCGAGATGGACACTTTGATCCGCAAGCTCGCCGGCAAGCGCGTGGAGGTGGACGTCGCCATCGCCGACGACGTGGGGAACATCAAGGCCGACGCGAGCTCGATCGAGCAGGTGATCATGAACCTGGTCGTCAACGCGCGCGACGCCATGCCCGAGGGCGGCAGGCTGTCGATCGAGCTCCGGAACGTCGATCTCGACGCGGTGGGCGCGCACGAGCAGCTGGGCGACCTCCGCGGCTCGCACGTGATGCTCGCCGTCGGCGACACCGGCATCGGCATGGACCGGGAGACCCAGCAGCGCATCTTCGAGCCGTTCTTCACCACCAAGCCCCGGGGCAAGGGGACGGGCCTGGGCCTGCCGACCGTGTTCGGCATCGTCACGCAGGCCGGCGGCGCGATCTCGGTGGAGAGCGAGCCGGGCCGGGGCTCGCTGTTCCGGGTGTACTTGCCGCTCACCCGCGAGGCGCTCGAGCCCGCCGTGCCTCGCAGCCCGGTGCGCTCGCTCCGGGGGACCGAGACGATCCTCGTCGCCGACGACGATGAGCAGCTGCGCCAGGTCGTGCGGCAGACGCTCGAGGCGCAGGGCTACACGGTGCTGGTCGCGGCCGACGGGCCCGAGGCCATCGCGCTGTGCGAGCGGAGCGCGGGTCCGATCCACCTCCTGCTCACGGATCTGGTCATGCCGCACATGAGCGGGCGCGAGCTCGCCGGGCGGCTCGCGTCGATCCGCCCGGCCATGAAGGTCCTCTACATGTCCGGATACGCCGAGGTCGTGACCGCGAGCCACGACCTCGGCGCCACGCACGCGGCGCTCTTGCAGAAGCCGATCACGCCCGAGTCGCTCCTGCGCAAGCTGCGCGAGGTCCTGGGCGGCACCTGAGCGGGGCGCGCGCGCGCCGCTCAGTGCACGAAGCTGCCCATCCGGCTCCACCGGATGCCGGACCACGACAGGTCGCGGTACGACAGCCACCGGAACAGCGCCTTGCCCTTGATGTTCTCGATCGGGACCGAGCCCCAGGAGCGCGAGTCGAGCGAGCCGTCGCGGTTGTCGCCCATCGTGAAGACGTGCCCCTCGGGTACGACGTACTGGAGCCGCTGGCCGCACGGGCCGGCGAGCTCCTCCGGCTGCGACGCGACGATGGTGCCCAGGCGCTGGTTCGTCGAGGTGCAGGGCGCGGGGAGCGCCGTGAACTGCGGGAAGTCGCCGGAGATCGTGTCGCCGGGGACGCGCGGCGCGCGGTCGCGCTCTGGGCGATCGGGGCTGTAGACGGTGTCGTACGTGTAGCTGCCGAGCGTCTCGCGATAGCGCGCGCAGCGCCGGGCGGACGGGCGCTCTCCCTCGGTGCCGATCAGGCAGTCGTCCGCGGTGACGTACGTGCTCGGCGCGGCATCGCCGTTGACGTAGAGCACGTTGCAGCGGATCTCGATCCGATCGCCGGCGAGCCCGACGACGCGCTTGATGTAATCGGTCCGCTTGCAGGGCTGGATGAACACGACGACCTCGCCGCGATCGGGGCTCCGCGCGAACAGCTTGCCGCCGACCAGCGGGGCCGGGGGCCCGTAGACGAGCTTGTTCACGAAGATGTAGTCGTTGATCTCGAGCGTCGGCACCATCGAGCTCGACGGGATCTTGAACGGCTCGAGCACGCACATCCGCAGCGTGCCCATCACCAGGACGAGCCCGACCAGGAGCCCGATCGCCTCCGCGTACTCGGCGACGGTGGACTGCCGCGGCCGCGGCAGCTCGCCGATCAGCTCGTCGAGCTCCGGCAGCCCGCGCCGCACGCGCGCGAGGTCGGCCGCCGCGAGCCCGGCCTCGACCTCGCCCGCCGCCGCGGCGAGCCGCGCGTCGATATCCGCGGGGAGCTCGGCGCGGAGCTCTGGGTGCATGTCCCGGAGGAGCGCGCCGCTCGTGCGCGCGTCGCGGACGAGGAGGCGGGCCTCCCGGCGCACCCGGCGATCGAGCGCCGCGGCCCGCATCGGCTCAGTGCACGAAGTTCCCGATCCGGGGCCACCGGATCTCCGACCAGTTCAAGAGGCCCCAGTCCTTGTACGACAGCCAGATGAAGAGCGCCTTGCCCTTGATGTTCTGGATCGGCACCGAGCCCCACACGCGCGAGTCGTTCGAGTTGCTGCGGTTGTCGCCCATCACGAACACGTGGCCCTGGGGGACCACGTAGTGCAGGTGCTGCTCGCACGGCGAGGTCAGGTACCGGGCGAGCTTGGTCTCGACGATCTTGCCCGGGTGCTGGTTCTCGGCCGGCTTGCCCGCCTCGCCGGGCGGCAGGTTCGAGCAGCTCCGCGGCAGGCCCGGCGTGGGGAAGTCGCGCCCATCGCCCGAGGGCAGGCCGCCTTGCTGCAGGAGCTCCGCGTCGCGCCGCGGGCGGTCGTCGTCGTGGTAGGTGTCGTACGCGAGCCCGAGGGCGGTCTCGCGGTAGCGCGAGCACGGCATCTTCCGCCAGGTCGGGTCGGTCTCGCCGCGGTCGAGGTAGCTGCAGCCCTCGCCCTCGACGAGCGTGTTCGGGATCGCCTTGCCGTCGACGTAGACGACGTTGCAGCGGACCTCGACGGTCTGGCCCGGCAGCGCGACGACGCGCTTGATGTAGTCGCGATCCGGCTGGCACGGCTGGATGAAGACGATCACCTCGCCGTGCTTGGGCTCGCGCAGCTCGAGGAGCTTCGTGCTCGTGAACGGGACGCGCACGCCGTAGATGAACTTGTTGACGAAGATGTGGTCGCCGATCTCGAGCGTCGGGTACATCGAGCTCGACGGGATCTTGAACGCCTCGATCACGAACGCGCGGAGCGCGAGCGCGATCAAGACGGCCGCGCCGATCGACTCGACGTAGTCGCGCGTCGTCGATTTCGGCGGCCGCTTGATCAGCTCGTCGACGAGCGCGTCGAGCACCGGCAGCCCGGCGCGCACCTTCTGGAGATCGCCCGCCACGAGCGGCTCCTCCACGGCGGACGTCGCGGACTCGAGGTCGCCGGCCTTGCCGCGCAGCCCGCGCTTCAGGTTCAGGGCCGCGCGCGCCTCGCGCACGAGGGCCCCGGCCTCCTTGCGCACCCGGCGATCGAGCTGGGCGCTGCGCATCAGTCCACCTTCAGCACGGTGAGGAAGGCTTCCTGCGGGAGCTCGACCGAGCCGACCGACTTCATGCGTCGCTTGCCCTCCTTCTGCTTCTCGAGGAGCTTCTTCTTGCGCGTGATGTCGCCGCCGTAGCACTTGGCGGTGACGTCCTTGCGCATCGCCTTCACGGTGGTGCGCGCGATGATGCGGCTGCCGATCGCGGCCTGGATCGCCACGTCGAACATCTGGCGCGGCACCACGTCCTTCATCTTCGTGCACAGCTCGACGCCGCGGTGGTACGCGGTGTCGCGGTGCGAGATGATCGAGAGCGCGTCGAGGCGCTCGCCGTTGATCAGCACGTCGAGCCGGATCAGGTCTGCCGCGCGGTAGCCCGCCGGCTCGTAATCGAGGGACGCGTACCCGCGCGACATCGTCTTCAGGCGATCGTAGAACCCGAACACGACCTCCGCCAGCGGCATCTCGTAGACCACGCGGACGCGGCCGCCCGGGTCGTAGTGGAGCCCCTGCTGCACGCCGCGGCGCTCCTGGCACAGCTGCATGATCGGCCCGACGTACTCCTGCGGCAGGTGGACCGTGGCCGTGATGATCGGCTCCTCGATCGTCTCGACCCTGCCCTGGTCGGGCACCTTCGCCGGGTTGTCGACCTCGAGGAGCTCGCCGCCCGGCAGGTGGATGCGGTAGCGGACGCTCGGCGCCGTGGTGATGAGGTTCAGGTTGAACTCGCGCTCGAGCCGCTCCTGGATGATCTCCATGTGGAGGAGGCCGAGGAAGCCGGTGCGGAAGCCAAAGCCCAGCGCCGCCGAGGTCTCCGGCTCGTAGGTCACCGAGGCGTCGTTCAGGACGAGCTTGCCGAGCGCGTCCTTCAGGTCCTGGTAGTCGGCGGCGTCGACCGGGAACAGGCCGGCGAACACCATCGGCTTGACCGTCTTGAAGCCGGGCAGGGGGGCCGCGCACGGGCGGTCCGCGTCGGTCACCGTGTCGCCGACGCGCGCGTGGGCGATGTCCTTGATCGACGCGGCGACGATGCCGACCTGGCCGGCCTCGATCGCGTCGACCTCGACGGCGCCCGGCTTGCGCACGGCGGTCATCGTGCACTCGTAGACCTGATCGGTCGCCCAGAACCGGAGCTTCGTGCCCTTCGTGATGACGCCCGTCATCACGCGCACGAGCACCACGACGCCGCGGAACGCGTCGTACCAGCTGTCGAAGATCAGCGCGGACAGCGGCGCCTCGCGATCTGCATCGGGCGGCGGGATCCGCTCGACGACCGCCTCGAGCATCTCCTCGATGCCCTGGCCGGTCTTCGCCGACACCAGGCACGCGTTCGACGCGTCGAGCCCGATCGTGTCCTCGATCTGCTGCTTGATCTCGTCGGGCCGCGCGACCGGCAGATCGATCTTGTTCAGGACCGGGACGATCTCGAGGTTGTTGTCGAGCGCGACGTAGACGTTCGCGAGCGTCTGCGCCTCGACGCCCTGCGCGGCGTCGACGACGAGCAGCGCGCCCTCGCACGCGGCGAGCGAGCGCGACACCTCGTAGTGGAAGTCGACGTGGCCCGGCGTGTCGATCAGGTGGAACTGGTAGACGAGGCCGTCCTTGGCCTTGTAGTGGAGCTGGACCGCCTGCGCCTTGATCGTGATGCCGCGCTCGCGCTCGAGCTCCATGTTGTCGAGCATCTGCGCCTGCGCCTCGCGCGCGGTCACGGCGCCGCACGCCTCGAGGATCCGATCGGCGAGCGTGGTCTTGCCGTGATCGATGTGGGCGATGATCGAGAAATTACGGATCCGCTCGGCGGGGAACGACATGACTTGGCTGTGCGCTTGTTAGCGTGATCCGTGCCCCAGATCGACCTGCCCGGGGACCGTACGTGACCGCATGCGACGGGTCAACGCCGCTGGGCTGCGGGTTGCGGCTCCTCGGCGGTCCGACTACGATCGGCCCGATGGCGAACCTCACGAAACTGGCCGGGATGGCGGGCGTGCTCCTGGTGGCCGCCGCGCTCGCGGGGTGCGGGGGCAAGAAGAACCCCAAGGGGCCGCTCGAGAACGTCGACACCGCGATTCGTCAGGTCGATCCCACGCTGTGTGACACGAACGGCAAGAACATCGTGACGTTCGATCTCAACAAGGACGGCCGCCCCGACGTGTGGCGGCTGTACAAGTCCGAGGACGAGAACGGCACGAACGTCGAGTTCATGACCTGCAAGCAGGTCGACTTCGATCACGACAACCGCAAGGACTGGGTCGTCGCCTACAACCGCAGGGGCAACCCCATCTACCACAAGGCGGACTTCGACTATGACGGCAAGTGGGACGTCTCCGCCGTCTACGACCCCAAGGTGAACCAGCTCGCCGAGGTCGAGCGCGACACCGACTTCGACGGCAAGTTCGATGTCAAAGAGGTCTACGACGCGGCCGGCGCGCTCTCGAGCGTGCGCCGCGACCGCAACGGTGACGGCAAGCCCGATCAGTGGGAGCAGTACAAGGACACGATCCTGCTCGCGATCCTCTACGACGACGACTTCGACGGGAAGGTCGAACGCCGCGAGGAGATCCCCGGCGCGCGGCCGAAGGTGGAGATGCCGACGAAGCTCGATCCGACCGCCACGGGCACGCTCGATCGCCCGGCGCCCGCGCCTGCGCCTGCGCCCGCGCCGCCTGCGCCCGCGCCGCCTGCGCCCGCGCCCGCGGCCAAGCAGCCTGCGCCCGCGGCCAAGCAGCCCGCGCCCGCGGCCAAGCAGCCTGCGCCCGCGGCGCCGAAGAAGTGATCGTGCCGTCCACCGTCGTCGACAAGCCCTGGGGCTACGAGCTGATCTGGGCCCGCACCGATCGCTACGTCGGCAAGCTCCTGCACGTGCGCGCCGGCGAGGCGCTGTCGCTGCAGTACCACCGCGTGAAGGACGAGACGATCATGGTCGTGAGCGGCCGGGTCCAGCTCGTCTACTTCGTCGACGGCGAGCCGCCGCGCTCGCGCGATCTTGCGCCCCGCGAGCCGTTCCACGTCACGCCCGGGATGCGGCACCGCATCATCGCGATCGAGGACAGCGACCTGCTCGAGGTCTCGACGGCCGAGCTCGAGGACGTGGTGCGCCTCGAGGACCGCTACGGCCGCGTGAAGTGAACGTCCTCGGCGGCATGCGGTGGCAGGGGCTCGCGCTCGTGGTCGCGGTCGCGGCAGGCGGCGGCAGTGGCTGCGGCGGCGAGCCGGCGCTCGAGGCCGTGCTGTGCACCGCCACGGCGGGCACCGCCGCGCGGAGCGCGTCGCGCCTCGACGCGCGCGGGCTGCCGAGCGCGGCGTGGTCGTGGGACGCCCGCGGGGCGCTGGTGCAGACGACGTACGCCTACGACGACGCGGGGCGGCTCACCCAGCAGCGCGTGGACCGCGGCAGCGGGATGCCGAACGGGATGCCGAACGGGATGCCGGACAGCGCGCCCGACGGGATCGCCGAGGAGGAGCTCGCGATCGTGTACGCGGACGGAGGCGCGACGGCCGACGTGATCGCCACCGACCAGCGCACGGGGAGCTCCGACCGCATCGCCTCGTACGTGTTCGACGAGCACGGGCGACCGAGCCGCATCGACAAGGTGGAGGGCGGCGCCGCCACCGAGGTGTACGCCTACCGCTATGACGACGCGGGGCGCCTCGCCGCCATCGACGAGCGGATTCAGCGGACGTCGTCCCCGCAGGAGGCGCACCTCGCGTACACCTACGGCGCCGACGGGCGGCCGGCCTCGCTGCTCGAGGTGCGCGGCGGTGTCGCTGTGTCCTGGCGGTTCCAGTACGAGGAGGCGCCGGGCCAGGTCGCCGTGACGCGGCTCCGCGAGGGCTCGCCGAGCGTCGCGACCACCTGCGTCTACGAGCACGACGCGGAGGGCCGGCTCGTGCGCGTCCTCGGCGGGACGACCGCCGATCGGGACCTCGACATCGCCTACGGCGACGACGGCGCGGTCGCGATCCTCACCGGCAGCGGCACCCTGCACACGTACTCGGCCGCGTGCGGCGTCCGCCTCGAGGGCCCGCGCGGGCCGGCTGCGCCGCGCGAGCCGGAGCCCACCGGCCACTTCGCCGTGCCCGCCGTGCGCTCGCCGTTCTGACGCGCCGGCGCGGCTGCTCGCGATTTCTCGCTACTTTTTCTGCGGCTTGTCGAGCTGCTGGAACACGGTCTTCATCGCATCCGCGATCGCGATCTCGGCGGCCTGATCCCAGGTGTACTCGCGATCGCGCGGCCGCAGCGTCTTGCCGATCTCCTGCTTGATCTTCGCGCGGCCGTCCCCGGTGAACGCGATCGTGCGGCCCGGGATCGTCTCGCCGAGCACGTGCACCGAGATCGCCACGGTGAAGCGCTGCGAGTTCGGCTTGTCCATCGGCTCGATCTCTTCGGACGCCTCGGTGACCTCGACCGTCACGAGGTACGCGCCGGCGATGCCCTTCTGCACGAGGAACTTGCGGTAGGCGTCGGCCTTGTCCTTGTCCGGCGCGCCCTCGAGCTTGGCGACCAGGCGCGGGTGGCTCTCGAACGTCTTCTTGACCTGGCCCTCGACGCGGGGCACCGCCGCCTTGGCGACGTCGGCCTTGACGTCGGCCTTGGGCGTCACCGCCGCGAGCTCGAAGTGGAACTTCTTCGGCGCGGCCTGGGCGGCGGTGGCGCCGCCGAAAAGGAGCGCGAGCGCGAGCGCGAAGCAGGGGAGGGACCGGAGCGGGCGTGCGTGCATCGGCTGCATGATCGGCTGCATGATAGGCGCCTCGGGGCTGATGGTGCCTGTGACGGCGCGTGCTAGCGTTGCATTCATGGTCCGGCCGCGTTGGCACGACGCGCTGATCGTCGCTGCCGTCGTGGGGCTCCTCGCCATGGGGGGCTGGGCCCTGTGGTGGGAAGATGTGCGGGCGCTCCTCAAGCTGGGGCCGGAGCCCGGCCCCGCGAGCGTCGTTCCGGCCGCGACGGGCAAGACGTAAGCGGCTGCGAACTTGACTGTGATTGCCGAGGCTTAGTACCGTCTGCCGGGGGCAGTTACCACAGGCCTTAGGAGCCAATGTTCACCATCATCATTCAGGAAAAAGGCGGCGAGTCGCGCCGCATGGTGTTCAACAAGCCCGAGGTCACCATCGGTCGCGTGCAAGGCAACGACATCGTGCTCCCGAAGGGGAACGTGTCGAAGCGCCACGCGCGCATCGTGCTCAAGGACGGCAAGTTCATCATCGTCGACCTGAAGAGCACGAACGGCACGTACGTCAACGGCCGCAAGATCACGAGCCCGCTCGTCGTCAAGGACTCCGACAAGATCTACATCGGTGACTTCATCGTCGGTGTCGACGAGGCCGCGTCGGCAGATGGTGATGGGCAGGCGGAGACCACGACGGCGCCGCCGAGCGATCGCCCGCCGCCCATCGAGGCGCGCCCGCCGCGGCCGACCGAGGCCGCGCCGATGCCGGTGATGTCGCCGCCGGAGCCGGCCGCGCCGCCGGCGCCGATCGCGCCGCCGCGCCCGGTGCCGCCGCGCGCTCCGGCGCGCGAGCCCGGGGCGCCGATCGGGGCCTCGCCTGCGCGCGAGCCCGTGATCCCGCCGATCGGCGGATCAGGGGCGGGGCGGCCGATGCCGCCGCGCCAGGTCGGCGGGACGATGCCGCCGCCGATGGCGCCGATCCCCGCGCCCGTCGCGGCGCCGCCCGCGCCGATGCACGCCGAGGCCGCGCCGCCCGCGCCGATGCCACCGCCCGCGCCGCGCGAGATGCCCGCGCCGCGCGAGATGCCCGCGCCGCGCGCCGAGATGCCCGCGCCGCAGTCGGGCCCGATGGCCGCGCCGCCGCTCGCCGCCGCGCCGAGCGTGATGGGCAACGGCGCGCCTGCGATGGGCGCGCCTGCGCCCGTGGTGCCGCTCTCGGCGGACAAGGGCAAGCGCAACCTCGCCGGTGCCGGTGCCGGCGGCGCTGCCGCTGCCGTCGGCGCCGCGGTCCAGAAGCGCGTCGTCGGCCGCTCGGTGTCCGTGCCGAGCCGCAAGGCGGTGCACCTCGAGCCGCTCGACTCGAAGGCCGTGAAGATGCTCGACCTGCAGTCGAACATCCTCGAGCGGCTGCGCGCGAAGCTCGACATCGACAAGATCCCGTTCGAGCGCCTCCACGAGGAGGAGCTGTGGCAGCGCGCCGAGCGCGCGACGATCGATCTCGTCGAGACGCTCGAGACCTCGGGCGAGCTGCCGAAGTACATCGATCAGGACTCGCTGATCAAGGAGACCCTGTCCGAGGCGCTCGCGCTCGGCCCGCTCGAGGAGCTGCTCGCCGACGAGAAGATCGACGAGATCATCATCGATCGGCGCGATCGCGTCATCGTCGGCAAGGGCGGGCAGCTCCGCGGCTCGGGCAAGTCGTTCTCGTCCGACGAGGTGTTCGAGCGCGTCGTGAAGCGGCTGGTCGCCGAGGCCGGCGCGCAGATCGACGAGCACAACCCGCTGGTCGATCTGCGCATGCGCGACGGCACGCGCGTCACCGCCGCGGTCGCGCCGGTCGCGGCGCGCGGCGCGTGCCTGGTGCTCAAGAAGACGCCGGCGCAGATGCCGCCGCTCACCGAGCTGGCGGCGCAGGGCGCGCTGTCGTCGCAGATGGCCGACTTCCTCGGCACCTGCGTCGCCGCGCGCCGCAACATCCTCGTGTGCGGTGGGCCGGGCTCCGGCAAGACGTCGCTGGTCGGCGCGCTCGCCGCCGCGGCGCCGCCCGGCGAGCGCGTCGTGTCGATCGAGGAGATCGCCGAGCTGGCGATCCAGCGCGACGAGTGGATCCAGCTCGAGACGCGCCCCGGCAACGGCCGCGCCCCGACGATCGATCTCGGGAACCTGCTCGAGACGGCGCTGCGGCTGACGCCGGATCGGCTCGTCGTCGGCGAGGTCCGCGGGCGCGAGGCGCTGCCGCTCGTCGGCGCGCTGTGCACGTCGGTCGAAGGCGCGATCGTCGCGATGACCGGCGATGGCACGAACACGGCGCTCGGCCGGCTCGTCACGCTCGCGCGGGTCACCACGCCGGCGGTCAACGACGGGGCGCTCCGCGAGCTCGTCGCGCAGGCGTTCGAGATCGTCGTCCACGTCGCGCGGTGGACCGACGGGAACCTGCGCGTGCTCTCGATCGAGGAGGTCGTCGGCTGCACCGACGCCACGTTCGACACGCACGTGCTGTTCCAGCACCAGGGCGGCGCGTTCGCCGCGACCGGCACGGTGCCGCGGTTCTACGCCGAGCTCGAGGCGCGCGGCATCCCGGCCGATCAGGCCGTGTTCAACAGATAGGGGCGTCGCGCGGGATCAATTCCCTTCGAGTCGGCGCGCGAGATCGAGCACCTCGAGATCGCGCGGCCACACGGCGCGGAGCAGCTCGAGCAGGCCCTTCGCCGACGCCGCGTCGCCGGACTCGAGCGAGTCGCGCGCGCCGGCGAGCTGGGCGCGCCGGAGGTCCGGCGCGAGCAGCGACGTCTTCGTCGCGGCCTCGGCGCGCAAGAGCTCGTCACCCGCGCGGCTCGCCAGCCGCGCGAGCTGGGCCCAGAAGTAGCCCGCCTGCGGGTGCTGCGTGCCCTCGGCCGTCTGCGCGCCCATGCGCGCCTCGTCGATGGCGCCCGCGATCTCGCCGAGCCGCTCCGAGATCCGCGCCAGATCGAGCCACGCCCACGCGAACGCCGGATCGTCGGCGACCGCCTGCTCGAGCTCGGCGCGCGCGTCCTCGACGGCGCCCTGCTCGTGGAGCGCCTGCGCCAGGCGCCACCGCGGCGCGGGCGCGGCGGGATCGCGCCGGAGCTGCGCGCGCAGCTGGCGCTCGCGGACGGCCGGCACGATCTCGCCGTCCTCGCCGAACGCGTCCTCGGCGAACTCGCCGTCGCGGTCGTAGAGCAGGCCCGTCGCCTCGATCTGGCCCAGGAGCCAGCGCTCGAGCCGCGTGCCGTCGAGCAGGTCGTCGTCGACCGCGTCGTCGAAGCGCCAGATCCGGCCGCGGTGGTCGATCGAGACGGCGTCGCCGTCGACCGTGCCGAACCGCCACCGGGCGGGCGAGGCCATCACGACGTCCGCCGCGGGCACGAGCTCGATCGCGTCGAGGAACAGCCGCGCCCCGTCGCAGCGCGCGTAGAGCTCGATCAGCCCCTCCGGCAGCCCGGGCGGGAGCTGCGCCGTGGGCGGATCCATGTCGTGGAGGCCGGCCGGCGCGTCCTCGAGCAGGCCGAGCACGCGATCGAGGCCGCCTCCGCCCTCGTCTCTTCGCCGGCGCGCCATGGCTCTGGAGTCTAGCCCCGTGGCGGCTAGCGCGTCAGCGGCATCGCGCCGACCGCGATCAGCGGCTCGCCGCTTGGGTCCGTGCCGCGGTACAGCGCGATCACCCGCACCCCGGCGGCCGGCGCGGCCACGCGCACGAGGGCCTCGGCGCCCGCCGCCACCGCGGCGGTCGTCAGCTTCGTTCGCACGCCGCGGTCGTCGTCGACAAAGACCTCGATCGAGCCGGCGCCCAGGCCCTTGCCGCTGACCGCGAGCTCGCCGCCGATGTTGATCTGCAGCTCGCCGCGGAGCAGGAAGTCGAGCAGGCCGGTCTCGTACGCGACGACCTCGGGCAGGAGCGCGTCCACCTGCTCGAGCATGCACTCGTCGTCGATCGAGAACGCGACGACGTTGTGCTCGACGCGGTAGCGCGCGAGGCAGGTGCCCTTGACGTCGCGGAGCACCGAGCCCTCGTCGCGGCTCGCCGCCATGAGGTTCAGGCGGCGGGGCGGGGCGGGGGTCGGCCGCGCGAGGACCGGGGTGGCGTCGCTGCTCGCGCGCATCGGCGCGGGCAGCGTGTTCGGCGAGTAGTACGAGCGCGCGACGAGGTCGGCGAGGCCGGTGCCGTCCTTCGCCGTGAAGTAGTCGCGCAGGCGCGCGCGCGTGATCACGCGCGACGGGCCGGGGATGCCGAGCCGGCCGTGCGCGAGCGCCGCGATCCGCTCGAACCGCGAGCCCAGATCGTCGGGGCCGCCGCCGAGCGGCTCGAAGTGCGCCAGCGCATCGCCGCGCACGCGCGACGGCGAGCCGAGGTCGCCGAGCGTGTGCAGGATCGCGCCGGCGGCGACCAGCGCCGCCGCCATGTGGCGGGACCGCTCGCCGGGCGTCGGCGCGGACACCGCCTTGGCGTACTGCGACGCGAACGCGTCGAGGTTGAACGGGTTGTCGCGCGAGATGATCCAGTCCGGCGCGGGCACACCGCGCGCGGGCAGGGCGGCGCGGCCGAGCGCGCCGCGCACCGCGTCGCTCAGCCGATCGATCGCGCCGCGCTCCGGCATCTGCCAGCCGCGGCCGGTGAGCGGATCGAAGAAGTGGTTCGCCCCGTGGGCGGCGGGCACGTCGGCGAGCACCGCGCCGGCGGCGAGCCAGCCGAGCGCTGCCTGGCGCCCGCGCGCGTCGGGGACCGCGCCGTGCGTCGGCGACACGAGCCGCAGCGCCCCGAGGAGCGCCGGCGCGTCGGCCGGCGGGATCGTCAGCGGCTCGAACAGGCCGCCGGTGAAGCCGAGCGAGACGAGTCGCTTGTGGAGCCGCGACGCGAGCGCCGCCTGCTCGGCGAGCCCGGCGTGCGTGGTCGCGGCCTCCCAGGCGCGCGCCGGGCGCGGCGCGAGCGCCGTGCCGAGGAGCGCCGCCCCGAGCGCGGCGGCGAGCGCGCGCCGTCGGCGACGACGGGGCGTCAGGCTGGCCCTGACGGTGGCCCGCGCGGTGCCGGCGCTCACGGCTTGCCTCCGAGCGCCATCGGCAGGAGCTGCTTGATGCGATCGTAGGTGATGCGCGCGAGCGCGGTCGCGTCGTCGGGGCTGGTGCACTGGTTCGATCCACAGTTGATGAAGACGACGATCCCGCGCGGCGCGTCGAGGTAGCCATAGCCGCGGATCTCGCCCTCGCTCGCCTGGAACGAGCGCGAGGCGACCTCGTCCTTCTCGACGGTGTTGGGCAGCTGCGACAGGAGCTCCTCGTAGCGATCCTGCGCCTTGCCGGGCTCGAGCCGCCACATGCGGAGCGCGATGTCCCACGCCTCGGGCCGGCCGAGCGCCTTGAAGTGCTGCGACGAGTAGCTGGCGGTGTCGGGCTCGTCGGCGAGCGGGCCGGTCTCGAAGCCGCCGTCGTAGCGCGTGCGCTTCTTGATGTCGGCCTCGGTCAGGAGCTGCGCCGCGACGACGTACTGGCCCTCGCCGCGGCCGGGGCGGAGATCCTCGCCCTGCTGCCGCTTGCCGTCGAGCTCGGCGCTCGCGTCGGCGAGCTCCCACGCGGTCAGCGCTGCGACCGCCGTGCCGCTGCCGACGAAGCGCAGGTGCCGCGCGTGCGAGAGCTCGGTGCGCCAGCGCTCCAGCAGCACCTGGTTGCCGTGCTGCGCGAAGTCCATGCGCGGGCCGAGGTCGGCGAACCGGCGATCGCTGCGGTACGCGATGTAGCCGCGCTTGTAGACGAGCAGCGTGAACTCGGTGACGCGGACGCCGCGCGGCAAGACGCCGAGCTCCGGCACCTTGTAGTAGCCGGCCGCGTCGGTCGAGCCGACGAACTCCTTCGCGCCCGCCGGCTCGGTGAGCGCCGTACCGCGCTCGAGCGTCCACGCGCCGTAGACGAGCGCGCCGGCGATCGGCGCCTTCGTCGTGGTGTCGGCGACGCGGCCATCGAACGGGCCCACGAGCGAGCCGGCGTCCGCGGCGTCGGGGCGCTCGCGGAACGGGGCGGTGCGCGTGGCGGGGAGCGCGCACGCGCCGAGCGCTGCACCCGCGGCGATCACGATCGCGAGCCGTGCGACGAGCCTTGCGACGAAAAGATCAGCCACGGAGGTGGGCGGTCTTATCAAGAGCCCTCGCGCGTTGCAAACCAGCACGGGGCCATTCCCGAGACCGCGGGTTGTTGAGACACTCGGAGCGGCTCCAAGATCAGGGGTGAGATGCGCTGTTCGATGTGTGGCCACGAAAGCCCGCCGGGGTCGTCGTTCTGTTTGAACTGCGGCAGCTCGCTGGCTCATGCTCCGACTCCGGCCGCACCTCCAGGGTTGCCCACCCAATGTCCGGTCTGCCGCGGCGACAACCCGCCCGGCATGAAGTTCTGCCGCAACTGCGGCAGCTCGCTCGCGCAGGCGATGCCGTCCGGGCCGCCGACGGGCGGTCCGCCGATGATGGGCCCGCCGGGGCCGGGAATGGGCCCGCCGGGGATGGGCCCGCCGGGGATGGGCCCGCCGGGGATGGCTCCGCCGGGGATGGGCCCGCCGAGCATCGGGCCCGGGGCTGGCCGCGGGCCGGGTCCGGGCATGACGCCGGGGATCGGCCCGGGCATGGCGCCGGGGATCGGCCCGGGCATGGGACCTGGCGCCGGCCCGCCGATGGGTCCGCCGTCCGCGGCCGGGCCGTCGATGGGGACACCCCCGATCCCGGCGCAGGGACCGCTCGTCGCGGGGCCGTTCCCGATGCCGGATGGGTCCGGTATGTCCGCGCAGGGCCCGCTGCCCGTGATGCCGACGATGGTCACCGAGCATCGCGCCGGTCCGCCGCGGCCCAGCACGGCTCCGATCGTGGGCGCGAGCGCGAGCTGCCCGCGCTGCGGCGCCTTGGCGCAGCCCGGCTTCGCGTATTGCCAGCAGTGCGGGCTGCACCTCCAGGGGATGCCGCCGCCCGATCCGGGCCCAGCGCGCGTGCGCCCCACCGCCGCCACGCCGGCGACGGGGCGCCCGTTGACCGCCGGCAACGCGGCGGTCGATCCGCTGATCGCGACCGTGGCCTCCGACAGCCTCCGCCCCGGCGCGATCCCGGGGCTCGGCGGCGTCGCCGCCCCGCTCGGAGGCCCGACCGGCGCCGTTGCCGCCACGCCGGCCACCCCCACGCCGCGGCCGCAGGCCGGCGCCGCGTGGGGCACCGCGGTCCTCGTCAACCGCGACGGCTCCGACGGCCAGCGCTACCCGCTCGTGGGCGAGTACCTCGTCGTCGGGCGCGCGGGCGCCGACATCGCCTTCGAGGAGGATCGCTTCCTCGGCCGCCAGCACGCGCGCCTCGAGCGCGGCGCCGACGGCGCGATCCGGATCGTCCCGATCGAGACCCTGAACGGCGTGTTCCGCAAGGCCGACGCGCCGATCGAGCTCGCGGACGGCATGCACATCCTCGTCGGGCGCGAGGTGCTGCGCTTCGAGCGCGTCGATCCCGAGGAGGCCAACCTGCACCCGCTCGTGCGCCACGGCGTCGCGCTGTTCGGATCGCCGCCGCGCGAGCCGTGGGGGCGGCTCCTGCAGATCGTCCCGAACGGCGGCTATCGCGACGTCCGCCACCTCGCCGCCGAGGAGGTCGTGCTCGGCCGCGAGGAGGGCGACATCGTGTTCCGCGACGACGCGTTCATGTCGCGCCGCCACGCCGCGCTCACGTGGGACGGCCAGCACGCGCGGCTCACCGATCTGGGGAGCTCGAACGGCACGTTCGTGCGGGTCACCGGCCCGACACCGCTCAAGCACGGCGATCACGTGCGGATGGGCGATCAGCTGCTCCGGATCGAGCTCGGTCGGTGACGGTGGCGGCGACCGCGTCTCCGGCGAGCGTGCTCGAGGTCGTCCTGGCCGGGGCGACCGACGTCGGCCAGGTGCGCGAGCACAACGAGGACCACTTCCTGGTCGGCGATCTCGACGACGGCCAGCTCGTCGACGCCGCCGCGCTCGAGTCGTGGCAGCACACGGGCCCGCGCGGCCCGCTGCTCGTCGTGTGCGACGGGATGGGCGGCGTTGACGGAGGTGAGATCGCGTCGGAGCTCGCGGCGAAGGTCATGTGGCGCGAGATGCGGGCGACGCCAGCGACGCGCGACGCCGAGGTCTTCGCGCGGCTCATGCGCCGCGCCGCGCGCATCGCGAACCACGACGTGCACGCGATGTCCCGCCGCGAGCCGGGGCTGCGCGGCATGGGGACGACGCTATCGGCGGCCGGCGTGAGCGGCGATCGGCTCGTGATCGCCACCGTCGGCGACTCGCGCGCGTACATCCTGCGCGCGGGCGTCCTGGTCCAGGTCACGCGCGATCAGTCGCTGCAGTCGGCGCTGATCGCCGCCGGCCACGACGAGAACGAGGTCGCGAGCGCTGGCGGCGCGATCCTGCAGGCGCTCGGCGTCGCCTCGGACGTCGAGCCGTCCTTGTCGATCATCGAGCTGCGGAGCGGCGACCGCGTGCTCCTGTGCAGTGACGGGCTGCACGGCCTGGTCGGCGATCCGGCGCTCGCGCTCCTGCTCTCCGAGCCGCACACCGTCGGCGAGTCGGTCAAGCTCCTGATCGCCGCGGCGCGCGCGGCCGGCGGAACCGACAACATCACGGCGATCGTGTGCGAGGTCGGCGGCCCGCGCCTGTCGCCGCCGCGCGACGAAGCGGATCTGCCGCGGTTCCGCGAGTTCGATCCGCAGCAGGAGGGCGATCCGGCGCTCACGTCGACGTCGTACGTCGCCCGCCGGCTCGCCGCGCGGATCGGGATCCCCACGGCGTCGATCCCGCCCACGATCCCGGTGACCGGCCAGCACGCCGTGCTCCGCTCGGAGCTCCAGCGCCGCCTGCCCGCCACCGCGCTTCCGATCGAGGTCGCCCGCGCCAAGCCCGGGGTGTCCCGCTCCGGCCGGGTGGCCGGGTGGCACTGGTACGTCCTGGCGGGCCTCCTGGCCGCCCTGCTGGCCTGGTGGGCCGGCGGGCGCTAGCGCCGCGCCGGGCCGGCCACACACTGGACCGGCCTCACGCCGGGCCGGCCTCGCGCCGGACCGGCCCCGCGCTGAGCAATTGGCAGGCGAGTCTGCGTCAGCGCGCTGATCTTGGTACGATGGCGCCGTGCGGGTCGTGATCGACCACGTCGCCGGTACCCGGCGTGGCCAGCGCCAGGAGTTCCCCGCTGGGACACGGGTTCGCTTCGGGCGTCACCCCGAGTGCGAGGTCTCGTTCGATCCGCAGCGCGACATCGATGCCAGCTCGCGTCACGCCGAGCTGCGGATCGTGGACGCCGGCTGGGTGCTCGTGGATCTCGGAAGCTCGAACGGCACCTACGTCGAGGGTCGGCGAATCACTGAGGCGCCGGTCGCGCGCAACGCGCCCGTGTCGATCGACTTTGGACCCGGCGGCCCGCGCGTCCGGCTGTTCGTCGGAGATGACGGAGAGATCGATGCCTTACCGCCGGCACCGCTCGAGGCCGAGCGGCCCCGCTGGCTCATGCCCGTCAGCCTCGGCATCGTCGTCCTCGTCGCGAGCACGGTCCTCTTGCTGCGCTGCTAGGCCGCGATTTTCGCAGGATGGCGGTGCGGAGGCCTGGAAACTCTGCGAAAATTCGCACGGATGAATTGCCCGTCGTGCAACTCGCCGCTCGAACCGAGTTCGCGGTTCTGCGGCGTTTGCGGCTATCGCCTGCAGCCGACGCGGCCATCTCCGCTCCAGGGGAGCTCACCCGCGATCGCGACGGGCGCGTCGGGGGTCCGCAAGCCGGCGCCGTCGCCCGTGGCCGGCGCGCGCACGCTCCCCACCGACGGCTCGGGCAGCATCCCGCTCCGGCCCGCCGGCGGCCAGACCAAGGCGCCCGCGGCCGGCGGCCAGGCGCAGCGCGCGCCGGGGCAGGCGCAGCCGCGGCTCAAGTCGAAGCCGAAGCCGGAGGATCCGTACCTGAACCAGGTGCTCAACAACCGGTTCAAGGTCGAGTCGAAGATCGGCGAGGGCGGGTTCGGCGCGGTGTACCGCGGCGTGCAACTCGCGACGGGGCGCAAGGTGGCGCTCAAGCTCCTGCACCCCGAGATGACGAAGGACGACAACCTCGTCGCGCGCTTCCGCCGCGAGGGCATGGTCCTCTGCAACCTGCGCGATGCGCACACGATCACCACGTACGACTTCGATCAGACGCCCGACGGCACGCTCTACATCGCGATGGAGCTGCTCGAGGGCAAGAGCCTGCACCAGCTATTCCACGAGCAGGCGCCGCTCGAGTGGCGCCGCATGTTCAAGATCCTGTCGGAGATGTGCAGCTCGCTCGCCGAGGCGCACGCGCAGGGCATCGTCCACCGCGATCTGAAGCCGGAGAACGTTTACCTCGAGAGCCGGCCGGGCAACCCCGAGTTCGTGAAGATCCTCGACTTCGGGATCGCGAAGGTGATGCGCGGCGACACGATCGATCCGCAGTCGCCGCAGCTCACCGCGACCGGGCAGACGCTCGGCACGCTCGAGTACATGTCGCCCGAGCAGCTCATGGGCAAGCCGCTCGACGGGCGCAGCGACGTCTACGCGCTCGGCGTCGTCGCGTACGAGATGATCACGGGGCGGCTGCCGTTCCCCGACGCCAAGGGCCCCGCCGGCCTCATCACGGCGCAGCTCAAGCAGACGCCGCAGCCGCCGTCGGCGGCGAACGCCAAGGTGCAGATCCCGTCGCCCGCGGACCGCGTGATCCTGAAGTGCCTCGAGAAGGACAAGAACAACCGCTACACCGACGTCACGCAGCTCTCCGCCGCGCTGCAGGAGGTGCTCGCGGAGCACGCGACGCTCACGCCGGTCCCGGGGGCCGATCGCGCCGCTGCGGCTGCGGCGCGCGCGGCGACGGCGGACGCGGTCGAGCCGCGGCGCCCCGAGGCGCCGAAGGCGCCGGCGCCCGCGCCCGCGCCGCAGCCGATGGTGCAGCTGCAGTCGATGCCGCAGCCGCAGCTGCAGGGCGAGCCGCAGGGGCTCCCCGGCATGTCCGACGGCGCGATGCGGCCCGCGCGGGGCCCGTCGACGCCGCCGCCGATGGGGCAGGGGCACGGCATGGAGCTGACGCCGCCGCCGCTGCCGAACACGCCGCTGCCGAACACGCCGCTGCCCGGGGCACTCGCCCCGTCGCCGATCCCGTACTCGGGCAACGCGCCGCCGTACCAGGCCGGTCCCGCCCACGCCGGCGGCAACCACGGCTACGCGCACGGTCACATGCACGCGCCCGGCGGCGCCGCGCTGGCGCCGCAGCAGGGCGGCTACCCGCAGGCGATGCAGTACCCGCAGGCGATGCCGTACCCGCAGGCGCCCCGCCGCTCGATCGCGTGGGTGTGGTGGCTCCTGGGCCTGCTCGTGCTCGGCGCCGGCTTCGGCGCGCTGGTCGCCGTCCTCGTCAGCTGAGCGCGGGCGCAGGCGCGGGCGCGGGCCCCGGGCCCAGGCCCAGATCAGCGCGCGAGCAGCGCACGGGCGCGCTCTTCGCCCTTCGGATCGTCGGCGCCGCCGTCGAGCCAGGCCTGGAACGCCGCGCGGGCGCGGGCGCGATCGCCGCGCGCCTGCGCGATGAACGCGTCGAGCTCGAGCGCCTCGGGCAATGCCGGCGCGCGCGCGCGCGCCCGCGCGCAAGCCTCGTCGGCGCGCTCGTGATCGCCGGCGCGCAGCGCGGCGCGAGCGGCGCGCAGGTCCGCGCGCGCGGTCGCGAGCGCCGCCGCGCGATCCGGATCGAGCGTCGGATCGGCGGCGATGTCTGCCGGCGGCGCGGGCTGCTCGCCCTCGCGGCGCAGCTCGTAGCGCAGGTCGAAGCCGCGCATCCGGCCGCCGGCGCGCGGATCGGCGACCCACAGCGCGAGCGCCGCCGGATCGAGGATCGCGACGTGCGCCGCGCGGCCGTCGTTGATCACGCCGCGGTGCCCGGCCGGGCGGACCGCGTCGTCGGGCGTGCGCTGATCGCGGAGCACGGCCGCCAGCGTGCCGATGTCCGCGAGCGGCGCGCGCACGAGCTTGCCCGCGCGCTCCATCCGGGCCGTCGTCGTCAGCATGCGGCGCGCGCGGTCGTTCTCCGGATCGCCGGCGAGCGCGTTGGTCGTCAAGACGTCGCCGAGCGCGGCCGCGCGCGGGCTGCGCTCGACGATCGCCTTCGTCGGCGTGCGCTCGACGACGAGCCATGCGCCCGCGCCGTCGGCGAGCGCGAACACCGCGGCGCCGAGCGTCGGCGTCGCCTCGATCAGCTTCACGGCCTCGTCGAGCGTCTTGGCCTGCTCGAGCACGTTGCGGGCGAGGTGCGCGATCGGCCGCGCGGTCCGGGTGACGCGGACGTCCGCGGTGCGCACCGGGTTCACCATCACGGCGATGCCGTGCGCGTTGACGCCGGTGACGACGCCGAGCGCGCCCGGCCAGCCGACGCTCGCCCACGAGCTCCGCCCCTCGGGGTGCGCGATCGTCACGATCGGGATCGCCGCGTCGCCGCCGTCGTCGAGGCCGGGCAGCGCGAACGCGCGGCCGATCCACAGCCGTGCCGGCGCGGCGGTGGTGCGCGCGACGATCGTGAGGCTCCGCGCGAGGCTGTGATCGTCGGCCTCGGCCGTGCGCGGCGACGGCTCGCCGACGTCGAGCACGGCCTGGCCGCGCACCAGCTCCTCGAACGAGAGCGGGACGCCGCTCGCCTCGGCGCCACGCGTCAATCCGGCTACCATGCGGCGATCAGCGTCGAGCAGGCCCTCGTCGGTGAAGCGCCACTGCCACGCGAGCCTCATCCCCCGGGTGGAGCCGGCGAACCACCCACCTGGCCCGACCGTGCCCTCGATCGACGGCGCCGTGGCACGCACAGCCTGGGCCAACCAGGGCGCGAGCAGCCGGCCGTGCGCGGCGCCGATCGTGTGGGCGTCGCCGACGACGCGGAGCACCGGGATGGCGCCGGTCCATGCCAGCGACGAGGTGCCGAACACGAGCGCGGGCGGCGCGCCGGGGCCGGCCTGGGTCAGGGAGATCGCTCCCTGGACCTCGCCGCCCGGCATGTCATAAGCAACCGATCGCCGGTAGATGAACCACGTCACGATCGCGGCGACCCCGAGCATGGCGGCGGCGATCACCGCGGCGCGCCACGATCGAGGCGCGGCCGAGCGGCGGCCTCCGATCATCAGCTCTGGCATCGCCGCGCTGTAGTACCCGACGTTCGCGCCTGCGGGAAGACGCGCGACATGTCAGAGGTCCGACAACGGTACGACACCGTCGCGCGCGCCGTGTGCGCGAGCCGCGCGCGCTGCGTGAGTAGGCCGTGAGCTGCCGAGCGCGCTGTGCGCGCCGAGCGCGCACGGACAGTGCGCTCGGTGAGAGATCCGCGTTGACCCGTCGAGGGGCCGTTGCTAGCCTCGGAGGCTAGGTTCTTCGTCGATGTCCGGATTCACTCCATCGACAATCGTGATCGGGGCCGGCGAGCCGCTGCTGATCGCGGTCGTCGGGCTCCTGGCCCTCGTCATCCTGGGGCTGGTCGCGCTCGCGCTCGTGCTGCGCCGGCGCAACCGCCCGCAGCCAGCCTCGGCGCCCGCGCCGCTCGCGCCGCAGCCGGTCACCGCAGCGCCGCCCGTGATGCCGCGGCCGCGCCCGCGCCCGGCGATGGTGCGTGGCGGGGGTGGCGGCGGCCTGGCCGTCGCCACGTCGAGCGCGATGATCTGCCCGACGTGTCGAACCGAGTACCACGGCATGACGTACTGCACGCACGACGCGCGCCGGCTCGTGCCGCCCGAGGAGATGCTCGGCGCGGGGCCCGGCCGCAGCGCCAGCCGGAGCGCCGGCCTCGTCTGCATGGCGTGCCGCCGCGCCTACGAGCCGGGGCTGCGGAGCTGTCCGCACGACGGCAACGAGCTCGTGCCGTTCCCCGTCTACAACGCCACGCGCCCGGCGCGGCGCGGCGGGGCGGAGCCGGCCGGCGTCATCGCCCGCATCTGTCCGGTGTGCACGACGAAGTACGATCTCAACGCCCGCTTCTGCGGGCATGACGCTGGCGAGCTCGTCGTCATTAATTAGGCGCAGCGACAACGACGCGATCGGGGCCCGCAGCCGGTTTGGCGCCCTAGATGGCTTCGCAGAACTCGATGCGCCGCGGGACCTTGTACGGGGCGAGGTTGCGGGCGCAGTGATCGATGATCTCCTCGGCGCCGCACTTCTGCTTGGTGACGACGCGCGCCACCACCATCGCGCCAGCCATCGGATCAGTCACCACCGTCGCCTGCGCCGCCTTGATCTTCGGGAACGCCTCGAGGCAGCCCTCGACCTCGCCGAGCGCGACGCGCTTGCCGTCGACCTTGACGACGTCGTCCTCGCGGCCGACGAGCTGGAGGCGGCCGCTCTTGTCGATCCGGCCGAGGTCGCCCGTCCTGAGCCACCCGGTCTTGTCGATCGCGCCGATCGCGACCATGCCGGACGCGCGCGTCGACGGTGGCGCGGCATCCTGATCGAACGGGCCGATCGACTTGGGCGAGAGCGTCTTGCTCTTCACCCAGATCAGGCCCTCCTTCGACGCGGCCGGCTTGCCGTCCGGCGAGGTCAGCTTCAGATCGACGCCCTCGATCGTCTTGCCGACGGTCGTCGGGTACTTGCCGCTCTCCTCGAGCGCGATCGTCGCGGCCTCGGTCGAGTGGTAGCAGGAGAGCAGGCGCACGCCGTACTTCTCGGAGAACTCGTCGGCGACCGTCTGATCGAGGCGCGAGCCGGCGGCGAGGTAGCGCGGCGACTTGACCTCGAGCTTCTTCGCCGTCGGCATGCGGCAGAGCTCGGCGTACATCGACGGCGTGCCGGGCAGGACGTCGATCTCGTGCTCGCGGATCAGCTTGCCGATCCGCCGGCCGGAGACCTCCTCCTCGAGGAACATCGACGCGCCGAGCTTGAGCGTCGGCAGAAAGCCCAGATCCCAACCGTACGCGTGGAACAGCGGCACGGCGACCAGGAGCTTCGTCTTGTCGTTCAAGCCGAGCGACGCGATCGCCTGATCGACCGCGGCGACCGTGTTCTTGTCGGTGCGCAGGACGCCCTTCGGATCGCCGAGGGAGTCGGCCGTGAACAGGACCGCGATCGGGTCCACTCCGTGATCGGGCGGCGAGCGCTTGTAGACGCTGCACGTGAGCAGCGTGCCCTGCAGCCGGCGGCGGACCTCCGCCGCGTCGGCGCCGGGCGCGGCCGTCGTCGCCGTGGCCTCGCGCGGCGGCGGCGCCGTCGGGCGGATGACGCGCGAGCGGGGTAACGTCGACGGCGGGACGGGGGCGCTCGTACCGTTCGCGGAGATGCTGCCCTCGCTGCCGCGCGGGCGCGTCACGAGCGCGCGGAGCGGCGCGGCGGCGAGGATCAGCTCGAGCTCGCGGCCGCCCGTCGTCGGATCGATCGGCACGATCGCGGCGTCCAGCTTGGAGAGGGCGAGCGCGAGGATCACGAAATCGGGGACGTTTCCGAGCATCAGCCCGACCCACGCGCCCTTCTTGATCCCCATGCTCTGGAACTCCTGCGCGCGCCGGTCGACGCGGTGGAGCAGGCCGCGCCACGAGAGATAGTTGTCCCGGTAGACGACGGCCTTGTTGTTGCCCTGGACCTTCGCGGCCTTCTTCAGCCAGTCGTAGAGGAGTGTCATGGAGCAGCCGACTCAGGATGGTCTCTGAGCCGGCCGCACTGTACCAGGTGAATCGCACCGGCTCAACCTGTGGAACCGACTTGATTTGCGGCGCGATCCGGGGGAAATGAGGCCGGTGAGCGCCCAAGCTGCTCCCAAGGCTCCCGTCGAGCCGCCCGAGACCGACCCCGTCGACGACGACGGCTGGATGCTCCTCGAGAGCATGCGGCGCCGCCTCGAGGATCAGTCCGCGCAGGGCCGGCGGACCCAGCAGCAGGTGTCGCAGCTCGCCGAATCGATCGGCGCGCTCGTCGAGGTCCAGCGCCGCAGGTCGCGCTGGCTCAACCTGAACTCGTTCGTCGCGTACCTCATCTTCACGATGCTGTGCGGCGCCGGGTTCTACTTCCTCTACCAGAGTCGCACCGACGTCCTGGCGCGCGCCAGGGACGCGGCCCAGCGCGAGCGCGACCTCGCTGTCCGGCGGGCGGACGAAGCGGCGAGCAAGCTCGCGGCGCGCGAGCAGGCCGACGCCCGCGCCTGGGAGGTGTACCAGCTGCTCGAGACGGGCAAGCGCGCCGAGGCGGAGCAGAAGCTCGCTGCGCTCGCGGACGTGCCGCTGTCGCGCACCGAGCGCGCGATCCTCGCGGCGCGCGCGCACGAGACGCAGGTCATGGCCGTCGAGGCGGCCCTCAAGGCCGCGGCGGCGTCGTTCAAGGCCGGCCGTCACGCCGACGTGATCGCGCCGCTCGAGGCGGCGCTCGTCAGCGAGCCGACCGGCGCGCGGGCGCTGCTCGCGCGGTACTACCTGGGCGTCGCGTACGCCAAGGGCAACCAGCTCGAGAAGGCGATCTCGCACCTGCAGGCGGCCGTCGACGGCGGCGCCGAGCCGGAGGACGCGCGGTTCCAGCTCGCGTCGGTGCTCGATCGCGGCGGCGCGTTCGGCCGCGCGCGCGCCGAGTACGAGCGCTACGCGACGGCGCACCCGCAGTCGCCGCTCGCCGTGTTCGCGATGCGGCGCGCCGCGACGCTGGCGCAGCTGCCGCCGGTCGCGCCTGGCGCCATCGCGATCCCGGGCACGCCGGGCGCCGCCGCGCCGGCGACGGTGGGCGCGCCGCCAGCGGGCGCGGGCGCGCCGCCAGCGGTGGTCGTTCCGTCGGCGGTGGCGCCGCCGGGCGGCGCGGTCTTGCCGAAGCCCGTGCCGGCTGCGCCTGCGGGCGGCGTGGTCTTGCCGAAGCCTGTGCCGGCTGCGCCTCCGGGCGGCGCGGTCTTGCCGAAGCCCGTGCCGGCTGCGCCTGCGGGCGGCGCGGTCTTGCTGCGGCCCACGCCGGCGCCGCTCCCCGCACCGGCGCCGCGGCCAGCGCTGGGCACGGGCGCCGCGCAGCCACCAGCGCCGAGCGCGCCGGCCCGTCCGCCGAGCGCGCCGGCTCCCACGCCGGGGGCTGCGCAACCGTCGGGCGCTGCGCAACCGTCGGGCGCGGCGGCGGCGCCGCCGTCCTCGCAGCCCGCGCCGCCTGCCGCGCCATCCGCCACGCCATGAGCGCGCTGCTTCGCCCGCCGGATCGCTCGTTCTCGGCCTCGATCGAGCCGCTGCCGACGGAGGTCTGCGTCCGCATGGACGGCGTCTCCTGGCACGGCGGCGATCCGCGCTGCCCGCGCTTCGAGGAGCTCGCGTACCTCACCGTCGATCACGTGACGTTCGACGGCGGCGCCGCGCGCGGCGAGCTCGTCGTCGCGGCACAGCTCGCGCCGCGCGCCGTCGAGCTGTTCCGGCGCCTGTGGTGCCTCGGCTTCCCGATCCGCCAGCTCCGCCTCGTCGACGACTTCGGCGCCTCCGACGACGCGTCGATGGCCGCCGACAACTCGTCCGCCTTCAACTTCCGCGTCATCTCCGGAACGGAGCTGCTGTCGCAGCACGCGCTCGGCCGCGCGATCGACATCAACCCCGTCGAGAATCCGTGGCGGCGGCCGAACCGGATCGAGCCGGAGGCCGGCCGCGCGTTCGCCGATCGCCGCGACGTGCGGCCCGGCATGATCGTGCGCCCCGGGCCGGTCGTCGCCGCGCTCGACGAGCTCGGCTGGGAGTGGGGCGGGGACTGGCGCCACGCGTTCGACGATCACCACATCGCGTGGACGCGCCCGCTGCCCTGAGCCCCGGCGCGGCAGCGTGGCCGGATCGATCTTGACGACCGGGCCGACCATCACGAGCTGCCAGGCCGGATCGGCATCGGCAACTTCGGCGATCAGACGAGGGTCGATGCGCTCGTCGATCACGCCGAAGAAGCCGAGACGCGGCTTCGCGACTCCGTCCTGCAGCGCTGACGCACGTCGCATCGGTTCGATGCGCTTGACCGCGGCCGCGTTCGCGTAGTGCTCGGCATCGACGGCGCTCGGCAGGCACAGCACGTTCGGGTGCAAGGTCCGCTTCGCTTCGTAGAGGCTAGGTCCGCCGGTCAGCACGAGGTGCGCGATCTTCAGCAACGCGGTCTCGCGCTGGCGCATCTGGCGCGGCGCATTCGTGAACGCCGACAGCTCGTCCATGCAGTCGTAGACGACCGCGCGCGGGCGGAACTCGCCCAGCATCGGCAGCGCCATCGGCGTGTAGAACCAGACGATGCAGTCATCGAGGCGCCGCGCGCCGAGGTGGGCAGCGAGCAGCGGCTCGAGCGCCGGCAGCTGATCGTCGTGGAAGCCGCCCGCATCGATCGGCGTGTGCGGGCACAGCACCTCCACACCCGGCGTCGGCCGGCTGCTCTCCAGCCAGGCGGCGCCGTCGGAACGGACCGGTTCCTCGATGAAGGTGACCGGGTAATGGCGCGCGAGGCGCGTCAACAGGTGCTGGGGACGTTGGAAGACGAAG
>DATMCI010000018.1:0-65709 GCA_035558535.1 Kofleriaceae bacterium
CGTCCCACGTGGGCGAGGCCGCGTGCGTCCCACGTGGGCGAGGCCGCGTGCGCGTCCCATGTGGGCGAGGCGTGCGCGTCCCACGTGGGCGAGGCGGCGTGCGTCCCACGTGGGCGAGGCGGCGTGCGTCCCACGTGGGCGAGGCGGCGTGCGTCCCACGTGGGCGAGGCGGCGTGCGTCCCACGTGGGCGAGGTCGTGCGCGTCCCACGTGGGCGAGGTCGCGTGCGTCCCGCGTCCCACGTGGGCGAGGCGGCGTGCGTCCCACGTGGGCGAGGTCGTGCGCGTCCCACGTGGACGGGTCGTGCGCGTCCCACGTGGGCGGGTTGCGTGCGTCCCACGTGGGCTGGGTCGTGCGCGTCCCACGTGGGCTGGGTCGCGCGTCCCACGTGGGCGGGTTGCGTGCGTCCCACGTGGGCGAGGTCGCGTGCGTCCCACGTGGGCGAGGCCGCGTGCGTCCCACGTGGGCGAGGTCGCGGCGCGCGCCGCGAACGTGCCGTCGGCGCATGGAACAGCACCGGATCCCGGCGCGGGGCGCGCTGTCGGCCACGAGCAACCGGCCGATCACGTGCACGGTGACGGGGCGGGCGCGGCGCCGATCGGTGCGTCGATCGGTGCGCCGCTCACCGGCATCGAGCGCCGGCATCGGGCGCGGCGCGGCTCGCCGGCATCGATCGCCGCGCGGCTCGCCGGCATCGATCGCCGCGTCGATCGCCGCATCGATCGCCGCGTCGCTCGCCGGCATCGGTCGCCGCGTCGCTCGCCGCGTCAAAGCCCGCGGGCCCGTCGAAGCCATCCCCGCCGTCGCCGCCGGAGCGGCCGCATCCGGCGGCGGACAGCCCGAGCGTCGATCCCAGGAGCGCCGCGGAGCATGGCCGCATCCGGCTGCCGGCGCGCCGGGCGGTGGCCGGACCACTGGGCCTCCCGCACCTGATGACGCGGAGCAGCAGGCCGCGAGGGTTGGCACACCAATCGGCATATCAGTTGACAGCTGAGTTACCGGCTCCCCCACCTGGCGCACGCCGCTTCGAGCAAATAGAGGAAATCATGAAGAATCCACGCGGTCTGATTGGGTCGATGATCGGGTTGGTAGCGGGGTGCGGAATCCCCGCCGGTGAGGTGGGCGACCCCGGCGCTGAGGTCCGCGTGGACCAGATCGAGATGGCGAGCGACGGCCTGCCGTACTTCGTGAGCGGCGATCTGGGCCGCGTCTCGCAGATCGACCACGTGATCTACGCGCAGGAGGCGATCTCCGGCGCGCTCCCCGCCATCGCGGACACGCTGGGCGTGCCGGCGGCGGACCTGGTCGCGACCCGCACCGAGCGCGACGAGCTGGGCATGACGCACGTGAAGCTCGCGCAGCAGAAGAACGGGCTGCGCGTGGTCGGCGGCGACGTCGTCCTCCACATCGGCTCCGAGGGGACGGTCCGCTCGGTCAACAGCACGGCCCGCGATCGGGACCTCCCGTCGAGGCCGTCGATCGCCGCCGAGGAGGCGGCGCAGATCGCGGTCGGGTCCGTCACCGAGCCGGCTGACGCGGCGCAGAGCGAGCTTCTGTACGTCGTCTCGAACCGCGACGGCGAGCTGTACCTCGCGTGGGAGGTCGACGTCCGGGGCCGCGACAGCATGCTCGTGAACGACCTCGTCTACGTCGACGCGCTCACCGGGCGCATCGTCGATCGCCACCCGCAGGTGTTCACGCTCAAGAACCGCATCATCCGCAACGGCGCGGGCGGGATCTTCCCGGTCGCGAACGCGACGACCGTCGGCACCGAGGGCTCGGCGCCGACCGACCCGGTCGCGCTCGCCGCTTACAACAACACGGGCACCACGTACGACTGCTACAAGACGCTGTTCAACCGCGACTCGTACAACAACGCGGGCGCCACGCTGACGTCGCAGGTCCACGTCGTCTTCCAGACGAGCCAGACGACGACCTCGCCGAACAACGCGGTCTGGTCCGCGCAGGTCCAGATGATGGCGTACGGCGACGGCGACAACGTCCAGATGAAGCCGCTCGCGTACTCGCTCGACGTCACCGCGCACGAGCTCACGCACGCGGTGACCTCGGCGACCGCGAACCTCGTCTACCAGAACGAGTCGGGCGCGCTCAACGAGGCGATGAGCGACATCATGGGCGCGGTCTGCGAGGCGTGGAACGACAAGGGCGTCACCGCCGACACCTGGCTCGTCGGCGAGGACATCTGGACGCCGAACACGGCCGGCGACGCGCTGCGCTACATGACCAGCCCGACCAAGGACGGCTCCTCCTCGGACTACTACCCGGAGCGCTTCACGGGCACGGCGGACAACGGCGGCGTCCACTTCAACTCGGGCATCCCGAACCTCGCGTTCTACCTCCTGTCGACGGGCGGCAAGCACCCGCGCAGCAAGACGGCGACCACGGTGCCGAGCCTCGGCATCGACCGGGCTGGCGCGATCTTCCAGCGCGCGCTGACGCAGGGCTACTTCACGGCGAACACCACGATGTTGCAGGCGCGGACCGGCAGCGAGCAGGCCGCGCAGGACCTCTACCCGGGCACGTGCGCGCGGCCGGCGGTCTCGCTCGCGTGGGCGACGGTCGGCGTCGGCACCGTGCCGGCCGCGGACACGACCCCCCCGACGGTCGCGATCACCGCGCCGACCAACGGCGCGAAGGTCGCGGCGGGCTTCCAGGTCCAGGCCACCGCGACGGACAACGTCTGCATCAACAAGGTCGAGCTCGTGATCGACGGCGTCGTGGCCCAGACGCTCACGGCGGCGCCGTTCAACTTCACGACGGACCCGAGCCTCGCGTCGGGATCGCACACGATCCAGGTGAAGAGCTACGACACGGCCAACCAGGCGGTCGCCAGCTCGACGATCACGGTCTCGGGCGGCGGCACGGGCGGCGGCACGGGCGGCGGCACGGGCGGCGGCACGGGCGGCGACGGCAGCGACGTCGACGTCAGCGGCGGCTGCTCGACCGGCAGCGGCGGCTCGGCGGGCACGCTCGCGATGCTCTTCGGCGCGGTGTTCGCGCTGCGCCGCCGGCGCACGCGCCGCTAGTCGGCGCGCCCAGCGCCACGATTCGCGCGTGTCTGTCTCCGCGAGCGGCGTCGCCGCTCGGCGCGTCCATCGCGTGAGCTTCGTGGTACGGCCCGCGCGCCCCGCCGCCCGCGCCTCGATGCGCAGCTTCAACTGGCAGTGTCGCAGCGCCGTGGCGATTCCGTATTACCTGCCATAGCGCGGCTCGGTAGCGCCCCCCGGGAGGAGACGGGAGGAGAGCGGAGGCGAGGGGGGCCGCATTTTGCGGCAGGGCCACTTCGTCATTGCGAATGCGCTGGCGAATCTCTTATCTCTGCGCTTGCTCATGGGGCCGTTCACTGTCAGGCGCTTCGATCTCGCGAGGCTCGCCTTCGCGCTCGCGTTCGTCTCTGCGCTCGCGCACGTCTCCGCATGCGGCGGCAAGAAGACCGAGCAGGAGCCACCGCCACCGGCGGGCTCGGCGGGTGCCGCGAAGGCCGGCTCCGGCCGGCCGCCAGCGGCGGGCCGCGAGTACCAGATCGCGTGGGCGCTGTGGACCGGCTACATGCCGTTCAAGCTGATGGAGGCCAAGGGCCTGCTCGCCAGGCGCGCGGCCGAGCACGGGATCAAGGTCAAGCTCGTCGAGCTCCCGGCGTACATGGACGCGGTGACCGCGTTCTCCACCGGCAAGGTCGACGGCTGCGCGATGACGGTGACCGAGATCCTGCAGCCGATCGCGGCGGGCATCGAGGTCGCCGCGATCCTCGTCTACGACACCTCGGAGGGCGGCGACGGCGTGCTGGTGCGCGGGATCGATGACCTGCGGGGCCTCCGGGGCAAGGAGATCCTGCTCCCCGAGCTCAGCGTGAGCCATTACCTCCTGGTCCGGGGCCTCGCGTCGGTCGGGCTCAAGGAGTCAGACGTCCGGATCCGGAACACCGACGGTGACGCGGCCGGCAAGGCGTTCGTCGCCGATCCCAAGGTCCTGGCCGTGGTGTCGTGGAACCCGCACCTGTTCCTCGCGACCGAGGCGGGCAAGGGCAAGGTGATCTTCTCGAGCAAGGACATCCCGGGCGAGATCATCGACGTCCTCGCGGTCAACCAGCGCGCGCTCGCGGAGGCCCCGCAGCTCGGGACCGTCCTCGTCGAGGCCTGGTACGACGCGATGCGGCTGATCGAGGATCCGGCGACGCGCGAGGAGTCGATCGCGATCATGGCCGAGGCCTCGCACGCCACGACCGCCGAGTTCAAGAAGATGCTCGGCGGCATCAAGCTGTTCACGAGCCGCGCGGAGACGGCGGCGTTCCTCGAGGCCGACGCCACGAAGGCGACGATGGAGAAGATCAAGCAGTTCCTGATCACGCACGGCCTCGTGAAGGACGGCAACTTCGCGATCGGCTACGGCGCGAAGGCCACCGAGAAGCTGCGGTTCGATGCCTCCTACGCGGCGCCCCGGTGAGCGCCGCGCCGCGGTTTCGCTCGATCATCGGCTCGCCGCTCGCGCCCACCACCCGGCTCCTGCTCGGCGTGCTCGGCGTCGTCCTGACGGTGGCAGCGTACGAGTACTACATCTATCGCCACGAGCTGGCCGGCGGGAACCCCCGGTTCAGTCCGGGGTTCGGCCAGCTCTGGGCCGCGCTCGGAGAGCTCACCGAGGCGAGCCCGCGCACGGGCTCCGTACCGCTCTGGACCGACACCTGGGCGTCGCTGTGGATCCTCGCGCGCGGGCTCGGCACCGGCGTCGCGATCTCGGCCGCGCTCGGGCTGGCGATGGGCGTTTTGTCCACGGCCCACGCGCTGTGCTCGCCGGTGGTGACCGCGCTCGCGAAGGTCCCGCCGACGGCGCTGATCGCGCTGTTCATGGTGATGTTCGGCGTGACGGGCGACGCGTTCAAGGTGGCGCTGATCGCGTTCGGGATCACGCCGACCCTCGCGCTCGGGATCGCGCTGGTCGCGCGGGCGGTCCCCCGGAACACGATCGTCAAGGCGTACTCGCTCGGCGCGTCGACGCCGACCGTGATCGTCCGGGCGATCGTGCCGCAGATCATCCCGCAGGTGATCGAGGTGATCCGGCTCGCCGTCGGGCCGGCGTGGATCTACCTGATCGCGGCCGAGTACGTGAGCTCGAGCGAGGGCATCGGGCACGGGATCGTGCTCGCGCAGCGCATGGTCCGCATCGATCACATCCTCGTGTACGTCGCCTGGCTGGCGCTCCTCGGCTCGGCGATGGACGTCGCGCTCCACGGGCTGTCGCGGCTGGTCGCGCCGTGGGCCGCCGCGCGGCGGGAGGACTGACGTGACCGGCGCGCCCCCGATCCTCGAGTGCCGCGGGGTCGCGCAGCGGTACCGCGTGCGCGGCGGCTATCAGATCGTGCTCGAGGACCTCGATCTGACGATCGCCGAGCACCAGTTCGTCAGCCTGGTGGGCGCGAGCGGCTGCGGGAAATCGACGCTGCTCCGGCTCGTGCTCGGCGCGGAGCCGCCGTGGAAGGGGACCTTGCGCTCGCGCGGCGAGCCGATCACGCACCCGGATCGCACGCGCGGGATCGTGTTCCAGCGGTACTCCTTGTTTCCCCACGCAACCGTGCTCGAGAACGTGATGTTCGGCCTGGAGGCCGCCGCCACGTACCCGCTCCAGAAGTGGCTGACCTGGCCGTGGTACCGAACGCGCCACGGGCGGCGGTTTCGCGACCAGGCAATGCAGTATCTTGGGCAGGTCAAGTTGCAGGACCACGCCGATAAATATCCGCACCAGCTCTCGGGCGGCATGCAGCAACGCGTCGCCATCGCCCAGGCGCTGATCATGAAGCCGCGGATCTTGCTCATGGACGAGCCGTTCGGCGCGCTGGATCCCGACGCGCGCGAGTCGCTGCAGCGCTCGATCGTGAGCACGTTCCGCGAGCTCGACACGACGGTGGTCCTGGTCACGCACAACCTCGAAGAGGCGCTCTACGTCGGCACGCGCCTGCTCGTCCTCGCCAGGGACGCGCAGACGCCAGGGGCCGGCTCACGCATCGTGATCGATCAGGCGATCACGCAAGGCGTGCCGATCGACTCGCCTGAGACAAGGGAGCTACTCACACGTGTCCGCCACACCGCCTTCCGCAGTTAGCTTCGCCACCTTCGCCGTCGCCGCCGGGCTCGTGCTCGGCGCGGCCGGCTCCGCGCGCGCGCAGGCCGCCGAGCCGGCACCACCTCCGGAGGCGCCGGCGGACCCGGCGGCGCCGGACGCGGCGAAGCAGGAGCCGCAGCCGCCGACGGACTCACGGCCGTCGCCCGGACCGGCCGAGCCGCCGGCGCCGAAGAACTACGTCACGGCGCTGGTCGGGACGACGCTCTTCTACGTCGGGAACGACGGGACCACCGACAGCTTCCTGGGCGATATCAGCATCGGGGCCGGCTACGGCCGGCTCGTCACCCCGACGATCGCGGTGGAGCTCGACGTCGTCCCGACGCTCGTCGACGGCAAGTACGACAACACCGTCCTGATCCCGGGCGCGGTCTGGTCGTTCTCGACGCGGTTCTACGCGGCCGCGCGGTTCCTGGTGAAGATCGATCCCGAGTTCAACCTGACGGTGTTCCCGGGGATCGGCGCGGTCTACTCATTCTCGAACGGGCTCGGCTTCAGCCTCGAGCTCAACATGGGGAGCACCATCGGCAAGGGCGAGCCCGACTTCGCCGTCGCGCTCACCCCGGGCGTCCTGTACTCGTTCTGAGCCGATCGCAGCGCGCTACTGCAGGTAGTACGGCGCGGCGACGGCGCTGCGGCACTGCCAGTTGAAGCTGCGCAGGTGCGGCGAGGTGCCGTTGCTGGCGAGCCCGCTCACGAGCGCGTCGGCGGCGCTGCGGAGCGAGGCGTCGGTGCGCCCGCCGAGGTGCCAGGCCATCGCGATGACGTACGCCGACTCGCCCCAGTGCTCGTTGTAGTCATCCGGCTCGTCGGCGGCGGTGCCGATGCCGATCCAGTACAGCGGGCGGCCGGTGCCGTCGCGGCCCTGGGTGGCGAGCAGCTTGCCGAGCCTCACGATCGAGGCGCGGGCGGAGGCGGCGCGGGTGCCGCCGCGCTCGGTGGCGTAGGCGTCGAGGCCGTCGGCGAGGATCGCGCTCATCCACGGGCTGCAGCCCCAGGTGCCGTAGTCCTCGCCGTGGGCGGCGGCCTGGTGCGCGAAGCAGCGCGCCGCGGTGTCGGGCCAGTTCGACGGGTACTGGGCCTGCATCGCGAGGTACGCGTCGACGGCGGCGTCGGCGAGGTCCTGGAACTGCGTGCCGTGATCGTCGGTGATCATGTCGGCCCAGACGTAGGCGAGCAGGCCGAAGCCGGCGTGGCGCTCGGTCCAGAAGTCGCTGCCGCCGGCGTAGCCGGGGCTGGTCCACAGGGCATAGACGCGCTCGGCGACGGCCTCGGCGCTCTCGCGGAAGCGATCGTCACCGGTGAGCAGGTAGTGGATCGCGAGGTTCTGGTTGTAGTGGTACTTGAGGTCGTCGGCGGCGGTGGGGACGCCGATCCGCGTCGCGGTGCCGGTGCCGGTGATGCCGTTTCGGTAGAGCGCGGTCTCGCGGTACGCGGACTCGAGCGTCAGGAAGTCGCCGCGCCGCGCGTAGCCGCGGTACATCGCGGTGCCGCGGTCGTAGAGCCACGAGTCCTTGGTATCGACGACGGGCAGGAACGCGGTGATCGAGTGGTTCGCGTAGTCGCAGGCGCGATCGAGGCCGGTCTTGATCGCGCCGGTGGTCTGCGCGTCGGGGCGCTGCGGCCCGGCGACGCCGCTCGCGGACAGCCACGCGGCGGGGAGCTGCGCCCAGACGCGCGGTCCCTGCGAGCCATCGGCGGTGACGAGCGTCGTCGAGACGGCGGCGAGCGCGAGCGGCGCGGTGGTGGGCGCCTCGCCGAGGCGAACCTGGAGGATCTGGCCGGCGGTGGCGGCGAGCTGCACCTGGAGCTGGACGCTGCGCACGCTGCCGTCGGGGTGGTACGCGAGCTCGCGGCGCGCGGCGGGGAGCTCGACGCCACCGGAGAGCACGCGCACGAGATCGCCGTCGTGCAGCTGGCCGGGCGCGAGCGGGACGGCGAAGCTCACGCGCTGCGTGCCGAGGACGCCGACGGCGGGGCGGAGCGTGACGTCGACGGTCGCGGTCGTGCTGGGCGGGGGCGGGGGCGCGACCTCGGTGGTCACGACGAGCTCGGGCGCGTACGTGCCTTCGCGCGAGTGGTACGTCGAGCCGTCCCCGGTGCCGCTGACGAGGACGAAGTCGTACGTGCCGCTCGCGGTGACGGCAGCGGTGACGTCGTACTCGATCCAGGCGTCCTGCGGGACCACGCCGAGCTTGCCGAGCGCCGCGCCGGTGGCGACGGGCTGACTCGTCCAGGTGACGGCGGTCTCGGTCCACGCGCCGGTGGTGCGGTACAGCGTCGGGCCGTCGTCGGAGGGGTTGTTGGCGAACAGGCGCAGGCGCGCGCTGGTCACGGGTCCGGAGATCCCGGAGACGGTGAAGTGCAAGAGGACGCGGGACGCGGGGTCACCGTCGGTGAGCATCCGGGTGCCGGCTCCGAAGTTCGATGACGGCAGGTCACTCTGGACGTGCGCGTCGGTAGCGACCCGGAATGTCGCTGTGGTCGCGGCGTGCGCCTGCGAGACGGTGAGCGCGCAGGCGGCAGAGGTGGCTAAGAGGATCGCGGGGTTCCGGAGCGATGAGCGAATACAGCTGTGTGTCATCGCCGCTCCGTGTAACCGGGGCGCACATTAGCTGTCTCGCCAAGAAAGCGTTTAGCTCATCGGGGAGTCGCTGATAAGTGTTCTCCGCAGAGAGAATTCTCGTCGCAATCTTGCTTCAATGCTGATTCAGTGCGTTATTTAGATTACTTAATTTTACTGCAGAGAAGGAATGAATATTTCGAGTGATCTCCTTGCATCTGACAATTCATTATCATCCTCCGGGAGCGCGACGGAGCCTGGGCTCGAGCCCGGACGCGTGGAACGCGGCGGTCCAGTCCGCGACCGCGGCCTCGAGCAGCGCGTCGAGGACGTGCTCGCGGCTCGACGTCAGGGCGCGCTGCGAGTCGGCGAGCCGCACGGTCCGCGTGAACACCGCGCGGCCGGTCGCGAGGTCGACGATCGAGAGCGTGCCGACGAGCGTGCCGTCGTGCCACGTGCACAGGCCGCGGCGGCGGTCGACGACGTCCAGCTCGCTGATGACGAGCTCGGCGCGGTGCGTGAGCGGCGAGCGGTCCGCGGTGTCGAGCGGCAGCACGCGGAATGTCCGGTACGCGGACAGCCGGTCGCCGACCGCGAGCAGCGCCGCGCGGGCGGCCCCCCCGGCGGGCGGCGTCATGCCGAGCACGGCGGGCCCGCGGCGCGCGGGGGGCGCGGCCGCCCCGGCGGCGACGATCTGCGGCACGAGCTCGGCGGGCGCGACGCGCGCCAGGTTCGCCGGCGCGATCCGGGCGAGCTCGATCCGGCGCGCGGCGGCGGCGGTCTTCGTGTCGACGAGCGTGCCGAACAAGGTCAGCCCGTCGGCCTCGCGGACCACGGTCATCGCGAGGACGAGCTCGGCGCCGTCCGCGGCGCCGAGCTCCGCGAGGCAGCTCATCGACGTGCACTCGGGCTCGTCCGACGGCGTGGTGGTCGTGACGCGCCGCGTGTCGTCGAGCGCGACGAGCAGCCGGGCGTCGAACGCGCGCGCGATCGACGCGTCGACGGCGTGCGACGGCGGCAGCGGCAGGACAAGGATGCGTGGCAGGCGCGGCAGGCGCGGCGCGGGCGCCGCGGCGGGCGGCGCGGGCGGCGCGGGCGGCGGCGTCTGCGCCGCGGACGGCGGCGTCTGCGCCGCGGGCGCGAGCGCCGGCCCAGCAGGCGCGGCGGGCGCGGGCGGCGCGGGCGCGGCGAGCGCGGGCGCGGCGAGCGACAGCGCGGCGAGGGCGGTGATCGCGGTGATCGCGGTGGTCGGGGCGGTTGCGGACGGGCGCCTCATGCTGCTCCTAGGGTGAATCGGCCGGCGCGGCGACGCGCTGGCAAACGCGGGCAAACACAGCGGCGATGCGGCGATCTTCGACGAGGACGGGCGTGAGCTTCGCGTGATCGCGCTTGCCGGCGCGCGGTCATCAGAGCTGCACGCATACCACGGCGTGGCGATCGGCCGCGTCGGCGCGGCGCGCCGTGCCGGTGAACGGATCGATGACGGCGGCGTAGCGCTGGTTCGTGGCGTCGAGCCGGGTGCCGAAGGTCCAGAGCGGCGCGTCGGTGCCGAGGCCCGCGGCGAGGCCGTCGGCGACGGCGGTGGCCAGCTCGTCGGGGCGCGGCAGCTCGAGCGCGCGGCCCCGGCACGCGGCGACGGCGGCGGCCTGCGCGAGCGCGGCGCCGGGCAAGCGCACCCAGGTCCGGCGGCGGCGGTCGATCCAGATGGGCGCGCCATGCGCGACTGGATCGTGCCCGGCATAGGGCGCGCCATGCGCGGCGGGATCGTGCCCGGCATAGGGCGCGCCGTGCGCGGTCTGCGCGGTGGCGTGGTGCGCGTACGCGCCATGCGCGGCGTGCGCCGGCACGCCGACGCCGAGCTCGAGCAGCGCGCGCGCGAACTCCTGCTCCCAGGCCTCGCGCTTGATGCGGCCGCCGCGGACGGTCAGGCCGGCGAGCGCGCGGCGCACCGTGAACGAGCGGGCGAGCCGCGGCTCGAGCTCCTCGGGCCGGAGCCCCAGCTCGGCGGCGGCGAGCCGGACGTCGAGCTCGGCCTCGTAGCGCGCGGTCAGGAGCGTCACGGGCTCGGCGGCGGGATCGACGGGAGCGGCGCCCAGGGCGGCGAGCGCGCCGGCGAACCGCGCGCGATCGACGGCGTACAGCCGCGCGAGCTCCTCGGCGGGCGGGTGCAGCTCCTCGAGCCGCGCGCGCTCGTAGGGGGACAGCTTCTCGGCGGCGGCGCGGAGCTGATCTTGGCGCGGGATGATCCCGGCGGCGTGGCAGCCGATGCATGAGATGCCGTTCTCGACGGCGCGATCGGGCCGGCGCGGATCGCTGACGATCGCCGTCGGCGCCTTGTCGATCCGGCGGCCGGCGGCGTCGGCGAGCATGTAGCCCTGCAGGCCGTTCGGCAGGTTGAAGATGATCTCGCCGCCGGCGGGGACGAAGTCGAACGGGTGCGCGAAGATGTCCTCGCGCCCGCGGCTCGAGCGGAAGTCGTAGCTGCGCCACAGCGCGCCGTGGCGCGTCGTGTGGCGCTCGATCACGCGGTTCGAGGTGGACACTCCGGAGCTGGTGAAGCCGGCGCGCGCGACGCGCCCGTGGTGGATGTCCGCGGCGAGGTCGACGCCGAGCCGGCGCGCGAGCTCGGCCTCGCTCGCGGGGATCCCGAGGATCGTGTGGTACAGCGGCGGCCGGGAGGCGGTGGCCACGAACCAGTCGGCGCGGATGGCGTCGGGGACGCCCGCGGCGCGCGCGGCGCCGTACGGGTACGCCGCGCGGATCGCGTCCCACGTCGCGGCGGTCCAGGCGAGGTCGCGCAGATCGATCCGGAAGATCGTGCGCTCCGCGTCGACGGCAATGGGCGGCCGCGCGATGGGCGCCCACGACAGGCTCGCGAGCGTCACGGCGAGCGCGGTGCGGTAGCGCGCGAGCTGCGCCTCGGGGACGCCGGCATTGGCGAGGTGCGTGAGCGTGAGCCAGCGCGCGTACGGCCGCGCGGCATACGGCAGCGCCGCGAGGTCGGCGGCGAGCGCGCGGTCGATCTCGGCGTCGCGTCGCAGCGTCACGGTGGGGGCGAGCTGATCGATCCAGGCGCGGATGGCGGCGATCTCGGCGGCCGTGGGCCGGACCTCGACCTGCTCGGGCGGCATCTCGCCAACGATCATCCGCTGGGCGACGGGTGACCCATCGGCGTCGCCGGGCAGGACCAGCGACCGCGAGCGGAGGCCGGCGAAGTCGAGGATGTCGAACCCGCCGCTGCCGTCGGGCCCGTCGTGGCACGTCCGGCAGTGGCGCCGGAGGACGGCCGTCGCAGCGTCCCTGGCGGCGGCCTCGGGCTCCTCGGGCGCGGGGGTAGACGAGGGGGCCGCACCGGCAGGCGTGCAAGCAGCGGCCAGCGCGGCGGTCGCGATCCAGCGGTGCACGAGACGAGCATGCTCCCGAACACGGGATTTCTCACGGCGCTGCCGGGGTTAACCCGCCTTAACCCGCCTTTGCCACACGTGATCTTCGCGTGAACGCGCTGGCGCCGCAGCGCGGGATCGAGGCGTAGCCGCACAGTGGCCGCCCGCCGGCTGCGGCCCCGAGACCTCGGGCCGCGTCGCAGCGCGCGCCTCGCTGAGCCGGGATCATTTCTCGTCCGGATGTAGCGATTGGCGCGACAGTGCTTGAGTCGCCTCCTCGTCTCGGCTGATAACCGCCAGGCCAAGGAGGCTTAACACATATGCGACGTCAGACCGGAAGACGCCCGAGGGGCTGGGGGAGAGTTCCGTGGACCGCTCTATTCATATGGTTGTTGTGCGCGAGCACGGCATTCGCGCAGCAACCGGCGCCCACGCGTGAGGTCAGCGGCACCGTCGTCGACGACGCAGGCAAACCGGTCGCGAACGCGACGGTGGCCGTCACGGGTGGCGAGAAGGTGACGACCGCGGCCGACGGCAAGTTCAAGCTGGCCAAGGTGCCGGTCGCGAACGTGACGCTCGAGATCACGGCCGAGGGCTTCACGGTGTGGCGGGTCGCCGTCCTGGGCGCTCGCACGGCGCTGCAGCTGCCGCCGGTGAAGCTGGAGCGGCCGGCGCCGCCGCCCGCGCCCGCGGCCCCGACGACGCGCACGATCAGCGGCGTCGTCCTGGACGGTGGCCGCGCGCCGCTGGCTGGCGCGACGGTCCGCGTCCGCGGCACGGAGCCGCCCGCCACGACGGGGGCGGACGGCACGTTCGTGCTGCCGAACGTCGCCGTGGCCGAGGTCACGCTCGACGTCGAGGTGGCGGGCCAGCCGCCGGTGTCCCTCCTGGTGCCGGCCGACAAGGCGGCGGTCCTCGTCACGGTGGGTGCACCGAAGCCGACGGAGCCGCCGCCGCCGCCGCCGCCGGTCTCGCGCACGATCCGCGGCAAGATCGTCGACCCGGTGAGCGGCGAGGGCATCCCCGCCGCGCAGGTCACGGTCAAGGGGACGGGCGCGGTGCTGTTCACGGAGGCCGACGGCACGTTCGTCATCGAGAACGCGCCGGCCGGCATGGTCCTGCTCGATCTCGAGGGGCCCGAGCGCGAGCCGCGGCAGTTCGAGGTGCCGGCGGGCGTGGATAATCCTTCGATCCCGCTCGCCCAGCTCAAGGGCGAGCAGATCGTGATCGAGGGCCGCGCCCCGGTCATCGTGAAGCAGAACCTCGCGAACGGCGCGTCGGTCGTCAACGACGCCGACCTCAACCGCGTCAGCGCCGCGAGCATCGACTCGGCGCTCCAGGGCAAGCTCTCGGGCTCGAACCTCCAGTTCAACTCCGGCGCCCCCGGCGGCGGCGCGCAGCTCCGGCTCCGCGGCATCTCGACCATCAACGGCCAGTCGTCGCCGCTCTACGTGATCGACGGCGTCATCGTCTCGAACGTCGCGGTCCCGTCCGGCGCCAACGCGATCACCGGGGCGGCCGCGGGCGGCAGCGCGTCGAACCAGGACAACCCGGTCAACCGCATCGCGGACCTGAACCCGAACGACATCGAGACCGTCGAGGTGCTGAAGGGCGCCTCGGCCGCCGCGCTGTACGGCTCGAAGGCGTCCAACGGCGTCGTCATCATCACGACCAAGCGCGGCCGCCAGGGCGAGAACCGCGTCGAGGTGACGCAGCGGGTCGGCTTCGCGACGGTGTCGAACCGGCTCGGCTCGCGCAAGTTCAACTCGGCCGACGAGGTCGCGGAGGCTTACGGGCCGACGTCGCGGCTGATCCAGGTGTTCAATGACGCGAACGGCCGGACGTTCGATCACGAGGCGGAGATCACCCGCGTGCCGTTCCTGCGCGAGACGGTCGCGAGCGCGTCCGGCGGCGTCGAGAACGGCAACTACTACGGCTCGGTCCTCGTCCGCGACGAGCCGGGCATCGTCAAGGGCACGTTCTACGAGAAGCAGACCGGCCGCATCGCGATCGGCTACAAGTTCGGTGATCGCGTCCGCGTCGGGCTCACGGGGAACATCCTGCACTCGCTCTCGGATCGCGGGCTCTCCAACAACGACAACACTGGCACGTCGTACTACGTCGTGCTCTCGGGCACGCCGAGCTTCGTCGACATGCGGCCGACCGGCGGGCTCTACCCGGCGAACCCGTCGGTCGGCAGCCGCGCGAACCTGCTCCAGACGGTCGAGCTGTTCGAGAACCGCGAGGACGTGTGGCGCGTCATCGGCGGCGCGACCGCGTCGGTCGACGCGTACAAGAGCCGCGACGGCGCGAACCAGGTCAAGCTCCTGGCCAACTTCGGCGCCGACAGCTTCGACCAGAAGAACAACATCGTGTCGCCGAACGAGCTGATCTACGAGCCCCGCACCGACGGGCTCGCGGGCACGGCGCTCGACGCCTCGACGGCGAACCTCAACTGGAACATCGGCGTGGGCGCGCTGTGGACCTACCAGCCGAAGAACGGCAAGCTCCGCAACGCGCTGTCCGGCGGCCTCACGTACGAGTACGTCGATCTCAACTCGGTCTACGCGATCGCGCAGAACCTGATCGCCGGCCAGCCGAGCGTGGACTCCTCGACGGCGCTGAACGTGACGCAGAACCGGCTCCGCACCAAGGACTCCGGCGTGTACGTCCAGGACGAGATCGCGGTGCTAAACGATCAGCTGTCGCTGCTCGGTGGCCTCCTGACCGAGCGCTCGAGCCTCAACGGGGACACCGGCAAGTTCTACCTGTACCCGAAGGTCGCGGCGGTCTACTCGTTCCTCGGCGCCAACGCCAGCGCCGATCCCATCTTCAAGAACTTCGAGGTGCTCCGCGGCCGCGTGGCCTACGGCGAGGCGGGCAACCGTCCGAACTACGGACAGAAGTTCACGGCGCTGAACGCGACGCAGAACATCGACGGCAACGGCGGCGTCTCGGTCCTCGGCATCAAGGGCGATCCGGACATCCAGCCCGAGCGCCAGCGCGAGTTCGAGATCGGCGCCGACGCGGCGCTGAAGGACCAGCGCGTGGTCGCCGAGGTGACGTTCTACCAGCGCTACATCTCGGACCTCCTGCTCCAGCGCGCGCTCGCGACGTCGACCGGCTTCACCACCGAGTTCCTGAACGGCGGCAACATGCGCAACATCGGCCTCGAGCTCGCGCTCCAGGGGACGCCGGTCGCGACGAAGCAGCTCGAGTGGATCTCGCGCGCGACCCTGACCCTGAACCGCTCGCGGATCACGGACCTGCCGGACAACGTGCCCGCGTTCAACGTCGCGGGCGCGGGCTTTGGTGCCGGCCTCGGCGCGTTCCGCATCCAGGAGAACCGGAGCGCGACGCAGATCGTCGGCGCCGGGGACATCGACGGTGACGGCAAGGCCGGCGACGTCGTGGGCAACGGCGAGCCGGACTTCCGCGTCGGCTGGTCGAACATCGTCAAGACCGGCGACTGGACGTTCGGCGCGCTCCTCGACTGGCAGCAGGGCTCGGACGTCATCAACCTGACGCGCCTGCTCTACGACTTCGGCGGCGTGTCGAAGGATCCCGCGGCGGCCGCGGTGCGGCTCGAGGAGTTCAACGAAGGCAACATCAGCTCGTACGTCGAGGACGCGTCGTTCGTGAAGCTGCGCGAGCTCTCGGTGGCATACACCCTGCCGAAGCGGCTCGCGTCGCAGCTCGGCCCGGTGCGGACGCTCACCGTGAGCGCGGCGGGGCGCAACCTCTTGACGTTCACGAACTACAGCGGCCTCGATCCCGAGGTCTCGAACTTCGGCAACCAGCCGATCGGACGCAACTACGACGTCGCGCCATATCCGCCGAGCCGGAGCTTCTGGCTGTCGGTGACGGCGGGGCTGTGAAGGAGTCAACCATGAGGCTCAAGCTACAAGGCATCGCGGCGCTCGCAGCCGCGCTCTCTGTCTCGGCGACGGCGTGCGAGCTCGACGTCGAGGATCTCAACAACCCCGGGCTCGACGAGCTCGAGAAGAACCCGACGCGCGTCACGGTCGGGGCGGCCTGCACGGGCCTGGTCATCGGCAACCGGCGCAACCGGGCCCAGGCCAACGGCTACATCGCGCAGCTCGGCATCCTCGGGCGCGAGGCGTACAACTTCGACGTCGCGGATCCGCGCTTCATCGGCGAGCTGCTCGAGGGGCCGCTGCAGCCGGGCAGCCCGTTCGGCGGCAACTTCTGGGGGGCGCCGTACGCCAACATCCGGCTCGCGAACATCGTGCAGCGCGTGGCCGCCCAGGTCGCGGACTACTCCGAGGCGGAGGTGTCCGCGATCATCGGCTTCAGCAAGACGATCGAGGCGCTCGATCTGCTCGAGGTGGCGGTCACGCGCGACACCAACGGCGGCGTCATCGACACCGATCGCGCCATCGAGGATCCGCTCGGGCCGATCGTGGGCCGGGACGAGATGCTGAGGGAGGTCGGCAAGCTCCTCGACGAGGGCTCGACGGATCTCGCGCGGGCGGGCGAGGGCTCGTTCCCGTTCGAGCTCTCCAAGGGCTACGCGGGCTTCGACGCGCCCGAGAGCTTCGTGACGTTCAACCGCGCGGTGCGCGCGCGCGTCGCGGTGTACCTGAAGGACTACCCGGCCGCGCTGACCGCGCTCGCCGGATCGTTCCTCTCGGACACGGGCGTCACGCTCGAGACGCTCCAGCGGGGCGTGTCCAACTCGTACTCGACGTCGCCGGGAGATCAGGTGAACAACCTGATCAACCCGAACATCTTCGCGCACCCGTCCCTCGACAAGGACGCGGTGAAGACGCCCACCGTCGACGCGCGGCTCACGCGCAAGGTGAAGAAGGTGTCCGATGACGAGGCTGGCTCGGCGGCGGGTCTCTCGTCGAACTTCGTGTTCAACATCTACACGAGCCCCAGCTCGCCGGTGCCGATCATCCGGAACGAGGAGCTGCTCCTCTTGCGCGCGGAGGCGAAGTTCTTCAACGGCAACGTGACGGGGCTGGGGGGAGCCATCGATGATCTGAACCTGGTGCGCATCACCTCGGGCGGCCTGGCTGCGTTCGACGTGGACATGGCGATGACCGAGGCGCAGTTCGTCACCGCGCTGCTGTACGAGCGCCGCTACTCGCTCATGTTCGAGGGCCACCGCTGGATCGACGTGCGCCGCTTCGACCGCGCGATGACGGACCTCCCGCTCGATCTGCCGGATCACGTCCGCAACCTGCGGTACCCGATCCCGCTCGCGGAGTGCGACGCGCGGCCGGGCGAGCCGAACTGCGCGCTCGGGAGTCAGTAGCAGAAGCTCCGCTGGCGACTCCGGAGTGAGCGACGCGCATGACGCTCCGCGTCGCTCCTTTATATGGCAGCCGAGGTGTGGGCTGCAAAACATGCGGCTCGGGCGTTGCTGCGGATCCCGGATCCCCGCGACCATCACGGGGTGCAGCGTGGCACCGTCAGCGAGCGGCCCTGGGGTCTCACGTTGGCCTCATTCGCCGCGGCGCGGGCTCACGGTCAGCTCACACTGACGGCGGACGGCGGCAAGCAGTACTGCATCGTCTTCGAGGGCGGCGCCGTGGTCGGCGCGAGCTCGCCGGTGGCGTCGGACGCGGCGGCGCGCGTGGCGCTGACGAGCCAGCTGGTGGCGCCGGAGCGGGTGCCCTCGCTCGCGCGCGCCGTGGCGCTGGCGCCGGAGCGCGACGAGATCGAGGTGGTCGCGGTGGCGGCCGGCCTGCGGAGCGCGGAGCTCGCGATGCTCCGGCGCCGGCTGCTCCTGCAGCGGGTCGCGCGCACGTTCGCGGTCGAGCACGGCGGGTACACGTTCGGCGGGCCGATCACGGTGGCGGCGATGCGTGGCTTCGCGCTCGACGTCGCGCCGGCGATCTTCGCCGGCGTGCTCATGAACCTGTCGGAGGAGCGGCTGACGTGCGATCTGCGGTCGCTCGGGGCACGGTTCGTGCTGCGCGACGGCGAGGTGGATGCCGAGCGGTTCGGCTTCACCGACGCGGATCGGCCGATCCTGCAGGCGCTGCGGATCGGCACGAGCCTGCCGGAGCTCGAGGCGAAGCGGCGCGAGCTCGAGCCGCGCCGGACGCAGGCGGTCATCTACGCGCTCGTCGCGATGGGGCTGTGCGACGGGACCCGGCAGCCGCGGCTACGCGAGAGCTCGGCTCCGGTGCCGGTGATCGGGGCGGAGGCGGCCGCGGCGGAGGCGGCCGCGGCGGAGGTGGCCGCGGCGGGCGAGGTGGCCGAGGTGGCCGAGACCGACGCGTTCTCCCGCGCGCGCACGACGACGTTCGAGCGGCTGCGCCCGGCGGCGGAGCCCGACGAGCCGCTGCGCACGCGGACGATCTCGGTGATCCTGCCGCTGACGTCGCCGCCGAGCCGCCTGCTCGCCGCGGGCGATGTCGTCGCCGCCGGGCTCGCGCTGCTCGACGCGGGCGCGGATCACTTCGCGCTGCTCGGCGTCTCGCGCGAGGCGGCACCCGACGAGATCCACACAGCCTACGTGGCGCTCGCGTGCCACCTGAAGCTGGGGCCGCGCTCCCAGGTGCAGCCCGCTGCGGAGCGGGGCATCGAGCGGGGCGTCGAACGAGGCGTCGAGCGAGGCATCGAGCGCCTGCTCGCCGGCGTGAACACCGCGTACGCGGTGCTGAGCGATCCGGCGCGGCGGGCTGCGTACATCGCCGGGCTCGGTGACCGGCCTGCGCCGGCCCCGCTCCCGGCGAGCACCGCGGAGGAGCGCGCGCGTGCGGCGGCCGAGGTCGCGCAGCGCGGGCTCCTGGCGCTCGAGCGCGAGGAGCTGTCGGTGGCGCTGGAGCTGCTCACGCGCGCGGTCGCGCTCGCGCCGAGCGACGCCGACTACGCGGCGCACCTGGCGTGGGCGCGGTTCTGCGCGGCGCCGGAGAAGGTGGCGGTGGCCCCCGACGTGTGCCGCGGGCTCGAGCGCGCGATCTTCCGGTCGTCCAGGCCGGTGGTGCCGCGGCTCTACCTCGGCCGCGTCGAGCGCACGCTCGGCCGTGTGCACGAGGCGCTGCACCACTTCCACGAGGTGCTCGAGCTCGAGCCGGGGCACGCCGAGGCGACGGAGGAGATCCGGCGGCTCGAGCCGCGCCAGGCACTGCAGTAGCGGCGCGGCGCTGATGCGGGAGATTCTTCGCGGCGTGCGTGCCGTGTCCCGTGGCGCCAGGCGCTGCAGTAGCGGCGGCGCGGCGCTGATGTGGTAGCGGCGATCAGCTAGCGAGTCTTCGCGGCTGCGCGCTTGGCCGGCTTCGCGGCACTGGCCTTGCCAGCGGTCTTGCCGGTGGCCTTGCCGGCGGTCTTGCCAGCGACCTTGCCAGCGGTCTTACCGGTGGCCTTGCCAGCGGCCTCGGCCGGCGCGGACTCGCCTGTCACCGGCGCCCCCAGGCTCGCCACCAGCTTCTTCGGCGCCTGCGCGCGGTAGCTCTCGTCGATCCACGCCTTCAGCATCGCGACGTCGATCGCGACGTCCGGCTCCTCGAAGCTCGCCGAGACCCAGCCGCTCTTGCCGAGCCCGTACGCGGTCGGCTTGCAGAACGGCAGCATCAGCGCCACCTCGCTCGACCGGGGCAGCTTGCACGAGATCCCGAGCGGCTCGCCCTCGATGCTCAGGTACGCGAACGTCTTGTCGTTCACCGCGAGGTCCATGTGCCCGGGCCACGGGCTCTTGAAGTGCGCGCCCGGGTACGCCAGGCCGAACTCCCGCAGCTCCTTCAGGATCCCGTCGGTGGGGTGCTTCGTCTTCGTCGCCTTCGCCATGCGCCCGCAGTCTATCCAACTCTCCCGCGGGGGAGGCCGCGAACCTCCACGCCTATTGCACGTGCCGGCGCCCGCTCTCACCGGTTGACCACGCGCTCGTCCACGCCTTGCGTGTGAAGTGCGACCGCAGGCTCGCTGCCAATTGAGTCGGCGGGCGCGCCGGCGCGGGCGGCTACAGCGCGCCGCGCGCGATCGAGAGCTTCGTGATCTTGATCGGCTCGACCGGGACGTCGTTCGGGCCGCGCGGGACGGCCGTGATCGCCTTGATGAGGTCGACCTCCTTGCACTGGCCGAAGACGGTGTGGCGGCCGTTCAGCCACGACGTCGCGACCTCGTTGACGAAGAACTGGCTGCCGTTGGTGCCGGGGCCGGCGTTCGCCATCGAGAGCGTGCCGGGCTGGTGCGTCAGCGCGGGCACGATCTCGTCCGCGAACTGGTAGCCGGGCCCGCCCATCCCGACGCCGAGCGGATCGCCGCCCTGGATCATGAAGCCCGGGATCACGCGGTGGAAGACGAGGCCGTCGTAGAACGGCTTGCCCTTCATGACCTGCTTCGTCTTGGGATCGAGCCACGGCTTCTGGCCGGTCGCGAGCCCGACGAAGTTTCCGACGGTGATCGGCGCCTGCTGCTCGAACAGCTCGCAGTGCAGCGTGCCCTTGGTCGTGGCGAACGTCGCGATCAGCTTGCCCTGGCCCCGCACCGCCTTGAGGTACGTCGCCAGATCGGCGGCGGCCGGCGGGCGCACCTCGCTCTCGACGACGATCTCGATCCGCCGGTTCGCGCGCCTGCTGGCGTCGGAGCGGTTGTCGCCGGCGGTGGTCGACGTGCCGTGCCCGGTCGCCGCGAGCTTGCGCGCGGGCACGCCGCGCTGGAGGAAGTGGGTCTTGATCGCGTCGGCGCGGCGCTGCGTGAGCTTGGTGAGCCACGCGCCGGTGCGATCGTTGTCGGGAGCCGTGTCGTCGGCGTAGACGTTGACCGCGAACTTGGGGTTCGTGCTCGTGACGAGCGCCTTGGCGATCGCGTCGAGGAGCGGGCGTGCCGCCGGCCGGAGCGTCGCCTCGCCGACCTCGAACACGGCGTCGGTGGACAAGGCCGGCACCCCGTCGAACACGACGAGGCTCGAGGTGATCTCGATCTTGGGGAGCGCGGGCGCCTGGGCCGAGGCCGCGAGCGGCCCACAGAGGACCGCCGCGGCGAGCAAGGAGCGGAGTAGGGTCATGCCCCCGATATTGACGCGGCCGGGCCACGGCCACAAACGCACCCGCGGTAGCATCGGCGATCGTGAGCGGGAAGCGCCTGACGCCGAGCGACGCGATGTTCCTCTACGGGGAGTCGCGCGAGACGATGTTCCATGTCGCGGGGATGCTGCCGTTCTCGCCGCCGCGCGACGCGCCGCGCGACTACATGCGCGCGCTCATGGACGAGATCCGCGCCGGCGTGGCGGTGTGCGCGCCGTGGAACCAGCGGCTCCGCACGCCGGAGCTCCTGCGCAACCCGCTGCAGACGTGGGTCGAGGACACGGATGTCGATCTCGAGTACCACGTGCGCCGCTCGGCGCTGCCGTCCCCGGGCGACGAGCGCGAGCTCGGCATCCTCGTGTCGCGGCTGCACGGCCACCCGATCGACTTCCACCGCCCGCCGTGGGAGCTGCACCTGATCGAGGGCCTCGAGGGCGGCCGGTTCGCGATGTACGTCAAGATGCATCACGCCCTGATCGACGGCTTCACCGCGATGCGCATGCTCGTGAACGCGCTGACGCCGGATCCCGACGAGCGCGACCGGCCGCTGTTCTTCTCGATGCCGCCACCGGCGCGGCGGCGGCGGGCTCCGGCTCCGGCCACGGCTACCGCCACGACGCCCGCCGATGGGGACGGCGGCCCGGGCGACGGCGGCGCCGGAGATGGCGCCGGAGAGGGCGCCGGAGATGGCGCCGCAGAGGGTGCCGCGCGGATCGAGCCGACGGGGCTGCCAGAGCTCATGGCGATCGTCCGCGAGCAGTACGGCGCGGCGAAGATCGCGGTGCGCGCGCTGCGCAAGGTGGTGCAGGGCGAGGACGATCTGATCACGCCGCGCCAGGCGCCGCACTGCATCCTGAACGGGCGCATCGGCAGGAACCGCCGGTTCGCGACCGCGCGGCTCGAGCTCGCGCGGCTCAAGGCCGTCGCGAAGGCGACGCCGGGGGCCAGCGCCACCCTGAACGACGTCGTCCTCGCGCTGTGCTCGGCGAGCCTGCGCCGCTACCTCGCCGAGCTCTCCGCGCTGCCCACGGCGCCGCTCGTCGCGATGGTGCCGGTCAACATCCGGCCCAAGGACGACGCGGGCGGCGGCAACGCGGTCGGCGCGATCCTCGCGTCGCTCGCCACCACGACCGAGGATCCGGCCGAGCGCCTGGCCGCGATCGTGGCGTCGACGACGACGGCGAAGCAGCAGCTCCAGGGCATGTCCACGCCGGCGATCCTGCAGTACAGCGGGCTCCTGATCGCGCCGATGATGCTGCAGATGATCCCGGGCGCGGCGGGCCGGCTCCGGCCGACGTTCAACATCGTGATCTCGAACGTGCCGGGCCCCGAGGAGTCGCTGTACTTCCGCGGCTCGCGCCTCGAGGCCACGTACCCGATGTCGATCCCGATCCACGGCCAGGCGCTCAACATCACGTGCAACAGCTACGCGGGCAGCGTGTGCTTCGGCTTCACGGGCTGCCGCGACACGCTCCCCCACATGCAGCGCCTCGCGGTGTACTGCGCCGAGGCGCTGGGCGAGCTCGAGGCCGCCGTCTTTGGCGCGGCGCGGTGACCGCGGCCGGCACGCGGGGAAGTCGCCATAGTATGGTTGCCGCATGGTTCGCACAGGCCTCCTCCTGGCGGTGCTGGCGCTCGCCGCGGCACCGGGCTGTAGCAAGTCGGGTCCAAGCTCGGGCAAGCCGCGCGTCGTGGTCTCGATCTTCCCGCTCTACGATCTGACGCGGCGGATCGCGGGCGATCGCTTCGACGTGGTGCTGGTGCTGCCGCCGGGCAAGTCCGAGCACGGCTACGATCCGACGCCGAAGGAGATCGCGCGGCTCGAGGGCGCCAAGCTCGGGATCGCGGTCGGCCACGACATGGACGGCTGGGTCGAGAAGCTGATGGGCGGCACGAAGGTGTTCCGCGTCGCCGAGAAGGTGCCGACGATCCCGATCGATCTCGAGCCGATCGGCGAGGAGGAGGGCGAGCACCACGAGGCCCACGAAGGCGGCGAGCACCACGAAGGCGGCGAGCACCACGAGGCCAAGCCGGAGGGCGCCAAGGCCGACGCCAAGGCCGACGCCAAGGCCGACCACGATCACGACCACAAGCTCGGCGCGCCGGATCCGCACGTCTGGCTCGATCCCGACCGCATGGTCGGCGCCGTCGACGAGCTCGCCGCGCAGCTCGCCGCGCTCGATCCGGCCGCCAAGGACGCGCTCGGCAAGAACGCCGCGGCCGTCAAGGAGTCGCTGCGCAAGCTCGACGGGGCGATCGCCGGCCGCGCGAAGGCGTGGTCGAAGCACACGATCGTCACGTTCCACGGCTCGATGGCCTACTACGCCAAGCGCTACGGCCTGCGGATCGCCGCCGTCGTCGAGCCGCTCGCCGGCAAGGAGCCGACGCCGGCCTACATCCGTGACGTGCAGGGCGCGATCAAGCGCGGCCGCGCCGCGGCCCTCTTCGTCGAGCCGCAGCTCGATCGCGCGCCCGGCGAGCTGATCGCCAAGGAGTCCGGCATCCCGCTCGGCGAGCTCGATCCGGTCGGCGGCGTCGCCGGCCGCGAGACGTACGAGGCGCTGCTCCTCTGGAACACCGATCAGCTCGAGAAGGTGCTGCGTTGAGCGGTGACTTCCTGACGACGATCCCGCCGACGCCCGTGTCCCTGGAGCGCCGCTCGGCCGCGCGGGCGCTCCAGCAGACGCGGCCAGACGCGGCGCTGCCGCGGGTGCTCGACGTCGATGGCGTGTCGATCGCGATCCGCGACAAGGTGATCGTCCAGGACGTCACGTTCTGGATCCCCAAGGGCGAGTTCGTGTGCCTGTGCGGCCCCAACGGCGCCGGCAAGAGCACGCTCCTCAAGGGCATCCTGGGCCTCCTGCCGGTCTCCTCGGGCCGCATCGCGATCGGCGGCGAGGACGTCGCGGCGGGCCACCGCGCGGTCGGCTACGTGCCGCAGCGCAAGGGCTTCGATCGCGACTTCCCGGCGCGCGCCGTCGAGCTGATCGTCGCGGCGCTGCGCGGCCGGTGGCCGGCGTCGATCCGCCCCGAGGAGCGCGAGCGGGCGCGCGCCGTGCTCGCCAAGCTCGGGGGCGCGCGCCTGCTCGACAAGCCGCTGTCGGGGCTGTCCGGCGGCGAGACGCAGCGCGTGTTCCTCGCCCGCGCGCTCGTCACCGATCCCAAGCTCCTGATCCTCGACGAGCCGACGGCCGGCGTCGACGCGCGCGGCCGCGGCGAGCTGCTCGAGCTCTTGACCCACATCTCGCGCTCCGACGAGCTCGCGGCGATCCTCGTCACGCACAACCTGGCCGCGGTCTCGAAGACGGCCGAGCGCATCGTCTACATCGAGGCCGGGCGCGTCCTGTGCTGGGGGCTCCGGGAGGAGCTGCTCGGCCAGTCGTCCCTGACCGCGCTCGCGTTCCAGGCGAGCGACCACCACGCCCACGCGCCGGACGAAGAGTAGCCGGAGCCGCGATGGACCTCCTCACCGAGCCGCTCGGGCTTCTGTTCATGCAGCGCGCGCTGATCGCCGGCCTGGCGATCTCCGCGGTGTGCGCCGTGATCGGCGTGTTCGTCGTGCAGCGCGGGCTCGCGTTCCTCGGCGACGGGCTCGCGCACGCCGCGTTCGGCGGGATCGCGCTCGGTCTGTTCCTCGGCGCGTCCGTCGAGCACGCCGTGTGGGTCTCGATCCCGTTCACCGCGGCGATCGCGATCGGCATCGGCGTCATCCAGCGGCGCACCCAGCTCCGCGGCGACGTGGCGATCAGCGTGTTCTTCTCGTTCAGCCTCGCGCTCGGCGTCCTGTTCCTGGGGCTGCGCAAGGCGACCGATCGCCAGATCAACGTCGAGAGCCTCCTGTTCGGCAACATGCTCGTCGTGACGCCAGAGGTGCTCACCGTCGTCGTCGCGGTGTCGGCCGTGGCGCTCGTGCTCACGCTGATCCTCTGGCAGCGGCTCGCCTACGCGATCTTCGATCCCGAGCTGGCCGCGATCTCCGGCGTGCCGGTGGCGGTGCTCGAGTACCTGCTCCTCGCGCAGACGGCGGTCGTCGTCGTGGTCGCCGTCAAGGCGGTCGGCGTCGTCCTGGTCTCGAGCTTCGTGGTGATCCCGGCGGCGGCGGCGCGGCTCGTCGGGACGACGCTCGCGCGCGTCACCGCGCTCGCGTTCTTGATCGGCACGCTCGGCGCGGCGGCGGGCCTCGTCGCGTCGTACCACCTCGACACGCCGTCCTCGGCGACGATCATCTTGATCCACTGCGCGTGCTTCGCGGCGGCGCTGGTGCTCGGCCGCCGGCGGCGCTAGGCGGTGACAGCGGCGGGGCGGCGCGCGCTGGCGCGGCGCGCGTCGTTTGCGCCGGCCGGGGCGTCCCCGCCGTTGTATCTTCCTGGCCCCAGGGAGCCCCAAGAATGACCTCCAAGATCCGCAAGCTCTACAACGTCCTCGTCGTCGGAGGCATGATCGCCGCCGGCACGGCCTGCAAGAAGGAAGAGAAGAAGGCCGAGCCGGCGAAGGCCGCCGAGCCGGCGAAGGCCGAGCCGGCGCCCGCGACGCCTCCCGCCGCCGCCGAGCCGGCGAAGGCCGAGGTGCCGCCCACGCCGCCGCCCCCCACGACGGAGCCGGCGAAGGCCGAGCCCGCGGCCGTGGCGCCGACGGCGGAGCCGGCGAAGCCCGCCGCGGCGACGGAGCCGGCGAAGACGGAGCCCGCGAAGACCGAGCCCGCGAAGGCGGTGACGACGAAGAAGAAGCCGGAGCCGGCGAAGCCCGACACGAAGAAGGACGAGAAGGCCGGCGGCGTGCAGGGCTGGAGCTAGTGCTCGACGCCGAGACGCGCGCCGAGCTCGCGTCTCGGTGGTTCTATCGCGCCGGCCTCGAGCACGCCGCGGCGTTCCGGTTCCGCCGGCTCGCCGAGCGCATGGCGGCGGCCGGCTTCGACGCCGAGCTGGTCGCGATCGCGCGGCTCGCCGAGATGCAGGAGCGCGCGCACGTCCGGCTGTGCGTCGAGATCGCCGCGCGGTTCGGCCGCGGCCCCGAGCTCCCCGCCGAGACGGTCGTGACCGAGGTGGCGCCGGCCGCGTGGGCGCTCCGCGATCGCGTGCTCTACGAGGTGGTCGCGTTCTGCTGCGTGACCGAGACGGCGAACGCGGTCGTGGTCACGGCGGGCGCCGACGACATCGACGACACCGCGATCCGCCGGGCGGTGCGCACGATCCTCGCCGACGAGGTGCAGCACAGCCGGCTCGGCTGGCGGTGCCTGACGACGCACCCGCTCGACGACGCGCAGCGCGCGTGGCTCGGCGCGTACCTGCCGAGCATGCTCGCCGGCACGGTCCGGAGCGATCTGTTCCGGGCGCAGCTCGTGATCGGCGACGAGGCGACGATGCAGCGCTACGGCACGCTGCCGCTCGCCGGCCGCCGCGAGGCGTTCCTGACCGGCATGCGCGAGGTGCTGCTCCCGGGCCTGGCCGAGTTCGGCGTCGACACGGCCGCCGGCGCGCGCTTCCTGGATGAGCTCGAGGCCTCGGCCGCGGGCTAGCCAGCTAGCGCTTGCGGCCGAACACGCCGCTCTCCTTGGCGGCCGCCTGGGCCACGCGCGCCTCGATGGCGCGGACCTCGGCGGCGGCGTCGGCGTGCTTGGGCTGCGCCTCGAGCACCAGCTGGAAGTGGCGCAGCGCCTCGCGGTCGCGGCCGAGCATGCGCTCGACGCGGCCGAGGTAGAACCGCGCCACGTCCGGCGTGGGCGACTTGCGGATCGCCCGGCCGAGCGCGTCGCGCGTGGGCTGCGCGAGCGCCTGCTTGTCGGTGGCCTGGCAGAAGCGCGCCCACGCGAGCATCGCGGTGTAGTCGACCTCGTGCGGCGCGAGCAGGGCGGCGCGCTCGAGATCGAGGATGGCGTCCTCGAGGTTCTCGACCCGGAGCCGCGACTGGCCGCGCTTGAACGCCTCCCGCGCCGCGGCGGCCGGATCGGGCACGGCGAAGCTCGGATCCGCGCCGTCGGGTGCGCTCACCGCCGCCACCGTCGAGGAGATGCGCGTGGGCCCGCTGAGGCTCGTGGACTGCGTCCGCGCCACGATGGGCGCGGGCCCGGTGGGGCTCGTGGATCGCGTCCGCGCCACGGGGGGCGCGGTCGGGCGGTCGGGCGGGCGGTCGGGCGGGACCGCGCGCGTCGTCGCGGTCCGCCCAGGCGCGGGCGGCCCGTTGCCCGTCGGGGTGCGCCCGGTGGCGGGCGGGCTGACCGGCGTCGGGGTGCGCCCGGTGACGGGCGGCCCGACCGGCGTCGGGGCGCGCCCGGTGACGGGCGGGCCGACCGGCGTCGGGGCGCGCCCGACCACCGGTCCGGTGTTCTGCGTCATCGCGCGCCCGATCACGGGCGCAGCCGACGGCGCGGCGCCGGGGCCGGGCTCCGCCGACACGCCCGCGGGCGGCGTCCGCACCACGGTGCTCCGACCGGCCCGCCGCACGCCGGTCTCGTCCGGCGCCGCGGTCGGCGCCCGCGCCGGCGCGCGCGGCGCGGCGTCGGGCGGGTGCGGCGGCCACGCGCTGGCGCCGGTGCGCGGCGGGGCCGGCGGCGGCGGCGGGGTCACGGGCGTGCCCACGGGCGGCGTCTGCCGCGGCGCGGTGACGGGCGTGCCCACGGGCGGCGTCTGCCGCGGCGCTGTCCGGGGTTCGGACACAGCGCCGCGCGCCACGAAGACGTCGCGGCCGGCGCGGCCGCGCGAGTAGACGTCCGACGGGGCGGCGTCGGGGCCGTGCCGCCCGCCGACCGCGAAGTCGCGCGGGGCCGCCGCCTCGCCGCCGCCGCCACCGCCGCCCTGGGCCGCCAGCGGCGTGCCGCTGTTGCACAGCGAGCACGACGCGAGCGCGTAGATCACGGCCTGCATCGTGCGCGGATCGATGTCGCGGTACCGGGCCTCGAGCTCGGCGACGCTCGTGCCGGCGCACAGCGCCTCGAGGATCGGCCGCTCGAGCTCGGTGAACCCGAAGTAGGGGAGCTGCCCGATCGCCTCGGGCCGGAGCACGAAGATCTGCCCGAGCTGGCGCAGCTCCTCGCTCAGCCGCTGCTGGGACAGGTTCACCCGCGCGCCGTGGTAGATGACGCTGCGCGCGTCGATCGCGAAGCCGGTCAGGATCGGGATCGCGACGATCGAGTCGAGCACGAACTCGCCGGCGTCGACGGAGAACGTCCGCGCGGCGCGCTGCTCGATGACCTTGCGGCGCAGCCGCAGCGTCTGCTCGAGCGACAGCCGCGCCGCCTCGGCGAGCACCTCGATCTCCTCGCGGCCCGGGGCGGCGATGATGCGCCGTGTGAGGTCGCCGACCTGGGTCGGCGCGATCATGTGGTGGATGAGGGCGACGCGGGCGGCCGCGTCGCTGGCGAGCGGCGAGGTCGCGCCGACGACCGCGCCGTGGTCGAACACGATGCAGTACTGCTTGCCCTCGGCCCGGAGCGTGAGCTGCCCGGTGGCGTGACGCGCACCGAGCGCCGCGAGGGTCATGCCCCACGGCCGATCGGTCACCTGTCCACGTGCGAGCTCCATGGGTTCACCGGACAGCGGGCCGGCCCCCCGACGGCGAGCGCTGATCAAATCAGACTCCCGAGCGAGCGCAAGGGTTACGCTCAGGTTGCGCGCGGCTGCGGGGGCGGCACCGCATCGCCGCATCGCCGCATCTCCGAAGATTTACGATGGGAGTTGCGCGGTTGCGCGCGGCCGGCGGCTTGGCACGGCCCGCCGGCGAGGTGCCCTCAGTCGACGCGGTGGACGTCCACGCCGGCGATGCCGCCGGGAGCGAGCAGCGCGGCGCTCGTCGGGAGCGGGGCCAGCTCGATGACGAGGAAGTGGCGATCGATGCCATCGAGCCGCATCGGCTGGGCGCCGCCGCCGCCCGAGATGAACGCCGGGATCCCGGCGTTGTCGTACGCGACGAACGTGTGGACGTGGCCGTACAGCGTCAGATCGACGTTCGCCGCGGCGAGCCGCGACAGGAGGCGGCGCCCGTCGCGCGTGCTGCGGAACGAGCCGTAGCGCAGGCCGAGCGGATCGACCGGCGGTATGTGCGTGAGGAAGACGTGCGGCTCCCCGCGCGCACCGGTGAGCCAGCCATCCACCCACTCCTCGACGAGCGGCGCGAGGCCGGCGTCGCCCGAGTCGGCGAACGTGAACGCGACGCCCTTGAACCGGAACTGGAAGCTCGCGCGGCCGAAGCGGTCCAGGAACCGCATGTGATCGCTCCACAGCTCGTGGTTGCCGAGCGTCGTGTAGTACGGGATCTGGAGCGTCTCGAGCTGGCGCTCGTAGAGCTCGTACTCCTCGAGGTAGCCGCGCTCGGTGAGATCGCCCATCCCGACGACGAAGCGCAGGTCGGGGACGGCGTTGATCGCGGCGAACACCTCGTGCACGGAGGGCAGCGCCGTCTGGATGTCCGCCAGCGCGGCGACCCGGTAGCTCTCGAGGCGATCGGCGTCGGGCGGGCCGACGCGGAGCTCGTGCGTGCCGGCGGGGAGCGGCACGCGGAACGTGGCCACCGTCGGGCGGTCGCCGGGCGCGCGCGCGTACGTGGCGCCGCCGGTGACGAGCACTGCGTCGGGCAGCACGTTGCGGATCGTGATCGTCCAGTCGCCCGCGGCGGTGTCGAGCAGCACGAGCTGCACGTCGAGCGCCGGCGCCTGCGACCACAGCTCGAGCCGGTGATCGGCGAGCGCGCGCACGGCGGCGAGGCCGCCTGCGACCTGGACGTTGGCGTCGGCGAGCGCGGCGATGCCGACGCCGAGGTCGTCGGCCGCGCGGTCCTCGCCCGGCCGGAGGCACGCCGCCGCGGCGCACGCGGCCACGGCAGCGGTGGCCCAGGCGAGGGCAGGGCGGGGCGGCGTCACGGGCACCTCGCCGAGCACTTCGTCATCGAGCACTTCGTCATCGAGCACCTCCTTGATAGCGCAGCCCGAGCGTGCCGACCCAGGCATTGCCGACCTCGAGCTCGGCGCGCAGCGCCCACGGCCCGGTGAGCACCACCTGCGCGCGGGCGCCGAAGCTGCCGACGAAGCTGGACCCGCGCCACGCGTACAGCCCGCCGGCCAGGTGATCGCGGCGGTGATCGTAGAACAGCATCGCCTCGCCGCACCGCCCGAGGTACGCGCCCCACGCGAAGCCGCCGAGGAGGAGCGAGTCGAGATCGTGGGTGCCGTTCGCGTACGTGGCGCGCTCGAGCCCGAGGCCCGTCGAGAGCTCGAGGAACATGCCGGCGAGCCGCGGATCGAGGTGACGCAGCTCGCCGCGCAGCACGGCCTCGAGCTCGGCGGTGGCGAGCGTGATGTCGTCGGGATCGTCGCGGTGGTAGCGCGCGGCGGCGCGCAGGGAGAGGCGGCTGCCTTCGGCGATCGGGCCGGCCGTGGCGGCGGCGCCGCGGATGCGTAGCCGCGCCTCGACGTCGGCGGTGCGGGACTCGCCCTGCGCGTCGAGGAGCGTGGACGCGCCGAGCCCGAGGCGGCCGAGCTCGACGCTCACCGCGGCGCCGGCGAGCGCGCGGGCGCGGTATGGATCGCGGAGCCCCGTCGTGGAGACCTCGAGCGACCATGGCGGCGTGCCGCGCGGGCCGCCGCGCACGCGCTCGCCGCCGGCCGCGACCCAGATGTCGGCGAGCCACGTCGGCATGAAGACCCCGAAGCCGAGCAGCAGGACGGGGACACCCGGCCAGATGAGCTGCGAGGCCGCGCCGCTGGCGCCGACCGCGCCGCCGCCGATCGCCGTGGCTGCCGCGCCGGTGGCGCCGACGAGGAGCAGCCGCTTCGCCGTGCGTCGCTCTCCGATCACGTAGCTGCCCGCGCCGCGGACGAAGACGCCAGGGAAGATCGCGGCGCCGATCGCGGCGATCCGGCGCAGCGTCGACGGCGGCCGCCGAGGATGCAGCGTGATCACGTCGGCGGCCGGCGCGGTCGGCTCGCCGCTCGGCGCAGCCGGCGCGGTCGGCTCGCCGCTCGGCGCGGCCGGCTCGCTGCTCGGCGCGGTCGGCGCGGTCGGCTCGCTGCTCGGATCCGTCGGCTCCTCGCTCGGCGGCGTCGGCACCTCGCTCGGCGGGACCGGCGCGGCCGGATCCGGCGCGCGCGCGTCGCCGCCGCGGTCGGCGTGGGCGACGCGCGTGGCCGCGAGCATCGCGAGGATCGCGAGGGCGGGCCACCGGCGCATCGGCCCACCTTAGCGGCAGGCCCCGCGGCGAGCACGATCGTCACGCCGAATTCACCGCCGCGACGCCAGGTTGCCAGCTCGCGCTCCTTCCTCCCGGAGGTCGCCCGGAGGTCGCCCGGAGGTCGCCCGGAGGTCGCCCCGGCAGCGCGCGCCAGATCGGCCGGGGTCGGCGCGCGTTGGATGGCAGCATGCGCTCTTTGCTCCTCGGCCTCGTCCCTCTCGCATGCACCGTCAGCACCGCCGCGCCGCTCGATCGAGAGCCGGCGCAGCCCACCAAGAAGATCGCGGCCCCGAGCGGGCCGATCATCGAGCGCGGCGAGGGGTGCAGCGCCGAGATCGCCGATGACGAGGTCGCCGCGTACGGCGCCCCCGGGCGCGGCCGCGGCGGCGGCGCCGCCGTCACCGGTGGCGCGGCGCGGCTGCGCAAGTCCGCGAGCGCCAAGCTCGACATGGCCGACGGCGAGGGCGCGGCCGACGTCGCGATGGCGCCGCCGCCGGCCGCGGTCGCGCCGACCACGCCGACCGCGCCGGCCGCGCCGAAGCCGCCCGCGCCCGCGAAGGCGGCGCCCAGCGGCGCCCCGGCCCCCGAGCGGATGCCGATGGTGCAGGCGCCCGCGGGCGTCCGCGCCGGCGAGTGGGACGACAACGCGAACTACCGCGACTACGTCGGCTGGCTCTCGAGCACCGCGCGCGGCGTGTCGCGCCTCGACGTCTCGGCGCGCCAGTTCCTCGTCGTCACCGATCGCGACGGCAAGGCGATGCCGAACTGCAAGATCGACGTCCGCGGCCAGAAGGGCGCGGCGTCGCTCGTCACGATGGCGTCCGGCCGCGCGATGGTGTTCCCCGGCGCGCTCGGCATCGGCGCCGATCTGACCGCGACCGCGTCGTGCCCCGGCGCGGCGCCGGTGACCGGCAAGCTCGACGCGCGCACCCTCGACGGCGTGGCGCACCTGAAGCTCGACGTCTCGCGCCAGCTCCCCGCGCGCCGCACCGTCGACCTCGCGTTCGTGCTCGACACGACCGGCTCGATGGCCGAGGAGATCGAGGCGGTGAAGGAGACGATCCGCACGGTCGCTGACAAGCTCAGCACCGCGCAGACCGACGTCCGCATCGGCCTCGTCGAGTACAAGGACCGCACCGACTGCATGCTCACGCGCACGTTCCCGTTCTCGTCGGACCTGCGCGCGTTCGGCGCCCAGGTCGCCTCGATCTCGGCGAGCGGCGGCGGCGACACGCCCGAGGACATGCACGCCGGCCTCGCGGCCGCGCTCGACAAGCTCCAGTGGCGGTCCGACGCGGTGGCCCGCATGGTCGTCGTGATCGCCGACGCGCCGCCGCACCTCGACTACCAGAACCAGCGCGACTACGCCGACGCCGCCAAGCGCGCGGCCGCGCGCGGCATCAAGCTCTACAGCGTCTCGGCATCGGGCATGGACGACACCGGCCAGGTCGTGATGCGCCAGCTCGCGCAGCTCACCGGCGGCAGCAACATGTTCGTGCTCCGCGGCGGCGCCGGCCCGCAGTCGGTCGGCGGCGGCGATCCGAAGTCGTCCTGCGGCGGCACGCACGAGGACTTCTCGAGCGGCAACCTCGATCAGCTCATCATGCGCAAGATCCGCGTCGAGCTCGCGTCGCTCGACGCCGACCCGCTGAAGATCCCCGGCCGCGGCCAGGACGAGAACGCCAAGCCTTGCTCGCAGCGGCTCGTCCTCGCGAACTGACTGCGCCGCCGCCGCGTGCGAACGCGCCGCGCGCGATCACCTGAGGCCAGCGAGCTCCCTACGCCGCCAGGTGAGCGCGTGATGGCAGCGGCATCATCATCGGGCATGGTGCACTTTGTGCACTTTTTGGAGCCATGCCCCCCACCGAGCCGGCTCGGGGCGCCCCCGGGCATGGCTGCACGCCGCTGCTGCTGCCAGACGGGCGCGCAACGCCACGACATGGAGCGCCCGGTGCGCGCGGCTGGGCGATCCGCGTCGTTCCCCAGCGGGATCCCGGCTCGCCAAGCGCGCAGATCTTGCGAGGCCGCGGCGCAGGGGGGGCACCTGATGCGAGGAAGATCTCGGCGCTATGAAGGCTGTGCCGGAACCCGTGGAGGGGGAGGGCAAGAGCCTGGCCAGCGCGACGGCCGCCTCGGCTCCCGCGTCGGTGGAGGCGAGGCGGATACGCAGGCTCATCCGGTGCGTCCCGCTCGTCTGCGGTGGGGGCGCCGTCGCCGTGGCGGCGGTCGTGCTGGCGGGGTGGTGGTCGGGGCGTCGCTGGTTGGCCTCACCCGTCCCCGGGCTGCCCGTGATGGTCGCGAACTCCGCGTTGATGGCCGCCCTCCTCGGAGCAGCGCTGCTCCTGTCAGCGTCGAGCGCGCCGGCCGTGACCTCGAGGCGCGGCGCCACCGCGAGCAAGGCCTGCGCCGGCATCGTGGCGGGGCTCGCGGCGGGGACCCTCGTCGAGTACGCCTTCGACCTCGATCTCCGGATCGATCACGTCCTCATCGTCACGGGAGAGTCCCTCACTGGCCATTATCCCGGTCGACCTTCCCCCCAGACCGCGGCGGCGTGCCTGCTCGCGGCCGCGGCGCTCCTGATCCTCGATCCGCGGAGCAGGCGCGGTCAGCGGCTCGCCGAGCTCCTCGCGCTCGCGTCCGGGCTCATTCCGCTGATGGCGCTCCTCGGGTTCCTGTTCGGAGCCGCCGCGCTGTACGGAACCTCGTCGCTGCTTCCGTACACGGGGATGGGGCTCCTGTCGGCCGTCACGCTGCTCGCGCTCAGCACCGGCATCGTCGCTTCCACGCTGGAGGGCGGCGTCCTCTTCATCCTCATCAAAGAGGACAGCGGAGGCACGGCCGCCAGGCACCTCGCGGCGTCGCTCCTCGTGTTCACGCCGGTGGTGTGCGTGATCGCGATCGGTGCCCGGCTCGGCCTCTATGCCGCCCCCTTTGCGTCCGCGCTCGTGGTCCTCACGGGGATCGTGGGGGGGAGCGCCTTCGTGCTGCGCGTGTCGGGGCGCCTGAGCCGGCTCGATGCGGCACGGCGAGAGGCCGACGTGATCCGGGCTCGGCTATCGAGCCTCGTCAGCTCCTCCGACGACGTCATCATCGCGGAGACCCTGGACGGGCGCATCACGGACTGGAACTCCGGCGCCCAGCGCACCCTCGGCTACTCCGCCGCGGAGATGCTCGGCCGCCCGAGCTCCGAGCTCTGGCCGCCCGCGCTGCCCCAAGAGCAGCGCGCGCAGCTCGACGCGATCCACGACGCCGTTCGCCGCGGGCAGCGCGCCGGCTCCCTGGAGGCCGCGTGGCGTCACCAGGACGGGCACCTGGTCCCGGTCCTGGTGACGCTCTCCCCGCTCCTGGACAGCGCACGCCGCGTGTTCGGCGTCTCCGCGATCGCCCAGGACATCACGTCGCGAAAACGCCTCGAGGAGGAGCTCCGCGTGTCCGAGGCGAGGTCCTCGGGCATCCTGGCCATCTCCGCGGACGCGATCATCTCCGTCGATGACGATCTGCGCATCACGATGTTCAACGCGGGCGCGGTGAAGATCTTCGGTTACTCGACGGAGGAGGCGATCGGGGCCTCGCTCGACATCCTGATCCCCGAGCGCGTCCGGGCGATTCACCGCGAGCACGTGGCGAGGTTCGCTGCCGGCCAGGAGGTCGCGCGCAAGATGGGCCAGCGGGGGCGGGGGATCCTCGGCCGGCGCAAGAACGGCGAGGAGTTCCACGCCGACGCGGCCATCTCGAAGCTCGACGTGGCCGGGACACGGCTCCTCACGGTGGCGCTCCGCGACGTCAGCGAGCAGCGGCGCAGCGAGGACGAGAGCACGTTCCTCGCGGAGATCGGGTCGATCCTGGCCTCCTCGCTCGAGCTCGAGGCCACGCTGGCGAGCGTCGGCAAGCTCATCACGCGTGCGCTGGCGGACATCTGCATCGTCTACGTCCTGGAAGGGAGCCACGAGGTCCGCCGGATCCAGGCCGCCACGCGCGATCCGGCGCAGGGCTGGCTCCGCGATTACTTCGTGCAGCACCCGTTCGATCGGCGGAAGGCCCCCCCGGTCTGGGCGGAGATGGACGCGCATCGATCCATCCTCCTTCCGCGCATGTCGCCGGAGTGGATCGCGTCGTATGCGCAGGACGAGGCGCACGCGCGCGCGCTTCGCGCCATGAACATGAGCTCCGCCATCATGGTGCCGCTCGTCGTGCGCGGCAGGCTCATCGGCGCGATGTCCCTCGTTGCTTCGGCTCCGGCTCGCGCGTACACGCCGGCCGATGTCCGCTTCGCCGAACAGGTCGCGCAGCGGGCGGCCTTCGCGATCGAGAACGCGCGGCTCTACGACACGGCCCAGCGGGCGATCCGGACCCGGGACGAGGTGCTCGGCATCGTCGCCCACGATCTCCGCGGTCCGCTCGGGACCATCCAGCTCTACGCGGAGAGCCTCCGGGAGCTCCCAGCCGAGCCCGCGCACCACCGGCGGCCGGCCGAGGTGATCGAGCGATGCGCGAAGCGCATGAACCGCCTCATCCAGGACCTCCTCGACGTGACCCAGATGGAGGCGGGGCGCTTGTCCGTCGAGCATGCCCGCGTCGCGGCGGGAGAGCTCGTCGACGATATCGTGGAGGCCCATCGGCCCCTCGCCGCGGCGGCCTCGCTCGAGCTTCACATCGACGCGGCGCGCGACCTCCCCGACGTCTGGGCCGATCGGGATCGACTCCAGCAGGTCTTCGAGAACCTCATCGGCAACGCCATCAAGTTCAGCGGGCCCGGCCATGCGATCAGGGTCGGGGCAGCCCCCCGCGAGGGAGAGGTCCTGTTCTGGGTCGCCGACTCAGGCGGCGGGATCGCCAGCGAGGACTTGCCCCGCGTGTTCGATCGCTTCTGGCAGGCCCGGAGAGCCGGACGTCATGGTGCGGGGCTCGGGCTCCCCATCGTCAAGGGAATCGTGGAGGCCCACGGCGGTCGGATCTGGGTCGAGAGCGCCCCCGGCCTCGGGAGCACCTTCTTCTTCGCGATCCCCGCGGCCCCTCGCGCGGAGGACCAGCCAGCGCGCTAGATCCCGAGCTCGGAGATCAGCATGCCGGCCCCGACGCCGACCGCGGCCAAGACGAGCATGAGGATCGCGATGCGCAGCGGCGAGATGCGAGCGGGGGCGGGGCCGGGGCCGGGGCCGTAGGCGCTCCGATGGTCGCTGGCCATCGACATCGGGATGCCGCCCGGGTACGGGAACCCGCCGGGCTGCGGAAACCCGCCCGGGCCGCTGAACGGCGCCGGCATGGCGGGGTAGCTCGCGTCCTGCGGTGACGCCCCGGGGGAGCCGGGCCCGCCGTCTCCGACGAGCCGGCGCGCAGGCGGCGCCTCGAAGCCGCCGCCCGGCATCGGCGTGTGCGGGATCGCCCCCGGCACCGGCGTCGCCAGGATCGGCGTGGCCCCGGACTCGTTCGCTGACGACGGCGACAGGTGCTTGATCGGGCCGGTGCTGACCTTCGACGGCACGTGGCCCCGCGTCGTCGACGTCTTCGTCGCCAGGAGCTCCATGTCGGACTGGCGCAAGACGTCGTCGATCGCGGCGGCGAGCTGGGTCACGTCCTGGAACCGCGCCTCCTCGTCGCGCTCGAGGCAGCGCAGGAGGATGTCGGTGACCGCGGACGGCAGCGGGACGTAGAGCGACGGCTTGGGCACCTTCTGGTTGAGCATCGTCTGCAGGAGATCGATGACCCCGGTCGACGAGAACGGCCGGCGGCCGACGATCATCTCGTACGCGACCACGCCGAGCGTGTAGATGTCGGTGCGGCCGTCGCACTTGCCGCCGAGCAGCTGCTCGGGCGCCATGTACTCGAGCGTGCCCACCGCCTGGCCGGTGACCGTCAGCTCCTCGGAGCCGTCGTCGATGTCGCTGCCGCGGATGATCTTCGCGATGCCGAAGTCGAGGACCTTCACGAAGTCCTCGCTGCCGCGGCGCGGCTCGAGGAAGATGTTCGCCGGCTTCAGATCGCGGTGCACGATGCCGAGCGCGTGCGCCTCGGCGAGCGAGCTGCACACCGCGCGCGCGATGCCGAGCATGCGCCGCCACGGCAGCGGGCCTGTCTGGCGGAACAGCTCGAGCATGTTCTTGCCCTCGAGCAGCTCCATGACGATGAACATCCGACCATCGGACGTCTGATCGACCTCGTACGTCGTCACGGTGTGCGCGTCGCGCAGGCTGCACAGCGTCACGGCCTCGCGCCGGAAGCGCGCCACCAGCTGCTCGTCCGCCGACAGCTCGCGGTGCATGACCTTGACCGCGACCTTCCGGTTGTTGTTCAGCTGCGTCGCGCGGTAGATCGATCCGAACCCGCCGACCGCCAGCTTCTCCTGGATGCGGAAGCGATCGTTGAGCGTCGTGCCGATCAGCGGGTCCTCGATGAGGTGGCCGCACGCGCCGCAGATGGTGGTCTGCGGGGCAAGATCCGTGGCACAGGACGGGCATTTCATGAGAGCACGTCGACGCCTGGCACACTCATAACACCGATCGGGGGACCGGCGCCTGATCCTTGACTTTGAGCCGGGTCGGTGCTCGAGCGCGCTCGCGGCGTCTACCTCGGACACGCTGGACGCTCACCGGACCAGCGTACCCCAGCGTCACCGCGTATAAAATGCATCAAGTGGAGCGTGTTGCTTCCGCCCTGTGGGGGATGCGCGGAAGCGCCCGGCGCTGCTCGACGGCGGCGGGGCCTCTGTAACGCGTTCGTCATCTAGCTGTGGCGCGCGTTTCCCCTATCATTGGAAGCGATGGGGTTCGCCGGGCTCGATTACGGTCGGACGATCGGCCGCTACTCGATCGTGCAGCGGCTCTCGGTCGGCGGGATGGCGGAGATCTTCCTCGCGCTCGCCACGGGGCCAGGAGAGTTTCGAAAGTTCGTCACGCTGAAGCGGATCTTGCCGAACCTGCGCGAGGACGACGCGTTCGTGCAGATGTTCCTCGAGGAGGCGCGGATCAGCGCCTCGCTCTCGCACGCGAACATCGCGCAGGTGTTCGACCTCCGCAGCGAGGGCGACGAGCTCTACCTCGCGATGGAGTACATCGCGGGCGAAGACGTCTCGCAGATTCTGCGGATCACGTCGAAGCGGCACACGTTCATCCCGACCGGGCTGACCGCGATGATCGTGCGCGACAGCTGCAACGCGCTCCACTACGCGCACAACTTCGTCGATCCGCTCGGCGAGCACACGCCGGTGATCCACCGCGACATCGCGCCGAAGAACGTCATGATGACCTACTCGGGCGCGGTGAAGGTCGTGGACTTCGGGATCGCGAAGATGCGGCGCCCGCGCCAGCTCCTCACCACGACCAGCGTCAAGGGCTCCTCCGGCTACATGTCCCCGGAGCAGCTCGCGGGCATGTCCGTCGACGCGCGCAGCGACATCTTCGCGCTCGGCGTCCTCATGCACGAGCTGCTCGCCGGCCGCCGGCTGTTCGTCGCCGACCGGCCCGACGTCGAGCCGGAGCTCGATCCGGACCGCATCACGCCGCCGCACCTCGTGAACCCCGCCGTCCCCGAGGCGATGTCCGCGATCGTGATGCGCGCGCTCGACTTCGATCCGGCGCGGCGGTTCACCTCGGCCCGCGCGATGGCGCGGGCGATCGAGGACGCGACGCCCGATATCTTCGACGAGGAGCGCGCTGCGGCGTTCATGCGCTCCCTGTTCGCGAGCCGGATCGAGATGGTGCGGATGCTCCTGCGCAGCGCCACCGAGCACCCGGAGGCGCTGCGCGCGGTGGTCGCCAAGCTCGACGAGCACGGCCGCGGCGATCCCGGCAGCGGGTCGCCGACGCCGATCGAGGGCCCGTCGGGGAGCGCGGCCGCCGCGGCCGCCGCGGGCACGCGCGACGTCGTGGCGCGCCGCGCGCGGATCCTCGCCGTCGACGACTCGGTGTCGAGCCTGCACGTCCTGCGGATCCAGCTCGGCCGCGTCGGGCTCGAGGTGATCCCTGCGAGCACGCCGGCCGAGGCGTTCGCCGAGCTCGAGCGCGTCGCGCCCGAGGCGATCATCCTCGACGTGGTGATGCCGGAGATGACCGGCTACGAGATGTGCCGCCTGATCCGCGAGCGGGACCGCTTCCGCCAGACGCCGATCCTGTTTTTGTCCGCGGCGTGCTCGCTCGAGGAGCGGATCCGCGGGCTCGAGGTCGGCGGCGACGACTTCATCCGCAAGCCGTGTGATCCGCAGGAGCTCGCGCTCCGCGTGCGCTCGCACCTCGCCCGCGTCGCCGTGCTCGGCGAGCAGGGGCGCGTGTAATAAGGCGGGAGCGATGCCCCTTCCGCGTGTGCTGATGATCGACGATAGCGAGGCCGTGCTCGCCTACGGGCGCGCGGTGCTCGGCGGGCGGTACGCGGTGGCGACCGCGCGGAACGGCAGCGAGGGGCTCGAGCGCGCGCGCGCGCTCCGGCCGGCCGCGATCCTCCTCGATCTGTCGATGCCGGAGCTCGACGGTGAGGGGGTGCTCGCGGCGCTCGCGGCCGATCCCGAGCTGCGGGCGATCCCCGTGATCGTGGTGAGCAGCGAGCGGGCGCGCGCCGAGCGGTGCCTCGGGCGCGGCGCCGTCGCGGTCCTCCACAAGCCGGCCGCGACCGAGGAGCTCGTGCGCACGCTCGAGCAATGGCTCGGCGCGGCCCACGCGGCCGAGGAAGAGGCGGGGATGGCGATCCTGACGGTGGCGGTGGGCCGGATGTGCTTCGCGCTGCCGCTCGCGAGCGTCACGCGCGTGGCGATGGAGTGTGCGACCACGCCGCTCGCGGTCGGCCCGAGCTGGCTGTCCGAGCTGGTCTACGTCGGCGGCGCGCCAGTGTGCATCGTCGATGTCGCGCGGCGGCTCGGGGCCAGGTACGCCGAGCCGCGCCGCGAGCGCAAGCTCGTGTTCGTGCACGTGGCGGGCGTCCAGCTCGGCCTGCGCGTGGACCGCGTGTACGATCCCGAGCGCGTCCTCGCGAGCCAGCTCGTCCCGGCGGCGCGGATCGGCGGCGCGGCCCACCGGCCGCTCAACCGCGCGCTGCTCGGCGTCGCGCACATCATGGCCGAGCCGCTACCGATCATCGATCCCGCCGCGCTCCTGTCGCCGGCGCAGATCCGCGAGCTGGCGGCGGGGATCGCCGCGGTGAGCCCGCCGTGACGGCGCAGGCGCCCCGGCCGCAGGCGGCGCAGCAGCTCGCCCTCGAAGGCGAGCTCTTGCAGCTCGCGGCCGACGAGGCGGGCCTCGAGCTCGGCGCGCCCGGCGCGGCCGCGGTCGCGCGGTTCGTCGAGCGCAGCCTGCGCCAGGGCGAGGGGCTCGCCGCGCTCCGCGCGCGCGCGCTCGCCCGCGAGCCGCTGCTCTGCGAGGCGCTGCTCGCGGACATCCTGGTCGGCGAGACGTTCTTCTTCCGCGAGCCGGAGCACTTCCGGCTCGTGGCCGACGTGATGATGGCGCGGCCGCGCGCCCGCCTCGGCCTGGCGGCGTGGAGCGCGGGGTGCGCCTCCGGCGAGGAGGCGTACTCCTTGGCGGCGACCCTGCTCGCGGTCGCGGGCGGGCGGCCTGTCGAGGTGCTCGGCGCCGATCTGTCGGCGCGCGCGCTCGCGCGCGCGTGCGCCGGGACCTACGGCCGGTGGTCGCGGCGCGCGGCCGGGCCGATGCTCTACCCGATCGGCGTCGTCGATGGCGACGTGCTGCGCGTCTCGGCGGCGCTCCGCGCGGTGACCCGCTTCGCGCGCCGCAACCTGCTCGATCCGCCGCCGCGGTCGAGCGCCGGGCCGGACCTCGGGCCGGACCTCGTGCCGGACCTCGGAGCAGGCGGCTTGTTCGACGTGGTGATGTGCCGCAACGTGCTCGTCTACCTGCGCCCCGACGCCGCGCGCCGCGTCACGCGCCACCTCTGCGCCGCGCTCGCGCCCGGCGGCCTCCTGATCCTCGGCACGTTCGGCGCGGTCGACGATCCGGCGCTCGCGCCGATCGGGCCGCGCGAGCTCGGCGCGTACGTGCTGCGACCGGCGAGCCCGGCGCCGGCCGCAGCGCCGCCGCCGCGGCTGCGCGCGTGGGCGGCCGGCTCCACGCCGGGGCTGCGGCTCCCGCCGCCCGCGCGCGAGTCGGAGCCGGTCGCGGTCCACCTCGCGGCGATCCACCTGATCGAGGCGCGGCGGCTCGCCGAGGCGGAGGCACTGCTCGAGGGTCTGGTCGAGGGCCTGGTCGAGGGCCTGATCGAGGGCAAGCCCGCGCGCGGGAGCTACGCGCCGGCCCTGCTCGAGCTCGCGCTGATCGCCGAGCGCCGCGACCGGCCGGCGCGCGCGGCGGAGCTCGCGACGCGCCTCATCGAGCTGCTCGCCGGCCGCGATCCCGACGAGGAGCTGGCCGCGCCCGAGCCGCTGCCGGTGCGGTACTACACGACGAGCGCGCGCGCGTTCCTCGCGCGCCTGGCCGGGCCGGGGGGGCGCAAGTGAAGTGCATCGTGCGCGAGCCCGAGCCGACCCTGGCGGAGGCCGAGGCGCGGCTGCTCCGGGCCCGGGCCGCCGAGCTCGCGCGCGATCGGGTCGATCCGGGGCTCGAGGACGAGGGCGTGCCGGTCGCCATGCTCTCGGTCGGCGAGGACGTCTACGCGATCCCGCTCGAGCACCTGCGCGCCGCGATCCCGCTCGCGACGGTGACGCCGATCCCGCTCGCGCCGCCGCATGTCATCGGCATCGTGCGGTTCCGCGGCCAGGCCGTCACGGTGCTGAGCTTCGCCGCGCTGTTTGGCGTCGGCGGCTGGCGCGTCGATCCGGCCGTGCTCGTCGTGCTCGAGGGGCCGGGCAGCCGGCTGATCGCGGTCGACTGCGAGCACATCCCGCGCGCCGCGGCGCTGCCGCGCGCCGTGGTCGCGATGGCGCGGAGCGCGCAAGGCGCGCGGACCCGACCAGTGCGCGAGCTCGTGCACCCGGAGCTCGGCCGCGTCCTCTTGCTCGACGACCTGAGCGCGCTGTTCGGCGCGCTGCCGGGGCAGGGCGGTGAACGGAGGGGTGATGAACGGAGGGGTGATGAACGGAGGGGTGATGGTCCTTGATCCGCTGCTCGCTGCGCCGCTGGCCTTGTTCGTCAACGAGACCGAGAGCTACGCGCGGACAGCGACCGAGCAGCTGCTCGCGCTCGAGCGCGGGGAGGGCGACCTGCCGAAGCGGTACCAGCAGATCGCGCGTCTGCTGCACACGCTGAAGGGGACGTCGGCGACGTTCGGGCTCGGCGGGCTCTCGGACGCGGCGCACCGGATGGAGTCCGTGCTCGTCGACGCGCGCGACGCGCAGGGGCCGCTGCCGGCGCCGCTCGCCGACGCGCTCCTGCGCTGCTTCGACGCGTTCGTCGCGACGCTGCGCGCCTGCACGGCCGGTCAGGAGGAGCCGCCGTTCCCGCCGGCCCTGCTCGCGGCGCTCGGCTCGCCGCGCGCCCGGCGCGTGTCGAACGCGGGCGTCATACCGGGCGCGGGCCCGCTTCCGGGTGTGGCGCCGGGTGTGGCGCCGGGCGTGGCGCCGGGTCCGGCGCCCAGTCTGGCGCCCAGTCCAGCGTTCGGCCCCGATGCGGCCTCCGAGGATCGCCCGACGCGGGCGATCTTGCCCTCCGCGCTCCTGCCATCCCCGCTGGTCGCGGCGGCGTCCCCTGCGCCAGCGGCGCCGCAGCTGGTCGCGGCGGCGTCCCCTGCGCCAGCGGCGCCGCAGCTGGCGCAGCCGTTGCCCGTGCTCGCGCTCGACCCCGAGCCCCGCCAGGCCGCCGGGGCCGAGCAAGTCTCCTGGCTCGATCAGACCGCCTGGCCCGTCCAGGCCGCCGACATCGCCGCGTTCACGCATGAGATCGAGCACCTCCGCGATCTGCAGCTGCGGATCGACGCGCGGGCCCGCGAGCTCCTGCGCCTGCTCGAGAGCGCCGAGCCGCTCCTGGCCGCGCCCCGGCTCCGGCCGCTGCGCGATCGGCTCGCCGAGCTGCGGAGCGGCCTGCACGCCGACGGCGAGGAGACGGCCGAGGTGATCGCGGCCCTCGAGGGCGGCGTCAAGCAGATCTGCACGCTCCCCGTGCGCACCGTGCTCGATCCGCTGCACCGCGCCGTGCGCGACCTGTGCCGCGCGACCGGCAAGCGCGCGCGGCTCTCGATCGTCGGCGGCGACGCGGTGCTCGATCGCCGGCTCCTCGACGCGCTGCGCGGACCGCTCGTCCAGCTCGTGCGCAACGCCGTCGATCACGGCGTCGAGCTGCCCGAGGCGCGCAGCGCCGCGAGCAAGGATCCCGAGGCCCAGATCGTCATCACCGTCGAGCAGCAAGGCAACCTCGTGTTCCTCGAGGTCGCCGACGACGGCGCCGGCATCGATCGCGCCGCCGTCGGCACCGCCGCGCTCCTGCAGGGGATCGCCACGCGCGAGCAGATCGCGGCGATGTCGGCGCCCGAGCTCGATCGCCTCGTGTTCTGCCCCGGGCTGTCCACCCGCGAAGAGATCGACGAGCTGTCGGGCCGCGGCGTCGGGCTCGACGTGGTGCTCGCGGAGGTGCGCGCCCTCGACGGCTCGATCGACGTCTCGACCACGCCCGGCCAGGGCACGCGCTTCGCCGTCCACATGCCGATGGAGATCGGCAGCTCGTGGCTGCTCGTCGTGAGCGCCGTCGCCGGCACGTTCGGGGTCCCGCTCGCCGCCGTCGAGGCGGTGGTCGCCGCGCGCGACGAGGTGCTGCGCGTCGGCCGGCGATACATGTCGCTCGCGCACCAGGAGGCGCTGCTCCCGATCGTCGATCTCGGCTGGCTGCTCGGCCTGCGCGAGCGCAAGGCGCCCGCCGCCGGGCAGCCGCTCCTGATCGTGCAGGCCGCCGGCCGGCGGATCGCGCTGGCCGTCGATCACGTCGGCGGCGAGCAGGACCTCGTGGTCCGCGCGCTGCCGGCGGAGCTGCGCGCGCTGCCCCAGTGGCAGGGCGCGGCCACGCTCGCGCGCGGCGACTTCCTGCTCGTCCTGCGGCCCGAGTGGATGGTGACCCAGGACGCGCGCGAGGAGCCGGTGGCGACGCGGCGCGTGCTCGTCGTCGACGACTCGGTGACGGCGCGCGCGCTCCACCGCGCCGTGCTCGAGTCCGGCGGCTACACCGTCCACGCCGTGCCGAGCGGCGAGCAGGCGCTCGAGCAGCTCGCCGAGGCGGGCTACGACGCCGTGATCTCGGACATCACGATGGAGCCCGGCGCGCTCGACGGGCTCGGCCTCCTGACGCGGATCCGCGCCACGCCGGCGCTCGCGCACGTGCCGGCGATCCTGGTCTCGGTGCTCGACGACGCCGCGCTGCGCGCCCGCGCGCTCGCGCTCGGCGCCGACGCGTACCTGACGAAGCAGGAGTGCGCGGCGGGCCGGCTGCTCGGCGAGCTCGGGGCCGTGCTGTCGCGCCGGCGGGTAGGGAGGGGTGCATGACCGGACGCGTGACCGGGCAGCCGATCCGGGTGCTCATCGTCGACGACTCGCCGCTCGCGTGCGCCGCGCTGACCGACCTGATCACGGGCCCGACGATCGACGTCGTCGGCACGGCCCAGGACGGCGAGGACGCGATCGCCCAGGCGGTGGCGCTGCGGCCCGACGTCGTGACGATGGACCTCATGATGCCGGGGGAGGGCGGCGACGGGTGCATCGAGCGGCTGATGCTCATGGCGCCGACGCGCATCATCGTCGTGACGGCCGCCGATCGCACCGGCACGGCGGCGATGCGCGCGATCGCCGCCGGCGCGCTCGAGGTCGTCGACAAGCCGGCCGGCTTCTCCAGCGCCGCGGTGCAGACCTGGGCCGCCCGGCTCGCCGAGACGATCACGCTCATGGCCGACGTGCCGGTCGTGACGCGCCGGGCCGGCGTGGCGCCCGGCGTGGTCGGCCGCGCGATCGACGCGATCGGGATCGCCGCGTCGACCGGCGGGCCGCCCGTGCTCGCCGAGATCCTGCGCCCGCTGCGCGGCCGGCGCTTCCCGCCGATCCTGATCGCGCAGCACCTCGGCCAGGGGTTCGCCGGCGGGCTCGCGCGCTGGCTCGGCGAGGTGACCGGGCTCCCCGCGCTCACCGCCGCGGCCGGCGGCGCGCTCGTGCCGGGCACGCTGTACCTCGCGCCCGATCTGCACGATCTCGTGCTCGGCGGCGAGCGCCTCGGCATCCCGCCCGTCGATGGGGTGCACCACCCGTGCGCCGATCGGCTGTTTCGGTCCCTGGCGGTGGCGCTGGGGGGGCGCGCGCTCGGCATCGTGCTCTCCGGGATGGGCGACGACGGCGCCGCCGGCCTGCGCGCGATCCGCGCCGCGGGCGGGCTGACGATCGCGCAGGACCCGCGGACGTGCGTGCTCGGCGGGATGCCCGGCGCGGCGATCGCGGCCGGCGCCGCCGAGCTCGTGCTCGATCCGCGCGGGATCGCGGCGGCGCTGTTCGGGCTCAGCCGGGCGGCCTGACCGGCGCGTCGACGCGGAACCCCCACACCACGCCCTTGATCGTCGCGGTGGCCTCGACGATCGCCGCCACGCTCTTCGAGTTCAGATCGATGCGCGTCAGCGTGTCGTTCATCATGTTCGACAGCTCGGTGATCGCCGCGAAGATCTGCGCGACGCCGGCGTGCTGCTGGTTGACCGCCGCGGCGATCTGGCGGACCGCGCCCGAGCTCTCCTTGAGGATCGCCGACAGCTCCTTCAGGCTATCGCCCGACGAGCGCACCTGGACCAGGCCCGCGTCGACGCGCTGGGTCCCGCGCTCGGTCATCGTGACGGTCGTCTGCGTGGCGAGCGTGACGTCGTGGAGGATCTCGCGCACCCGCGACGTGGACTGGATCGACTGATCGGCGAGGCTCCGGATCTCGCGCGCGACCACGGCGAACCCGCGCCCGTGCTCGCCCGAGCGGACCGCCTCGATCGCGGCGTTGAGCGCCAGCATGTTCGACTGATCGGCGAGCGACTTCACCGTGTCCGTGATCCCGCCGATCTGGCGCGTCCGCTCGCCGAGCTCGGAGATCTTCTCGGCGATGCTCTGGACCGCCGCCAGCATGTCGGTGAGCGAGGCCAGGGTCTGCTCGGTGGCCGTCTCGCCGCGCTGCCGGACCACATCGGCGCGCTCGGCGACCTCGAGCACGATCGTCGCCTTCTGGGCCGCCACCATCGAGGTCTGGCGGATCTCCTGCGCGGTGACCTGCGCCTCCTGCAGCGCCTCGGCCTGGCGCGTCATCGTGCCGGCATGCTCGTCGGCGTACTTCGTCAGATCGCCGACGGCCGTGGCGAGGCGCTCGACCGCGCCCCCGAGCGCCCGCGGCACCTCGCGCAGCTTGACGAGGACCTTGTCGAACGCGTCCGCCAGCCGGCCGACCTCGTCCCCCGCCGCGACCGGGAGCTTGAGCGTGAGGTCGCCCGACGCGGCGATCCGCTCGGCGACCTCGGTCAGCTCGCGCAGCGGGCGCGCGAGCCCGCGGGCGAGCGCCACGCCGAGGAGGCCGGCGATCAGCGCGATCATGACGGACAGCTCGATCACGAGCGCCCAGTGGGCTTCGTGCGTCGCCGCGTACCCGCACAGCGCTGCGATGGAGATCGCGGCCAACCCGCCGAACGCCGCCACGAGCCTCCAGACAAGAGAGGAGGTGCGATGCATCGGTAACCTTGTACCGCACCGGGACGTCTCAGCGCTCGGCCACGAGCACCACGCAGCTCGGTGGAGTCGTCATGAACAGGATCCCGGTCGTTGATAACAGCCTGATCTCGGTCTGGGTTTATCCCGAGCAGCGGCTCATCCATCACCAGATGAAGAGGTTCTGCTTCGGCAACGATTTCCGCGAGGCGCTGACCCGGGGCGTCGAGGCGATGCAGCAGTACGGGGCGACCAAGTGGCTGTCGGACGATCGAGCCAACAGCGCGCTGCCACCCGACGACGGCCAGTGGGGGACCGAGGTCTGGTTTCCACGGGCGAAGGCCGCGGGGTGGAAGCACTGGGCCATCGTGCAGCCCAGAAAGATCCTCGGGCAGACCAACATGGACCGGTTCGCCCGGCAGTTCGGCGATCAGGGCATCAACGCCCGGATGTTCACGGATCCAGACGAGGCGCTGCGGTGGCTCGAGGCGCTCTGACCCGACCTGTCGGGCACGGTCGAAACTTCTGCGACGGGATGCTAGCGAGTTGACACGCCGCCCGCGCCCGACGTAGCGAGAGATATGCGACGTGTCCTCGTGCTGTTCGCCCATCCGGTGATGGAGCGATCGCGCGTCAACAAGCGGCTGGTCGGCGCGCTGCGCGATCTGCCGGATGTGACGATCCACGATCTCTACGAGGCCTACCCGACGTTCGCGATCGACGTCGCCCGCGAGCAGGAGCTGCTCGCCGAGCACGACGTCATCGTGTTCCAGCACCCGTTCTACTGGTACTCGACGCCCGCGATCCTCAAGGAGTGGCAGGACCTCGTCCTCCAGTACGGCTGGGCGTACGGCGACGGCGGCACGGCGCTCGCCGGCAAGATCACGCTGAACGCGATCAGCACCGGCGGGCCGGCGGCCGCGTACCGCCGCGAGGGCTACAACCGCTTCACCGTGCGCGAGCTGCTCGCGCCGTGGGAGCAGACCGCGAACCTGTGCCGGATGCGGTTCCTCGCCCCGTACGTCGTGCACGCGGCGCTGCGCGTCGGCCCCGAGGAGGACCTCGGCGACCGGCGCGAGGCCTACCGCCGGCTCGTCGAGGGCCTGCGCGACGAGCGGATCGACCTCGAGCGCGCGCAGCGCGCCGAGAACCTCCTCGACGAGCTCGACGGCCTGTTCGCCGCGGCGGTGGTGGCATGACCGGCGGCGTCCTCGCGATGGTCCTCGTGTACCTCGCCGCGGCGGTGGTGTTCGTGCCGCTCGCGAAGTGGCTCGGGCTCGGCGCCGTGCTCGGCTACCTGGTCGCCGGCGTGGCGATCGGGCCGTGGGTCATGGGCCTCGTCGGCGACGAGGGCCACAGCGTCTCGCACTTCGCCGAGTTCGGCGTGCCGGTGATGCTGTTTCTGGTCGGGCTCGAGCTCCGGCCGGCGCTCCTGTGGCAGATGCGGCGGCCGATCTTCGGGCTCGGCGGCGCGCAGGTCGTGGGCACCGCCGCCGTCGTCGCCGCCGCCGCCACGCTGCTGGGCGTGCCCTGGAAGGCGGCGATCGCCGTCGGCCTCATCTTCTCGGCGTCGTCGACGGCGATCGTCCTGTCCACGCTGGCCGAGCGCGGGCTCCTCAAGTCGCAGGGCGGGCAGGCGAGCTTCTCGGTGCTCCTGTTCCAGGACATCGCCGTCGTCCCGATCTTCGCCGTGTTCCCGCTGCTCGCGACTCAGGCCGCGCCCAGAAAGGCCGTCACGATCGCCGCGGCCACCGACGCGGGCGGCCGGCCGGCGTGGCTCTCGGCGCTGTTCGTCCTCGCCGCCGTCGCCGGCGTCGTCGCGATCGGCCGCCTCGTGGTGCGGCCGATGTTCCGGTTCCTCGCCACCGTCCGCGTGCGCGAGTCGTTCACCGCCGCGGCGCTCCTGATCGTCGTCGCGATCTCGTACCTCATGTACCTCGTGGACCTCTCGGCGGCGCTCGGCACGTTCCTCGCCGGCGTGGTGCTCGCCGACAGCGAGTACCGCCACGAGCTCGAGACCGATCTCGAGCCGTTCAAGGGCCTCCTGCTCGGCCTGTTCTTCATCTCGATCGGCGCGCAGATCGACTTCGGCCTGATCGGGCGCGAGCCGCTCAAAATCGGCGCGATCGTGCTCGCCACGATGGCCGGCAAGCTCGGCGTGCTCTACGTCCTCGGCCGGCTGTTCGGCCTCGATCGCCCGGCGCGCTGGCTCCTGGCGTTCTCGCTCGCGCAGATCGGCGAGTTCGCGTTCGTGCTGCTCACGCAGGGCCAGAAGGACCACATCTTCTCGCCCGAGTTCGCGGCGCCGCTCGTCGCGGCGGTCGCGCTGTCGATGGCCATCACGCCGCTCGTGTTCGTGATCCTCGAGCGGTACATCCTGCCCGCGGTCGCCGATCGCGCGGCGGCGCGCCCGCAGGACGAGATCGAGCACGACGGCTCGCCCGTCGTGATCGCCGGCTACGGGCGGTTCGGCCAGATCGTCGGGCGCCTTTTGCGCGCGAACAGAATCCCGCTCACGATCCTCGATCTCGATCCCGACATCGTCGACGTCGTGCGGCGGATCGGCGTCAAGGTCTACTACGGCGACGCCTCGCGCACCGATCTGCTCCACGCCGCCGGCTGCGAGCACGCGAAGCTGTTCGTGCTCGCCGTCGACGACAAGGACGAGGCGACGAAGATCGTGGAGAACGTGCGCCACCACTTCCCGCACCTGAAGATCCTGGCGCGCTGCCGCGATCGCCAGCACTACTGGGAGCTGCGCAAGCTCGGCTGCATCGCCGTGTTCCGCGAGACGTTCGCCGCGGCGTATGAGACCGGCGTCGAGTCGCTCAAGCAGCTCGGCTACCGCTCGTACACGGCGCACCGCCTCGCGCGGCGGTGGCGCGCCCACGAGGAGCGGCTCCTCGAGGAGCTCGGCCAGCACTGGGGCACGCAGACGTACTTCGGGCGCGTCAAGCAGGCGATGGACGAGGCCGAGCGCCTGATGCGCGAGGAGGATCCAGGCGGGTTCGTGCAGCGCGACGCCGCGTGGAACAACGAGGCGCTGCGCGCGACCGGCGCGGCCCCCGACGCCCCCGGCGCGGCCGCGCGCGACGTCGAGCCGTCGTGAAGATCGCGCAGACCGCTCACCGAGGTGCCGCGCCCCTATCAGCCGAAGGCGTGAGCCGCGGGCCTACCCGCTGGCCTCTGAGGCACCCGCGCGCGGTGAGCGCTCACGCTCGCCCCGTCGCGCCAGAGGCTGACGGAACATGTCGTGCAAGGCGATCACGTCGTGCGAGCTATTGCCCTGATCGCCGCGAACGCCGCCTGTCCGGACTGTCCTCCCGTGCGCGACGCGCGCGCGCTGGTGCTCGGTGACACGTTCTGGATGAACGCCCTGTGGATGGTGTTGCCGTTCGGGGTCATCGCGCTGGTCCTGGCCGGGCTCGCGCGCCAGATCGCCAAGATCGACCAAGGAGCACGCCATGACTGAGCTCGTCAGAAATCGCCGCATGAAGATCGGACCGCTGGTCGCCGCGGGGCTGGTGCTCGGGGTGGGGCTGGGCGGCTTCTTCGACGGGATCCTGCTGCACCAGATCCTCCAGTGGCACAACATGCTCTCGTCGGTGGTGCCGCCCACGAACCTCGTCGCGATGAAGTACAACATGATCTGGGACGGCCTCTTCCACGCCGCGGTGTGGACGGCGTGCTGCCTCGGCATCGGGCTCCTGTTCCGCGCCGGCCGGCGCAGCGACGCCGTCTGGTCGGGGCGGCTGTTCGCCGGCTCGCTCCTCGGCGGGTGGGGCCTGTTCAACGCCGTCGAGGGGACGATCGATCACTTCGTGCTCGGCCTGCACCACGTGCACCCGGGCGAGGGCCAGCTCGCGTGGGACGTGGGGTTTGTGGCCATCGCTGGCGCCGGCTTCATGCTGCTCGGGTACGCGCTCGCGCGCAGCGCGCGGGCGCGCCGCCCCAAGCTCGTGTCGGTGCCGGTGCCGGCCGGTCGGCCGGCGTTCGTCGGCCCGCGGATCGCGACCATCACCGAGTCTTGATCGGCGCGGTGGGGGCCGGGCGCGTCCGGTCTGGGTCAGGTGCGGACGCGCGGATCGGCCGCGAGCTGCGCGTCCAGCTCCTCGTCGTCGAGGTAGTTCCGGCGCGCGTCGATCCGGCGCAGCGCCGGGAGCTTCGCCTGCGTGAGCGTCCGGATCCCGGCCTCGCCGATCCCGGTGTTCACCACCTCGATGTGGCGCAGCTTCGGCAGCCGCGCCGCGCTCGCGGCGATCGCGTCGGCCGCCGCGTCGCCGAGCTCGTCGTTGTCCGTGAGGCAGAGCTTGTCGAGGCGGGGCAGCGTCTGCCCCGCGAGCAGGGCGGCGAGCCCCTTTGCCGAGATCTCGCAGCGCGACAGGTACAACGTCTCGAGCCCCGGCAGGTGCTTCCACGCGCGCAGCCCGGCGAGCCCCTCGTCGCCGATCGCGTTGCCGGAGAGCACCAGCGTCGTGCACGCCGGCAGCCCGTCTCCCAGCTCGGCGAGCGCGTCCGCGCCCAGCTCGTTGCTGTTGACGTTGAGCGTGCGCAGGCCCGCCGTGGCGCGCGCCGCGCAGATCTGCGCGAAGCCTTCGTCGCCGACGGCCCCGCGCAGGATCAGGCGCCGCACGCGCGGCAGCCACTTCGCGGCGAGCAGCGGCTCGACCGTCTCCTCGTCGGCGTCGGTGACCTCGACCTCGGTGACCGGCTCGGCGGCGAACAGCTTGCTCCCCGCGGCCTTGAGCTGCTTGATGTTGCCCTTCACCGCCTCGAGGAAGCCGTGGTGCGTGCGCATCCCGGCGAGCGCGTACGGGAACCACCGCTTCTGGTTCGTCTCGTACAGCTCGCGGCGCCGCGGCGCGAGCTCCTCTCGCTTGCGGATCGAGAGCGGCCCGTCGAGCGCCAGCTCCACGAGGATGAATTCGCCGCGCGGGTCGCCCTGCTGCGCCAGGAGATCGGCGTAGATGCGGCGCGCGTCGTCGTGATCGGGATCGGCGAGGATCGCCGCGAGCAGGCCGTCAGCGCCCGCGGCATCCGCGGCGTCCGCGGCGGGAGCAGGGGCCGCGGCCGCCGCCGCGCCCGCGGCCTGATCGAGCAGCGCAGTGTCGGCGGCGGTCAGCGCGCGCGGCGTCTGGAGCGACATGCCGAGCGCGCCCTTCTTCGCCTGGATCCCGGTGCCGCTCTGGAACTTGAGCTTCGATCGGAGCTTCGTGATGTCGGTGAGCGGCGTCGGGGACTTCTTGGCGATCCACGCCTCGCCGTCGTGCTTGGGCTGATCGAGGATCGCGACGAGCCAGAGGTCTTCCTTCGGCGGCCGCACCGTCACGAGGTAGAGCCGGCCGCCGCTCGCGAGCGGATCGAGGTTCTTGTTGCTGCTGACGTAGCGATCCATCCCCAGGCGCGTGCCGAGCGCCGGGCTCTTGCCGGCCTCGCGCTCGAAGACGGCCTTGCTGACGATCGCCAGCATGTCAGGCATGGGCGCCGCCTTCGCCGAGCAGGCGCGCGACCTCGGCCATGTACTCCTTGCCGAGCTCCGGATCGACCATGTGGATGTACGCCGCGTAGCCGGCGAGGTACGCCTCGAAGTCCTCGCGCCCCTGCGCCTGCGACGCGACGCCGTGCTGCGCGCAGTTGTGGAGGATCGCGCGGAACCGTCGGCGATCCTTGCGCGGGACGCCCGCGCGCTCGTTGACGACGAGGCCCGTCACGCGCTGCTGCTGGCCCTTGCGCAGGACGCGCCGCTTGTCGGCGCGCTCGGTGAAGCCCTCCTGCTGGCAGATCGCGTCGACCCACCACAGGAAGCGGCCGACCGCCACCTCCGGCGGCCGCGCGAACGAGAACGTGAGGTCGTCGGCGTAGCGCGTGTAGACGGCGCCGCACTTCGCGGCGAGGCGCTCGAGCCGGCGATCGAGGCGGCGGCACGCGAGGTTCGCGAGCGCGGGCGAGGTCGGCGCGCCTTGCGGCAGCATGCCGGGCCACACGACCTCGCCGTCCGGGAGCTTCGGCCGGTGCGTCGTCAGGCCCGCGAGCGTGGCGGCGACCTCGGCGCCGTAGCCGAGCTGCTCGAACAGGCCCTTGACGCGGCGGTAGTGCACCGTCGGGAAGAAGTCCTTGAGATCGAGCTTGAGGACCAGCGCGGCCCGCTCGTGCGGCCGCGCGTTCGTCACCGTCGAGCGGCCCGCGACGAAGCCGTGACACGCGGTGTGCACCGGGACGCGATCGAGGATCTGCTCGAGGAGCACGCGCTGCACGCGGCGGAGCCTGGCGCGCGGCGCCGAGATCCGGCGCGTGCCGCCCTTGGCCTTGGGGATCTCGAACTCGACGTAGCCCGAGCCGCGCTCGGTGCCCGGCCGCATCAGCGCGGCGAGGTCGTCCTCGGCGATGCCGGCGAGCCGCGCGACGTCCGCTGGCGTCTCGAGCCGCGGCAGCCCCAGCGCCTTGAGCGCCGCGGGGCGGCTCGGCCGCACGGGCCGGCGCGCCGCGGCGGTGCCTTGCGCGAACGTGCCGAACGCCCAGCCCGTCGGGTTATAGCCGCCGCGCGCGCCGCGCTCGGCGCCGGCCGCCGCGGCGCGCGTATCGGGCGGCGCGACGTCGTCGAGGCCGAGTGCGCGCACCGCGTGGCGGGCCGCGGCGCGGACCTTGCTGTCCGGATCCTTGACGACGCGGCGGAGCACGCGCGCCGCGGCGCTGCGCGGGAACACCGCCTGGATCGTCGCGACCGCCGTCCGGCGCGCCCGCGGATCGAGCTCGCCGGCCTGCCGCTCGACGAGCGACCCCAGGAGCCGCGCGACGTAGTGGCGGCCGACCTGGAACTCCGCCGGGAGCCGCGGATCGGCGAACAGCGCGTTGATGCGCTCGAGGTGCTTCTCCGCGTCGGGCGCGGTGGCCAGCGTCTTCAGCTCGACGAGCAGCTCGACCAGGGTCTGCACCAGGGCCCAGGATCGGCGAGCGGGGCGCCCGCCCGCAAGCTACGCGCGCGTTTTCCGGCTCGCTGGCGCGCGCGGGGCGCTCGCGAGCGCGGAGCGTGCGCGGCGGTCGCGGCCTTCAGGATGAGGCTTCGAGCGTGCTGCGATCGAGGATGCCGAAGCGGTGCTCGCCGAGCACGTCGTCGCCGCACAGGACGCGCAGCCGGTGCTCGCCCGCGTACTCGAACCCCACCGTCACGTTCGGGATCGCGACGCCGAGCGCGGGCGGGGGCGGGTCGGCCGGCCCGTCGGCCGGCCCGTCGGCGGAGTGGCCGAGCGTCAGCGTGCCGGTGGTGAGCAGCTCGCCATCGCCGTCGCCGCCCGGCGGGCGCGGCCCGAGGATCTGGATCGTGATCGTTGCCGGGCCAATGATGTCGCGGAGCTGCAGGTAGATGTCGAAGATCGCCGAGGCCGGCAGGCGCAGCGGGATCTCGACGAGCACGTCGACCAGCGTGTGCATCCCGTTCTGCGCGTCGCACAGCGCGCGGCGGCATATCATGATGCTGCCGAGCGTCGGTGCGCCGGGGGCGCGGCGCGGCGCGGGGCCGCGGCCGGTCGCGGCGCGCGGCGGCTCCGGCTCGGAGAAGCCGATCTCGCGCACTGCGAGCTGCCCGCCGGTGGCGGCGCCGCCCAGCCCGCGGAGCACGTCCTCGAGCTCCGGCTGCCCGGCGATGCGGAGGTAGACGAGCAGGCGGTGCGGATCGCCGTCGCCCGGCGCGGCCGGCAGCGCGTCGATCGAGACGATCGTGTCCTCCGCGAGCCACTGCACCGGCAGCTTGCCGCCGACGACGCTGACGGGGCGGACGTACCCCGGCTCGAGCCACGCGTCGACGGCGGTGAGCTCGCCGAACGCGCCGAGCGTCGGGTGGTCGCCGGCCTCCGTCTCGAGCAGGCGGCGGATCGCGAGGCGGCGCGCGACCCGCGGCGCCGCCTCGTCGCGGACGATCGCCTGCAGCGCCTCGCGCGGCACGTCGCCGGCGCGCTCGAGGATCTCGCGCGCGGCGGGGGCGTCCAGCTTGTCGTCGCGGAGTGCGTCGAGTGCGTCGAGTGCGTCGAGTACGTCGAGGCGGCGATCCATCAGGTCGCGATGGTAGTCGGCTTGCCGCTGGCGGTCGCGCTCCAGGTCGCCGTCAGGTGGCGCGAGATCGAGCGTGCGCTGCCGCCCAGTGTGGGGCGGGCCGGTGCCGCGGCCGGCGGCGCGGGTGGCGCGGGCTGTGCGGGCTGTGCGGTCGATGCGGTCGATGCGGCCGGTGCGGCCGGTGCGGCCGGTGCGGTCTGTGCGGCGGCGTAATGCACGGTCCAGCCGGCGGCGGGCGCCGCGCCGGCGGGCTTCCACTGCACGACCCAGTGGAGCTCGCCCGGCTTCGCCTTTTTGGGGCCGCGGATCGTGGCGTAGACCGGCATGGCCGGCGTCACGGGGCGGGTGCCGATCGGCGCGGTGCTGAGCGGCGCGTCGCCGAGCGACTGACCGCCGGGCTGGCTGCCGAGCTGGACGGTGGTCCGGCCGTTCCACGGATCGAAGCTCATCGCGGTCCCCCTCGTGGTCCCATTGGGCTCGCACCATAGGGCACGCGGACAGCCTCGGCCAGCACGACTTCTATCGGCGGCTATCGGCGGCTACTGCGGCGGCCGCCGAGGCGCGCGCGCGATCGGCGAACGCCCGAGGCGCGGGGCAGGCGCGGGGCGGCCGCCGTGTCGGCGCCGGGATCGGCGTCGGCGGGCGGCAGCTCGGCTGCGAGCATCTCGCGCGCCGCGGCCGCCGCGTCGCGCGTCGGCTGGCGGAGCAGCGCGTTGAAGCGCTGGCTCTCGGCGTGGACGTGCGCGCCGTGCGCGCGCAGCGCGCCCTGCCGCGCCGGATCGAGCCGCGGCCGGGCGAGCGCCGCGAGGTTCTCGGTCAGCTCGCCCTCGGTGCGCGGCGCCGAGATACACGCGGTGACGCCGGGCTGCGACAGGCTGTAGCGGTAGCAGTCAGCCGGCGAGGGCGCGCCTGGGCCGCTGATCATGCGGCCGTACGTCAGCGCGCTGAACGTGACGACGGCGGTGCCGCGCTCGCGCGCCGCGGGCAAGAGCTCGCCCTCGATCCCCGGGTGCGCGGCGCTGTGGCGGATCATGACGGCGTCCCAGGGCCGCGCGGCGATCGCCTCGCGCGCGAGGTCGCGGTGGTGCGTCGAGAAGCCGATCGCCCGCACGAGCCCCGCGCGGCGCAGATCATCGAGGACCTCGTACGCCGCGGCGTCGACGCGGGCCGGCGAGCGCGTCCAGAAGAGGAGGAACGCGTCGAGCGCGTCGCGGCGGAGCAAGCGCAGCGCGCGGTGGACGTCGGCGCGGATCGAGCGCGCGTCAGCGTGGTAGCTGCCTGTGACGACGCGCGTGCGATCGCGCCGGCCTCGCGCGCGCAGGAACCGGCCGAGCGCGTCGTAGCCCGGCTCCCAGAAGTAGAGGTCGACGCCGGCCGTCTCGGCGACGCCGAGCGCGCGCGGCGACAGCTCGTAGGCGCCGGAGATCGCGAGCGGCGCGACATCGAAGCCGGCGCGGCCGAACGGGCGGCGCTCGACAGCGTGCGCGTGCGCGGACGCGGCGGACGCGGCGGGCGCGGCGGGCCAGGCGTCATCGGCGTGGCGCGCGCCTGGCTCGATGCGCGGCAGCGCCGCGGCGGCCGCGTCGCCGGCCACGGCGCCGAGCACGGCGCGGACGCGCGGATCGGTCTCGCGCGCGAGCGCGGCCGTGGCGCGGGCCGCTGCTTCCTCGTCGAGCGCGCGCGAGAGCCAGCCGTGCGCGGTGGCGCGCGCCGTGGGCGACAGGGCACCTGCGGCGCCTGCGGCGAGCTGCGCGGCGATCCGCGCGTCGGCCCGCGGCAGGCGATCGATCGCGTCGTGGGCGGCCGCGCGCACCGCCTCGTCAGCGTCGGCGAGCCGCTCGAGGAGGAGCGGCAGCGCGGCGTCGTCTGCCACGGCGCCCGCCAGCCGGCAGGCGTGCGCGCGGAGGTGCGGATCTGCGGCGGCGAGCGCCGCGCGCGTCGCGGCGGCCACGTCGGCGGGGAGCTGTGGCCGCTCCGCCCACGCGGCGGCGAGCGCGCGGATCGCCGCGCGGCGGACGTGCGGATCTGTGTCGGCGAGCGCGGCGGCGGCCGTCTCCGGCACCAGCGCCGCCTCGCGGACCGCCGGATCCGGATCCCGCGCGAGCGCGGGCGCCGCGGCCGGTTCGTGCCGGACCCACCAGCGCGCGGCGATCGCGCGCGGGCCGTGGTGCGGATCGCCCAGCGCGGCGCGGACGGCCGCCCAGTCGCCGCGGTGCGCGCGGGCGTCCACCTGCAGCGCGCGCGTGCGCGGCGCGCCGTCGCCGTCGAGCGCGAGCAGCGCGTCGTGTGCCGACTCCGTGTGGCGTCCGTGGAGCTCGGCGGCGATCGCGTCGACGAGGCCCGGCTCGGCCCACGCGCAAAGCTCCGCTTCGCTCGCGAGGCGGAGCGCGGCGCGCCGGAGCGTCGCGTCGCCGGCACCTGCGCGGGCGACGGCCGCTTCGAACAGCGCCTCGAAGCGCACGGCGTCCACCCAGCCGATCGCCCACCGCGCGGCGCCTGGCCGATCGCGGCGGGCGAGGGCGCGGGCCGCGAGCTCGGCCGCCGGATCGCCGAGGCCGTCGAGCAGCTCGTAGACCGTACCTTCGACGTGCGGGACGCGCGGCTCCTCGAGCCAGTCGAGCGCCGCCTCGAGCGCCGCGAGGTCGCCCGATGCAGCGAGCCGGCGCGCCGCGAGCTGGCGCAGCGGCACGTGTGGATCGCAGAGCAGCTCGACGAGCGCGATCGGCTCGATCGCCGCGCCCGCCACGCCGGACGCGCCGGTCGCGCCGGTCGCGGCCGCGCGCTCGAGCCGCGCCGTGACGACCGCCGGATCCGGATCGAGCAGCGCTGGCGGCAGCCGGCTCGCCGCCGCGGCGCGCGCGGGCGCCTCGATCGCGACCGGGCCCCACGCGCCGCGGAGGAACGTGATCACCGGCGTCGCCTCCGCCGCCATGACCTCGCCGCGGACGTCCGGATCCCGGGCGCCGAGCACGGCCAGCGCCTTCACGGCCGCCTGCCGCACGCGCCAGAACGGATCGGCCAGCGCGCGCGTCAACGCCGGCACCTCGCCCGCGCCGCCGAGCGCGGCCAGCGCGTACACCGCGTCGCGGCGCACCCACCACGTGCCGTCGCGCTCCGCCAGCTCGCGCAGCGCGGGTGCCGCCGCCGCCGTCCCGGCCTGCGCGAGCGCGCGCACGATCGCGTCGCGGACGAGCGGCGCGCCGTCGCCGATCGCGTCGAGCAGCCAGGTCTCGATGCTGCTGCCTCCGCTGCCTCCGCTGCCTCCGCCGCCCGCGCTGCCGTCGCCGCCCGCGCTGCCGTCGCCGCTGAGCTCGCCGAGCCGGCGCGCCGCCGCGGCGCGGACCTCGGCGTGCGGATCTGCGAACAGCGCGCGGCGCAGCGCGTACGCCGCCGCCACCGACGGCACGAGCTCGCCGATCGCGCGCACGCGGTCGCGCTTCGCGCCGGCGCAGAGCTCCCACGAGATCGCGTCCTCGCGCGCGGTCATGCCAGCCGCTGCGCTCAGGGCTGCCTCGCGCTCATCGCTGCCTGCGCGCTCATCGCTGCCTGCGCTCATTGCTGCCTGCGCTCCTTCATCGCCGCGGCGCGGGCGCGCAGCTGCTCCGCCACCGAGGCGCGGACCGCGGCGCGCTGGCCCTCGAGCTCGGTCAGCTGCCAGAAGTGGAGGACGCGCGTGCCCGACACGGCGAACGATCGCGTGAACGCCATCCCCGCCGCCTCGGCGGTCCAGCTCGCCGCTGGCAGGCACCGCTTGCACAGGCACGGCAGGCCCACGTCATCGTCGTGGCCCGTGAGGTTGACGAGCGGCGCGAGCACCGGCAGCGCCTCGTCGCGGCGGCCCGCGGCGTCGAGCGCCTCGGCGGCCCGGCGCCGCAGCTCGGCGTCGCCCGGGCTCGCCTCGATCTGATCGAGCAGCGCACGGATCTCGTCGGACCCCATGGTCGGACGATAGGCTCGCGACGTGGGCGACACCAGAATGGGCGCCGAGAAACGCGCCGAAAAACGCGGCCCAAAACGCGCCCGCGCGACGGCCGACTTCGCGGCCCTCTGCGCGGAGGTCTGCCCCGGCTTCCTCCCGCAGCGCCGCGTCGCCGCGCGCAAGTCCGAGCTCCTCGCCGGCACCGTCGACGGCGCGCCTGCGATCGCGAAGCGGCTCGCGCGGCCCGACGAGGTCTGGGACTGGTACCTCCGGCGCGAGATCGCGATCTACCGCGCGTTCGCCGCGGCGCCGCCCCCGCTCCGCGTGCCGCGCCTCCTCGCCGCGGACGAGGCGCGCGGCGTCCTCATCCTCGAGCGCGTCCCCGGCGCGCCGCTCGCGACGCACCGCCGGCCGCGCGTCCCGCCGTCGGCCGCCGATGCCGCCGCGCTCGTCGAGCTGCGGCGCCGGATCGCCGCGTGGCCCGGCCCGCTGCCGCCCGAGCCGCCGCGCTCACCGCGCGCCGCGCGCCAGATCGCGGCGCGGCTCCTCGAGGATCCGTCCGCTCCGCGCGCGTGGTTCCACGCCGGCGTCGCGCGCTGCGCCGCGCTCGGCCTCCTGCCCGCCGATGCCGCGCGCGCGATCGACGCCGCGCTCGCCGCGCACCCGGCCGTCGCGCCGAGCCACGGCGATCTGCTCCTGCGCAACGTGATCCGCGACGGCGATCAGCTCGCGCTCGTCGACTGGGAGTGCGCCGGCCTGCACCTCGAGGACTGGGACCTCGCGCTCCTCTGGATCCAGCTCGAGCCGCCCGCGCGCGTCCCGGTCGAAGCAACCGTGCGCGCCGGCGGCTCCGCCCGCTGGCGCGCGTTCTGCGGCCTCGCCGCGTTCGCGCTCGCCCGCGAGCTGGCCTTCCTGCGCGCGTTCCGCCGCGCCGCACCCGACGGCGCCGCCGCCACGCGGCTGCGCGGCGAGCTCGCCGAGATCTTCGCCGCGCTCGCCGCCTGATTTCATGGACCTGAACGACCTGAACCGATCAGGGTCGATTCCATGGCGCGAGCCGCGCCGCTCGATGGTCAGAGCGGCGAGTTATACGAAGCCCGAGGTGCTCGTTAATGAGTTTTGGACGCAACCCGCACGTGGCGAAGGCAGAGGCGGCGGAGCTGAAGGCGACGAGCGCGAAGGACTCGACTGCGTCCGAGCACGCCTGGCGCGAGGCCGGACGGCTATGGGAGCGCGCGGCCGATCGCGAGACCGACTCGAAGCGCAGGCAGCAGTACACGGCCAACGCCGAGCGTGCGCGGGCTACCGCCGACGATCCCGATCGGGCCGGCGAGGCGGACGGCTCGGAGCCGCAGGGCGACTAGCAACCTTGCGATTCCGTCCAGCTGGTCCGTGAACGTGAACAAGACCGGGTGCTCTCCGGTCTTGCCGGTGATGATGAATGCGCTCATCCCGTTGATAAGGCTCGAACCCTGACGGTATCGCGCCCGCGCGCGGGTGCTTGACACGGCGCGCCGCCGAGGGCGACGTTTCGGCCTTGAAGACCGGCGGACTCGCAGGCGGGATGCCCCGCGCGCTGCTCCTCGATCTGGACGACACGCTGTTTGATCGCGGGGCCGCGTTCGCCGCGTGGCTGGCGCAGCGGCTCGGGCGCGCGCCGGAGCCCGGCGAGCTGGCGGCGTTCCGCGAGATCGATCAGCGCGGGCGCCGGCCGCGCGACGAGTTCGCGGCGGACGCGGCGCGGCTCGGCGTCACCGTCGAGCCGGCGCGGTTCCCGCTCGAGCTCGCCGAGCACGTGGAGCCAGAGGCCGGCGCGCGCGAGGCCCTGGAGCGGCTCGCCGCGCGGCTGCGCGTCGGCGTGGTCACCAACGGCGGCGCGGCGCAGCGGATCAAGCTCGCGCGGCTGGGGCTCGAGGGCGTCGTGCACGCGGTGTTCGTCTCCGCCGAGCTCGGCGCGGCGAAGCCGGCGGCCGCGATCTTCGCGCACGCGCTCGGGTGGACCGGCGCCGCGCCGCACGAGGTGCTGTTCGCCGGCGACGATCCGATCGCCGATCTGGCGCCCGCCGCGGCGCACGGCATGGTGGCCGTGTGGCGCGTGCGCGGCGAGTGGCCGCGGTGGCTCGCGCCGCCGGCGCACCGGATCCACAGCGTCGCGGCGCTCGAGGAGCTGTGCGGCTGTGCGCCCCCCGCCGCGGACGCGCGCGACGCGGGCGCGGGGCCAGGCGACGCCGCCCGCGGGGCCCGCGCGTGAGCGAGCTCGACATGAACGCGATCGTCGGCACGCACGACCTCGCGCTGATCGTGCTCGACACGCTGCGCTACGACGTCGCCGCGGAGGAGCTGGCCGCCGGCCGCACGCCGAACTTCGCCGCGCTGTTCCCCGGCGGCTGGGAGCGGCGCCACAGCCCCGGCACGTTCACGTACGCCGCGCACGCCGCGTTCTTCGCCGGCTTTCTGCCGACGCCCGCGAGCCCCGGCCGGCACCGCCGCCGGCTCGCGCTCGGCTTCGAGGGCAGCGAGACGATCGGCGCCGGGACGTGCGTGCTCGAGGGCGCCACGATCGTCGAGGGGCTCTCTGCGCGCGGCTACCACACGCTGTGCGTCGGCGGCGTCGGCTTCTTCAACCTGAAGAACCCGCTCGGGCGCGCGCTGCCGGAGCTGTTCGCGGAGCGGCACTGGGATCCGTCGACGGGCGTGACCGATCGCGCGTCGTTCGAGAACCAGATCGCGATCGTCGAGCGCTCGCTCGGCGCGCTGCCGCCCGGCCAGCGCGCGTTCACGTTCGTCAACGTGGCGGCGCTGCACCAGCCGAACCACTTCTACCTCGACGACGCCGGGGCCGAACCGCGCCGCGACACGCGCGCGTCGCACGCCGCGGCGCTGCGCTACGTCGATCGCCACGTGCCGCGTCTCGTCACCGCGCTGGCGCGCCGCGGCCCCGTGCTCGCGATCGTGTGCAGCGATCACGGCACGCTGTACGGCGAGGACGGCTACACCGGCCACCGCGTCGCGCACCCGATCGTCACGACCGTCCCCTACGCCGAGGCGCTGCTGTGACCCGCAGCGAAGCGAGGACGATGCGCCCCGATGCCGCCCTCGAGGGGAGCCCGTACCAGTCCTACCTCTACGCGTACCCGCACAAGACGGCGTATCGCCGGATCGAGCCGGCGCTCCCGCTCGGGCCGCTGTGGGCCGGCGAGCGCCGCGACGCGCTGTTCCTCTACGTCCACGTGCCGTTCTGCGAGCAGCGCTGCGGGTTCTGCAACCTGTTCACGCAGCCGGTCCCCGAGGGGGACCGCGTGGAGGCGTACCTCGCCACGCTCGAGCGCCAGGCGGCCGTGGTCCGGCGCGCGCTCGACGAGGGCGGCGCGTTCGCGATCGCGCGCGCGGCGCTCGGCGGCGGCACGCCGACCTTGCTCGACGCGCGCCAGCTCGAGCGCGTGCTCGGCGTCATGCAGCGCGTGGGCTACGCGCGCGCGCCGATGTCCGTCGAGACGTCGCCGGAGACGGCGCTCCCCGAGCGGCTCGCCGTGGTGGTCGGCGGCGGCGCCGACCGGATCAGCATCGGCGTGCAGAGCTTCGTCGACGACGAGTGCCGGGCCGTCAACCGGCCGCAGCGCGCCGCCGACGTGCACCGCGCGCTGCGCGCGATCCGCGACGCCGGCCCCGCGGCGCTCAACATCGATCTCATGTACGGCCTGCCGGGGCAGACCGACGCGACGTGGCGCGCCTCGCTCGAGGCCGCGCTCGCGTACGCCCCCGAGGAGCTGTACCTCTACCCGCTGTACGTGCGGCCGCTGACCACGCTCGGCCGCAAGGCCGCGCGCGCGGGCGGGGGTGCGGGCGCCGCGCTCGCAGCGAACGGCGCGCCGCAAGCGCCCGCCGACGCCGAGCAAGATCGCCGCCGGCTCGCGCTCTACGAGCAGGGCAGGGACCTGCTCCGCGCCGCTGGCTACGAGCAGGTCTCGATGCGGATGTTCCGCCGCGCCCCGGCCGCCGGAGCTGCCGACTCTGCTGCCGCCGCCGCCGACTCTGCTGCTGCCGCCGCCGCCCCGGCCGCCCCCGTCTACTGCTGCCAGGACGACGGCATGATCGGCCTCGGCGTCGGCGCGCGCTCGTACACGCGCGGCGTGCACTACTCGTCGGAGTGGGCCGTCGGCGCGCGCGGCGTGCGCGAGATCATCGATCGCTGGCTCGCCACGCCCGACGCCGGGTTCGCGGTCGCCGACTACGGCTTCGTCCTCGATCCCGACGAGCAGCGGCGGCGCTGGCTCATCCTCTCGCTGCTCTCTGCCGAGGGGCTCGATCTCGCCGCCTACCGCCGCCGCTTCGCGCGCGACGCGGGCGACGACTTCCCCGAGCTCGCCGAGCTCGCCCGGCGCGGGCTCGCCGCCGCCACCTCCACGCCCTCGGGGAGCGCGCTGCGGCTCACGCCCGCCGGGCTCGCGCGCGCCGACGCGATCGGGCCGTGGCTTGGCTCTCTGGCCGTGCGCCACCGGATGGCGGAGTACGAGCTCACATGAGGCTCGACATCCTCTACCGCGGGCCGCTCGCGAGCTGTAACTACGGCTGCGAGTACTGCCCGTTCGCCAAGCGCAAGGACAGCCGCGAGGCGCTCGCGACCGATCGCGCGGCGTGGGAGCGCTTCGTCGGCTGGCTCGCGGCGCGGCCCGCCGGCGGCGACGGCGGCGATGGCGGCACCGGCGATCGCTTCGGCGTGCTCGTCACGCCGTGGGGCGAGGCGCTGATCCGGCGCTGGTACCAGGAGGGCATGATCGCGCTCTCGCGCCTGCCGCAGATCGGGCGCGTCGCGGCGCAGACGAACCTGTCGTGCGAGCTCGGCTGGCTCGCCGACGCCGATCCCGACAAGCTCGCCCTCTGGTGCACGTACCACCCCGAGTGGGTGGCGCAGGGCGAGTTCCTCGCGCAGTGCCGCCGGCTCGACGCGCGCGGCGTGGCCTACAGCGTCGGCGTCGTCGGCCGCCGCGAGCACCTGGAGGCCGCTCGCGCGATCCGCCGCGCGCTCCCCGAGGGGGTGTACGTCTGGATCAACGCCGTGAAGGCGCAGGGCTACACCGCCGACGAGATCGCCGCGTGGGAGGCGATCGATCCGCTGTTCCAGCTGAACCTGCCGCGCTGGCCCAGCCGCGGCGCGCGCTGCGGCGCCGGCGAGCGCGCGATCACCGTCGACGGCGACGGCACCATGCGGCGCTGCCACTTCATCGCCGAGCCGATCGGCAACCTTTACGATCCCAGCTGGCGCGACGCGCTCGTGCCGCGCGGCTGCACCAACGCCGACTGCCACTGCCACATCGGCTACGTCCACCTCGACTACCTCGAGCTCGACAAGGTCTACGCGGGCGGCCTGCTCGAGCGCGTGCCGGTGCCCGAGGCGCGGCGCGGCGCGGGACTGCGCCTGCCCGTGATCGGTTGACCGGCTGACCGGCTGACCGGCGGACCGCCGCCGGCCGCGCCGCTACTGGCCGTACGCGGCCGTCTCGATCAGCTTCGCGATCGCGTGCGGCTGCGCCACCGGCGACGCGTGGCTCGCCGGGAGCTCGACGACGTGCGCGTGCATGCGCGCCGCGACGAACCGCTGCAGCTCGGGGTGGATGACCTGATCCTCCGTCGAGACCTGGTACCAGGCCGGGATGTCACGCCACGCGGGCGCGCCGGCCGGGGTGCCGAAGATGGCGCCCGAGATGGCGCCCTGCGCCGCGGCGAGCACGCGGGCCTGTTGCGGCGGCGCGTCCGGCGCGAACAGCCGCGTGAACGCCGCCGGCTCGATCGTCGCGTTGCCCAGGCTGTCGAACATGAGCGCGCCGAGCAGCTCGGTGGCCGGGAAGCCCGCGTTGAGGGCGCCCAGCGACTCGCCCTGATCGGGCGCGTAGGCCGCGGCGTAGACGAGGCCCGTCACGTTGCTCGCGCCCGCGGCCGCCTCGGTGATCACCGCGCCGCCGTACGAGTGGCCGGCCACCACCACCGGGCGGCCGATGCGCTCGATCTCTCGGCGCACGATGGCCGCGTCGCCGGCGAGGCTCTGCAGCGGGAGCTGCACCGCGCGCACTGTGTAGCCGTCGCGCTGGAGGCGGCCGATCACGCCCGCCCAGCTCGAGCCGTCGGCGAACGCGCCGTGCACGAGCAGGACGTCGCGGGCGAGCGCGCCGTCGGCGCGGAGCGCGGCCGCCTCGGCGGTGCCCAGGGCGGCGTCCTCAGCGTCCTCGGCGCAGCCCGGCAGGGCGGGCGCCGCGAGCAGGAGCGCCAGCGCGGCCAGGGCGTCGCGGGCGCCGTTTGCGCCGCGGGCGCCGTTTGCACCGTTTGCGCCGTTTGCGCCGTTTGCGCCGTGCGCGCCGTTTGCGCCGTTTGCGCCGTGCGCCGAAATGATGTTGTCGCTGCTACCGTTCATGTCATTCGTGAGTGCTTGCATGCCCCTCACGATGCGAACGGCGGCGCCTACTGGCCAACACAACGTGGGTCGGCGATTTACAACCCTGCCGTTGTGAATGGTGCGATACGCTGAGCGCGTGCCCGCCGAGCCCGCCCAGCCCACTGGCGACGCGTCCGTCGATCGCCTCACGCTGCCTCGCCTGCGCGCCTTCCTCGCCGTCGCCGACGAGCAGAGCTTCACCCGCGCCGCCGCGCGGCTGCACGTCGCGCAGCAGGCGCTGAGCGCCACCGTGCGCCGGCTCGAGCGCGAGCTCGGCGCGCGGCTGTTCGAGCGCACGACGCGCGAGGTGCGGCTGACTCCCGCCGGCGAGGCGATGCTCGACGCCGCGCGGCGCGCGCTCGGCGAGCTCGAGCGCGGCATCAGCGAGGCGCGGCGGATCGAGCGCCGCGGCCGCGGCTCGCTCTCTGTCGGCGTGATGGCGGGCGCCGCGCTCGAGCTGACCGATCCGATCCTCGCCGCGTTCGCGCGCGAGCTGCCCGACACCG
>DATMCI010000019.1:0-7903 GCA_035558535.1 Kofleriaceae bacterium
CGGCTCTCGGTGGTGCTGCTCCCGCCCCACAAAGCGAACCTCGAGCTGGCCTTGCGCCACGCGCGCGAAGCGCTGGCGGTTGCGCGACGACTCGGCGATCCCGACACGCTGCTCTACGTCCTCCAGTACGTCCGCGCCGGCGCCGCGTACCTCATGACCGGAGATCAGCGTTTCGAGATCATCCGTGAGATCGCGGAGCTCGCCGAAGCGCGGCAGGAGCTGCTCGTCTATCTGCGCGCCGGGCCCGACTACGCGACGGGTCTCATCGAGCGCGGGTGCCGCGCCGACGCCGACGCCCTCGCGGCGATGGTCGAGCGCCGCGCCGCCCACGGCTCCGCCGTGACGCGCTGGCGGCTGCCCATGCTGCGCGCCGCGTTCGCGCTGTTCGACGGTGACGCGGACGGATCCGAGCGTCTCCTCGACGAGGCGCTCGCGATCGCGGCCAACGCGGGCACGACGCCGGCGCCATACTTCTGGGCGCAGCATCGGGTCGCGGTCGCCATCGCGGTAGGCGACCCGAGGCGCATCGCGCGCCACGCCGAGCGCGTGCTCGCGCTGCTGCCGCCGCACTATATCCAGACGCCGTTCCGGACCTGGGTGCTGGCGGCGATCGGCCGGCGCCACGAGGCGGCTGCATTGCTGGAGCAGCTCCCGTCTACCCCCTACGTCCTCCACGGGCTGCTGATCGCCGCCGAGGCATGCAAGCTCCTCGAGGACCGCGAGGTGGCGGCGCACCTCTACCCGCAGATCGTGGAGCGCTGCCTCGGTGCGTACTTCCACTGGGGCGTCCCCGACGCCGCCTTCGTGATCGGTCCGGTACCGCGCCTCCTGGGCGAGCTCGCGCTCCTCGTCGGCGACACCGCGGCGGCGCGCCGGCACTTCGAGGACTCGATCGCGCTCTGCCGGCGCATCGGGGCGCGGCCGTTCCTCGCGCTCTCGGTGGCCGCGCTCGAACGCTGCACGGGCGCGTCGCGAGAGCTGGCCGATGGCCGGATCGCGCCATGATGGGATGGGTCCGATGCCTGGAGCGCCGCGATCGTGCGCGTGCACGCCGCCTGACCGGCCGGCAGAGTGCCGGCCGCGGCCTTCGTCGAGCACCTGCGCGCGCGGCTGCCGGCGAAGCGCGCCGGCCCGGTTTCGTTCAGGTAGCGACCCCAACCTGAGGGCATCGGCTCGGCCTTGCACCGGTCATAACTTCTGCGGCGAGAATTCCCGCGGAGCTCCGCTGTGGCGCGAGCGCTCGTCGTCCGGCAGCCCGGTCTCACGTATCGTATCGGGGTGGTCACCGCACAGCCGCCCGAGCCCGCCGATCCGCACCTGATCCTGCGGCTCCTGCCGCACGGCGTGCTGGTGGTCGCGCCCGACTGGCGCGTGGTCTACGCGAACCCCGAGGCGAGCCGGCTGATCGGCGGGCGCGGCGCGACGCTGTGGGAGCGCTGCCCGGAGCTCGAGCACACCGCGTTCGCGTCCGGATTCCGCTACGCGATGGCGGATCGGACCGAGCTCCTCAGCGAGAGCGCGCTCCCCGCCGTCGGCTGGTGCCAGGCGCGCGCCCTCCCCCTCCCCGAGGGCGGGCTCCTGATCTCGCTGCGCCAGGTGCACGCCCACAACGTCGAGACGAGCCAGGCCCGGCATGCGCTCCTGATCGGCGAGCTGGGCGAGGCGCTCGCGCGCGAGGAGGCGCTCGCCGCCGCCCTCGCCCGCTCCGCGCGCGTGATCGCGCGCCAGCTCGACGCGGCGCTGGTCCAGCTGTGGACGGTCGACCGCGACGCCGAGGAGCTGGACCTGTGCGCGCGGGCCGGCCTCGAGCCGCCGCGCCCGCGGCAGCGGCTCAAGCTCGGCGAGGGCACGCTCGGCCAGATCGCCGAGGTGGGCGAGCCGTACCTGACGAACGAGGCCGCCGCGGATCCGCACGTCGGCAGCGAGTGGGTGACGCGCGAGCTCATCACCGCGTTCGCGGGCTACCCGCTGCGGATCGAGGGCCGGATCGTCGGCGTGCTCGAGCTGTACTCGCGCCGCCCGATCGAGCACGACACGCTGAACGCGCTGTCGTCGGTCACCAACATGCTCGCGCTCGGCATCGAGCGCATGGGCTCCCAGGCGGCGCGCCAGCTCGCCGAGGCGCGCCTGCGCAAGCAGGCGGGCCACCTCGAGGTGCTCTACATCCTGGCGCAGCAGCTCGCCGCCGAGCTCGATCCGGACGCGCTCGCGCAGAAGGTGATCGACGCCGGCACCCGGCTCTCGGGCGCGCAGATGGGCGTGTTCTTCTACACGCCGGGGCGGTCGGGTGACGCCTACGTGCACCACGCGCGGGCCGCGGACACGCCGCCCGAGGCGGTGCCGCTGCTCGCCCCGGCGCGCAAGGAGCGGCCGTTCCGGAGCTACCTCGCGGCGCCGGTGGTCGCGCGGACCGGCCGGCGGCTCGGCGTGCTCGCGTTCGGCCACCAGCAGCCGGTGATGTTCACGAGCGAGACGACGCGCGTCATCGCGAACATCGCGGCGACGGCGGCGATCGCGATGGACAACGCGCGGCTGTTCGGCGAGGTGCACGATCACGTCGCCGCGCTCGAGAAGTCGAACCGCGAGCTCGATCAGTTCGCGTACGTCGCGAGCCACGACCTCAAGGCCCCGCTGCGCGGGATCGCGAACCTCGCGCAGTGGATCGAGGACGACCTCGGCGACAAGATGGACGGGTCGACCCGCGAGCACATGAAGCTCCTCCGCGGGCGCGTCCAGCGGCTCGAGAACCTGATCGGTGGCATCCTCGAGTACAGCCGGGCCGGCCGCGGCAACGCCGATCTGATCGAGCTCGACGTGGGCGTCCTGGCGGCGGAGGCGTGGGAGCTGCTCTCGCCGCCGCCTATCGCTCATCTCACGGTGCATCCGGATCTGCCGCGGCCGATGGCGCCCCGCACGCAGTTCCAGCAAGTTCTGATGAACTTGCTGGGCAACGCGGTGAAGTACAACCCGGGTCGCGAGCTCCACATCGAGCTCGGCGGCGGCTCGGATGATCACCGATATGAATTCTTCGTACGTGACGATGGAGTGGGGATCGCTCCCGAGTATCATGACCGCATCTGGGGGCTGTTCCAGACCCTGGAGCGGCGCGACAAGATCGAGAGCACGGGGATCGGGCTCTCCGTGGTGAGGAAGATCGTGGAGTCACACGGCGGCAAGACTTGGGTCGAATCGCAGCCGGGCGCCGGCGCGACGTTCTACTTCACGTGGGGGATCGAGGGCGGGGGCGAGGGCGGCAACGAGGGCGGCGACGGAGAGAACGGAGGCGCCAGCTCGGCCGAGGAGCGCAACGATGGATGAGCGGGCGCTGAACATCCTGCTGGTCGACGACGACGAGGTCGACGTGATGACCGTGAAGCGCGCCTTCACGAAGGCCAACATCACGAACCCGGTCCATGTGGCCACGAACGGCCGCGAGGCGCTCGATCTGCTCCGCAGCGGGGCGATCCCGAACACGCGGCGCATCATCCTGCTCGATCTGAACATGCCGAAGATGAACGGCATCGAGTTCCTGCGCGAGCTGCGCGCCGATCCGGTCCTCGCGCCGACGACGGTGGTCGTGCTGACCACGTCGAACGAGGACCGCGATCGCGTCGAGGCGTACCGGCTCAACGTCGCCGGCTACCTGCTGAAGCCGGTGACGTTCCACACGTTCGCCGAGGTGATGGCGGCGCTCAACAAGTACTGGACGCTGCAAGAGATGCCGTAGCCGCGCGCGCCACGCTCGGCAGGTCTTGACGGTTATAGACCCATGACGAACCCCAAGGACATGCAGTGGATCGCCGCCCAGCTTCGAGAGCGGCTGCCGGGCGTCGTGGTGGAAGTGCTCAAGCCAGGCGCGCGCAGCAAGAGCGGAGGTTGGACGCTTGATGCAAACCACCGAGACAGTTACGTCGTCGTGCAATGGACACGCTCGACCGGATTCGGCATCTCGGCGCCGCGGGATACCGATCTCCCCTTCACCGAGGATGTCGAGTACCATGAGGACGCAGACTCGACGCTTGGTAGAGTCATGCATCTGCTCGTGACCGGGGAAGGCGTTTCGCCGACTGTTACGCTCCAAGATCAAGGTCGATATTAGAGAGCACGTCGCATGACGTTCGAGGCATCAAGCTCGACGCCCTGTTTCCGAGCCTCAACCCTGGTCCGGTCGTCCCCTCGCCGCTGCGATCCCCTCGCCGCAAGGACCCGCTGGCGACAGCGCCCGGAGGGCCTTGGGCTCCCCCGGAGCGAGCCATCGCACGAGCGGCCGCCTAGACGATCAGGACACCGTAGTTGAGCAGCCGGATATCGAAGTGCAGGAATCGAGAGATCGCGAGCTCGCTCGACTGACCGTCTTCGAACGTGATCTCGTGTGTATGGACCGCGTCGGGCGGGTTGCCGCGGCGGATGAGCGGATCCTGCGCCTGCCGCACCAGCGCCCCCGGCGGCAGCAGCCAGAACAGGTGGTACGCGTTGTCGACCATCGCCACGCGTGAGACCTGCCGCGGCTCCAGCCGGCGGATCGCGCGCCCCGGGACCTTGAAGGTCATCGAGCCCGAGCCCTTCCACCCCTTGGGCGGCGCGGCGAGCTTGGCCACGGAGTGGAAGCTGGGCGCGCGGTTGATGAGGTGATCGATGAAGACCTCGCGCTGATCGCCGTACATGATGTACGTCAGCGCGTCAGGATAATCGGCCTCCGTCTGGAACTGATGGAAGTGGATCACCTCGTCGATGGCGATCGGTACGTCCTCGAGCCCCGTGATGTCGACCTGCGCCGGGCCGATCGTCGTCTGCGTCCCGCCCGGCCAGTAGCTGACGGACGCGTTCGGCAGGAGCTTGATCTTGCCCGTGCCGATGTCCGGCATCGACATGTGATCGTGGAACACCTGCACGACCTGATCGTTGTAGGGAGACGCTCTCAACCACTCGTAGATCCTCGCGTGCCTGGGTTCGACGAAGTGGGCGCGCAGGATCACCTGGTAGTTGTGACGGCGATCGGCGAGCACGGGCGTGTGGGTCATGTAGAGCCGGTCACCCGACCATCCGCTGGTCACGAACCCATGATAGTGATGGAGGCTGTGGTCGTGGCCGGGCCCGCCACCATGCTCGCCACCATGCTCGCCACCATGCTCGTGCTCTGGCGGGTGCTCGTGGCCGTGGCCGTGGTCGTGGTCGTGGCCGTGACCGTGACCGTGACCGTGCTCCGCGACGACCACGGTCCCGGTCATGTCCGAGTGGAACCGGCAGAGGTAGTCGTAGCGTCCGGGCTTCGCGAACCAGATCGGGCTGGAGAGCTCGCCTGGTAACATGGCTCCAGCGTTGAAGTAGTCAGGATTTGCCCCGAGCGTCTCTGCCGAGTGGGCGTACGGATCGCAGTTCCGCCAGACCACATAGGTCCCCGCGGGCACATGGGTCGGCGGAAACGCGTTGTTCTTGATCTCCACAATCACGGTTTTGGACATAATCACCTCTCGATTTCGATCACGTACGATGCTGCTGAACAGAAGATGAATGACTCGGAGCACGCCAGGGGACGCCGGCCTGCTCGTAGAGGCCGCGCATCGCGTCCACGTCGTTCCAGAACCACGAGCCGAGCCAGGAGGCATATGCGCCCGCGGCGAGCTCCGGGTGCGCCGCGCGCGTCACGAGGTTGGCCGCGCCGTAGCCGGCCATCATGCCCGTCATCAGCGCGCGAAGAACTCCATGCGACGCTGCGGGATCCAGGACCGCCGCCGCCTCCCCCACCAGGAAATAGCCAGGGCCGGCCAGCCGGCTGGCCACGCGCCAGGTGACATCGGCCGCTCTGCGTTTGCCCACCTCGGGCAAGTGAGCGAGCTCGCCAGGCGGAGACGGGCGCGCGCCGCGCGCCCCGAGCTCGAGCCGCGTCCAGGACACCAGATCCGGCGCGACCTGGGCGACCCACGACCACCCCGCCGCGTCACTGGACAGCTTGGGCACGATCGACACCACGCCACGCCGATACCCATAGTGAGCGATCAACCGCGGTGAGCACTGGAGCAGCGAGATCCCCAGCTGCCGCCGCAGGACACCCGCGGCGCCCGATGCGTCGATCGTCACCGGGGCGTGGACCTCGAGTCCATCCCCGCGCACGCCGGTGACCCTCCCCTGCTCGAGGATCGGTGTCACCCGCGGTGCCGGCTGCACGAGCTCGCCGCCGAGCGCCACGAAGCGGTCGAGGAGGATCTGATCGAGCTCGCTCCGCAGCACCTGGAACGCGCGCCAGGTGCCACGCTCGTCGCTGCCATAGGGGACGGTCCTGACCGCCCCGCCCCAGTCGCTCGCTTGTGCCTCCGGACGGAGTGGCGAGCTCGCGCGCACGGCCTCGAGCACGCCGAGCTGGCGGAGGATCGGCTCGACCCCGGGGTGGAGGGTCTCCCCGGGGCGGTGGCGAGGAAAGCGCCGCGCCTCGAGCAGCACGACCCGCAGGCCGCGCCCCCGCGCCAGGATCCCAGCCGCCGTCCCCGCAGGTCCGCCGCCGACGACGACCAGATCAGCGGCTGCGTTCATAGGGCTGCGCCCACTCGCCATCAGCGAGACGCCGCAAGACGATCGTGGGGTCCGCGAACATCACCACTCGCTCGGAGTACGTCACGACCACGCGATCGAACTTCTCCGGATCGGGGTGAGGCGACTGAGCACCGTCGTGCCGGATCATCTCGTACCGATAGGTGTGCCGGGGATCCAGCTCTCGCCCGGACGCGGCCTTCGCCTCCAGGAACTCCCGGCTCTTCAGGTCGGCGCGGCGGAACGAGAGGACTGACCAGTTCGCCTTCTCGAGCCGGTCGGTGGCCTCCAGGGCTGCATAGACCATGGCCATCGTCAGGGTCCGCGCGATGTACTCGGACACCTCGGTCTGGGCGATCACCGACAGATCGAACCCCGCGCCCAGGGCCACCTCGACATAATCCCCGTACGACAGCGCCTTGTATTCGACGGTGTTCGAGTGCGGGTCTGGGACAGGGCCCTTGATCCCGTCCCACGGCGTCGCCGCTCCCATCCCGATCACGTCGTCGGTCAGCGGCGTCGCCGTGGAGTACCTCCGCCCTGGCGCGAAGGTGCGGGTCACGTCCGGGGCTACCGCGGGCCAGAACGAGCTCAACGCGGCACAGAGCAGGCTGTCCTCCGGGAACGGCGAGCCAAGCCCGTAGTTGTTCAGGAACGTCACACCCGACACCGGCTCGCTGCCATCGTCCTCGGCGGCGCTCTCCGGAGTCCGATCGTAGGAGACGTCCCAGCCCGGCGCGAAGACGCCGGCCGCGCCGTCCGGCAACATGGACGCTCGCGCGTAGGTCGCAGGGCTGAGCCGCGTCTGCCGCCCGACGCCGGAGCCACACGGGCCCACGATCGCGGTCATGGTGTCGTCGTTGCGATCGAACCCCGCTTGCTTGAGCTCGAGGTTCGCCGCGTAGCGCTGGCCAGACAGCGGCTCGGGGCGCCCTGGATTGACGGGCCATACATTCGGGAGCAGCGCGGGGGGAGCCGACTGGTCCGTCCAGGTCACGAGGTCGCTCTGGCGAACTCGCGGGAAGAAGTCTGGGCTCGCGACGATGGAGTACGCCGGTAGCCGGCGGGGGATCTCCAGCGCCAGGGCCCCGCACTCCACGTCGATCCACCCATCTCCGGTGTAATCCACGTAGTGTCGGGCACGGTACCCGCCCTCGGTGACCCGCGCGATCACGTCCTTCTGCTGGTTGAGGTTCTCCTCGCGATCGCCGTCCACGACGTGGCGCGCGTGGAGATACTCGGGCGCAGCGCGAGCCCCGCTCGGGGCCAGCTGGAGATTCAGGCTGGACTGGTAGACGCTCCAGCGCGTGCTCTCGGTGGATCTCGGCACCTGGAACGTGAGCGGCTCGCCCTGGTAGAGAGCCGGCTCGATCAGGTG
>DATMCI010000020.1:0-22281 GCA_035558535.1 Kofleriaceae bacterium
CGAGGCGAAGCAGCCGGACCGCACGCCCGAGGCGAAGCAGCCGGACCGCACGGCGAAGCAGCCGGACCGCACGGCGAAGCAGCCGGACCGCACGACGAAGCAGCCGGACCGCACGACGAAGCAGCCGGACCGCACGGCGAAGCAGCCGACGCCGCCCGCGGCGCCCGAGGACTCCAAGTGCGATCAGGTCACGTGCATCGTGAACGGCTACGACAGCGACTGCTGCCGCAAGCTCCGCGCCGGTAACCCGCTGACGGACCCCAGCACGCCGCTGCCGACGACGGACCCCCGCCCCGAGAACCTCGATCGCGCCGCGATCACCACGGGCCTCGCGACGATCTCGATGCAGCGCTGCAGCGGCGTCGCGGCGGCGACCGGCATGGTCAAGGCGCAGCTCAAGGTGTCTCCGGCCGGCACGGTGACGGCGGTGAACGTGCAGAGCTCGCCGGACGCCGCGCTGTCGGCGTGCGTCGTCGAGCAGGGGCTGCGCGGCAAGTTCAAGGCCACGCAGCGCGGCGGCTCGTTCAGCTACGTCTGGAAGCTCTGATCTCCCATCGCCGCTCGTCGACCCGGCAGATGACTGCCGGATCGACGGGCTGCCTGCGTTGTCGATCGAGCCTCGGCCGCGCCTCGGCCGCGCCTCGGCCGCGCGGAGCTCTGGACCGTGCGTCAGCTGCGCGGTCTTCGTCTCGCGGGCGCGGGCCTCACCGGCCGCGCGCGCGCCAGTCGAGGTGGAGGCGGCCGTCGCGGTGGACGCGCGCCTCGGGCGCGCCGCGCTCGCCGAGCCCGGTGCCGGCCTCGGTGATCCGCTCGTGCACGCGCGTCGCCGGGGCGAGCATCGCGTCGCGGCCGCGCACGAAGCTCTGCTCGCGGACGATCGCGAGGTACGCCTTGTCGAGCGCCAGCGCGCGCGCCCGCGTCGGCACGAGCGCCCACGCGAGGTCGCGATCGCCGCCGACCGCCGCGCGCCGCAGCTCGGCCTCCGCGAGCTTGCCGCCGGGGAAGAACCGCGCGCGCAGCTCCTCGTTGCTGCGCGTCTCGTCGCCGCCCTGCACGCGCGAGAAGTACACCACGAGCTCCGGCGCCGGGTGTCCGACTTGCGGACGGTCGGCCAGCCCGCGCAGATCCTGGGGCCGCCAGCCCGCGGCGCCCGGCACCTTGCGCGCGATGCTGAACGTCTGATCGATCGTGACGCCGAGGTGGCCGTGGCACCCCATGCAGAAGCGGTGCTCCTCGTCGGTCTGGAGGCGCAGCGCGCCAGCTTTGTCCTCGATGTAGCCCTGGAGCTGCCAGCCCCACGGCGTGATCAGGCCGACCTCGAAGTCGCCCTGGTAGACCGGCAGCTTGCCGGCGGTCTTGTCCTCCGCCTCCTCGGCGTACGCGCGCTGGCGGCCCCAGTCGTCCGGATCCTCGATCTTGCGCATGTAGCGCAGCTCCTTCAGGCGCGCGGCCATCACCGTCGGCGCGTCGGGATCGAGGTAGCGCACGCTGTGGAGGAGCTCGGTGCCGAGCGGGAACGCCTGCGGCACGATCGCGACGCCGGCCGCGCCGCCCGCGTACGTCCGCGGCAGCTTGCGCACGCGCGCCGTGCCGTCGCCGAGCGCGCCGTCGCCGTCGAGGTCGGCGCCGCCGAGCCGCTCGTCCACCGGCTCGATCTCGCGATCGACGGCCTTCGTGCCGTAGTCCAGGACGGAGATCGCGGCCTCGACGAGCGACAGGTTCAGCCGGTAGATCTCGGCCGACGGCGCGCCATCGGCCGTCTTGCGGAACTTGTCCGGGAGCCGGATGAAGACGTCGCTCGTCGAGCCGTTCGTCGGCCAGAACGCGCCAGGGAACGGGTGGAACCGCACCGCGCGCCAGCCGGAGCCGTCGCGCGCGAGCCCGTGCTCGTCGAAGCCGCGCGAGAGATCGAGATCCGGCCGGAAGCCGGAGTAGCTCGCCGGCAGCGCCGCCATCGCTGCGCGCAGCGGGCCGTAGTTGTCGGTGCGGACCCAGCGCAGGATCTCGTCGTCGGACACGCCCGCGATGAACGGCCGCCGATCGACGAACAGGTTCCGCCAGTGGTTCTCGAGCGCGACGGTGGAGAACGCGTACTCGCGCTGCAGCTCGCTGTCGTCGAGGCTCGTGCGCCCGGTGCCGCGCGTGTGGCACACCCAGCACGGGTTCGACGCCCCGCCGGTGCGCGTGTAGCACATCGGCGGGACCGCGGCCTCGACGTTGCCGACGGTGCCGGCCATCGCGGCCGCGTACGCGAGCGGGCCCGTCGCCGCGCTCGGCCGCGGCGCGGCGCTGCCGCTGCCGGCGCTGCCGCTGCCGGCGCTGGCCCCGGCGCTGGAGCTGCCGCCGGAGCCGCACCCGGCCGCGAGCCCGAGCCCGAGCCCGACGAGGAGGCCGAGCGCGATCCGCTGCGCGGTGCCCCGGGCCATGGCTCCCTACCGCGGCGGCCAGCTCGACTGCATGAACTCGCCGGGGTGCTGCACGTCGAAGAACAGCGTGCTCATCTTCGGCGAGAACGTCGGCGCGGTCGCCTCGGCGTCGCTCGGCACCGTCGCGACGCGGAACGCGAGGCCGTACGTCGGCGTCGGCGTCGTCTTGTGGGCCGGATCGAGATCCAGGTAGTAGATGCCGTCGTTGGACTTGCGCCCCGAGTTGTCGAAGTAGCTGTCGGTGCCGAACCACACGCCGCCGCTCGCGTCGATGACGAGGTTGTCGGGGTCGCCGGCGTCGAACTTGCCGGCGGCGAGGTTGCCGCCCCAGGCCTGCCAGTACTTGAACGTCAGCGAGGAGCCCGGCGTCGCCGCCGCGTCCTCCTGGATCGCGAAGACGCCGCCGGCGCGGTCGCCGCGGTTCGGCTGCGTCTGTGCCGACGGGATCAGGACGCCGTTCTGATCGAGCGCGACCGTGCCGGCGTGGTTCGTGAACGCGATGTAGATCCGCGGCGTGCCGATCGGGTTGTACTCGAGGTCCTCGGGCCGGTTCAGCTCCATCGCGCCGATCTTGAGCGACGCGGTGAACAGCGCCTTGCGCACGTCGTTGTCGGTCGGGAACCCGCCGATGCCGTTCCAATTGACGTCCTTGAGCGCGTCGCCGACCGTCTTGGTCGGCGTGCCGAGGCCGGTCGCGTTCGGCGCGATCATGGTCGAGGTCGTCGACAGCTCGATCCACTGCCCCGAGCCCGGCGCCGCCTCGGTCGGCGTGGCGCCGCCGACGAGCCGGCGGCCCTGCGTGTTGTCGAGGCCGGCGAAGTGCGCGACGTAGAGCTTGCCCGCGTCGAGCAGCGCGCGGGTCTCGGCCTTCGTCATGCCCGTCGTGTAGTTCCCGGCCGAGACGAACTTGTAGACGTGGCCCGAGCGGCGGTCGTTGCCGGAGTAGATGACGATCGGCTGGTTCGGGATCAGCTTCCAGTCGCTGCCCATCGCGAACGTGGCGTTCTCCCAGGCCGCGCGGCCGAGGTAGCCGACCTTGCGGTGGCCGACGCCCGGCGTGGTCTTGCCGTAGTACTCGCCGGGCGGCTGGCCCGGATCGATCTCGACGACGTAGCCGTAGGCGTCCTTGGGGTGCGCGGCCGTGCCGCTCGTGAACTCGCCGGTCGGCGACGGCGTGAGGTTGAACGTGACGTTCGCGCCCGGATCGAAGCCCTGGCCGGACAGGAACCGGTTGCCCGAGCTCCACGCCGTCTCGAGGTCGCCGTAGCTGAACGCGACGTTCTCCTCGCCGGTCATCACGGTGCCCCACGGCGTCATGCCGCCCGAGCAGTTCGAGTGGATCCCGACGACGACCTCCGCCGGCAGCGGCACGCCGTTGTCATCGGTGTCGTCGGCGACGTCCATGCCCGTCACCTTGACGAGCGTCGCGTCCGTCGCGTCGAAGCGGTGCGCCGTCTGCGAGCGATCGAGCGTCCACGCGCCGGTGGCCGGATCGCGGATCACGTGCATCCACGTGCCGCCGACCTGCTTCTTGTACTCGTCGGTGTAGATGGCGAGATCGGCCGCCGACCACGCGTTCGACGTCGGCGCGCCGGTGATCGTGCCCCAGTACGAGAGGAAGCGCGCGAGCGTCAGGTGCTGGCCCTGCGGCGCGGCGGTCGCGCGCGGCCGGTTGTTCGACATGTACTCGTGGTTGACCCACATCCAGCCGGAGTTGTCGCTGCCTTGCCAGTACGGCGTGCCCTGCCAGCCGTCGCCGAAGAACGCGATGTAGTCGTTGTTCGCGCCGAACCGCGGCGTCACCGTCGGGCTCGACATGGAGTCCCACGTCAGCGGATCGAACCACTTGATGACGACGTTCGGGACGAGGCCGCGGATCGCGCGGACGGAGTCGGTGGTGGCGACCCCGAGCGGGAACTCGAGGCCCGCCGGCAGCGTGTTCTGGCCGTAGCGCGTGACCAGCGCCTTGACGTAGTCGGCGATGTTCGTCGCGCCGGTCCCGGCGGCGTCGCAGAACGACAGCGCGACCATCGACGACAGGGCCGAGCCGTGCGGCACGCCTTCTGTCTGGGTGACGGTGTTGCCGCCAGCGACGCAGACGGCGCCGGGGTTACCGGGTGTCCCCGGCGTGCCCGGCGTGCCCGGCGTGCCCGGATCGCCCGCGGATCCCTGCGCTCCTTGCGGGCCCTGCGGGCCGGTGCTGCTGTTGTCACCACATCCGCTGGAGGCGGCGCAGAGCGCCGCGATGAACCATCTGGCACGAAGACGCATCGATTGCTCCCCCGAGAGTCGAGCCCCCATCCTAGCGGCGCATGCCGCGGAGATCGCCCGCGCGTGACGTGTTCTTGTCGGCTTCGTGCTCGTCGTTCTCGTTGGGCTCGTCGGGAGACGTCGCACTCTGCGGCACAGGCGCAGGACCTGCGCGCGGACCGGCGTGGTGCGCCCGTGCGCCTGCGCGCGGCTTCATCCCTCGCGCTTACGCGTCGAGCGCCTTGATCGACGCGATCACGTCCTCGACGTGGCCCTTCACCGACACCTTCGGCCAGTGCTTGAGCACCTTGCCGTCGCGGCCGATCAGCACCGTCGAGCGGATGATCCCCTTCAGCTTCTTGCCGTACATGACCTTGTCGCCCCACGCGCCGTACGTCTCCAGCGTCTTGCCGTCGGGATCCGTCAAGAGCGGGAACGTCAGCTTGTACTTGTCGCGGAACTTCTCGTGCGACGCGATCGAGTCCTTGCTCACGCCGAGCACGACGGCGCCGAGCTTGCCGAGCGCCGGCACCGCGTCGCGGAAGCCCTCCGCCTCGACGGTGCAGCCCGGCGTGTTGTCGCGCGGGTAGAAGTAGAGGACCACGAGCTTGCCGGCCAGATCGGAGAGCTTGACCTTGCCGCCATCGGAAGACTCGAGCGTGAACGCGGGCGCCTTCTTGCCGACCTCGATCGCCATGGCCGCCACATAACACATCGCGTCGGCGCGGCGAGCTTGCTAGGCTCCGCGAATGGTCCGCAGGGTCGGGATCACCTGGGTGCTGCTCAGCCTGCTCGCCGGCTGCGGCGGCAGCCGCGCACACGGGCCAGCGTGGCCGAAGCTCTCCGAGCCCGAGACCGACGGCGGCGAGAGCCTCGCGCCGCGAAACGCGAGCTCGGTCGCCGCGATCGAGGACGCGGACGACGCCACGCCGGGCGCGGCCACGCCCGCGCCGGCCGCCGGCACCGCGGCGCCCGCGGCCAGCACCGCGCCGGCCGGCAGGACCGAGCGGCCGGCTGATGCGCCGTCGTCTCGGGAGCCCGACGTCCTCAACATCGACGACATCGTCATCGAGATCGAGGACTAAGCGGGCGCGTAGCGCGCGCTCAGCGCGCGCGTAGCGCGCGCGTAAACGTCACAATGTGATGTTGTTGAAGCAGAACATCGGCCGCGTCGCCGGGAAGAAGTAGCCCGACGCCATGCACATCTCGTCGGTCTGCGCGCTGTCCCCGGTCCGGATCGTGCGGTTCGAGGGGTTGTTGTACGTGCACTCGTACGTGAGCTTGCTCGTGGTGAACGTGTAGAACGGCTGGTCCCAGCGCTTCGCGCCGGGGTGCTCCCAGTCCGCGCTCTCGAAGATGACCGCCCCGTTCGTCGGCTGGCCGTCCTTCACGGCGGTGCGCACCGCCTGCTTGTGCGAGTGCGTCGACATCAGCCAGAACTTGACGTTCTGGGGGATGGTGCACGTCTTCGTCTCGAGGTCGCCGGTCGTCTGCGGCGGGATGTTGATGTCCCCGTTGTACGTCACGAACGCCGCCGTCTTCGTGAACGCGGCGCCCTCGCCGAGCGCGTAGCCCGCCAGCCGCACGTGCGCCTTGATCGGCTGATCGCTGCGGTTGTTGTAGTGCATCTGGAGGAAGCCGGCCTGGCCGGCCGGGATCTCGATCGCCAGCGGCTTGCCCGCGCCGTCGTCGCTGGGGAGCATGAGCGCGTCGTCGGGGATCTGCGTCGAGTACGTCCACATCGCGAACCCCGAGCCGGGGCCGCAGTTCACCGTCGACACGGTGCCCGGCTCCATCACCTGGTTCGCCGTCGTGTACATGATCATGTGGTGGCTGCCGGGGGTCATCGTCGACCGCCACTCCTTGATCGCGAGCGGCTTCGTGTTCGCCGTGCGGAAGTACCAGCAGTAGGTGATCTCCTGGCCCGGATCGATCGTGAGATCGGGGCTCTCGAGGAGGAGGTCTGGGGGAATCTCTGGTTCCTCGACGACCGGCGGATCCGTGGTGCCGTCGTCGCCACCGCTGTCATCGCCGGTACCGTCGGAGCTACAAGCGCCGAGCGCGGCAGCGAGGAAGAGAGCGAGGACCGTACGCATGGGGGACTCCCTCGAGTGAGAAACGAGTGAGAAACGAGAAGTGTGTACCAGTACGATATCGACACTGACCTCAAGTCCAGAGGCCCTACGACTTTCATTGAATGTCAAATTGCCTTCCAAGACTAATGCCGTGCTCCGGGAGGAAGGCGAGAGCGGTCCGGTGTAGCTGGATCTCGGATTGCCGGCCGAAACGGCGGCACCGCGTGCGTCGAGGCACGTACACTTCCGTCGCATATGGCGCAGTTCGACTTCGACCTCTTCGTCGTCGGTGGTGGCTCCGGCGGCGTCCGCGCGGCGCGGGTCGCCGCGGAGCACGGCGCGCGCGTTGCCATCGCTGAGGAGGATCGCTGGGGCGGCACCTGCGTGATCCGCGGCTGCGTACCCAAGAAGCTGCTCGTCTTCGCGAGCGAGGCGCGCCGCGCGTTCGAGGACGCGCGCGGCCACGGCTGGACGGTCCATGCCCCCGAGGCCCCGCCTCGTCACGACTGGGCCGCCTTGATCGCCGGCAAGGACAAGGAGATCGCCCGATTGTCGGGCGCTTACGCCGCCCGGCTCCGCAAAGCGGGCGTCGAAATTCTACAAGGCCGGGCCGTCCTATCCGATCCGCATACAATTCAGATAGAGGAGAAGCGCGTAACGGCGGCCCATGTCCTCATCGCCACGGGCGGGGCGCCGAAGCGGCCCAGCACCGGCACATGGATCACGTCGGACGAGGCGTTCCACCTGCCTGTGCTCCCCGAGCGTATTGGGATCCTGGGAGGAGGCTATATCGGTGTCGAGTTCGCGCACATCTTCGCGGGGCTGGGCGCCCGGGTCGTGCTCGTCCACCGCGACGAGCACGTGCTGCGCGGGTTCGATCCGGACGTGCGCGCGCGCGTCACAAAGGGCCTCCTCGCCGCGGGCGTCGAGGTCGTGTGCTGCACCGAGGTAGCAATCCGGCCGCACGGGGCCGCGCAGATCCTGCACGGCGCCGGCCGCGACTACGAGGTCGACCTCGCGATGGCCGCGATCGGCCGCGAGCCGCGGAGCGCTGGCCTGGGCCTGGTGGAGGCCGGGGTGCAGCTCGACGCGCGCGGCGCGATCACCGTCGACGAGCTCTCGCGCACGAACATCTCGCACATCTACGCCGTGGGCGATGTCACCGGCCGCGTCGCGCTGACGCCGGTCGCGATCCGCGAGGGCCACGCCGTCGCCGACACGCTGTTCGGCGGCCGCCCGACGCCGATCCACCATCACCTGATCCCGACGGCCGTGTTCGCGCAGCCGCCCGCCGCGGCGATCGGGCTGACCGAGCCGGCGGCGCGGGAGGCCGGCCACGACGTCGCGGTGTTCCGCACGCAGTTCCGGCCGATGCGCTACGCGCTGTCCGGCCGCGACGAGCAGGTGATGATCAAGGTGGTCGTCGATCGCGCGACCGATCGCGTGCTCGGCGCGCACATGGTCGGCGTCGACGCGCCGGAGATCATCCAGGCGCTCGCCGTGGCGATCACGATGGGCGCGACGAAGGCTGACCTCGATCGGACGTTCGCGATGCACCCGACCACGGCCGAGGAGCTGGTGCTGTTGCGCTGACGGTCTGCATCCGGGGCGCTCGGCGCCGTCACGACAGCCGGTCGCGGTAGTCGCGGTAGCCGAACCGGCGGTGCACGGTGACGCGCCCCGTCGCCGGATCGCGCGTCGCGATCGACGGCAGGCGCACGCCGTTGAACGTCGTCGTCTTCACCATCGTGTAGTGCGCCATGTCGAGGAAGACGAGCTTGTCGCCGATCTCGAGCGGGCGATCGAAGCTGTAGTCGCCGATCACGTCGCCCGCGAGGCACGTGAGGCCGCCGAGCCGGTACGTGTGCGGCTTCTGCCCCGGATCGCCGGCGCCGAGGATCACCGGGCGGTACGGCATCTCGAGCACGTCGGGCATGTGCGCCGTCGCCGAGGTGTCGAGGATCGCGATGTGCGCGTCGTTATGGAACGTGTCGAGCACCGACGCCACGAGCACGCCGGTCCCGAGCGCGATCGCCTCGCCCGGCTCGAGGTACACCGGCACCTGCCACCTCTCGCGGAACGCCGCGACGAGCTGGATCAGCCGCTCGCGGTCGTAGTCCGGGCGCGTGATGTGGTGCCCGCCGCCGAAGTTGACCCACTTCATGCGCGGGATGAGGTCGCCGAACCGCGCCTCGAACGCCGCGAGCGCGCGCGAGAGCGCGTCGCTGTTGCTCTGGCACAGCGTGTGGAAGTGCAGCCCATCGAGGCCATCGAGATCCTCGGCGGCCACGTTCGCGCGCGTGGTGCCGAGCCGGCTGCCCGGGCCGGCGGGATCGTAGAGCGCCACCTCGACCTCGCGGTGCTCGTGGTTGACGCGCAGGCCCGCCGAGATCGCGCGCCCGGCGCGCCGCGCCGCGTCGATCGTCGGGCGGTGCCGCCGCCACTGCGATGGCGAGTTGAGCACGATGTGATCGGCGAGCGTCACGAGCTCGCGCATCTCGGCGTCGGAGTACGCCGGCGCGTACGCGTGCACCTCGCCGCCCAGCTCCTCGCGCGCGAGCCGCGCCTCGGCGATCGAGCTCGAGGTGGCGCCCGCCAGGTAGCGCCGGATCACCGGGAACGTCGACCACTGCGCGAAGCCCTTGAGCGCGAGCAGGATCGTGCAGCCGGCGCGGCGCTGCACGTCGTCGAGGATGCGCAGGTTGGCCTCGAGCGCGCCCAGATCCGTCACGAAGCAGGGCGTCTCGATCTGCGCAAGATCGATCGCCGCGGCGACCTCGGCGCCCATCGCCGCCCCCGCGCTCATGGTTCCCCGCGCATCGCTAAGCGCATCGCTCAGCGCTCCTCGACGTGCCAGGGCAGGCCGCGCCGGGCCACGTCCTCGAGGAACGGATCCGGATCAAGCTGCTCCATGTTGAACACGCCGGCGCCCTTCCACTTGCCCGTCACCATCATCACGGCGCCCGTCACGGCGGGGACGCCCGTCGTGTACGAGACGGCCTGCGCGCGGACCTCCTTGAACGTCTCGGCGTGGTCGCAGATGTTGTAGACGAAGTAGCGCTTGCGCTGGCCGTTCTTCGTGCCCTCGGCGAGCACGCCGATCGACGTCTTGCCCGTGTAGCCCGCGGCGAGCGACGCCGGATCCGGGAGCAGCGCGCGCAGGAACTTGATCGGGACGATCTTCTTGCCCTCGAACTCGACCTCGTCGATCCGCGTGATGCCGATGTTCTGCATCACCTCGAGGTGCTTGAGATAGGCCTCGCCGAACGTCATCCAGAACCGGATCCGCTTGAGCCCGCGCAGGTTCTTCGCGAGCGACTCGAGCTCCTCGTGATAGAGGAGGAAGCTCTTGCGCTCGCCGACGCCCGGGTAGTCGAAGATCTTCGAGACGCTGAGCGGATCGGTCTCCTTCCACTCGCCCTCTTCCCAGTACCGGCCGCGCGCCGTGATCTCGCGGATGTTGATCTCGGGGTTGAAGTTCGTCGCGAACGCCTTGCCGTGCGAGCCGCCGTTGCAGTCGACGATGTCGACGTAGTGGACCTCGTCGAGCAGGTGCTTCTGGATGTACGCGCAGTAGACGTTCGTGACGCCCGGATCGAAGCCCGAGCCGAGGAGCGCCATCCGGCCCGCCTGCGCGAACCGGTCCTGGTACGCCCACTGCCACTTGTACTCGAACTTCGCGACGTCGGGCGGCTCGTAGTTCGCGGTGTCGAGGTAGTCGACGCCCGCCTCGAGGCACGCGTCCATGAGGTGGAGGTCCTGGTACGGCAGCGCCACGTTGATGACGAGCGCCGGCCCAAAGTCGCGGATCAGCGCCGCCGTCTGCGCGACGTTGTCGGCGTCGACCTGCGCGGTCTGGATCTTCCGGCCGTGCATCGCCTCGATCTCCGCGGCGAGCTTCGTGCAGCTCTCGAGGCGGCGGCTCGCGAGCATCACGTCCGAGAAGACCGCGCGCTCCATCGCGGCCTTGTGGGCGACGACGCCGCCGACGCCGCCGGCTCCGATGATCAGGACCTTCGACATGGCGACGTTCCTACCACGAAGCGTCGCGCGAGTTCGCGCTGCGGGCGCTCAGTCGTCTGCGTCGTCGTCGTCGTCGCGCTGCGCGCGGCCGTCGCCGGTGGCGCCGCCCTGGCCCTCGGCACCGTCGAGGACGCCGCCGGCCGGCCGGAGGTCGCGCTTCACGGCCTTGGCGAGGCGGCGCACGAGCTGCTTCGGCTTGCGCTTGAACGCGTCGCGGCCCGCCTTGCGCGTCGCGACCATCTGCTCCGCGAGCTGGCGATCGATCCTGTGACGCAGCTCCTCGACGTCCGATTCGGGGAGGCCCTGCGCGTGCGTCTGCACGAAGTCGCGCAGCATCACGAGGTCCACGACCGGGCCGAGCTGGTCGGCGATCGCGTCGATGTCGGCGCGGAGCTCGAGCGTGCGCGCGCCGGCGTGCGCCGCGACGAAGTCGAGCTGGTAGACGAGCTCCTTGCTGCGGCGGCGCCAGGTGTGGAACCTCGGCCGCGAGCGCTTCGCGCGCTGGTGGGCGCGGCGCGCCTCCCGGTAGACGTCCTCGATCCCGGCGCGGACCGTGTCCCACGAGATCTCCGGCGGCAGCGCGGCGGCGAGCGCCTCGGCCTGCGCGGCGGCGCGGGCGGCCGCCTCGCCCAGGAGCTGCTTGATCTCGGCGAGCGCGGGGAGCGCCTCGGCCGCGTTGTCGAGCACGCGCTTGGCGGTCTCGCGATCGCGGTCGCTGAGCGTCATCGAGCCGAGCGTGAGCGGGGCGACGGCGTGATCGCGCACCGTCGACAGCGAGCGCCGGGCGCTCTGCAGCGCGCCGCGGACGGCGCGGCGCTCGCCCTTGGGCAGCGCGCCCGCCATCATCGCCAGCGCGGCGCGCGCGCGGCGCAGGGCCTTGCGCGACTCGTGGACGGCGGCCGTCGAGCTCTGGTCCACCCGCGCGGCGGCCGTCTTCGCGGCGGCGACCGCGCGCTCGAACTCCGCGAGCAGCTCCGCGCGCAGGCCGATCGGATCGTGCAGCGCCGAGGCCCGGATCCCGAGCGGGCCGAGCTTGTCCTCCTCGGCGATCCCGAGCGGGCCGAGCTTGCTCTGCTCGGCGATCCCGAGCGGGCCGAGCTTGTCCTCCTCGGCGTATGCGATCCGCTCGGGCTTGGGTGCTTCCGGGTTGGACGGGGGCGTCGCCATCTCGGGGGCACCATGACATGGTCGGTTCCGGATTGAAGAAGCCCGCGGGCAAATTCGGTATCGTCGCGCGATGCCGCAGCCGATCCTGTTCGAGCCCGTCGACAGCCCGTACCTCGTGCCCTACGACGGCTCGTTCCGCATCGCGAAGGCGCGGACGGAGGCCAAGGACGATCCGGGCAAGAGCGACAACATCGAGGCGCTCCAGGAGGCGGTCGCGGAGGTCGCGAAGATCCAGCAGCGGCTGTACGCGCACGATCGCTACAGCGTGCTCCTGATCTTCCAGGCGCTCGACGCGGCGGGCAAGGACGGCACGATCCGCGCGGTGCTCTCGGGCGTGAACCCCGTCGGCTGCCAGGTGTTCGCGTACAAGGCGCCGAACGCCGAGGAGCTCGATCACGACTTTCTGTGGCGCGTGCAGCGCAACCTGCCCGAGCGCGGCCGCATCGGCGTGTGGAACCGCAGCCACTACGAGGAGGTGCTCGTCGTGCGCGTGCACCCCGAGTACCTCGAGGGGCAGCGGCTGCCGCGCCGGCCCAAGCGCCTCGAGGATCTCTGGGCCGAGCGCTTCGAGTCGATCGTCGAGGCGGAGCGGCACTGGGCGCGCAACGGCTGCGTCATCCTCAAGTTCTTCCTGCACGTCTCGCAGAGGGAGCAGCACAAGCGCTTCCTCGATCGGGTGACCGATCCGGAGGCGAACTGGAAGTTCAACGCTGGCGATCTCGCCGAGAGCAAGCACTGGGGCGAGTACATGACCGCGTACGAGGAGGTGCTGAACGCGACCAGCCGGCCGTGGGCGCCGTGGTACGCGATCCCCGCCGACTCGAAGAGCTACATGCGCGCGGCCGTCTCGAGGGTCATCGCGGAGACGCTCGGCCAGCTCGAGCTGCCGTACCCCCAGCTCCCCGCGCGCGAGCGCGAGGCGCTCGAGCGGGCGCGGCTCGAGCTCGAGGCCGAGCGCGATCGCGACTAGAGCGTCACGACCACGCGCTCGGTCCACTGCGCGATGTGGTTGTTGCTCGTCAGGTTCTGGAACGGCAGCCGGAACGCCGGCGTCGTCGGATCCTCGCGCAGCTCCGCGCGCGAGGTGTAGAACGGCGCCATCCAGATCTGCGGCGTCTTCAACGTCTCGGCGTCGGCCGAGTTGACGCGGCGGGTGCCGAAGTTCCGCTTCGACGACACCGTGACCCAGAAGATCGGCTCGCGGTTCGCGCCGATCGTCTGCGCGAACGGTGCCCACCGGCCCCACGAGTTCGTGAGCCCGCCCGCCGCCTGGTTGAACGCCGAGAGCTGGAGCGGCGGCGCGCTGCCATCGGCCTTGACGACCCACAGCGACGCGTTGAGGTTGTTGTACGACGTGCCGCCGTTGGAGCGGTTGAACAGCACCCACTGCCCATCGGGCGACCACGACGGATAGAAGTTGTTGATGCCGTCGGTCACGAGCGGCGTCTCGGGGCCGAACGCGTTCGTGGCCTGGTCGAAGGTGCGCGTGTAGATCTGGCCGCCCGTGAACGACCAGTCGGAGCCGCCGCCGAGCGCGCGGACGTAGACGAGCCGCGTGCCGTCGCGCGACAGGTCGGGGTGCGTGGCGTAGCCCCCCGCCGGCATCGCCTTCACGACCATCTGATCCGCCGCGTTCCGGACGGAGATGACGCCGCTATAGACCGTCAAGATGCGCGTCGCGTCTGGCGTGAACGTGCCGAAGTTCCACTGCGTGAAGTCCGGCTGCCGACTGCGGGTCGCGACGTCGATCATCGTGGCGTTCCGGTTGCCGCCGTCGTAGGTGATCGCCATCTTCGTCCCGTCGCGCGACAGCACGTGGCAGGCCACGCAGCGGCCGGCCGTCTGGTTCGTCGTCATGTACTCCTCGGCCGGCTGGCCCGGCTTGGCCATGTCGTGGCGGAAGATGCCGTACGCGCCGCCGCCGGAGCTCGTGGCGGCCCAGTAGTACATGCCGCCGTCGAGCGGCTCGTTCGACAGCTTCACGAGGCGCGGCGCCGTGGCGCCGACGTACGTCGGGTTCGCCTTGGATACGCCGCGCACCTGGTAATGGACCGCGCCCTCGAGGCCGACGACGGACATCCACTCGGTCGCGGCGAACGCCTGCCACGACGGCCGCGGGCCCGCCGCGGCGACGCCGTTGCCGCCCGGGACGTAGACGCGCACCTCGGCGAACTCGGTCTTGAGCGAGACCTCGAAGACGTCGTTGCCGTGCGCGTCGGTCCAGTGCGCCTCGAAGTCGCCGAGGTTGCGCGGCACCACGGCGCCCTCGGGCGGGTAGGCGATCGCGGGCGCGCGCGCCGTCTCCTCGGGCTGGTTGAACAGATCGGGCACGCTCGGATCGAGCGGCGGCTCGACGCGCACCGTCTTCACGCGCGCGATCACCTGCGCGCTGCCCATCAGGTCCTCGTACACGCCGAACACCGGCGTCTTGCCGGCGGCGCCGAGCGTGAGCTCGCTGCCGATGAACGAGCCGATCGACGGATCGATCGAGAACACCGTCTCCGCGGTGATGTCGCGCTCCTTGCCGTTGCGCTGGACGAGCGTCGCCGTGAACGCCTGGTAGGCCGGCAGGCCGTTCAGGATCTGGTGCTCGCTCGTCGGCGGATCGATCCGCAGCGTGGTGCCATCGGGATCGAGGTCGTCGTCGCCGGGCGAGGGACCACAGGCGGCGAGCAGGGACAGCGCGATCGCCAGGAGGCGGGGTGCGCGGAGAGCGGGCCTCTTCATGGCGCGGATACTACCCGAGCGCACGGAGGCCGGCGTCTGGCAGTCGCTCCCCGCGCGGGTGGGTCGGCTGACCCTAGCGTCGCGCGCCCCGGCCGCTGGGTGTGCTACGACGCCCGGGTGCGGACACTGACGTCGGTTCTCGGCAACTCCCAGCGGCTCGATGGGGGCGCCATGTTCGGCAACGCCCCGCGCGCCGTCTGGGAGAAGTGGATCGCGCCTGACGAGCGCAACCGGATTTCCATGGCGTGTCGGTGTCTTGTGGTGCGCGACCGCGGCCGGATCGTGCTCTTCGAGACCGGCATCGGCGCGTTCTTCGAGCCCGTGCTGCGGGATCGGTACGGGGTGATCGAGGACGAGCACGTGCTGCTCGCCTCGCTGGCCGCCGACGGGATCCGACCTGAGGACGTGGACGTGATCGTGCTTTCTCACCTCCACTTCGATCACGCCGGTGGCCTCCTGGCCCGACCGGAGCCGGGCGCGCCGCTCCGCCTGGCGTTCCCGCGCGCCGTGTTCGTCGTGGGGCGAGAGGCGTGGCAGCGCGCGGTGACGCCGCACCCCCGCGACCGGGCGTCGTTCATCCCGGGGCTGACGGAGCTCTTGGAGGGCAGCGGCCGGCTTGAGCTCGCCTCGGGCGAGCGCTCCGCGGTGCTCGGCGACGGCTTCCGGTTCCACGAGAGCGCGGGGCACACGCCCGGCCTGCTCCTCACCGAGATCGAGATGCCGGCCGGGCCGGTCGTGTTCGCGGCCGATCTGATCCCGGGCCGGGCGTGGGTGCACCTGCCGATCACGATGGGCTACGACCGCTTCCCCGAGCTGTTGATCGACGAGAAGACGGCGCTGCTCGGCGATCTCGTCCAGCGGGGCGGCCGGCTGTTCTTCACGCACGATCCGAGCGTCGCGCTCGGCACGGTGGCGCGGGACGAGCGCGGCCGGTACCACACCGTCGACGAGGCGCCCGCGCTGCGCGGGCTCGCGGCGTAGCGATGCGGGGGCGCCGCGCGGGCCTGGTCGCGTGCGCCGCGCTCGCGTGCGCTGCGTGCGCCGTGCTCGGGGCGTGCGGCCGGGCGCGGCCGCCGCCGCAGCAGTCGCCGCCGCAGCAGCAGCCCGCGCCGCCGGATCCGCGAGCGGTCGCGCGGCGCCTGCACGCCGCCATGAACGAGATGGCGGCGATCGTCCGGCGCGATCGCGCCGACTGCCCGCGGATGGCGGCCGCGCTGCGCGAGCTGTTCGGGCGGATGCAGCTCGTCGTCGACGAGGCCCGGCGGATGGCGGAGGACGCCGCGCTCGGAAGGCAGCTCACGTCCGAGCTGCGCGCCTACGACGACGCCGACCGCGGGCTGGCCGACGCGATCTTCGGCGATCTGGTCGCGTGCAAGGATCACCCGGGAGTCCAGGACGCGATGGCGACGATGCCGGTTGTCCCGGCCCCGGCACCGGCATCGGTGCCGGCACCGGCGCCGTGAAAGCGCGCGCGAAGCGTGCCACCATGGCGCGCATGACGCGCCGGTGCGCCGTGGTGATCGCGCTGTGGCTCGGGACCGGCTGCGGCAACCCGAGCAAGCCGGCGCCGGCAGGCAGCCCGCCGTCGGCGCCGCCCGCCGACGCGCAGCCCGCCGACGCGCAGCCGATCGATCGCGACTACGCGCGGCTCACCGAGCGCGCGGTCGAGCTCTACGAGGCGGTGGCCGAGGCGTTCCGCGCGGCCGGGACGGACTGCGCGCGCGCGACCGCGCGGCTCGGGGAGCTCAGCGTGACGTACAAGGACGTCGTCACCGCGAACGCGAAGATCTTGCACGAGGGCCGCGCGCGCGAGCTCAAGCAGGCGCTCGCCAAGCACAGCGACCGCTTCGACGCGGCCGCCAAGGCCATCATGGAGTCGAGGGCGATGGCGGAGTGCTACAAGGACGCGGCGTTCACGCAGGCGTTCGACGATCTCGTCGCCGCGCCGCCCTGAGCCGGGCCTGCGCGCTCACTGCAGGCCGATGATGCCGACGCAGCACATGCTGCCCTGGTCGCAGTACGTCCCCGATCCGCAATCCGCGTTCGACGTGCACGTCGGCGCGCCGTTCGGGCACATCGTGTTGCCGCCGCACCCTGGCGGCAGATCGTTCGGGTCCTGGCCGGGGCAGAGGATGCAGCTCGTGCCGCCGCACGTCGGGCTGCCGCAGTCGGTGACCTTCGTGCAGCGCTTGCAGACGTTCGGATCGTTCAGGGTCTGCAGCGTGCAGTTCGGCGACGTGTTCGGGTTGGTCGCGATGTCGTAGCACTGGTTCGTCGCCGGATCGCAGAGCGTGCAGCAGCCGAAGCAGTCGCAGCCCGGCGGCGCGAGCTTGCCGCAGACGTCCTTGCACATCTGCGAGATGGTGCCGGTGCCGATCGGCGGCGGGCACGCCATCGGGTCGTACTGGTTCGCGCCGATCGGGCACTCGGCCTTGGTCGCCGCGCCGAGCAGGCAGCAGACGTGGATGTTGCAGCCGTCGTTGCCGCCGCCGCTGTTGCCGTCGAAGAAGCAGTCCTGGTTGACCGCGTCCATGTTGTCGCCGGGGATGCCCGTCGCGAACGAGTTCTCGAGGTTGTCGAGCGGACCCGTGCACTCGACGTCGTACGAGTCGATGAAGCCATCGCCGTCGTCGTCCTTGCAGTTCGAGCACTGCGGCGACGCCGGGACACAGCCCGGCGGCACCCGCGCATCGATCACCGTGCCGCCCCCATCGTCGCCGCCGCCCGCGTCGTCACCACCCGTGTCGTCACCGCCGGGGTTCTTCCCTCCGCAGGCGACGGCGAACATCATGAGGATCGCGCACGCAAAAATTTTCATCGATTGGCTCCCTGCATATGGTCGAGCAGCTTGCGCGCGTCGTCAACGTTTGCGCCGCTCGGGAAACGAGTGAGATAGATCTCAATCAATCGCTGGGCGCGCGGCTCCGCACGGTCGGCCGCGAGGCGCGCGGCGGCGAACAGCGCCGGCTCGGCCCACCGAGGCGAGCTACGTGCCAGCTCCAGATATCCGTCGATCGCCGCCTTGGGATTGCGCACCTCGAGCTGCTCGAGCCGGTGGTACTTCGCCGCATCGTCGTCGATCTGAGCCGGCTTCTCGGCATCCGGCTTCTCGGCATTCGGCTTCTCCGTCCTCGGCTCATGGGCTCGCGCCGGGGGCGTGGGGAGAGGTGCGGGGAGCGGAGAAGTCCGGGGCCCGGACACCGGCCGATCCGCGCGAATCGGCGCCTTCAGCTCTGCGGAGGGCATCGTCGCAGGCGAGGGTGCCGCTGCCTCCGCGAGCGGCGCCGCGGTCGCGGGCGCGGGGGCGTCCGCGCGCTTCGCCACGTGGAACGCGCTCACCTCGTCGGGCCGCCGCGATGTCCACTGCTCGCCGGCGCCGAGGCGCGTCGTCGCGCCGCGGAACCGCACCTCGACGGTGCCGTGCTCGACCGCGACGCTCGCGTCCTCGCCGGAGCGCGCGACGCGGAACTTCGTCCCGACGACGCGCACGACGGTGTCGCCCGCGGTGACCACGAACGCCGCGCGCTCGCCGCGCGGCGCGACCGAGAACCACGCGGCGCCGCGCTCGAGCAGCGCGCCCGCTCGGCGATCCATGACGACGGCGCTGTCTGCATCGAGCGTGAGGTGCACGTCGCCATACGAGAGCGTCGTCGGCGCCGCGCCCGAGACGAGCCGCGCCTGGTCGTCGGTCGGCGCGCCGCTGCCGCCGTCGCTCCCGCCGATGGTGAGCACGGCCGCGGCGGCCGCGGCCGCGGCGAGCACGGGCGCGGCGAGCCAGAGCCAGCGCTGCGGCCTGGCTGCGCGCGCCGGCCGCCCTTCGGCAGCAGGCGCCGCGTCCATGCGCGACCACAGCCCGCGCTCGATGCGCGACCAGGCCAGGTCGGACAGCGGCTCGACAGGTGGTGGGCCCAGGCGATCACTCTCGCTCATTTGATCCTCCCCCCAGCTCGGCGAGGTAGCTCGACAGCACGGCGTCCTTCGACGCGCGCTTCATGAGATCTTTGCGGGCGCGCCAGACGCGCGTCTTCACCGCGATCACCGTCGACTCGGTCAGCTCCGCCACCTCGGCGAGCGAGCGGCCGTCGAGCACCGCGAGCGCGAACGCGACGCGCTGCTTGGCTTCGATGCGATCGAGCGCCGCGTACAGGCGGCGCGTGGCCTCGCGGAGCATGGCCTGGCGCTGCGTGTCGACGTCGTCGGGGATGATCTCCTCGACGAGCGCGAGGTCCACCGCGGGCGGGCGGCGGCGGCTGATCGTGAGGTACCCGATGCGCGTCGCGATCGTCTGGCACCAGCGGCCCAGCGTGCTGTCGCCGCGGAACGAGGGCAGCGCGCGGAAGATCTCGAGGAACGCGTCCTGGATGAGGTCTTCGAGATCGCGGTTGCTGCCGAGGATGCGGTACAGCGCGTGGTGCACGGCCGCGCGCTGCGCCACGAACAGCTCGCGCTGCGCGGCGCGATCGCCCGCGGCCGCCCGCTGGGCGAGGTCGCGATCGTGATCGCGCACGGCGGCAGGCGCTACTCGCATGGACTCTGACTAAGTGGGCGAGGGACGCCGCCAGGTCACAGCGGATCGCTGGATATCACCAGACCGAGCCGCCGAAGTCCGCGGCCCCAAGCACGCCGAGCGCCAACGTAAATGGCGGAACTTTAAAGATTTCTGCCGAAGATCCCGTTCGTGTGTAGGTTGGTGTACCCAGGATCCAGTCAGCACCTACCGCGGCGCCCACAGTCCATCGGCCGAATCGCCGCCGCCCCGCTGCCCCGGCGCGCAGGAATCCGAGCGTCACGCGCTCGTGGCGGCCCCCCGACATCTCGATCCCTTCCAGCGTGGATCGCGTCACCCCGCCGCCGAGCTGCGGCTCGAGCTCCCACGCGCCGAGCCGGAGCGTCCAGCCCGTCAGCGCGAGCACGGCCCAGTCGCTCCACGTGCCCTTGAACCCGGCGCGCTGGATGCTGGTGGACGAGCCGAGATCGCCCGCGAGGCCGATGCGCCACCCGAGCCGCGGCAGCGGGCGGACGAGCACCGCCAGGGCGAGCCGGCCGCCGAGCTCGGTCGACGAGCCGGTCGCGAGCCGCGTGGCGAGCGCCGCCTGGGCGCGGAGGCTGGGCCCTGGGCGCGCGGCCGGCGCGACCGCGATGCCGCCGCCGGTGCCGGTGCCGGTGCCGGTGCCGTCGTCGGTGCCGGTGCCGGTGCCGTCGCCGCCCTCGGGCGGCGGCGGTGGCAGGCGCATCAGCGTCTTCACCGACAGCGCGGCCGCGGCCGCGCCGACGGCGTCGAGCCGGCCCTTCGTGGTGGCGCGCTCCTCCGTCGCGTCGTGCTCGCGATCGTAGACGACGAGCGCGCCGCCGCGCCGCCACACCACGAAGCGCGCGTCCATGCGGGTCGCGCGCTCCTTGGCCGCAGCCTTGTCGGCGGGCGGCACGTCGTCGACGATGACCTCGAGCCGCCACGGCGCGAGCGCGCTCAGGACGGCGCGCAAGAGCTCCGGATCCGGATCGGCGAGCACGACGCGCTCCTGCGGGTGAGCCGCGGGCTGCGGCGGCGCGGGGGCCGCCCGGACGCCGCCCGGGGCCAGGGCCGCGATCGCGACCGCGATCGCGATCGCGGTCGACGCGGCTCGCGGCACGCTCGACAGCGTAGAACGAAACCGGGGAGGTTGTCGCAATTCCGCGGGCTCGTCGACCGGGAGGTCACGCCGATGTTCGCGGCGGTCGAGCAGACGACTGCGAGACCCGGAGAGCTAGGGGACGCACTCGCAGACGCCCGGCTGGCTGGCGCCGCCGCCGGTGCAGCTCTCGTCGCTGATCGTCGTGCCCGTCGCCAGCACGCAGTCCTCGCCGCCGCCGCCGCCCGCGTTGTCCGGCTGTCCCGCCGCCCACGGCAGGAACGTCGCCGCGCCGCCGGTCGACTGGATGTACATGCCCTCGACCGCCCGATCGTCGATGCCGACCCAGAACGGCACGTTGCCCGCGAGCATGAAGAGGCCCGTCAGCTCGGTCGCGTCGTTCGGGACCGCGAGGAACGCATTCGCCGAGAGCGCGAGGCAGGCCTGGCGCTGCGTGTCCCAGTTCGCGTTGGCGGCCAGCTTCCGGTAGCGGTGCGGGTTCGTGGCGTCGTTCGGCAGCGCCATGAAGTTGGCGGGGCACCTCGCCGCTGGCGGGGCGTCGATCATTCGCCCGTCGATGGTGACGCTGCTGTCCCCGCCGGGCTGCATGCCGACGCACTGGTTCGCGTACTGGCCGGCCGACGCGCCGAAGCGCTGGCCGCACTCCGAGTCGGGGAAGCTGCAGTAGCCGACCGACGCGCTGACCGACTGGCACGTGCCGTTCGGGCCGCACTGGGTGTCCGTCGTGCACTGGAACTCGGTCTGTCGCAGGCAGGAGGCAGTGAACGCCAAAGAGAGCGCCAGGGAGAGCGCGAAGGGGAAGACCAGCAGCGCACGCATCAGAAGCTCCTCGTCCAGGTGAGCAACCCACCGCCGCGCGCGGGCGAGAGCCCGACGCGGCGAATTTCGGTGTGGTTGTCGCGCAGCGCGAAGCGCAGCACGCCGGCAGTAACGAGCACCGCGCCGCCGCCCCAGAGCGCGATCCCGACGAGCCGCTTCGTCTTCGCGGCGTCGACGAGCTCCTCGTAGCGCTCGTGGCTGGGCGCCACCTCGGCGTTGTCGAGATCGGTGACCGCCGCGCGGTACGCGAGGCTGCCGAGCACGAGCGACGTCACGCCGCCGAGGACGAGCACGTCGCCGAGGACGTCGCTGTACCACGGCGAGGTCCCGCGGGCCGTCAGCTGCGGCTCCGGCTGCGAGCTCGGCTCGACTGGCTTCGGCGGCGCGTTGGCGGTCTTGCCCTGCGCCGGCTGGCCCTGGCCCGGCGGCTGCTCGTTGTCCAGCGTCGGTGGAGGCGGATCTTTGGCGGGCGGCGCAGGCTCGGTGGCCGCCGCCCCCTTGCACGAGTCGATGGCCTGCTTCACGACCTGCGCCGTGTTTGCGTCCGTGCCGCTCGCCAGGTAGCGCAGGTACGCGTCGCTCGCCTCGGAGCACCGGCCGAGCTTCGTGTAGATCTGGCCGATCGCGTAGAGGAGCTGCGGCTGCGGGTCGATCGCGTAGGCCGCCTGGAGCTCGGTCAGCGCGGTCTCGAGGTCGCCGGCCTTGTGCGCCTTGGTGGCGCGATCGATGTGCACCTTCGCGTTTTGCTTCGGACCGGCGTCCGCGGTGCCGGGCGCGGCGAACAGGATCGCGAGCGCGGTGCACGCAAGCAGAGTCGTGGTCTTCGCCATGGTCAGTCCTATTTCGGGAACAGCGAGTCGGGATCCCACTTCGGCGGCGTGGTCTGTGGGCGCGCGGCCGGCTTCGTCGTCGTCGCTGGGGGCGGCTTGCGCGTGGGCGCCGGCTTGGTCGCCACGGGCGCGGGCTTGGTCGCCACGGGCGCGGGCTTGGCGGGCGCGGGCGCGGGCTTCGTCGCAGGCGCGGGCGGCTTCACGGCGACCGACTTGGCGGGCGCGGGCTTGGCGGGCGCGGGCGGTGGCTCGGCGGCGACCTTGGCAGGCGCGGGCGCGGGCTTGGCAGGCGCGGGCTTGGCAGGCGCGGGCTTGGCAGGCGCGGGCTTGGCAG
>DATMCI010000021.1:0-102346 GCA_035558535.1 Kofleriaceae bacterium
CGGCCCCCTTCCGCCACCGATCTCGCCGCCTCCTCCTGCTTCCTGCTTCCTGCTGCCATCGAGCCGCGAGGCCCACGGACAGCTAACGCAAGCCTTGCGCCACCCCAGTGGTCGAGCCATCTCCGCTGCCCCGCTCGCAGCCTCGGGCCGGAGCGTCCAATCCAGTTGAACGGGCGCGGGAGCGCTGTTCAGTCCGTTTGACAGCCTCCGGCGCCCTCCTACGCGCCTCTCGCATGTTGGCCCGTGGCGCTTCGGTTGCACCCGCCAGCCCCTCATGCTCGCAAGACAGCTCGCGAAGATCGGTATACTCGCGCCCCACATGGGGATGTCGCAGGAGAGTCGCGCGGCGCTGGAGCGCGACCTCTACCAGAAGCTGCTCGAGCTGCGCGGCAGCTCGGAGCCCAAGGCGCTGGTCGCGTCCATCCTCGAGCTCCTGGTGGAGGTCACCGAGACGCAGATCGGCTACCTCGAGCTGTACCCGTCGCGCGATGACCTCCTGCAGCCGCGCTGGACGATCAGCCACAACTGCTCGCCCACGCAGGAGGCCGAGATCCGCGCCGTGACGTCGCGCGGCATCGTCGCGGCGACCCTCGCCTCGGGCCAGACGCTCCACGTCCCGTACGCCTCGCTCGACGAGCGGTTCGGGACCTTGCCGAGCGTCCGCAACCAGCGCCTCGAGGCCGTCGTGTGCGTGCCGATCGGCGGCGTGGGCGGCGGCGTGCTGTACCTCGAGGGCCGGCGCGGCCGCGGCCCGTTCGCCGACGCCGATCTGCGCCTGGCCGAGAACGTCGCCGCGTACCTGTGGCCGAGCCTCGAGCAGCTCGCGCGCGCCGCGCAGGCCCGCGCCAACGATCCGACGCTGCCGTTCCGGCAGCGGCTCCAGCTCGACGGCATCGTCGGCCGCAGCGCGGCGCTCGCGCAGGTGCTCGAGCAGGTGCAGGCGTACGCGCGGCTCGACGTGAACCTCCTGCTCACCGGGCCGAACGGCACCGGCAAGACGCAGCTCGCGCACGCGATCCACGCCAACAGCCCCCGCGCGAACGGCCCGTTCGTCGAGCTGAACTGCAGCGCGATCCCCGAGCAGCTGTTCGAGAGCGAGCTGTTCGGCACGATGCCGGGCGCGTTCACCGGGGCGCGCCGCATGGCCGGCAAGGTCGAGGCCGCCGAGGGCGGGACGCTGTTCCTCGACGAGATCGCCGAGATCCCGATCATGGCGCAGGGCAAGCTGCTCCAGCTCCTGCAGTCGCGCCAGTACCACGCGCTCGGCAGCAACAAGCTCGCCACGGCGAACATCCGGCTGATCGCCGCGACGAACGTCGACCTGCGCGCCGCGGTGGAGGCCAGGCGCTTCCGCGAGGACCTCTACTACCGGATCAACGTCATCAACGTCCGCATGCCGGCCTTGTCCGAGCGGCGGGAGGACGTCGGCGTCCTCGTCGACGAGCTCCTGGTCCGCGTCGCGCGCGATCACAACCTCGCGCCGCTGCCCGCCTCCGATCAGTTCCGCCGCGCGATGGAGGGGCTCGACTGGCCGGGCAACGTCCGCGAGCTGCGCGGCAAGGTCGAGGCCGCGCTGATCCGGGCGAGCACCGAGGGCGCGCCGCAGGTCGAGCTCCGGCACTTCCCCGGCGAGCCGCTGAAGGATCAGCCGACCACGTTCCACGAGGCGACCCGCGCGTTCCAGCGGGAGCTCTTGCGCCGCGAGCTCGTGGCGCAGAACTGGAGCGTCGCCGCCGTCGCCAAGCGCCTCGATCTGACGCGGGCGCACGTCTACAACCTGATCCACCAGTTCGAGCTGCGCCGCGAGACCGAGTAAGGCGCGGCTACGCGCCGCTCAGCGCCGCTCAGCTACGGATAGCTCGGCGTCGGCGTCCGGCCGGGCCGCGCGAGGCGCTGGACGAGCCGCCTCACGATCGCGCGGTAGGCCGCGACCGTCGGGCGAGGCGTCGGGCGCGGCGCCGGGCGGGGCGCGGCGCCGTAGTCGATCGGCGCGTCCCCGTGGAGGATCGCGACCTGACCGAGCCGCTTCTCGTACTCGGGCGCGTCGTGATCCAGCGCCGAGTACGACGAGTACAGGAGCGTGAGCGCGCTCGTGTGCAGGAGCCCGTGCTCGTCGAAGTCGCTGGGCTGGACCCCCGTGATCGTGCCGAACACGATCCGGTTCGCGCGCGGCGCGGTCTTCTCGTTCAGGAGCCGCGCCAGCTTGAGCAGCATGAGCCGCCCCTCGCGCCGCCGCTTCCCCGTGCCCGCGGTCTCGCAGCCGAGCAGCCGGACCTGGGCCGTGGGGGTGAGCTTCCTGCGCATCGCGATGACCAGCTCCGTGTTCTCGAGCGGGCTCTCGGGATCGCGGTCGCTGCGGAACAGCACCGCGCCGCCGAGCGTGAGGAAGCCCGGGCCGCCGTGGTCGCAGATGTCCAGTCGATCGATCGAGCCGTCCGGCTGCGCGCCGAGGATGACCGCGAGCTCGGCCGGCCCCTCGCACGGGAAGTGGACCTGCCACGTCCCGCCGAGCAGGACCTTGGCGGCCACCGGGCCGAGATCGCGGCCGACGATGAGCAGGCTCTTCGTCAGCATCACGCCACCGACTTCAGGAGCTCGAGCAGCGACGCGACGTCCGCCTCGTCCTCTGCCGAGAGGCGCCCGCCGACCTCGGCGTGCAGGCGCGTGACGAGCTCCGCGTACTGGCCGGCGCTGTACGGGTACTTGCCCTCGCCGTTGCCCGTCCCCCGGAGCGCCGCCCGGTCGGCCTCCGGCAGCTCCTGGATGTAGAGGTCCGACATGAACAGGAGGCCGCACGACTGCGCTGTCCCGGGCCGGGCCTTGGGGGCCGTCGAGGGGAGCGCGGAGTACGCGTAGCGCCCGTCGTGGTAGGCGATCTCGAACGTCGGCTTCGACAGCTTCAGATCGGCGCCGGTGCGGGCATGCAGGAACACGAACTCCATCATCGTGTCGGTGCGGTTCACGACCCGGATCAGGTACGGGCGGTAGAACCGCGGCTTGGTGCCGCGATACCACTGCATCGGAGCGGATCCCGGCTGGGGCCGCGCCACGGGGTTCGTGCTGGCAGCGCCAGGGTCCTCGGTGGGGCTGTACAGATGGTTAGTGCCATTGGCAAGGTCCGTCATGGGAGACTCCTTCGACTCAGAGGTTCGTGTTAACGAAGGTGCTCCAATACAATGCTTGTGCCGTGTGCGAGATCGCCCGCATGTACTTGGAAAAAGGTCGGACCAATCGAATCCGGAGCCAAATTTTTTAGACTTGGCGCGGATCTGCCGTCCAACTTTCTAGACATCAGGGCGCGGCCACGCAGCGGACGCCGATGGCGTAATCGATAGCTTCTGCAGGACGTGTATTCGTCCATGTAATTTTTTCATATCCATTGCCGGCGGGTGAATCCCAGTTTCCTCCGTGCGCACGATACATCCCGTTCATCTTGCGGGCTGATTGTCGTGACCATTCACTCACGTTCCCGGCGAGGTCATAGATGCGATAGGGGCTGACGTCGTCTGGATACGTCCCGACCGGCGCAGGCGCGCCGTGGTCTTCCTTGTTGGGTATGAGGTTGGTCGGACGCGACTCACGAGCGCTGCTCCACGGAGTCACCCGCTGCGGAAACGGGTTCGGTTTGCCGTCGATGACCCGCCCGCCGCGGAACGCCTTCTGCCACTGATCCGACGAGGGGAGGTCCTTTCCCATGTAGCGGCAGTAGCTGCGCGCCGTCGCGTGGTTCAGGCCGGAGACCGGCAGGGCTCCCCGGTCCGTCGTGTTGGGCGCCAGGTAATCGGCCGGCGGGCTCCGCATCCCGGTCAGATCCTGCATCGACTCGAAGAGCGCGAAGGCGGCGCGGGTCACCTCGGTCTGATCGATCAGGTACCCCGGCTCGTACTTCGGCACGTCGACGAGCTCGCCTTCTCCCCGCTCGATGCTCCGGTAGAACTCTCCCGCGGGGATCTCGATCATGCCGGCTCGCGACGCCTGGCAGGTCGGCACGAGGATCTGCATCCGCTTCGTCACCCGATCGCTGTAGCCGGGGAGGCGCTTCAGGAAGAGGATGCTCAGCTCGCAGTCGTTCCCGCGATCGATCACGAGGAACGCCGGCCCCGAGCGGACCGCGACCTCCTCGATCAGGACGCCCGACTCCCAGCGCGGAGGTCGGCGCCGCTGCAGGCTCGAGTCTTCGTACTTGTGCCCGAGCTCCTGCGGGTTGTTGAGCGCGGTCCCGTAGATCTGCCACTGCAGGACCGGCTGCACCCTGGGCTGGAGGCGCACCCGGCGTACGGGATCCCAGTCGAACGGCTCCAGCTCGAGGCGGAGATCGCCAAGATCTGCCGCGGCGCGCGCGAGCTCCGCGTTCTTCTCGGTCACCTCGGCGTTCTTGCGCGCGAGCTCCTCGCGCTGCGCGATGGCCTGGGCCTCCTTGCGCGCGAACGCCCACGCCGCGATCCCCGCGGCGACCGCCACCGCGGCCAGGCTGCCGACGATCGCGCCGTTGCGTCGGCGGCGGCCGCGCGCGAGCCGCCGGGCGCGCTGCACGCTGGCGTCGAGGAACGCGCGCGATACGGAGGGCAGCGTGATGTTCCACTGGTCGACCTTGCGCACCGCCTCGTCGAGGGCGCCGCCGCCCCACGTCGCGTCGTCGCTCTGGCCGCGGCGTTGCCACAGCTGCGAGGCCTGCTCGAGCTCGGCGACGATCACGCGCTCCTCGTACGTCTCGTCGAGCCAGCGCGCGAGCTGCGGCCACGCCGTGGCGAGCGCCTCGTGCGCGACCTCCAGCGTCGCGGCGTCCTGCTCGGCGTCGCGCGCCGCGACCACGAGGCGGCGATCGAGCAGCCGATCGAGCAGCCGCTCGCCCGTGCCGCGCGCCGCCTCGGGCAACGCCTCGAGCAGCTCGCCGCGCAGGCGCGGGCGGCGCGTGCCGTCGGGGTGGACGAGCGCGAGCAGGATCGCGCGCACGATCCGGACCTCGTCGGCGGCGAGCTCGGCCATGAAGCGCTGCGCGTGCTTCGCGAGCGCGCCGGTGGCACCGCCCATCGCCTCGTACTCGGCCGTGAGGATGTGGCGCGCCTGGCGATCGCGGCGCTCCCACAGCGACTGGCACGTGAACTGGAGCAGCGGCAGGCAGGCGGGCTGCCCGGCGACGTCGTCGACGATCCGCGTGATCAGCGCGGGGTCATCCGGCTCGTAGTCGGCGTGCGCGAGCGGACCGGCGATCGCGTTGCGGAGGTCGTCCGGCGCCAGCGGGCCGAGCAGCATCACCGCGCCGAGGTGCGGGCGCATCGCCGGCGCGGCGGCGAGGCGGCCGAGGAAGTCGTCGCGCACCGTGAGCACGATGCGCCACGGCTCGTCGGCGCTGGCCGCCCGCGCGAGGCGATCGCAGAACGCGATCGCCTCGGCCGGATCCGCGGCGAGCGTGAACGCCTCCTCGAACTGATCGATGAACAGGAGGACGCGCGCGCCGTGGTGCTCCGCGGCGTCGGCGAGGAACAGGGACAGGCTGTCGGGGTAGCGGCGGAGCGACGCGGCGATCGCGGCGGGCGGGCGCGCCGACCGGCCGGAGCGATCCGGACGCTGCGGCAGCGCGAGCACGTCTGCCAGCGCCTCGAACGGCGCCGCGCCCGGGCGCAGGGAGAGCGCGACCCAGCGCCCGGTCTCGTCGAGCCGCGGCAGGAGCGCGGCGCGGATGAACGAGCTCTTGCCGATCCCCGACGGGCCGACGATCGGGATCAGCGCGCGGGTGCGAAGCTGCTCGGTGAGCGCGTCGAGCTCGGCGCGGCGGCCGAAGTAGTCGGCGGCGTCCGCGCGCGTGAACGCCGCGAGCCCGGGAAACGGGCAGCGGTCCGCGCCCTCGGCGGTGGCCGCGCGCGGATCGAGGAGCGCGGTGATGCGGCGGACGAGCTCGTCGGCGGTGGGCCGCGCGGCCGGATCGCGCGAGAGGCACTCGTGCACGAGCTCGGCCCACGGCTCGTCCGGGAAGCTCAGGAGATCGATCGGCCCGCTGCCGAACGGGAGCTGCGCGAGCACCATGTCGGAGAGCGGGCGGCGGCCGACGATCAGCTCGTGGAGCAGGATGCCGAACGCCCAGACGTCCATCGCGCCGGTCGGCGAGCTGCCGCGCCAGCGCTCGGGCGACATATAGGCCGCCGTGCCCGACGCGGTCGTCCCGGCGCTGCCGGCGTGCTTCGCGAGGCCGAAGTCGACGACGCGGAGCCGGCCGTCGCGCGGGATCACGACGTTCTCCGGCTTCAGGTCGGCGTGCACGAGGTCGTGGCGGTGCGCCTCGGCGACCGCCTCGGCGATCGCGCGCGCACAGCGCAGCGCCTCGCGCATCGGCAGCGGCCCGGCGGCGAGCCGGACACGGAGCGACTCGCCGTCGAGGTACTCGAGCGCGAGGTACGGCCGGCCCTCGTGCTCGCCGACGGCGTGGAGCGTGACGATGTGCGGGTGGTTGAAGCTCGCGGTGGCGCGCGCCTCGGCGAGGAAGCGCTCCACGGCGTCGCCCTGCATGGCGGAGCGCTTGATGAGCTTGAGCGCCACGCGGCGGCCCAGCGTCACGTCCTGCGCGAGGTAGACTTGGCCCATCGCGCCCTCGCCGAGGAGCCCGCGGATCCGGAAGTCACCGATCCGCGTGTCCTCGGCGAGCAGCGGCTCGCCTGCGTCCACCTGCTCGGGCACGGTGCGGCGATGATGGGCGCGTTGCGACATAGATCAAGCCGAGCGCGGCCCTCGATCGATCGACGAGCCAGTGCTCAACGGGCAAAGCGCCCGACATTCCCGCACAAACCTGCGGCGCCGCCCTGCGTGAGGCGGCCCCGACGGCCCCGGCGGCCCCGGCGGCCCCGGCGGCACGGCCGCGCCGATCATGACTGCAGCGGCCGCGGGCTGCTGGCGGGCCGGAGGTTCACGGTGGTGGCATCGAGGCAAGCGGCCGCCGTGGAGGCCGCGAGCGCCAGCGGGGCCCGCTTGCCTGCGCCGGGCGGCCGCGGCGCCGGGCGGCCGCGATCCCTGGAGGGCCCGGCGGCCGCGGGGGCGCGCAGCGCCTTGCGGGCGAACGACAGCGAGAAGATCGCCACCGCCACCGCCACGAGCGCGGACCAGCCGCGGGTGACGCGGCGCCAGCGCCGGCGGCCCTGGAGCTCGCGGCGCTCGCGGAGCCGGCCTGCGGCGAGGAACGCGCGCGCGTGCGGCGAGACGGGCAGCAGCTCCTGGCCCGCCCGATCGAGCTTGCGGGCGAGGTCGGCCAGCTCGGCGCCGGTCCACGTCTCGGCGCAGCGCCGGCCGTGCTGGTGCCAGCCGAGCGCGGCCTCCTCCACGTCGGCGAGCTCGGCGCGCGCGTCGTGGGTCTCGTCGAGCCAGCGCGCGAGCCGGTGCCACGCGGCGTCGAGCGCGCCGTGCGCGAGCGCGAGCTCGGCGGCGCCGCCGCCTGGTGGGCGCACCTCGACGAGGAGGTGGCGCTCGAGCAGCAGCGCGAGGAGCCGGCCGGCCCGCTCGCGCGCGCCCTCGGGCAAGAGCGCGAGCAGCTCGCCGCGGCGGCGCGGGCGGCGCGTCCCGTCGGCGCCAAACAGCGCGAGCAGGAGCGCGCGGACGATCCGGATCTCGGGGGGCGAAAGCTCGGTCATGGCGCGCCGGGCCTGCGCGGCGAGCGCGCCCGCGGCGCCGCCCATCACCTCGTACTCGGCGGACAGGATGCGGCGCGTCGCCGGATCGCGGCGCTCCCACAGCGCGCGGCACGCGAGCTGGAGCAGCGGCAGGCAGCCCGGCTGGGCCTCGACGTCGCGCAGGATCCGCTCGACGAGCGCGGGCGCGTCCGGTTCGTAGCCCGCGGCCGCGAGCGGCCCGGTGATGGCGGCGCGCAGGTCGGCCGCCGACAGGGGCCCCAGGCGCATCACGCCGCCGAGATGCGGGCGCATCGACGGCACGGTGACGAGCCGATCCAGCAGATCGTCGCGCACGCCGAGCACGATGCGCCACGGCGCCGCGGCGGACGCGGCGCGCCCGAGCGCGTCGCAGAGCGCGCGCGCGTCGGCCTTGGCGGCCGCGGAGCCGAACGCCTCCTCGAGCTGATCGAGGAGCAAGAGGACGCGCGCGCCGTGGTGCCGCGCGACGTCGCCGAGCGCGCGCGCCAGGCCGTCGGGCGAGCGGCGGAGCGCCTCGGCCACCGTGGCCGCCGGGCGATCCGGCAGCGCGAGCGCCGCGGCGAGGCTGTCGAACGGCCGCGCGCCGAGCCGCGGCGCGATCGCGATCCAGCCGCCGGCCGCCTCGAGGTGCGGCAGGAGCGCGGCGAACAGGAACGAGCTCTTGCCGACGCGCGCCGGGCCGACCACCGGCACGAGCGGGCGCGTGCGGAGCTGCTCGGCGAGCGCTGCGACCTTGGCGCGGCGACCGAAATAGGCCGCCGCGTCCTCGCGCGTGAACGCGGCGAGCCCGGGGAACGGGCAGCGCGACTCGGCGGCGGCGCGCGGCGCGTACTGGGCCTGCAGCAGCGCGAGGCGGCGCACCAGCTCCGCGGCGTCCGGCCGGCTCGCCGGCTCGAGCGCGAGGCAGTCGCGCACGAGTAGGGCCCACGGCTCCGCGGGCAGGCCGGCGAGCGGGAGCGGCCCGCGCACGAACCCGAGCCGCGCGAGCATGGCGTCGGGGATCGGGCGGCGCCCGGTGATCAGCTCGTGGAGCATGACGCCGAACGCCCAGATGTCGATCGCGCAGGTGGGCGGCGCGCCGCGCCAGCGCTCGGGCGCCATGTACGCGGGCGTGCCGGAGACGGTGGAGACCATGCCGGCCTCGCCGCCGCCGGCGAGCTTCGCGAGGCCGAAGTCGACGACGCGCAGGCGGCCGTCGCGCGGCAGGACGACGTTGTCCGGCTTGAGGTCCGCGTGCACGATGCCGCGGCGGTGCGCCTCGGCGATCGCCAGGGCGATCGCGCGGCCGTGGAGGAGCGCCTCGGCCACCGGCAAGGGGCCCGCGGCGAGCCGGGCGCGGAGCGACTCGCCGTCGAGGTACTCGAGCGCGAGGTACGGGCGGCCGACGTACTCGCCGACGGCGTGGAGCGTGACGATGTGCGGGTGGTTGAAGCTCGCGGTGGCGCGCGCCTCCTCGAGGAACCGGCCCGCGTCGCCGCCCTGCATGACCGCGCGCTTGACGAGCTTGAGCGCCACGCGGCGGCCCAGCGTCACGTCCTGCGCGAGGTAGACCTGGCCCATCGCGCCCTCGCCGAGGAGCCCCAGGATGAGGAAGTCGCCGACGCGTGTGCCCTCCTCGAGCAGCGCATCGGCGAGCGCATCGGAGCTGGCCCCGCGCAGCGTCACCGTGGGGAGGACGGCCGCGCGGAGAGGCGCCGTCACGCGCGCCGGTCCGAACCCTGCCTGCGTCTGCATTTGCACTGGCATTGCATCCTCCACTTTCCTCACGCGGAGACCCCGGCACCGAGCGGGGCACTCCATCGTGAGCATGAGCAAACTGGACGTCGCTCGAGTTTGCGAGAGGGCGCCATGGCAACCCGGGTTCCGACACGCGCCCCGCAGGTTTTTTCCCGACGGGATGAACGGTGTCAGCTCCGTAAGGGGTGCTGCGTTTTGCGTCACCCGTGAGGCCGCTTGCGGATGATAAAGACGCCCCGCGTCGTAACGGCGCTTCCAGGTGGCCCCCTCGAGAGCGAAGGCAGACCAGGGGGCCCAGGGGGCTGCATTTTGGGTGTCGTGCGCCGTGGTCGCGCGTCGCCTCATGCGCGGCCGGCGGAAACCCTCTGGGCCCGGCACGTGTGCACCGGCGCCCGGGGGCCCGCTGTGCTGGACACCCGGCACGCGGCCGATTTACGAACGACCGATGGAAGTCTTCGGCAAGCTCTCCTCCTACGACTTCGGCGAGGTGCACCTCAAGCTCGACAAGGCGACGCAGCTGCGCGCGATCGTGGCGGTCCACGACTCGCGGCTCGGGCCGGCGCTCGGCGGGTGCCGGTTCATCGAGTACGACAACGATCAGGCGGCGCTCGTCGACGCGCTGCGCCTCGCGCGCGGCATGACCTACAAGGCGGCGCTCGCCGGGCTCGCGCACGGCGGCGGCAAGAGCGTCATCGTCCGGCCGCGGCACCGGTTCGATCGCGTCGCGCTGTTCCGCGCGTTCGGGCGCTTCATCGAGGATCTGCGCGGGCACTACATCACCGCCGAGGACAGCGGCACCGGCCTCGAGGACATGGAGATCATCCGCACCGTGACCAAGCACGTGACGGGCGTGGATCCGTCGCACGGCGGCTCGGGCGATCCGTCGCCGTTCACGGCGCTCGGCGTGCGGCGCGGGATCGAGGCGTGCGTGAAGTTCCGGCTCGGGCGCGACTCGCTCGAGGGCGTGCACGTCGCGGTGCAGGGCGTCGGCCACGTCGGCTACCACCTGTGCAAGGAGCTCCACGCCGCGGGCGCGAAGCTGACCGTCGCCGACATCGACAAGCTGAAGAGCGAGCGCGCCAAGCGCGAGTTCGGCGCGGACATCGTCGAGATCGGCAAGATCGCCGAGGTCGAGTGCGACGTGTTCGCCCCGTGCGCGCTCGGCGCCGGCATCAACGACGACACGGTGCCGCACTTGAAGACGCGCATCGTCGCCGGCGCCGCGAACAACCAGCTCGCCGAGCCGCGCCACGGCGACGATCTCCACGCGCGGGGCATCCTGTACGCGCCCGACTACGCGATCAACGCTGGCGGGCTCGTCAACGTCGCCCAGGAGGTGAAGGGCTACGACGCGAAGCTCGCGCGCGAGCGCACGCTCAAGATCTACGACACGATCTGGGAGATCTGCGACCGCAGCAAGAGGCTGGCGGCGCCGACGTACAAGGTCGCCGACATCATGGTCGAGGAGAAGCTCGGAGCGGTCACGCGGGCGTAGCCCGCGTGCACAGCGCTCAGCCGGCTCCATGAGCTCGGCGCCCCGGGCGCCCCGGGCGCTCCGGGCGCTCCGCGCGCTCCGCGCTCATCTCTCCAGGCGGCGGCCCGGGGCCCACTCGACGTGCTTGTCGGTGCGCGTCTCGAGGAAGCGCGCGAGCCGGTGGTAGTCGCTGCCGCCGCGGATGAAGCGCACCTCCGTCTTGAGCGACTGCGGGTTCACGAGCTCGCGGAACGGCACGTACGACAGATCGAGCTGGCCGACGACGCTGACCATGTGGCCGTCGAGGCCCTCCTCGATGAGCGCGCGGTACGCGCCGATGCCGAGCTGACTGCCCAGCATGACGTCGAACGCGTGCGGCGGCGCGCACCGCGACTCGTACCCGAGCTGCAGCCCCGTCGCCTTCTTCTTGCGCCCCGTGCGCTGCTCGTAGCGCCTCATCACGAGCTGCGCGACGGCCTTGCCGAGGTCCATCCGGCCCAGCGAGAGGTGGCCGTGGTCGTCGCGCGGCAGGTCGCGGATCTGCGAGACCGGCAGCATCTCCGCGAGGCCCTCGGCGAGGACGACGGTGCCGTAGTGCTTGCCGCGCCGCTCGCGCGTCAGGATGAGGTCGACGATCCGATCGGCCAGCGCGTCGAGCGAGAGCTTGGGATCGGCCTTCTTGGCCGGGCCCGCCGCGCCCGCCGCTCCGGCGGCGCCCGCCTCGGCCGGCTCCTCGATCGCGAGCGCGCCCTCGACGTCCTCGACGGCGAGCACGAGGTTCGCCTCGCCCGCGATCGCCACGCCGTACGACAGCCAGCCCGCCTTGCGGCCCATCGTCTCGACGATGAAGTAGCTGCTCGTCGCGATCGCGTCGGCGCGCAGGTTCTGCAGCTCCTTGGCCATCACGTCGACCGCCGTGAAGAAGCCGAACGTGAAGTCGATGCCGCGGTAGTCGTTGTCGATCGTCTTCGGCAGGTGGATGACGCGGACGCGCTTGGCCTCCGGGGGGAGCCGCAGCTGGTACTCGTAGAGGAAGTTCGCCGTCTTCAGCGTGTCGTCGCCGCCGATCGAGATCAGCGCGTCGATGTCCAGATCGACGAGCGCGTTGTAGACGTTGCGCAGCCGCACGGTCTTGGCCGGATCCGCGAGGTCCTCGGGGCGCTCGATCCCCTTGCCGGGGTTCGTGCGCGCCGTGCCGATCACGATCCCGCGGGTGTTGCGCAGGCCCGACAGGTCGCGCTCCTCGAAGATGCGGTAGTGCTCGTCGGGGAGCAGGCGGTGCGTGACCGGGTGGTAGTCCTGCAGGTTCGAGTACCCGTGGAAGAAGCCGATCACCTGGCGGTCGTCCTCGAGGAACGAGATCGCCGCGGCCGAGATCACGGCGTTCGCCGCGGGCGCCGGCCCGCCGGAGAACACGATCCCGACGCGCCGCACGTGGTCGCCCTTGCGGGGCGGCCGGGCGGCGCCCTCGTCGTGCTCCTTGGAGGTGTCCTTGTCACGAACGTCCCTGTCACGAACCTTGGACTTGCTGCTCATCGGTGGGGGCGCAGCCTACCGCACCCGGCGGCGGGGCCGCGTGCTATCACCCACCGATGGCCGGGCCCGACGAGTCGGAGCTCCTGTCGCAGCTCGAGCAGCTGTTCGGCACCGTCTCCGGTGTCCCCGGCTCCGCGGGCGCCTCGGGCGGCGACGCAGAGCCCACGCCCCGAGGCGCCGATCGGCGCCAGCCGCTCCAGCTCTCGTACGCCGAGTGGCGCGACGGGTGCGCGCGCACCATCGACATCCTGCGCGAGGTCGTGTGCACGGCGTGCAGCGGCACCGGCGGCGAGAGCCAGACGTGCGTGCGCTGCGAGGGCAAGCAGACGCTCCAGACGGTGCGCGGCATGCTGGTCGTCGGGCAGGTGTGCCCCGACTGCGGCGGCACCGGGCGGTACGTCATCGAGCCATGCGACCGCTGCGAGCGCGGCCTGCGCCCGAGCGCCGACCGGGTGGAGGTCCGGGTGCCGCCCGGCATCCAGAGCGGGATGGCGCTGTGCCTCGCCGGCAAGGGCGACGAGCACCCCGGCGGCGGCGCGCCCGGGCACCTCTTCCTCGTGGTCGAGGTCGATCTCCTGGGCGCGCTCGTGCCGCACGGCGACGACGTCGTGATCCATGCCGCCGTGCGCGGCCGGCACGTCCTGCTCGGCGGCCCGCTCGAGGTCGGCGGGCTCGACGGGAGCGTCACCGTGCAGGTGCCGCGCGGCGTGCGCGATGGCGACTCGGTGCGCGTGGTCGGCCGCGGCAATGTCCGCGCGAGCGGCACGAGCGGCCCGAGCGGCACGAGCGGCCCGGCGGCCGGGGCGGGCGATCCGTACCGCAGCGGCGCCGCCGCGCGCGGCGATCAGATCGTCGTGTTCCGCGTGCCGCCCGAGGCGGAGCGCGCCCGGCGCACGGCCACCGGCCTCGCGGCCGGGGTGCTCGGCGCGATCGGCTGGCTCGGCTGGATGCTGCTCGGGTAGCTGCGAGATCTTACGGTGTGGCGCTCGCGCGCGGTCCCGCCGGGGGCGCCCGGGCACGACGCGTGCACTGCAGCACGCCCATGCGGTACCACGCGCTGGCGGCGGACTACGACGGCACCCTCGCGCACCACGGCACGATCGACGAAGCTACCTGGGCCGCGCTGCGCAAGCTGCGCGAGTCCGGGCGCAAGCTCGTGATGGTCACCGGCCGCCAGCTCGACGAGCTGCTCGAGCTCTTGCCGCACCCCGACGTGTTCGACCGGATCGTCGCCGAGAACGGCGCGCTCGTGTACGACCCGGCCACGCGCGAGCTCCGGCCGACCAGCGACGTCGAGCCGCCCGCGCGCTTCGTCGAGGCGCTGCGGCGGCGCGGCGTCGAGCGGATCGCCGTCGGGCACACGATCGTCGCCACGTGGGAGCCGCACCAGGCCGCGGTGCTCGACGTGATCCGCCAGCAGGGGCTCGAGCTGCAGGTGATCTTCAACAAGGGCGCGGTGATGGTGCTGCCGCCCGGCGTCAACAAAGCCACCGGGCTCGCCGCGGCGCTCCTCGAGCTCGGCCTGTCGGCGCACAACGTCGTCGCCGTCGGCGACGCGGAGAACGACCACGCGCTGCTCCAGTCGTGCGAGTGCGGGGCGGCCGTGGCGAACGCGCTCGTCGCGCTCAAGGAGCGCGCGGACCTCGTCCTGGCCGGCGACCACGGCACCGGCGTGCGCGAGCTGATCGATCACCTGCTCGAGGACGACCTCGCCTCCGTCGCGCCGCGGCTCGGGCGGCACAGTCTCCTGCTCGGCTTCCTGCTCGGCAAGGCCGATCACGGCGAGGTCACGCTCGATCCGTACGCGGCGAACGTCCTCATCTGCGGCACGTCGGGCAGCGGCAAGTCCACGATCACGAACGGCCTGCTCGAGCGGCTGTGCAAGCGCGGCTACCAGTACGCGATCATCGATCCCGAGGGCGACTACGCGACCGACGAGCGCGCCGTGGTGCTCGGCGCGCCGAAGCGCGCGCCGCTCGTCTCCGAGATCGTCGACGTCCTGAAGCGCCCCGGCGAGAACGTGGTCGTGAACCTGCTCGGCATCGCGCTCGAGCACCGGCCGGAGTTCTTCGCGCAGCTCCTGCCCGGGCTGTCCGAGCTCCGGACGCGGACCGGGCGGCCGCACTGGCTCGTGATCGACGAGGCGCACCACCTCCTGCCGACCGGCTGGGAGCACGCCGCCGACCTGCCGCCCCGGCCGCACGGCACGATCTACGTGACCGTGCACCCCGAGCGCGTCGCGCCCGTCGCGCTCGCGGCGATCAACACCGTGATCATCGTCGGCGAGGCGCCCGGGCGCACGCTCGGCGAGCTGTGCGCCCTGCGCGGGCTGCCGGCACCGGAGCACCCGGACCTGTCCGGCCGGCTGCCGCCCGGCCAGGCGCTGTGCTGGCGCGTCGGCGAGCGCGAGGCGTTCGTCGTGCAGGTCGAGCCGACGAAGTCCGAGCACGCGCGCCACTCGCGCAAGTACATGGAGGGCAACCTCGGCCGCGACCGGGCGTTCTACTTCCGCGGCGCGGAGGGCAAGCTGAACCTCAAGGCGCACAACCTCCAGCTGTTCCTCCTGATGGCCGACGGCGTCGACGACGAGACCTGGACGTTCCACCTCCACCGCGGCCACTACTCGGCGTGGCTGCGCGAGCAGGTCAAGGACGGAGAGCTCGCCGACCTCGCCGATCACATCGAGCGCGACTACGCGCTGACGCCGGAGGCGAGCCGCGCGGCGATCCGGGCCGCCGTCGAGAAGCGCTACACGCTGCCCGCCGACAAGGCGAGCGGCATCGTCGACGCGGACGGCCAGCGCGTGTAGTACAACCCGGTGCCATGAAGCGCACTGTCGCAACGGTCGCCGGCCTCCTGGGGCTGGCCGGCGCCGCGCACGCCGAACGGCCACCGGTCGAAGTTGGCGGCATCGTCGGGCTCCGGGTGTTCAACGACGATAGCGGCTTCGGCGTCGACGACGCCCCCGACGCCGACAGCCAGCGGAACACCGCGCTGTTCGGGCTGCGGCTCGGCGTCTACTTCAGTGACAGGTACGGCGCCGAGCTCGAGGCCGGCGTGCTCCCCGGCGAGGGGCGCTCGATGCTCTACGACGTCTGGAACCTCGCGATCCGCGCGTCGGTCGTGGCGCAGCTTCGCGTCCCTGGCCTGCCGCTGCGGATCCGGCCGTTCGGCCTCGTCGGGGCCGGCTCTCACACGATCCTCTCGTCGGGGAACGAGGACGCGATCGGCACCGGCACGGCGCCGGTCGTGCACCTGGGCGGCGGCCTCAAGTACGACGCGAACAACGGCTTCGGCATCCGGCTCGACGCGCGCCTCCTGCTGCCGCCGAGCAGCGCGAGCGGCGGCCCGACGCTCGACTTCGAGCTGCTCGGCTCGGTCTACCGCGATTTTGGCTGGCGCAAGCCGCCGGTGAAGCTGCCGCCGCCGCCGCCCCCGCCGCCACCGGTGGACGAGGATCCGGACAAGGACAGCGTGGTCGGCGCCGCGGACGCCTGCCCGAAGGAGCCCGAGGACCGTGACGGCTTCCGGGACGAGGACGGCTGCCCGGACCTCGACAACGACGAGGACGGCGTGCCCGACGTGGCCGACAAGTGTCCGGAGCCCGAGGACCGTGACGGCTTCAAGGACGACGACGGCTGCCCGGATCTCGACAACGACGAGGACGGCGTGCTCGACGCGGCCGACCGGTGCGGGACGGAGGCCGAGACGCGCAACGGCTACCTCGACGACGACGGCTGCGCCGACGAGCTCCCGGAGCGGGTGCGCACGCTGACGACCGCGCCGCTCGCGGTGGCGTGGAAGCCGGGGACGGCCGAGCTCGGGCCCGGGGCGGCGAAGCTCCTCGACGACGCGGCGGCGGTGCTCACCGAGGTGAAGGAGGTCTCGCTCGAGCTCGGGGTGCACACCGACGATCAGCCGCCGCCCAAGGGCAGCAAGTACGCCGACAACCAGGCGCTCTCGCAGGATCGCGCCGAGGCCGTGAAGGCGTACCTCGTCGGCAAGGGGATCGACGCGGCCCGGCTCACGGCGCGCGGCTACGGGGACGGCGCGCCGCTCGAGGACGCGCAGGCGCTGACGGGGCCGAAGCAGGCGGCCGCGCGCGCGAAGAACCGGCGCGTCGAGCTGAAGCTCGTGGTGCCGGCGCCGCAGGCGCCGCCCGCCGCGCCGACGCCGCCCGCGCCCGCGCCGTCCGCGCCGTCCACCGCGCCCGCGCCCGCGGCGCCCGCCTCCGCCCCCACGCCGATCACGACGCCGCCCCGTTAGGTCCCCCGCTCAGGCCGCGTGCCGGGCCAAACCGCCGACGAGCTTATGGAAAGCCTCGAACGCGGGACGCGTCTCCGAGCTCGGACCTCGCCTTGGCAACCTTCGTCTCGTTCGTGTACACGACGCTACCCGGGATAGTAATCGCCAGCGCGATGCATGCATCCTCTCCGCGGTTGTGGCCCGGACTGGTTCGGGACTTGCGGAGTCGCAGATACTCACCGTATGCGGGCGTTCCGACGAGAACGCGAACCTCGAGCAAGCCACTCGCAACAGCTGCCGCGTACCGTGCATACTGGTCGGCGTATTTGACTTGCCCTTTCTGCATCTCCTCATCGACGATGTCGGGGACGAGGCGCGGCTCATTGAGCACACGTAGCTCCTCAAGTCGGTCGCTCTGCGCCAGCTCCACGAGAACGTTGGCGTCGATGATGGACGCCACCGCTTATCCAGCGAGCACAGATCGAAGATCGGCGAACGGACTCAGCCCCAATGCTTCGCGGAAGCGAGCAGTTGTGATGACACCACGTTCGTGCGCGCGTTCTGCCACGCGAACCAAGCTGATGCGCTCGAGAGGCACTCCCAGACCAAGGTACATCGCCAGGTCCGATTGAGAGTGTGGCGATTCGCTATCGTCCTCAGGCTCGGTGGGATAGGAACGATCAAGCAGCTTTTCACGCTGAGGTTTCGAGATCCAATCCAAATGAAGCAGATGTGTGGTGGCAGCTTCCTTGCCAAACCCGAAGTGCATCATGACAGCGTGTACATCGCTCCTTTGGAGCTGGTACGGGATACACCCGCGGGACATCAACAATGAACGAATGCCTTCACGTGGAGCCAAGAAGTACACACTGAATGCGTTCGCCCTCTGCTCCAGATCGTCACGCTGATTGCGGCGGCTCGCGATTCCCAGCGGCACCGTTGGCACTCTGTCATAGAGGATGTGGCAAAGCTCATGAGCAATGGTGGTCCGCAGGGTCCACCACATGTGCCTGCGACCGTTGATGTTGGCAACGATGCTCGGCCCAACAAGAGGATCGTGAAGGCTCAGGCCTTGAATCTCTTCGGGAAGGAGATCGGTCCATACAAGACGTACGCCGAGCTGCTCGAGCAACGCCGACATGGAACGAATCGGCGCGATCCCGAGACCGAGCTCATTCCTCGTGTGGGCCGCAAGCTCTTCGCCACGACGCCACGACGGAGGCACCGGTGGACCCGCCGGAGAGAAGCCAACAATGCGACCCTGCGCTGGGGATCCCAGGAGCTCCTCGAGTTGCGTGTACTCTCGGCAAACAGCCGTGAGTCGGCCGAGATGAAGCGCAAGATCCTCTGCGCGCGGATCGCCACGCAGTAATACGGAGACGGAGGTATCCATTGGAGCATCGTCCAACAGATCCTCTTCCGAGTATCCGTACACATTCGCTAGCGCTGCGATGCGTCCAGCAGTTAGCGCCTGACCTTGTTCAACCGCGCGCACGACATCCGGCGTCAGCTCTGCGGCACGAGCCGCAATCTCTACGCTGATGCTCGCTGCCTCACGAACTTGCCTGAGTCGCGCGGCTATTTCGGCTGCAGTCAGCATCGTGGCGCTCGTAACAACTTTATGCCGCAAATCCGCGGCCAAACAACGTGCCGCCCACCAAAAGTCGCCGAAGTTGGTAAGAAATGCACGAAACAAGTGCGGGACGGAGCCCGAGAACAAGGGACGGGTTCCGAGACGACGACGGCTGCCGAGACCCGCAACGGCTACTCGACGACGACGGCTGTGCCGACGAGCTCTCGGAGCGGATGCGCACGCTAACGAGCGCGCCGCTTTCGGTGGCGTGGAAGCCGGGGACGGCCGAGCTCGGGCCCGGGGCGGCAAAGCTCCTCGACGACACGGCGGCGGACCACGCGGCGGCGCCTACACCGAACGACTGAGCAGGCGGGCTGGCATTCCAAGCGTCGAGGCGCCGGGTGTGTCCGGTGTCCAGCGTCCAGCGTCGGCCCCGCAGCCCGTCCGGTATACGGACTTGATGTCCGAGCTCCGGTCAGATCTCGGCCGGCTGTTCCCCGCGCCCGCCGCTTTCCTCAGCAGAGGTGCGCGCTATCGTGTCCTCCGCGATGGGCGAGACCGACGTCACCTTCCGGCGCCTGCTGCGTGTCCTGCCGCGACCGATCTTGCAACTGGCGTTTCCTGACCGCCAGCTCGAAGCGCTCGGCGCTCTCGATCCGAGCGTGGATCGCGCGCGAATGCGCACTGCCGATAATCTGTTTCGCGTCCGCGACGGCAGCACCGAGGGGGCCGTGCATGTCGAGGTCGAGCGCGATTGGCGGCCTGAGATCCCGCGGCGAATGTTCGAGTATGCGAGCGCGGCCGTCGCGGCGACGGAGCTGCCGGTCTGGTCGGTCGTGGTCCTGCTCCGCCCCGGCGGGCGCCCGCCGCTCGGCACCGGTGTCTACCGGATCCCTGGGCTCAACGGCGACGCGTTCGTGTTCCGCTATGAGGTCGTGCCGCTATGGCAGCTCGATGCCCGGCAGATGCGGGCGCAGCTCGGGCTGCAGGGCGCGCCGTTCTGCGTCGCCATGCGCGGCTCGGGCGAGGAGCTCGTCCGCGAGCTCGCTCACGACGTCCACACCGACGTAGCGCTCAGCGCACGAGACCGGCAGACCACTATGCAGTTGCTGTACCTTGTCACGGCCGCTATCCTCGGCAGCGAGACGGCCAAGAGGATCTTCCACATGGAATCGATCATTCAGGATCCGAACGTCCAGGAGCTGGTCCGCGAATGGGAGGACAAGGGACGCGTCGAGGGGCGCGTCGAGGGGCGCGTCGAGGGGCGCGTCGAGGGACGCGTCGAGGGGCGCGTCGAGGGGCGCGCCGAGGAGGCGCGCTCGCTCCTCTACAAGGTGCTCGCGTTGCGTTCGCTGCCGGTGCCCCCGGACGTACGCGCCCGCATCGACGGCGAACCCGACGTGACTCGCCTCGAGGCGTGGCACGATGCCGCCGTGACCGCAGGCTCGATCGGCGACGTGTTTCAAGACGGCTGACGCGGGCGCAGTTCGGCGCCGTGGCCCCAACCGGTCACCGCGAAGCCGACGTGCTCGTGCTTCGGCCATCCAACGGCGCGAGTCGCGCCGCCCTCGTTATGGCGCGCGCAATGGGTGACAGAACCGCTCGCGGGCCTCGCGCGACCGCAGGATCTGGGTGACGTAGTACGTGGTGTACTCGTCGATGCGCGCCTCGTCGCCGGGCGCGATGAATCCGGCGGCGCCGGTCCGCCAGCCGGCGGCGCAGGTCGCGACCTCGGCCGGCGAGGCCGCGCAGTCGAGCAGCGCGTCGAACGCGGTCCGCCAGCGCGTGAACGCCTCCCGGGTCATCGGCTCGCCGTGCCCAGGGATCAGCCGGACGAACGGCGTCGCCGCGATCTCGGCGAGCGCCGCGCGCCAGCCGTCCGGGCACCCGGTGTCGAAGAACGGGACCGACGCGACCACCAGGTCGCCGACGATCGCCGTGCGGGTCGCCGGATCGTAGATCCACAGGTCGGCCTCCGTCGCGGCGAACGGCGCGACGCGAAGCTCGAGCGTCCGCCCCGCGATGTCGACGGTGCCCGACTCCGAGATCGGGCGCGTGGGCAGCAGGTTCTTCGTGTCATCGATGGCCGCGCGGCCAAGCTTGATGTCCTCGATCTGCTGCGGGGTCGCCTTGCCGCTCGCGACGAGCGCGTCGTTGGCCGCGCGGCTCTTCGGGAAAAAGCCGACCAGCGCGCCTTCGACCGCGCGCGTCGCGACGATCTCGGCCGCCGGATACACCGCGCGCAACTCGGCATTGCCGCCGCTGTGGTCGAGGTGCCAGTGCGAGTTGACGACCGCCGCGATCGGTTTGCCCGCCTGCTTCGCGTGGACGAGGATCTTGTCCTGGTGCTCGAGGTGACGGCCGGTGTCGACGATGATCAGGCCGCGCGGCGCGTCGAGGATCACGGTGTTGCCGTCGGGCCCGCGGTCGGGCGGGAACGCGCCCGCGATCAGCGTCGGCGCCGGGTCGTACGATGGGGTCGGAGGCGGGGGCGCTGACGTCGGCGCGCGCGAGGCACCGCAGCCGAGGAGCAACACGAAGGCGAGCGCGCGCACGAGCATGTGGCGACGCTAGCCGACTTCCGCTCGGTCGCAGCAGCGCCGCATGCGTGTCGCAGACCACCTCGAAGTTGAGCCGCGTGCGACTCTCGGCGAATTCAAGTTGGAGCGTGCCACCGCGCTACGTCTGAGGACCCCAAAACGGCCCTGGTATGGATTCGCCGTCCTCCCCACTCACGTGTGCTCCTGCGGCAGGTGGCGTTCGACGATGGCGATGAGCTTCGAGCTGGCTTCGGATGCGCCTGCCACGGCCATGGCTGTCATCTCGACGAGGTGAGCCAGACGCGTGAAGTCTCGACGGTCGCCATCCGTGAGGACGCCGATGCGGCTGAACAGCTCGCTGGTCGCCGAGGCCAGCGCGTCGGCCCTCGCCATGAATTGGCGAAGCTCGTCGACCACATCCGTCTCGGCGTCGTCCGCCGCCAGCCGATGCTCACTGACCAGCTCGCTGAGTCCATGGACGAGCGCATCTACATGGCCCGAGAGATCTTCGAGGGTGGCCGAGCCGGCGCGACCGCCGAGCCGGCCGACGACGCGGGCAGCCGACGATGCATGGACGAGTAGATCGGCGAGGACGGGCGTTGGAAGGGGCTTCATGCGCGATGGACACTTCACGCGGCTCGCTCCATGGCTGAAGAACTATCAGCCACGAATCTTGCCCGCAAGCCCGGGGTGATTATTTCAGCGTCGCCTAGCCACGAGGCTTCCGCAGCTCGGCCATCAAGCCGAGCAAGTGGCCCTTGGCCACGGGACTGATGGCACGGAACACGGCCAGTAGCTCGCGTTCGTCTGCGCTGTCCACCGTGAGGTCAGCCGGTGCGAGGCCCAGCACCTGGTTGATCGCGTCGACGTGATTGCTCGTCTGCTGGGAGCCGTCGAGGATCTTGGTCGCTGCACCCTTGGCGAGCCCTGCCTCTTGCTCGAGCCACCGCGGTCCGCGCTGTCGCGCTTCGAGCGCGGCTTTGACTCGCCCGATCCACTCGGCGGTGACCTGGCGACGCGTCCCGGTGGTGTAGTGCCTACGCCCGGACCGTGTCATTTCCGCGGCCAGCCTAACAGCGGCCTGGCTGACGATGTATCAGCCGCAGCGGCCGGCGAACCACCGGCGGCAAGCGGCAGGCGGATGGGCCGCTGGGCGAGGAAATGCGCCGGGCAGCGACGGCTGAGGCTTAGGCACTCGCGACCGCCGACGGATCCGGCGACTGGATGATGACGCTGCGCGAGAACGACAGCAGCGCGTTTCGGATCGAGAGCGTGCCGAAGCCCGACTTGTCGGCCGCGGTGAACCCGAACGTGTCGGGCCCGCGCTGGCAGACGTCGTCGATGTTGACGCGCGCGACGAACGACGCGAGCGTGCGCACGAGGTCGCGGCGCTCCGCGCTGTCGGGGCCGAACACGCCTGCCTGCTGGCCGTACGGCGAGCGCACGTGCCACGCGATCACCTCTGGAAGGCTCGCGTAGCGCACGATCGGCACGATCGGGCCGAACTGCTCCTCGTCGTAGAGCCGCATGCCCTCGGCCACCCGGTCGACGACCGCGGGCCGCATGATCGAGAAATAGCCGGCGCCGCCGCCGTCGTTCACGATCGCCGCGCCGCGCGCGGTCGCGTCCTCGAGCAGGCTCCACATCGCGGCGAGCTTGTGCACCTCGGGCAGCGGCGTGATCGCGGCCGCCGGATCCCACGGCATGCCGAGCGGGAGCTTCGCGACGCGCTCGGCGATCGATTTCACGACCGCGTCGCCCTCGGCGCCGGCCGGCACGAAGACGATCTTCTCGGCGGTGCAGCGCTGGCCGTTGAAGCCGAGCGCGCCCTTCACGAGCTTCGTCGCGGTGGCCTCGACATCCGCGCCGGGCAGCACCACGGCCGCGTTCTTCGCGCCGAGGCCGAGGATCTTGTGCACGAAGCTCGGCGTCGGGTGCTGGCCGAGGATCGCGTTGGCGGCGGCCTCGCTACCGATGAACGCGAGCACGTCGATGATACCCTTGGGGTTGCCGAACACGTCGTTGCGCTTCGCGCCGATCACGGCGGGCAAGACGGCGCGGCCGTCGCCGGGCAGGAGCGACACGACGCCCGGCGGGAACGCCTCGGCGAACGCCTTCATCAGCAGCTGGTTCGCGAGCATGCCGAACCGCGGCGTCTTCGCGATCACGACGTTGCCCATGAGGAGCGCAGGGATGATCGTCGTCAAGAACTCGTTGATCGGATAGTTGAACGGCGCGACGCACAGCACGGCGCCGAGCGGGCGCACGACGTCCTTCGCGTGGTGCGTCGTCTTGCCGGCCAGCCCGGTGTAGACGGGGCTCGTGTCCGCGATCCGCCGCACCTCGGCGATCGTGTCCTTGATGTACTCGAGGCTGCGGCTGACCTCGGAGCGCGCGGCGGCGATCGGCTTGCCGATCTCCCACATGAGGAGCTTCGCGATCGACTCGGCGTCCGCCGCGACGAGCGACGCGAAGCGCTCGACCGCCGCGATCCGCGCGCTCTCGCTGGCGGACGGCCACGGTCCGCTACCTCCCGCGAGCGCGCGCTCGGCGGCCTCCACCGCCTCGAGCGCCTCGTCGCGCCCGACCTTCGCCTCGAACCCGAGCAACACGGGCGCGAGCTCGCCGCCCTCGCGCATCGCGACGCGCGAGTACACCGGCAGCTGCTGATCGGTCGAGAACGCGGCGCGCACGCGACCATCGATCAGCATGCAGGCCGGGTGCTCGCCGCGCGCGACGCGGGCGGCCTCCGGGACCTCGGAGGCGAGCGGGAACAGCTGCGCGAGGGATCGATCTTCGAACGCTGACATGCGGCACGAGCGTAGCTCAGCCGGCGCGCGTGCGGCTCACTGGCACGGCTTGTCGAACCCGGTGTCCGGGTTCGGGATCGGCACATTCATCGGGATCACGATGATCCCGTTGGTCGACGTCTGGCTGTCCCGCCGCTGGCGCGCGACGAGCACGATGTCGTCGAGGTCGTCGCCGGTGAGGTCGCCGGTGATCGCGTCGTCGACGAGGATCGGCTCGGCCCCCGACAGCGCGGACAGCCGCTGCGTCCCGATCGTGCGGCCGTACGTCACCTGCAGGTTGCTCGTCTGCTGGAGGGCGTTCGGCAGGTCCCAGAACATGTCGGAGATCCCGTCGCTGTCGAAGTGCCCGGTCACGACGAGGTGCGGGAGCGCCGCGGAGGGGACGCGCTCCCGCTCGACGAGCAGGAACTCGCTGTCGTTCGACGGCAGGAGCACCCACGAGCTCATCACGACGCCGCTCGCGTCGACGAACGTCCCGGTGAGCCGCGGCTCCTCGGTGGACGGCGCCCCCAACCGCGGCGGCCGAGACAGCACGGCGCCGCCGCCGGCCACGGGCAGGTTGACGCGGCACTCGGACGGCTTCATCCGATCGCACTCGAACACGACCGATGCGGTGTTGCGGTCCTGCATCGGCGCCACGCGCTGGGTGACGTCGACGACGGCGGCGGGCCGGCGCCGCGGCATGGTGCCGCTCGGCCGCAGCTCGGTGATGCAGCCGGTGCCGCGGATGGCGAGCTCGAGCGCGGCGTCGGTCGCGACGCCGTGGTAGTCGGCGAGCGCGCCGCCCAGCGCGGGCGCCGTGTACAGGCGCTTCTCGAGCGACGTGGCCTGGTCGACGCGCAGGAGGATCTGCGGCTCCTGGCCGGCCTCGCACCCGGGCAAGAGGATCGCGTCGGTGACCCGATCGGGGTTCGGGGCGGGCGGGAGGTGCGGGCTCGGGTCGGGCGCCATCGTCGGCGAGAGCACGCCGAACACCTGCGCCTTCTCGTTGACGGCGTAGACGTCGCGCGCCCCGCTCTCGCGCTCGATCGAGAACAGCGCGACGGCGGTCTGGTTGACGGGGACCGACGTGCCCTCGGTCAGCCGCGCATTGCCGCCCTGGAGGGTGACGGTGTACTCGCGCGCGATCAGCACGCCGCCGGCAGCGTTGAGCTGCAGGCAGACGAGGCTGCGCGCGGAGCCGGTGACGCGGACGGCGCACGGCCGCGTCACGCTGGTCTTGGGGAACGCGGGCGTCACGGTCGGATCGATCCGGGTGAAGCTCGTGAGCAGCGAGCTGGGCTGCGCCGGCCAGCTCGGCCGAAACGCGATCGCGTAGCCGCCGACCCGCGACGGCGGGACGGGGTGGACGCGCACCACGCCCGCGTCGTTCGTGCAGGTGGGCGCCGCGAGCTCCCAGCTGCCGTCGACGGGCGGCGCGAGCATCGCGCCGGTGTTGCCGGCGACGGCGCCGTCGGGCCCGAACACGCGCCACGTCACGGAGTGGCCGGCGAGCGACCGGCCCTCGGCGTCGGTCAGCGTGAGCGGGATCGCGAGCTCGCCGGGGGTCAGCGCGCTGATCGAGAGCGTGGCGGCGAAGTCGGTGGCGACGGGCGCGACGTCGTGGCCGCGGATCTCCTCCTGCTGGTAGCACCCGGCGGTGAAGAACCGGTCCTGCGCGTCGTAGCCGCGCGCGACGACGAGCTTGCGATCGCGGCGCGAGATACCGTCGAGCGCGCCGCGGTCGCCGTCGGCAGCGACGACGGTCTCTTCGGCGACGAGGAGCGACTGGAGCTCCGCGGTCGACAGATCGCCGAATTCGATCTGCCGGCACGTGGTGGTGCTCGACTCGTAGATCGACACGACGGTGCGCGCGATCGGGGCGCCCTGCGGGTGCGTGACCCGCACGTCGAGCGAGAGCCCGTCGCCGCACGCCCCGGCGGCGAGCGACAGCACCGCGAGCGACCGCACGGCGAGCCTCATCGAGGCAAACCTATCATCGGGGCGCGGCCTCGGGTGTGACCGCGCCTGCACGGGGTATGCTGCGTCACGTGAGCATCGATCGACGCACGTTGGTCCAGACGGGGCTCGCGATGACGTCGACCCGCGGCCGCGCGGCGCCGCGCTCGTACGTGCTCCAGATCCTGGGACAGCGCGGCGACGGCCCGGCCCCGGTCGCGCTCGGTGCGCGACCGGTCGTCGTCGGCGCGCATCGCTCGTGCGACCTCGTGCTCACGGATCCGCAGGTGTCTCGCAAGCACGCCGAGATCGCGGTGGTGCCGGAGGGGATCCGGATCCGCGATCTCGGCTCCACCAACGGCACGTGGTGGCAGGGGACGAAGGTCGGCGAGGCGGTGGTGCCGGTGGGGGCCACCGTCAAGTTCGGCGAGACGCCGGTGCGGATCTCCGCCGCGGACGTGCCGTCGCTGCCGCCGAGCGACCGCGATCGGTTCGGCGCGATGGCGGGCCGGAGCATCGGGATGCGCGAGCTGTTCGCGGTGCTCGAGATGGCGGCGCCGTCGGACGCGACGGTCCTGATCGAGGGCGAGTCGGGCACGGGCAAGGAGCTGGCCGCGCGCGCTATCCACGATGGATCGAGCCGCGCCGCGGGGCCGTTCGTCGTCGTCGACTGCAGCGCGATCGCCGAGAATTTGTTCGAGTCGCATTTGTTCGGCCACGTGCGCGGCGCGTTCACGGGCGCCGAGCGCGAGCGCAAGGGCGCGTTCGTCGAGGCGTCGGGCGGCACGCTGTTCCTCGACGAGCTGGGCGAGCTGCCGCTCCAGGCGCAGGCCAAGCTCCTGCGCGTGCTCGAGGCGCAGACGGTGCAGCCGCTCGGCGCGGACCGGCCGATCCAGGTCGACACGCGCGTGGTCGCCGCGACCCACCGCGATCTGGCGCGCATGGTGGCGGCCAAGGAGTTCCGGTTCGATCTGTTCTACCGGCTCGCGGTGGTCCACGTCGCGCTGCCGCCGCTGCGCGAGCGGCTCGAGGATCTGCCGCACCTGGTCACGACGTTCTATCAGCGGCGCGGCACCGAGCCGGGCCCGATCGACGGCGACAACCTCGAGCGGCTGCGGCGCCACGCCTGGCCGGGCAACGTCCGCGAGCTGCGCAACGTGCTCGAGCGCGCGTGGGCGCTGTCGGGGCCGAAGGCGGGGTTCCGGGATCTGCGGCTGTGGCTCGATCCGGGCGCCGCGGCGCAGCCCCAGCTGGCCGAGGTGGTCGATACGTCGCTGCCGTTCAAGGAGGCCAAGGAGCGCTGGAACGACACGTTCGAGCGGCGCTACGTCGCGACGGTGTTCGCCGACGCGGGCCAGAACGTCACGCGCGCGGCCGAGCACGCGGGGCTGTCGCGGCGGCACTTCCGCGAGCTCCTCTACAAGCACGCGATCGTCGACCGGCCGGACGACGGTAGCGACGGCGACTGATCGTGGCGACGCGGTTCGGCGCCTACGAGATCCTGCACGAGCTTCGGTCGGGCGGCATGGGCGCGGTCCTGATCGGCCGGCGCCGCGGCCCGGGCTCGTTCGAGCAGCTGGTCGCGATCAAGACGATCCGCCCGGAGTACGCGGGCGCGCCGGCGGTGCGCGCGATGTTCCTCGACGAGGCGGCGATCGTCGCGCGGATCAACCACCCGGGCATCGCGGCGGTGCACGACTTCGGCGAGGAGGGCGGCACGCTCTACATGGCGATGGAGTACGTCGCGGGGATCTCGTTCCGCGGCCTGCTCGAGCTGGATGTCCCGCCGGGCATCGCCGCGCGCGCGGTCGCCGAGGCGTGCCGCGGGCTGCACGCGGCGCACGAGGTGCGCGACACGGCGGGCCACGTGCTGGGCGTGGTCCACCGCGACATCAGCCCCGACAACCTGATGCTCGGCTTCGACGGCCACGTGAAGGTGATCGACTTCGGGATCGCGCTCGTGAAGAACCGGCAGGCGCCGGTCACCGAGCTCGGCACGATCAAGGGCAAGCCGCCCTATATGTCGCCGGAGCAGGTCAAGAACGAGGCGATGGATCGGCGGAGCGACGTGTTCTCGCTCGCGGTCGTGCTGCACGAGATGCTCACGGGCCAGCCGCTGTTCGACGGCGACTCGATCTACGCGGTCGCGCGCGCGGTCGAGCACCGCGAGATCCGGCCGCCGTCGGTGGTGACGGGCCGGCCGCTGCCGCCGGGGCTCGACGCGGCCGTGATGGGGGCGCTCGAGCGCGGTCTCGGCGAGCGCACGCCGACGGCGGCCGCGCTCGCCGAGCAGGTGGAGCGGGTGCTCCAGGCCGACGGAGGCGAGACGCTCGAGGCGTGGGCGGAGCGCGCGCTCGCCGGGCCGCGCGAGGCCCACCGCCGCTGGCTCGCGGAGATCGCTGGCGGCCGCGACGCGACGCGCCCGCAGGTGGGCCGCGATACGGGCGCGGTGACGCAGCTGCCGCCGGAGCAGCTGGCCGCGCTGGCGGCGATCGCGCCGCCGGTATCGGCGTCAGCTGCGTCGGTGGCGCCGCCGAAGGCCGCGGTGGCGCCCGCCGCCTCGGTCGAGCCCCTCGCCGTCGCCATGGGCCGCGCCGAATCGTCCGTGAAGTCCGCGGTGGCGGCAGCCGCATCGGTCGATCCGGCCGGCCCGACGCAGCTCGCGGCGCAGGTGCGCCCGCGTCGGCGCGGCGTGCTGCTCCTGCTCGCGCTCCTGGCCCTGCTCGGCGGGATCGCCAGCGTGCTGCTGCTGCTCGCCGGTCGCCGCGGCGAGGCCCCGCCCGACGCCGCGATCGTCGCCCTCGCCGACGCGGCCGACGCGGCCGACGCGCCAGCCGACGCTGCGGCCGCGCCGACGCCGGCCGACGCCGCGGCCGCGCCGACGCCGGCCGATGCCGCCCTCCCGACCGAGGAGCCGCCGCCGGACGGCCCGCCGCCCGACGGGCCGCGGCGCCGCCCGCGCGACGCGGGCGTGCTGGCCACCCCGCGCGACGCGGGCGTGCCCAGGGCGCCGCGCGACGCGGCCGCGCCGCCAGCGGATGCCCGGCCGGCGGGGACCGGCCGGATCTCGATCGTCGGGCGCGGCGAGGCGTTCCTCAACATCCTCGTCGACGGCCAGCCGTTCCAGGTCACGCCGCAGCTGCAGAAGCCGATCGCCGCCGGCAGCCACACGATCGTGCTGCTCGATCCGAAGACGAACCAGGTCGTCTACCAGACGACGGTGGTCATCGAGCCGGGGCAGCACGTCCGCGTCCAGCCGCCATGATCACGGGCGGTACCTCGAGGTACCGCCGATCTCCCGCCGCTCCCGCCGCCGCGGAACCTGGGGGTACCACCTCCGGCGAAACCCCGGGGTGCTTCGCCGGGTTACGCCTTGGCAAGCCGGTTGCTCATGTCTCCATCCGTCGAAAAGGAGACCTCACCATGCGCTTCCAGCTTCCACTCGCCGTCCTGCTCACCGTCCCCACCACCATCGCCTGCACCGACAACGCTGCGCCCCCGGCCGATGACCTCGACTCGGTCACCGAGGCCATCGAGCGCGAGAACGGCGGCTTCGACACCTCCGACGAGGCCCCGCTGTTCGGCGACGACGCGCTCTACGCCGCGGCCGACATCGAGGCCGACGCGGTCGTGACCGACCCGCTCGCGACCGATCCCGTGATCACCGACCTCGAGGCGAACACGACGGTGGACGCGCGCAACGTGGTCGTCATGTGGGGCCGGATGCCGGCCGATCCCGACGGCGCGGTGCGCAACTGGAGCGGCGAGCTGCGGCTGTCGCGCGGCGCGATGGTGGTCCGCCGCCGGATCGCGTTCGAGGAGGCCACGGACCGCATCCCGACGCGCACGCGCCGCGACGTGATCCAGTTCCAGTCGCGGACGTCGGTCCACGCCGACGGCTTCGCGCTCACGGTGTTCGATCCGACCCCGGCCGACACGACGCCGCTCACGCTGACCTACGTCTCGGCCGACGGCGCGGCGACCTACACGCTCGATCTCGGCGCGCTCACCGCCGGCCCGGTCGCGGTCGACGCCGGCGACGGCAACCAGATCGTCGCGATCGGCCACCGCCGCCGCGACGCCTGCGAGCACGGCTTCCTCCGCGGCCGCTGGCACGCGATGGCGCCGGGCGCCGGCCACTACGCGGGCCTGGTGCTGAGCTCCGATGGCGAGCCGACGGGCCACATCCGCGGCATCTATGGCAAGCGCCGCAACGGCGAGTCGGTCTTCTTCGGCAAGTTCATCGCGCGCGCCGGCGGCTTCCGCGGCATCATCCGCGGCACGTACGACGGCGAGGAGTTCAACGGGCGCTGGCTCGACCGCGCTGGCGACCGCGGCATGGTGCACGGCATGTACCGCAGCGGCGACACCCTGCGGGCCGGCGCCTTCCTCGGCCGCTGGGCGGAGACCTCCTGCGCGACCGACCGGCCCTAGGCCGCGCGCGCCTCGAATGTGACGCATGACCGGCCGCGCTCCTCGAGATCATCGAGGGCGCGGCTTCGTCGTTTCGGAGCCGCTACTTCACGGTCACCGAGCCCGGCACCCGATCGGGCGGCGCCACCGCGAGCGCGTAGACGATGGCCGCGGTGGCGACCACAACCACGCTGCCGCCGGTGATCCACACCCACGGCTTGCGGTACCACGGCGGCGGCGGGTCGTAGCGGAGCGGGATCTCGCGCGGCTGCTTCGGATCCGCCCACGCCAGCACCTCGTTGCCGCGCTCGTCGTACGCGCGCAGGTAGAGCTCGAGCGAGGCGGGCCGCTGCAGCTGCACGGCCGGCAGCTCGACGCGCGCCTGCCGATCCCGGGCCGCGGCGGAGAGCGCCACGTCGGCGGCGCGCCAGCGCTCCTCGCCGCGCACGCGCACGAACAGCGTCGCGCGCTGGAGGAAGCGCTTCGGATCGGCGACCACCTCGAGATCGAGCGGGATCGGCTCGCCGACCTTCTGCCCGAGCCGCCAGCGCACGTCGACGGACGGCGCCTTGCGCTCGAGCCGGCGGCGGACGTCCTCGAACACGAACGTCGCCTTGGTCGACAGGCGGTAGCTCAAGATGTGGCTCGGATCGAGGGCGAGCAGCATGTCGAACGCCGCGGCCGCGGCCGCGTCGTCGTCGACGTAGGCGGCCGCGATCCCGCGCTGCTGCCACAGGAGGATGTTCGACTCGTGATCGCGCGGGCCGCCGCCCTGCTCGGCGGCGTCGAGCGCGGCCTTCGCGGCCTCGACGTCGGCGTCGCGGCTGAGCGCCTCCTTGCCGCGCGCGATCAGCGCGGCGGCCTCGCCGCGGGGGCGGCACGCGCGGCCGTCCCAGTGCTGCCCGGCGCCGCACGCGTCGCGCAGCGGCAGCGTCGCGCCCGCGGCGCCGCCATGGCACGCCGCGAGCGCGAGCGCGACCAGGCCCCGGCCGAGGTGCATGGCGCGACGATATCGCGTTCTTGGGCCCGCTCGCGCACGAACGCGAGCATCGCGTCGCGGTCGGTCCAGTGGAACGCCGGAGTCGGGTGCATGCCCGGCGTACCACGGAGCTAGTGCCGGCGAGCGATCATCACGGCGCACGGGAGCCCGCGCAGCACCTGCTCGAGCTCGCCCCACGGCTCGATCCCCAGCTGCGCGTCGCAGTCGGTGAGCATCATGGTCTCGGCGACCCGCGCCATCGCGGCGCCGGGGAACCCGACCGGCGTGGCGCCGAGCGCCGGGATGCGATCCCACAGCGCGGTCAGCGCCGCCTGCTGCTCCGACGAGAACGTGGCGTAGTAGCTCTCCGTGTTGTACGCGAGGAGGCCGATGTAGAGCTCGAACGCGCGATCGCACCCTGGGACCGAGACGGCGAGGCGGTCGTTCGCGCCCTCCATGGCGTCGGGCGGTGCGCACGGGACCGGAGCAGGTACGCGGATCCGGGGCTCGTCGCGCGGGGCGAGGTGCCAGAGCGGCCGGTGCGCCCGCGCCATGTCGATCACCAGCGCGGGCGCGCGCGCGAGCAGGTCGCGCACGCGCCGGACGTCCCCCTCGCCGCGCAGCGAGGGCAACCGCAGCCACGAGAGCCGATCGAGCGCCTCGACGCGCTCGATCACCGCGAGCACGTCGCCGAGGTGGCCCTCGTTCTGCTCGAAGTCGAGCCGGCGCAGCCCCGGAAATGGCTGCGGGTGCAGGAGCTCGGCGATCGCGCTCCCCGGGCCGCGCAGGTGGAGCGAGGGGAGGACCAGCTCGGTGACCGCCGGCATCGGCAGCCGGCCGATGAGGGCCCGCGGATCGAGGACGAGCCGCTCGATGGACGGCGGGATCGGCGCGTGGAGGACGCGCACCCCGTCGAGGCGGAGCGTCGCGAGGTGGGGCATCGCCTCGGCGAGCTGCTCGACGATCGCAGGCGGGATCGGCACGGCCTCGCTGTGGAGGGCGTTGAACTGGATCTCGAGCTCGACGCACCAGGGATGGACCCGGCTCGCCAGCGCCTCGAGGGCCGCGGCGCACTCGGCCGGGGGCATGAAGAGGCGGACGCGCCGGAGAAACGGCGCGAGGTGCGAGGCCAGGAACGCGGTGACGCTGGGCAGCGTGTAGAACTGGAGCGAGACGAACCCGGTGTGGGCGATCAACCAGCTCGGGCGCTCGAGCTCGAACCCGCCCAGCCACGCGGCGACCAGCTGGTCACGCTGGCGGACGAGCGCGGGCGTGTCCCGGACGCCCGAGAGCGCGAGCGCGATCAGCGAGCCACGCGGATCCCCGGCCGCCTGCAGGGCGTCCGCGTAGACCTCGAGCGTCTCGCGATCCCAGCGCGCCTGGAGCGCGGCCTCGATCTGCTCGAGTCGAGAGCTCCGCTCGTCCGGGCCGATCCTCGCCATGGCGCGCACCGTCACCTTACGATGCCGCTCCCCCGCGCTCGCTCGACGGGCTGCGAGAGCGTGCAGCCGCGAGTGCCACGATGCAGATCCAGGAGCTGGCTGCCATGCTCGGATGGTAGCCCGGCGTCGGCCGGGCCGGGCCGCGTCCGGTATCATGCGTCGATGACCGGGACGATGACCGGAGCGATGACCGGAGCGATGACCGGCACCGGCGCCGCGTGCCCGTGCGGAGCGGGGCGGCCGCTCGCCCGCTGCTGCGGGCCGTTCCTCGAGGGCGCGCCGGCCCCGACGGCGCTCGCGCTGATGCGGTCGCGCTACACCGCCTACGTCCGGGGCGCGATCGACTACCTCCTCGAGACGCACGCGCCCCAGACGCGCGGGAGCGTCGATCGCGAGGGGGTGGCGCGGTGGTCGCGCGAGACGCAGTGGCTGGGCCTCGAGATCGTCGCGACGGAGCGCGGCGGGGAGGCCGACGATGTGGGCGTGGTCGAGTTCATCGCGCGCGGCCAGACGCGCGGCGCGGCGTTCGCGCAGCGCGAGCGGTCGCGGTTCCGGCGCGAGGGCGGCCGCTGGTACTACGTCGACGGCGACGCGGGCGGGGAGCCGACGCGACGCGCCGCGGCGCCCGGGCGCAACGAGCCGTGCCCGTGCGGCAGCGGCATGAAGTACAAGCGCTGCTGCGGTCGCTAACGCGCCGGGGGATTCGCATTCGGCTCGCGGCGGTGGCATCGTTGCCGGCGGCATGAGGGCGCGCCGGCTGTTCAGCTATCCGCTCAGCCTCGCGGTGGTGGTCGCGGCGCTGATCGCGTTCACCGGCGGCTGGATCGCGTGGTGGAACTACCGCGCGGGGCTCGCGAACATCCGCAGCCTCGCGGCGGGCCTGTTCGATCAGGTCGCCCGCCAGGCGGTGGCGGGCACCGAGGCGTTCCTCCTGCGCGCGCCGCCGGCGGCGGCGACGCTCGCCGAGCTCGCGGCGCTCGATCCGCTGGACGTCACCTCCGAGGCGCTCGCGCGGAGGTTCGTGGCGGCGCTCCGCGCGAACGCGGGGTTCTCCTGGGTCAGCTACTCCGATGAAGGGGGCGCGTTCACGGGCGCGTTCCGCATGGCGGACGGCACGCTCCGCGTCAACCGCAGCCGCATCGTCCTCGGCAAGACGGTGCTCGAGGAGGACGACGTCGCCGCCGACGGCTCGTGGCACCCCGCGCGCCGCGAGCCGGACACGGGCTACGACCCGCGGGCGCGGCCGTTCTACCGGCTCGCCGCGGCGGCGCGGCGCGGCGTGTGGACGCCGCCCTACGTCTTCGAGGGCCAGAACGTCCCGGGCATCACGTTCGCGCGGCCGATCTACTCGGGCGCGCCGGGCGCGGCCGCGAGCACCCCGGGCGGCATGCTGCACGGCGTGCTCACGATCGACTTCGACCTCGCGCGCCTCTCGGAGCTGACGCGCGAGCTGCGCTTCTCGCCGAACGGGCGCGTCGTGGTGCTGACGGGCGACGACATCGTGCTCGCGCACCCGACGGCGCCGGTCGTGGCGACGGCGGACGGACGGCCTGCCCTGGTCCCGGCCGGACGGATCGCGGATCCGGCGGTGCGCGCGCTGCTCGCGCACCGCGGCGCGGCGGAGCTCGCGATCGACGGGGTGCCGCACCTCGCGCGCTGGCTGCCGATCCGCCTCGACGAGACGGCGGCGTGGCACGTGCTCGCGTTCGCGCCGGAGGCGGACTTCACGGCGGGGCTGCGCGGCCGCGTCGTGTCATCGCTCCTGATCTCGCTGATCGCGGTGATCGTCGCGGTCGCGGTCGCGTGGGTCCTCGCGCGCCGCGTCTCGAAGCCGCTGGTCGGGCTCGCGGGCGAGATGGCGAAGGTCGGCGAGTTCCGGATCGAGGACGCCAGCGTGCCGGCGCCCTCGATGTTCCGCGAGATCGAGATGATGAACACGGCGCTCGCGCGGATGAAGAGCGGCCTCGCGTCGTTCGCGCGCTACGTGCCGCGCGACCTCGTGCGCGCCGTCGTGGCGTCGGGCCAGCCGGCCGAGCTGGCGGGCGACACGCGCACGCTCACGATCTACTTCTCGGACCTCGCCGGCTTCACCTCGCTCGCCGAGTCGCGCACGCCCGACGAGCTGGTGAAGCTCCTCGGCGAGTACTTCGACGGCATGAGCCAGATCATCGCGGCGGAGCAGGGCACGCTCGACAAGTACCTCGGCGACGGCATCATGGCGTTCTGGGGCGCGCCGCTGCCCTTGGCCGAGCACGCCGCGCGCGCGTGCGCCGCGGCGCTGCGCTGCCACCGCCACGTGCAGGAGCTCGCGCTCCGCGGCGTCTCGCTCGCGACGCGGATCGGCATCGCGACGGGCGAGGTCCTGGTCGGCAACATCGGCTCGACGGAGCGGCTGAACTACACGGTGATGGGCGACACCGCGAACCTGGCCTCGCGCCTCGAGGGCCTGAACAAGCAGTACGGGACCCAGCTCATGATCAGCGAGTCCACGTTCGAGGAGGCCCGCGGCGCGATCGTCGCGCGCCCGCTCGACGTCGTCGCCGTGAAGGGCAAGGTCCGCGGCGTCCGCGTCTACGAGCTGCTCGCGCTGGCCTCCGAGGCAGACGCCGACGCCGAGGCGCTCGCCGCCGACGCGACGGCCGCGCTCGACGCGTACCTCGCGCGCCGCTTCGACGAGGCCGTCGCCGCGTGGGAGCGCGTCCTCGCCCGCCGCCCGGGCGACCGCGCCGCGACGATCCTGCGCGACCGGGCCGCCGCGCTCCTGGTCTCGCCGCCAGGCCCGGACTGGACGGGCGTCACGATCGCCACCGAGAAGTAGCCGAGACGAAAAATCGCTCACGGGGCCCGCGAAGTACGAAAAATCGCTCAGCCGGGGCGGATCCGGCGTAAAAATCGCTCGGTGGGGGCCGCGAGAGACGAAAAATCGCTCAGCCGGAGGCGCGAGAGACGAAACATCGCTCGCGCTCGCGCTCGCGCTCGCCGCGCCGCGCCCGCGCCGGCACCCGTACCTGCGCCCGTGCCCGGCCCCGACGAGCGCCTCCCTCCGGTGCTGTTCCCCGGCACGACCAGCACGGAGCGCCGGAGGATCGCCGAGCTCAAGGCGGCCGGCCGGATCCGGCCCGTGGGCCCGCGCCTGTACGTCTCCGTGCCCAAGGCCGAGACCGCCCGGAAGCTCCAGCAGACGTGGTCCACGATCGTCGCGCGATTGTTTCCGGACGCGCTTGTCTCGCACCGCACCGCGCTGGAGTTCAGGCCGAACCCGGACGGCGAGATCTTCATCACCGCGCGCTCGAATCGCACCGTTCGCTATCCCGGGCTCGTCCTCCGGTTCGTCCGCGGTCCAGGGCCGCTCCCCGACGATCCGCCGTTCCTGACGATCCGGACCTCGTCGCAGGCTCGCGCGTTCCTGGAGAACCTGTCGGCGCGCGCCGCCGGCCGCTCCATTCCGATCGAGCAGCTGGAGGCCAAGCTCGAGCAGATCCTCCACCTGGGCGGAGAAGCAGAGCTCAACGAGCTGAGGACGCAGGCGCGCAAGATCGCCCACAAGCTCGGCTGGAGCCAGGAATTCAAGCGGCTCGATGGGCTCCTCGGCACCCTCCTCGGCACCCGGAAGGAGCACCTGACGAGCGCGGTCGCGCGGGCCCGCGCGCTCGGCGAGCCGTTCGACGCGCCTTGCCTCGAGCGGTTGCAGCTCCTGTTCGCCGAGCTGCGCGCTCCGCTGCCCGAGTGGAAGGACTCCTTCGCCGCCCCGGATCACTTCAAGAACAAGGCATTCTTCGAGTCGTACTTCTCGAACTACATCGAGGGCACCACCTTCGAGATCGAGGAGGCCGAGGAGATCGTCTTCGACAAGAAGATCCCGGCGAGCCGCCCCAAGGACGCGCACGACATCACCGGGACGTTCGCGGTCGTCTCGGATCCAGTCGAGATGCGGCAGACGCCCGCGGACCTCGAGGCGCTCCTCCACCTGCTCCGCTCCCGCCACAGCGAGATGATGGCGCAGAGGCCCGAGGCGGAGCCGGGCACCTTCAAGACCAAGCCCAACCGCGCGGGGGAGACGGAGTTCGTCCACCCCGCGTACGTGATCGGAACGCTGCGGAAGGGCATGGAGCTCTACAAGGATCTCCGCGCCGGGCTCCCGCGGGCGATCTTCATGATGTTCCTCGTGAGCGACGTCCACCCCTTCGTCGATGGCAACGGGAGGACCGCCCGCATCATGATGAACGCCGAGCTGATCGCCGCCGGCCAGCCGACCATCATCATCCCGAACGTGTTCCGTGACGATTACCTGCAGGCCCTGCGCGCCCTGACCCGGCGCAACCGCCCGGCGTTGATCGTGCAAGCCCTCGTGAAGGCGCAACGGTTCTCGCACCTTCCGTTCTCGCCGTACCCCCGGATCCTCAAGGAGCTGCAACGCCGGAACTGGTTCCGGGACCCGGACGAGACCCGGATCATCGACTGATCGGGCGTGGGCGTCCGGTGTCGAGCGTCTCGGCCGATGATCGCGTCCCGGGAGCCGGGCTAGAATCGCGGCCATGCTGCGCTCCCTCGCGCCCGCCGTGGCTCCGGCCGTGCTCGCCGCCCTGATCGGCTGTGGTGGATCCAAAACGCCGCCGGCCGATCCTCGCGTCGCCACCCTCGAGAAGGAGCTCGCGGACACCAAGGCCGCGCTCGCGAAGGAGAAGCAGGAGGCCGACGAGCTGCGCGCGAACGACGCCGCGCTGAAGGCCAAGGCCGACGAGTCCAAGGCGCTCCAGGACAAGCTCGCCGAGGCGGTCGGCAAGGCGGGCGAGGTCACGACGGCCGACGGCGCGGTCAAGCTCGAGCTGGTCGATCAGATCCTGTTCCCGACGGGCGAGGCGGATCTGACCGAGAGCGGCCGCGAGGTGCTCGCGAAGGTCGGCAAGGCGCTCAAGGAGATCGACGACAAGCAGATCTGGGTGCAGGGGCACACCGACGATCAGCCGATCGTCGTGAGGAAGCCGAAGGCCGAGCCGGCAAAGCCCGAGCCGGCGAAGCCGGACCCCAAGGCGCCCAAGGGCGGCAAGGCGGTGCCCAAGGACGCCAAGGCGGCGCCCAAGGACGCGAGCGGCAAGGACGCCAAGAAGCCCGACAAGCCGGGCGAGGGCCCCGACGCGGTCCTCGCGTTCGTCACGAACTGGGAGCTGTCGGCGGCGCGCGCGCTGACGGTCGTGCACTACCTGCAGGACGAGTCGAAGGTGGATCCGACGCGGCTCGCCGCGGTCGCGTTCAGCCAGTACCGGCCGATCAGCAAGCTGCGCGCGAAGAACCGCCGGATCGAGATCGTCTTGTACCCGCGCGCCAAGTTCGCGCCGAAGTGACGGCGCGGCGCGCGCCGGCTCAGGGCGGGCTCGAGAAGTAGTGGGCGAACCGGCGGATCGTCGCGAAGCCGAGCCGCTCGAGGATCGGCGCCGACGTGGACTCGCGCGCGTGGCACGTGGCGAGCTCGAGCCCGCGGGCGCGCGCGTGGGCGAGCCGCGCCAGCGCGAGCGCGCGGTAGAGCCCGCGGCGCCGGAAGCGCGGCAGCACCACGGCGCCGAGCAAGAACGCCGAGCGCGGGAACGCGACGTAGCTCGCGGTGCCGGCGGGCTCGCCGGAGAGGCGCGCGAGGAACAGCCGGTGGGTGCGCTCCGGCAGCGCGAGCGCGATCTGGTTCGCGCGGAGGAGCGCCGCCGGATCGACGCGGCCCCAGCCTTCGGCCATCGTGCGCGTGAACGTCTCGACGCCGCTGGCGTCGATCTCCTCGACGGTGATGGCCGGATCAGCCGCGGCCTCGCCGACCGCCGCGGCAGCGTCGTCCACGGCGGTCGCGCGGGCCATGCCGCGGCCCCAGCTCTCGAACAGGCCGCGCCGCAGGAGGCGCGCGGCGAGATCGGCGGGCGCGCTGCCGGGCGGCACCGTCCACCGGAACGCGATCCCGAGCGCGCGGTACTCGGCGATCGTCGCGTCGATGACGGCGTCGGCCTCGTCGTCGGCCAGCGCCGAGAACGCCACCTCGTTGAACCCGCCGGTGCGAAACGACGGCGTGATGAGCTGGACCCAGCCGGGCCGCTCGATCCGCCGCAGATCCGGCAGCGGCAGCGACGCCGAGCGCGGCGAGACGAAGACCTCCTCGAGGATCACGTCGTCTGGCCAGGGCGGCAGCATCGGCGCTTGGAGCCTACACCGCCCGCGCCGGGCGGGCGGCACGGGCGCGGTTGCCGCCGGTGCCCACCGCGCGCCGCCCGGCGCAGGCCAGAACTGACTAGAACTGGCTGACGAGCGAGAAGCCGAAGAACCGGCCGCCCAGATCGAGGTGGCCGAGCGACGCCTCGCTGCGCGGCAAGAGGATCGTGTCGCCGTCGCCGTCACCGTCGGGCTCGGCGGTGAGCTCCGGCGCGGACGCGGCGGTGTAGCCGAGCTCGGCGCGCAGCCCGAGCGAGAAGCGCGGCCCGGCGATCGCGTAGAGATCGAGCGCGGCGGCCGCGGTCGCGATCGCGCCCCACCGCGCGTCGCCGGCTGCGTGCCCCATCGAGTCCTCGATCCGGAGCTTCGTGCGCGCGGCACCCAGGTCGAGCCGTCCGCTCAGCGCGACGCGCTCGTGCAGGTGGTAGCGGGCGCGCCCGCCAGCGGACAGGCCGAGCGCGCCGACGTCGGTCGCGAGCGTCCGGAACATCGTGCCCTCGGCGCCGGCCCACGAAAACGCGCCGGTCGCCCACACGGCCAGGCCGGGGACCGGATGGAGCGCCAGGTCGCGCGCGTACGTGAGCGCGCCGCCAGTGAGGTTGTCGTCGGTGACCGCGTTCGCGCTCGCCGAGCGCAGCGCGCGGTTCCACGAGCCGATCGTCAGCTCGTTGCGATCGCCGGCGCGCGCGGGCGCGGCGGCGGCCGCGATCAGGAGCAGGCAGAGGAGCGGGGAGCGGCGCATGGTCACGGTCCTTCGTCGAGGAGATCGGTGGTGAGGAAGCCCTGGAGCACGAGCGCGTCCTCGCGCCGCGCCTCCGGCGACGGGATGATCGTCGCGTGGCCGAGCGGGTCGCCGTGGTCCACAAAGATCTTCGCGTTCGCCGTCGACAGGACGCGCGCGGGCGCGCTGTCGAGCCGGAGGTCGGTCGGGTGCAGGTTGTCGAGCGCGACGAAGCCGACGCGCATGACGTTGGGGGTCGCGCCGATCAGGTACGAGCCGTTCGGCGAGAAGTCGTACGAGTCGAGCCGGCCGACGCCGAGCAGGGGCGACGTCGACTCGGTCGACATGTCGAGCAGGCCGAGCACGGTGCGCGCGTCGTCGTGGACGATCATCGCGAGATCCCGGTTCGGCACGGGCACCACGTCGCGCACGGGCTGATCGAGCGAGATCGTCCGGATGCTGGCGGGCGTCAGCGGATCGGAGATGCGCGTGAGATCGAGCGTGTGCACGCGCTTGCCCTTGCTGCCGATCGACGCGAACAGCGCCTTGGTCGGCGGCAGGTCGCCGCCCGTCGGGAACAGGAGGATCCGGTCGATCGGATCGGTGATCGAGACGGTGCGGAACTGCGCGGTGTCGGCGTCGATCACGACGATCTCGCGCGTGTTCGGCGTCGCCGCGAGGATGTAGCGCCGCCCGGCGGAGTCGTCGTAGACGGCGATGTCGCTCGGCCCGCCGCCCGCGCCGACCTGCGCCAGGTTCGGCTTGTAGTCGTTGCCGGCGCCGTCGGCGGGCGAGATGCCCTCGAGCGCGACCTGCAGGACGTCGGCGGCGTTGTCGCTGCGCACGTACGCGCTCGCGGTCTTCGGCGCGAACACGACCTCCTTGGGCATCACCGGCGCGCCGGCCAGATCGAGGCGGATCGAGATCTCCCGCCGCTCGGGGTGCGTCGCGTCGAGCACCGTCAGGTTGTCGGCGGCGAGGATGAACGCGAACGTGCGCGGCGCCGGATCCGCGGCGTTCGGCACGGTGATCGGCGGCGACAGCGCGATGCCCTGCGGCACGGCGCCGAACGAGCGGATGGTCTTGAGCCGCGGGTTGTCCGCGCCGGGCGGCCGGCGGAGATCGATCACCGCGAGCTCGTTGGGGTTGCGGAAGAAGCCGGCCGCGTCGGGGCCGGCGGCGGAGAAGTAGACGATGGCGACGCTGTTGTCGGGCGAGACGGCGACGCGATCGAACGGCGAGCCGATCTCGTAGGCGACGGGCACCGCGCGCGGATCGAGCGCGTCGATCACCCACAGCTTCGGGGGCTCGTCGATCTGCCCCTTCGAGATCGCCTCCTCGCCGCGCGTGACGACGAACAGCGTGTGGCGATCGGGGCTCGGCGTGGCCTGGATCGCGCGCCGGCCGATGCGGCGCAGCGACAGCCGCGGCGCGTCGCCCTCGAGATCGAGCAGCGTGACGCGATCGAGCGCCGAGTCGACGTACGCGATCTGCGTCTTGAGCGAGATCGGCCCGAGCACGGTGCGCTCGCGATCCCACGCGATCGGGCGCTCGTCGCTCCAGCAGCCGGCCGCGCTCACGGTGAGCGCCGCGGCGAGGGCGGCGCAGAGAGAGTGTGTCGAGATGCTACGCATGAGCGCCTCCTACTGCACGATGTCGCCGTTGAGATCGAACCCGGTGACCGTGCGGAGCGCGTCGGTCGCGAGGTTCATGAACGTGATCCGGCCGAGCGGGTGCCGCTGCGCCGCGAACGCCTGGCCGGCGGCGGGCAGGATGCCGACGGCCGACGGCGGCGAGCCGAGCTGCTTCGTCGTGACGACGCCGGTCTGCGCCGTCACGATCTGGAGCGCGCGCGTCGCCGAGATCGCGTCGCCGCCGTCGAGCGCGACGTAGACCTTGCTGCCGTCGGGCGCGTACGCGAACGGCCCCGGATCGACGGGCGTCAGCTGCAGCTTCGCGAAGCCGGTCGCCAGATCGATCAGCGAGTAGCCGTAGCTGCGATCGATGTACTCGTCGATCGTCCCGGCGGTGGCGGGATCGCCGGGCGCCTTAGCGTGGAGCACGAGCGCCGTGGTGACGGTCGGCGAGATGCCGACGGCGCGGGCGGCCTTCTTCATGGGCCACGTCACCGCCGGGTAGCCGGGCTGATCGAGCTTGATCATCGTGAGCCGCTCGTCGAGCGTGGCGTTCGTGAAGAGGAGCGCGCGCCTGCCGTCCTTCGACAGGACGAGCGAGCCGACGGTGGCGCTGGCGAGGTCGACGAGCTCGACCCCGGTCGGATCGAGCACGTCGCCGGGGACGTCGACGATCGCGAGCTGCTTGGCCTCGCGCAGGACGGCGTAGACGCGCGTGCCGTCGGGCGCGAGGTCGATGTCGGTGGGCGGCGACGCGAGCGGCAGATCGAACATCTGGCCCTGCGACTGGCCGGGGATCGAGGCGCCGAGGCGGACCACGCGCAAGGCCGACACGCCGGTGCGCCGCACGGCGGCGTAGTCGCCGCTCGGCACGATGTCGACCTCGATGCTCGTGGGCGGCGCCAGCGGATCGGCGACGGGGATCGGCGGGACGATCGTCGGCCCGCTCGTCACGGCGATCGCGAGGTCGATCACCGACACGCCGTCCTCGGTGATCACGTACGCGCGGTTGCCGGTGGCGTCGAACTCGACCTCGCGCGGGCGGAACCCGACGGTGAGGTTCACGGCCTTCTCGCCGCCGGGCGCGAGCCGCAGCACGGTGACGTCCTGGAAGCTGCCGGTGCCGCCGATGCCGCCGTCGGCGATCGCCTTCGCGAGATCGAACCAGAGCACGGCGAAGCGGCCGGACGGATCGAGGTCGAGGCGGTTCAGGCGCGGCAGCGTCGGCAGCACGCGGACGGTGTCGGTGCTGCCGGCGGGCCGCACGATCGACGCGGTGCCGTTCGTGGCGTCGAGCACGACCGCGCCGTCGGCGCCGGGGATCGCGCCGACGTCGCGGGGCGCGTCGCCGACGGGCCGCGCGACGACCTCGCCGGTGTAGCCGTCGATGCGCGCGAGCTCGTCCTGCTCCGTGAGCGCCACGTAGACGTAGCGCTGCGAGCTGACGGGCGTGCCGAGGACGTACTCGACCTCCGGCGCGGGGGGGCCGCCGCCGCCCCCCGGGGACGGCTCCTCGCAGCGGCCGAAGTCGTTGCAGAACCAGCCGGTCGGGCACTCGCTCGCCGACTGGCACGAGCCGACGCCGGGGGCGCCGTCGCCGTCGCCGCCGCCCACGCCGTCGGAGGCGTCGACGCTGCCCGCGCACGCGGCGGTGGCAGCAGCGAGCAGCGAGCAGACGAGCCAGCCGGGCCAGCCGGGCCAGCCGGCCCAGCGGGGCCAGCTGACAGGCCGGCGAAAAGAAAGGCGGGGACCAGTGGCGCGCACGCGCATCGCGAACCTCCGCGGGGGCGCTTCCGCAACGGCCGTGCCCCGCGCGCTGAAGCGATCTCTTCGCGTTGCGCGCCGCGAGTTGGCCGCGGGCCGCGGGATCGCGACTTTCGTGTCGCGGCGCCCGCCGCCGCCGGTCAGCTCCGCTTGCTGGACTTGCCGACCTGGCCGGACTTGCCGACCGCGACGACCTTGCCGACCGGGCCGGTCTTGCCGACCGGGCCGGTCTTGCCGGACGCGATGGGCTTGCTGACCCTGCCGGAGTTCTCGGACGTGATGGCCTTGCCGACCTTGCCAGACTTCTTGACCGGGCCGGACTTCTCATCCTGCGCGACGGCCTCGAACTCGCCCGTCACCACGCCCGCCGCCTGCTCCGGCCAGAACCCGACGATGAGGCACGGGATCAGCGGCCACAGGATCGGCGCGAGCAGCGGCGCCCGGATGACCGAGACCACGTCGAGCAGCGCGAGCAGCGCGAGCATCCCGACGCGGAACCGCGCGTAGAGCCGCCGCCGCTCCGGCGGGAGGAACGCGATCAGCGCGATGTCGAGCGGGAACAGGACCAGGCACGTCTCGTTCCACCGCACGTAGTCGAGCGGGCTGACCGCCGCCAGGAACCAGAACACGACGCCGAGGAAGACGTACGGCACCACGGCGACCGCGAGCCCGGCGCGCTGGAAGCGTCCCCAGAGCCGCGTCGCCCACGCTGGCGCGGTGAGCACCAGGATGACGAGCGCGAGCAGCACGCGGCCGCTCGGGCCCTCCTTGAGCGGCGGCAGCCCCCGGCGCTCGTAGAGCACGTACGGCTTGATGCCCCACTTCTTCTCCACCGCCACGCGCAGGTACTCCGGCAGGAACATCCGCTCCCAGTACGTCGGCACGCGGTCCGTGCTCCGTCCCATCGCCAGATCGGTCACGAGGAGCGGGATCCGCTTGCCGAAGAAGCCCTCGCGCGCGAGGTCGCGGAACGTCCGACCATCCCCCGGCTCGTCCATCGCGCGCAGCGCGCCGCCGACGGCGTTGTCGATGATGTCGCGCACGCGCGTCGTGCAGTTGTCGAGGAAGTGGTCGTACGCGTAGTAGCGGTGCTCGTCGTGGTCGTCGTACTCGAGCTTCTCGAGCACCTTCTTCTTCTGTTCGAGCGACAGCGGCAGCGGCTGGACCCACACCGTGCGGTCCCGGTAGACGTACGTCCGGATCAGCTGCCCGGTGGACTGCGGCTCGACCCAGAACCCGTTGGCGCCGCGGAAGAACGCCCACGCCATCTTGAGCGGCTTCTGGAACTCGGCGACGCCGTAGTTGTAGCAGACGTCCCGGCCCGGCCGGCGGTAGCGGACGCACAGGGCGATGTGGCCGTGGCGCTCCCAGATCAGCGCGCCGACGCCCATCGTCACGAGCTCGATCGTCGGCTCCTCGGGATCGGCGCTGTAGTACTGCTCGTAGCCGGGGAGCGGGTACGGCCACGCCGGGGCGCGCGGCGGCGGCGGCTCTGGATCGGCGCCACAGCCCCACGCCACCGAGACCAGGACGAAGAGCGCCGCGCTGCGAAGAGACATGCCCGCGAAGTGTGTGAAAGGCGCCGCCCGGGCGCAAGCCTTTGGCTAGGGCGGATCGATCACGAAGTCGTCGTAGGCGACCGGCGCGGCGGGCGGCGTCGGCCCGAGCGCGGTCAGCGCGGCGTCGAGCTGCATGACGTGGGCGGCCGACAGCTGCAGCACGTGCTCGTTGGGCTGGTAGGTCGTGCCGTACGGGTAGCTCACCTTCGGCGTCGCCGTCATCTCGACGTGCGCGCCGAGGACGTGCGCGACCGGGTGCGCGGCGACGAACGCCGCGAGCCGCGAGGTGCTCGCGCGGTACGTGGCCCAGTCGCTGACGAACAGAAAGCCCGGGTACAGCGAGTCGCCGGTCAGGAGCAGGCCGGTGCGGCGATCGTAGATCGCGATGTGCTCGGCCTGGTGGCCGGGGATCGCGAGCACGTCGAGCACGCGGCCGCCCAGGTCGAGCGTGCCCGGATCGGTCGGCCAGGTCGCGATCCCGAACGCGGCCTGGACCGCGGCGCGGGTGCGCGCGATCACCGTCGTCATCGGCTGGCCGGAGAGCTGCGTGTCGCCGGCGAAGTGATCGCCGTGGTGGTGCGAGTGCGCGACGATCAGCGCGCGCGCGCCGACGAGGCCGCGCACCCGATCGCGCAGGGCCGTGGTGGTCGTCGCGCCGCTGTCGAGCATGAGCGCCGACGTGGTGCCGATGAGCACGTAGACGAACGGCGCCTCGAACGTGTCGCACTTGTTCTGCCGGAGGATGTACGTCGTCGCGTTGTAGGCGTGGACCTGCACCTCGGGGTCGGCGTCCTGCGCGCAGCTCGCCGAGCCGTGCATCCAGCGCACCTGCAAGGTCCCCGGCTCGAGGCCGCCCGCCGGCGCGTCGCCGCCGCCGCCGCCGCCGCCGTCGGCCCGGCCGCCGTCACCAGGCGCGGCCGGCCCAGGCTGGCCGCCGACACACGCGGACGCGGCGAGCCCGGCCGCCAGCGCGAGGAGAGCTGCTCGGATCATCTGGCGGAGGCCGAGCATCTTCCGTACCTGGCTAACCAGCTGTTTTTACTTCTGCGCAGTGGGGACCAAGATCCCCAGCGGGGACGCGCCGGAGCTACGGGCGCGGGCGCGGGCGGGGCACCGGGCGCAACCCGCCGTAGCGCGCGCCGCCGTACCCGCCGTAGCGCGCGCCGCCGTACCCGCCGTAGCTACTGCCGGCGAACGCCGGATCATTGTCGAGGAGCTGGAGCTTGCCGGCGGGGCCCTCGATGTCGATCAGCCGGAAGCGGCCGACGGCGCCGGAGTAGATCTCGACGTCGAGCTGATCGCGCCCGACGAGCGTCATCTTCTCGGGCGCGCTCGCGAGCGGGACGTCCTGCAGCACCTGGCCCGTCGCGCGCGAGACGAGGAACACGTGATCGGGCTCGGCCGTGAAGCCGTAGCCGGCGATCACGTAGCAGCCGCGCACGACGAAGCGGCCGTTCGAGACGAGCGGCTGCGTGCGCCACAGGACCTTGCGCGCGGCCGGATCGACCGCGACGAGCGACGAGCACTGGCCGCCCGCGCCCTGCGCGTACGACTGGCAGGCCTCGTTGAAGTACAGGACGCCGCCCGCGAGCCGGATGTCCTGGATCTCGAGGTGATCGCCGCGCGAGAGGAGCTCGTTCAGCGGCAGCCGCCAGCGCTCCTTGCCGCCGCGATCGTAGTGCCGCACCTCGTAGGCGCAGTTCACGGCGCCCGAGAGCTGGCAGCTCTGGAGGTTGTACGGCTCGCGATAAAATGCCAGGTAGCCGGCGTCCGCCGCGTCGAGCAGGAACAGCTCGAGCGTGCCGAGCGTGCGCGGCACGAACCCCGGGACCTCGTCGCCGGTCCACGTGCGGCCGCTCATGCGCCGCGGATCCGCAGAGAGTGAGCCGGTGACGTGCGCGCGCAGCCGGCCGGCCTGCGGATCGAGCGGCGGGCTCTTCACGTCGTCGAGCGAGCTGCACGCCTGCCCCTGGGCGAGCGCCTGGTTCGACGGCCCCTGGGGCGGCGCGTCGCGGGTCCAGCACGCCGCCAGGATCAGGGCCGGGAGGAGGCCCGGGAGGAGCCGCTTGGGAGCGAGGGGCCGGGCTCCGGATTCGACGAGGCGCAGTCTGGACATGGGCGAAAGTCTTGCGCGTCGCGCAGCGCCGCGCAATTCGACCACGAGCGCACGCGCGCGGTGTGCGCGGCGGATACGCGCCACGGGCCGCTCGCGGCGCGCCGGTATCATCGTCGAGGCCGGTGGCAGACAGGCAGCAGGCAGGCCGGATCGAATCCCCAACGCGCGTTCACCCGCGCGCGCGAGGCGGCGCGCGGGCCGCGCACGCATCTCGCATGCAAGGGAGGCTCGGCTCGCTCCCCAGGAGGCTCGTCATGACCAGCCCGGTCCTTCCCGCCATCGCCCGCATGAACGCCGGCGATCACTACTGCGGCATCTACCGCACCGACGAGGATCACCGCGCCCTCGTGGTCGACTTCATCCGCCAGGGGGTCCAGAAGGGCCACAAGCTGTTCTACATCGTCAATATCCAGACGGCGGCGCAGCTCCGGGCCCTCCTCGCGGACGCCGGGATCGACGTCGAGTCGCTCCTGGCCCGGGGCCAGCTCGTCATCCTGACGGCGAAGGAGGCCTACCTGAAGCACGGGCAGTTCGATCCCGAGAAGATGATCGTGCTGCTCCGCGAGGAGACCGACAAGGCGCTCGCCGAGGGCTACCCCGCGCTCGGCGTGACCGGCGAGATGACGTGGGCGCTCGCCGGTGAGCCGGGCTCCGAGCGGCTCGTCGAGTACGAGTCGCTCCTCAACCACTACTTCCCCCGGAGCGAGTGCTACGCCGTCTGCCAGTACGATCGCCGCCGCTTCGACGCCGAGGTGCTGCTCGACATCCTCCACACGCACCCGAAGGTGATGTGCGGCCAGGAGGGGTTCGACAACTCGCACATGTACTACGTGCCGCCGCAGCTGTTCCTCGAGCGCGATCGCCAGAGCGCCACGCTCGACACGTGGCTCTCCAACCTGTCGGCGAAGGTCGCTCCGACGACGTAAGTACGAGCGCGGGTGTCCAGCGAGACGGAGGCGGTCCTCCTACGGCTACTGCATCACACGCAGCAGCTGATGGGCCTCGTCGGGTTCGACGAGATCCTCGCACGCTCGGGCCACGCGGCCCGCGAGCTGACCGGCGCGCGCGACGCCCTGGCGTGCTACGCGGTGCCGGGGCTGCCGTGGGGGCGCGAGGGGCGCGGGATCCGCGTCGGCCCGAGCGGGCAGACGCTCGAGCTCTCCGACGCGGCCCGTTCGGCGATGTTCGCGATCCACCGGCGGCTCGCCGAGCAGCGCGGGCCGCTGACGCTCGAGCCGGGCGCGGCGACGGCGGCGATCTTCGCCGGGCTCTCGCTCGGCGAGGACACCGCGATCTACGCCCTGCCGATCCTCCACCGCACCGGCCGGCTGTGGGGCGAGCTCGCGCTCGTCTTCGAGGCGCGGCCGCCGCGGCCGCCCGGCGACGCCACGCTCGCCGCGCTGCACGAGCTCGCGCGCTCGACGACGGCGGCGCTCGAGAACGCGCAGCGGCTCGCGATCGCGCGGCGGGATCAGGACCGGCTCCTGCTCCTCGCCCAGGCCGCCGAGGAGGCGCTCTGGGACTGGAACCTCGACACGCGCGAGTTCTGGTGGAGCGGCAGCATCCACGGCCTGCTCGGCTCGGGCGGCGACATCGTGCAGAACAACGCGCGGTGGAAGCTCGAGCGCATCCACCCCGAGGACGCCGCCCGCATCGAGGCCTCGCTCGAGGTGGCGCGCGCCGGGGTGGCGTCGTCGTGGAAGGAGCACTACCGGTTCCGGCGCGCGGACGGCTCGTGGCTGCGCGTCGAGGACTACGGCTACTTCCTGCGCGAGGTCAGCGGGCGCGCCTACCGGATCATCGGCGCCATGCGCGACGTGACGGCGGTGTACGACGCGATCGCGCGCGAGCAGCGGGCGCGCGCCGAGGCGGAGCGCGCGAACCGCGCGAAGGACGACTTCCTCGCGATGCTCGGCCACGAGCTGCGCAACCCGCTGGCGCCGATCGTCACGGCGGCGCAGCTCCTCCGGCGGCGCGGCCCCGAGGCCGGCGAGCGCGAGCTCGGCATCATCGAGCGGCAGGCGCACCAGCTGATCCACCTGGTCGACGATCTGCTCGATGTGTCGCGCATCGCGCACGCCAAGATCGAGCTCCGGCCGGAGCGGCTCGAGGTCGGCGTCGCCGTGACGGACGCGATCGACATGGCGCGGCCGCTGATCGAGCAGCGCGAGCACGCCTTGACCGTCGACGTCCCGCGCGCCGGCCTCGAGGTGGACGCCGACCGCGCGCGGCTCGCGCAGGTGATCGCGAATCTATTGACCAACGCCGCGAAGTACACCGAGCCGCGCGGCCGGATCACGGTCACCGCGCACAGGGACGGCGACCGGGACGCAGGCGACGTCGTGATCGCGGTGCGGGACACCGGCATCGGGATCTCCGCGGAGATCTTGCCGACGGTGTTCGAGATGTTCGTGCAGGAGCGCCAGGCGATCGATCGCGCGCAGGGCGGCCTGGGCCTGGGCCTCAGCATCGTGCGCGGGCTCGTCGAGCTGCACGGCGGCACCGTCTCGGCGCGGAGCGAGGGACTGGGCCGGGGCAGCGAGCTCGCGATCCGGCTGCCCGCGATCGCGCGCGCCAAGGCCGCGGCCGCAGCGGAGCCGGAGACGACCGCGCTCGCCGCCGCGCGCGGCCACCGCATCCTGGTCGTCGACGACAACGAGGACGCGGCCGCCATGCTCGCCGATCTGCTCGAGTGCCTCGGCAACACGACGCGGATCGCGCACCACCCGTACGACGCGCTGCGCCTCACGAGCGAGTTCCAGCCCGAGCTCGCGCTGCTCGACATCGGGCTGCCGGAGATGGACGGCTACGAGCTGGCGCGCCGGCTGCGCGAGCTGCCGCCCGCGCGCTCGATCCGGCTGATCGCGCTCACCGGGTACGGCCAGGACTCGGACCGGGCGCAGGCGCAGGCCGCGGGCTTCGACGCGCACTTCGTGAAGCCGGTCGCGATCGAGGCGCTCGACGGGCTGATCAAGCGCCTGTTCGGGGGCGGGCCGGCGCCCCGGACGTAGGCCGGACGTGGGATCTCGTGCATGCGCGAGATCCTGTCGACGGCGCGGCGCGCTTGGCGCATCGTTGGGGCGATGGACGCGTCCCTGCTGATCGGCCTGCTCCTGTTCGCCTGGACGATGTGGGCGGTGCTGTTCTGGGGCAGCATCGCGGCCCTCGAGCGCCACAACCCGTTCAACACGTTCGGGTGGGCGCTCGTCTGGTCAGCCGTCGAGATCGCCGCGTCAGCCGGCATGGCCGGCGCGGGCTTCGCCGGCTACGGCATCCTGATCGCCTGGCTCGTCTTCCTGTTCCGCCTCCTCCTCGGCCGGTACGAGCTCGGGGTCCTGCACGCGATCGGCGTGGTCATCGTGACCGTCGTCGGGCCCTACTTCGTCGCCGACGCCTTCTTCTCGTTCGTCGGCTCGAGTGAGACCTTGCTCATCGTCGCGCTGTACGCCGTGCCGCTCGGGGTGCTCGTCGCCTGGCGCTGGCCGCGCCCCGCCCCCGCGCAGCCGACGAACCTGCCGCCCGCGCGGCTCGCGCGGCTCTGGCGCAAGGAGGCCAAGCCGGCGCCGGCGCCAGCGCCTACATCCGCGCCCGCACCTGCGAAGATCTCTGCCGCCCCGGCTCCCGCCCCGGCTCCCGCTCCGATCGCGCCGCCGCCTGCGCCGCCGCCGCGCGCCGACGGCGAGCCTTCGTTCCTGCGGTAGCGCCGGGACCGGCCGCGCCCCTCTCGGATACAATGGTTCGGTGGCATCACCCGAAAGGTTCGGGTCGTACCTGGTGTACGAGCAGATCGGGAAGGGCGGCATGGCAACCGTTCACCGCGCGGAGCTGGTCACGCCGCGCGGTGATAAGGAAGAGGTCGCGCTGAAGCGGCTCGTCCCGACGACGAAGCCCGAGCTCGTCAAGATCTTCGTCGAAGAGGGCCGCCTGCTCCGCTACCTCTCGCACCCCAACATCGCGGGCGCCCGCGCCGCGGGGCGGCAGTTCGGCACGTACTACATCACGATGGAGTACATCCGCGGCCGGACGCTGAAGGAGCTCGTCGAGCACTGCCGCCAGGGCGTCGGCGCGGTCCCGCAGGCGGTGACGCTCCACCTCGCCGCGCAGCTCTGCGACGCGCTCGATCACGCGCACACCCGGACCGATGGGTACGGCAACCCGCTCGTCATCATCCACCGCGACGTCACGCCCGCGAACCTCCTCATCTCCGAGACCGGCCTCTTGAAGCTCATCGACTTCGGCCTCGCGAAGGCGAAGGGCACCCAGGCCGAGGACTCCGCCGTCGGCGTCATCAAGGGCAAGTACGGCTACATCGCGCCCGAGTACCTCGCCGGCACGATCGATCACCGCGCCGATCTGTGGGCGGCCGGCATCATCATGTACGAGCTGCTCACGAGCCGCCGGCTGTTCGAGGGCGCCGACGCGTACGAGACGATGATGCGCGTGCGCGAGCTGCCGATCCCGCGCCCGTCGCTCGCCAACCCGCAGGTCACGCCCGAGCTCGATCGGATCGTGATGACGGCGCTCGAGCGCGATCTCGATCGCCGCTGGCAGTCGGCCGCGGCGATGCGCGACGCGATCCGCGTGCTGCTCGAGCAGCCCGACAACGCGATGGACAACCAGGGCGTGGCCGACTGGATCCAGTGGGCGTACGAGCAGAAGCCTGGCCGCAAGCCGCAGCTGACGCCGATCGTGCCGATGATGGCCCAGCCGCCCCCGCCCGACACGCCCGAGGCGATGGAGGTGGATGTGGATCTGGATGTGGACCCCGCCGACGCGGTGCGGCTGCCGTGGCTCGCCGCGATCCCGTGGACGCTGCCCAACCTCGTGTGGGCGGCGTGCGCGGGCGCGATCGTCCTGCTCCTCCTCGGCGCGATCGTCTGGAAGATCGTCGGCTAGCCCGGCTACGGCTGATCGCCGGTGAGGCTCGGCAGCTCCTCGAGGTTCGGCACGAGGATGATCTCGATGCGGCGGTTCTGCTCGCGGCTCGTCTCGGTGTCGTTCTTGGCGACCGGATCGAACTCGCCGTAGCCGGCCGCGGCCAGGCTCTTGGCCGGGAACTGCTGCTTGATCATGAACTGCACGACGCTGTTCGCGCGCGCCGTCGACAGGTACCAGTTGTTCTTGAACTCGGAGGTCCGGATCGGCTGGTTGTCGGTGTGACCGGCCACGAGGAACCGGCGGTCCTTGAACTGGAGGAGGATCTTGACGACCTCGGCGAGCGCCGTCTGGCCCTCCTTCGAGAGCTCCGACGATCCGCTCGGGAACAGGATCCCCGACGGCAGCTTCAGCGTCATCTGCCCGTTGCGGAAGACGACCTGCAGCTTGCCCGTGTCGACGAGGGCGCGGAACTTGTTCTGCAGCGCCTTGTACGCGGCGATCCGCTTCTCCGCCGCCTCCTTCTGGCGCCGCAGCTCGGCGAGCTCCTTCTCGGTCGCCTCCTTCTCGCCGCGCATCTTGCCGAGCTCGGACTCCTTGCTCTTGGTCGTCTCGTCGAGGATCCCGAGGCGGCCCTCGAGCTCACGGATCTTCTGGCCGAGCGTCTGCTCGGTGTCCGACGCCTTCTTCCGCGCCGCCGCGAGCTCCGACTCGAGCCGCGCGTTGTCGGCGAGCGCCTTCTGGTACGTCGACTTCTTCACACACCCCGCGAGCGCCACAATCAAGGCCATCACTACCCAGGTAGCTTTTCCCATGGGCGCAAGCTACTCGGGTTCGCGCAGCAAAATCCAGAGTCCTCGTGGCGACAGATCGTCCCGACAGTGCACTTTGCGGTTTCAGCCCAGCGCGGGGAGCCGGCCCGAGATCTGCGCTGTATCAAGGCGCGGGTCGATCATCCTCTGATCCTGATACGGCTCGGCCGTCTCGACGATGCGCCAGCGCCGGCCGTGGTGCTCGGACAGCGCGCAGGCGATCTGCCACATCGTGTGGCGGTCGTTGCCGTCGATCTGGTACAGCCCCGGCGGCGCCGTCAGCGCGCGCGCCAGCGCCGCGGCGGTGTCCGGGAGGAACGAGCACGCCGGCAGGAAGCGCGAGCTGGCGGCGACGTGGCCGTGCTCGCGCGCCGCTCGCTCGAGGTAATCGATCATGTTGTTCGAGCCCGCCGCGTCGCCGATCTGCCAGCCCAGCCGGACCACGGTCGCCTGCGGGTACTGATAGAAGACGCGCGCCTCGGCCACCCGCTTCTCGTAGCCATAGCCGTGCTCGGCGTCAGGCACCGACTCGATCGTGAACGGCCCGACCGCGGCCGGCGAGAACACCATCACCGTGCTCGTGTGGACGAACCGGAGCTGGCGCTGGCGGCAGATCCACGCCAGCTCGCTCGGCCAGTCGTGGTTGACGAGCCACGACTCGCGGTCGCGGCCCGTCGGCTGCGAGGCGATCGCGAGGTTCACGACGACATCGGGCGCCGTCTCGGCCACGAACCGATCCATCGCGTCGTAGCGATCGATCGGCACGGCCGCGCGATCCCAGCCGATGACCTGGTGCCCCTGGCCGCGCAGCTCGGCCAGGAGCGCGCGGCCGACCGTGCCGCGCAGGCCAGTGACGAGGACCTTCACGCGCCGATGGTAGTCGATGACAGTCGACAGGGGGGCCCGCGCGCGCGCGCGCGACGTGGCCAATCAAGGCGGCAGTGGCGAGTGACGCTCGCCGATGTGCTTCAGCAGGAGCTTCACGTCGACCGGCTTCACCAGGTGCAGATCGAAGCCGACGGCCTGGCTCCGGGCCCGATCGGCCGCCGAGCCGTAGCCGCTCAGCGCGATCAGCCAGACCCGCTGGCCGCTCGCGGTCTCGCGGATCCGCGCGGCCAGCTCGTAGCCGTCCATGCCGGGCAGGCCGATGTCGAGGATCGCGACGTCCGGCTGGAACGCGCCCATCACCGCGAGCGCGGCCGGCCCGTCGGCGGCGGCCTCCACCTCGTACCCCAGGACGCCGAGCATCTCCGCCAGCATCCAGCGCGCGTCCTCGTTGTCGTCGACGACCAGGATCCGGGTCTTCGCCGACGCGGGCGCCGGGGCGCGCGGCTCCTCGGCTGGCTCCTCGGCTGGCGCGGCGGCGGCCTCCGGCGGCGCGCCCGCCGCCAGCGACACCGCCGGCAGCCGGACGGTGAAGCTCGCGCCCTGGCCCGGGCCGCCGCTGTGCACCTCCACCTCGCCGCCGTGGAGCTGCACCAGCGAGCGCACGATCGTGAGGCCCAGGCCGAGGCCGCCAGCGGCCCGCGCGCGGTCCTGATAGCCCTGGACGAACAGATCGAACACGCGCGGCAAGAGCGCGGGGTCGATCCCGGCGCCGTCGTCGCGGACCTCGACGGAGACCCGCGCGCCCGCCGGGCGGGCGATCACGGCGATGTGCCCGCCGGGCGGCGTGTGCTTGGCGGCGTTGCCGAGGAGGTTCACGAGCACCTGGATCAGCCGGGCCTCGTCGCCCAGGACGCCGAGCGGCGCGGGCGGCGTGTCGACCTCGAGGTGGTGGCCCCGCGTCTCGAGCTGCGGGGTCACCACCTCGATCGCCTTGTCGAGCGCGTCGCGGAGATCGATCAGCCGCTTCCTCAGCTCGATCTTGCCGTGCGCGATGCGGGACACGTCGAGCAGATCGTCGACGAGGTGCGTGAGGTGCTCGACCTGCCGCTCGATCACCTGGTGCTCGCGCGCGAAGGTCGTGTCGCCCCGCTGCTTGATCAGCTGCAGCGCGGTGACGACCGGCGCGAGCGGGTTACGGAGCTCGTGGCCGAGCACCGCGAGGAACTCGTCCTTGGTGCGGTTGGCCTGCTCCGCGGCGAGGCGCGCGGCGCGCTCCTCCTCGGCGCGCTTCCGCTCGGTGAGATCGCGCGTGACCTTGGAGAATCCGACGAGCGCCCCGGCGCTGTCGTGGATCGCGCTGATCACGACGTTCGCCCAGAACCGGCTGCCATCCTTGCGGATGCGCCAGCCCTCGTCCTCGAAGCGCCCCTCGCGCGCCGCCACCTCGAGCTCGAGCTCGCACTTGCCGGCCCGCACGTCCGCCTCGGGATAGAACACGGAGAAGTGTCGGCCGATGACCTCGTCGGCCGTATAGCCCTTGAGCCGCTCCGCGCCCGGGTTCCACGTGGCGACGCACCCATCCGGATCGAGCATGAAGATCGCGTAGTCCTTCACGCTCTGGACCAGGAGCCGGAACAGCTCGTTGGTCTCGACGAACTTCCGGGTCTGCGTCTCGCGGAGGTCCACGGTCTCGGCGCTGGCCGGCTGTCCCGTCTCGGTGGGTGTCATCGCGGTCTGCCGAACATCATACCGAGCTTCGCCGGTTGCCCATGCTCGACGTGCCTGCTCCGACGCACCTTCCCGCTGTGGCGCAAATGCACAGGGGCGGCGCCGACGCGCCTCGCGCCCGAGAGCAGCGTGACACGTGCGCACAGTGGACCGCCGGGGGAAGGGCGGGGCTGCTAGCATCAGCGCGGATGAAGCTCGTCGTGGTCGCCGCCCTGTCCTTGCTCGCGAGCTGCAAGGACAGACCTCGCGAATCGCCGCAGCAGCCGGCATCGTCGCAGCAGCAGGCACCGCTCGCGCCAGCGCAGCCCGCGGGTGCGGGCGCGCCGGCGGGGCCGGCTGGCGGGGCCGCCGCGGCGCCGCCCGCGCAGAACGTGCCAGACATCTGCCGGCTCGGCCTCGACGCGCTCGACAACGCGACGTGCACGAAGCCGGAGGCGCGCGGGAGCCTCGTCGACGCGAGGAAGGCGATCGCCCACACCTCCGAGACGGTCGGCAAGATCGCGGAGGCCGATCCGCGCCAGCTCCAGGTGATGTGCGCGCAGATGCTCTTGGCGATCGAGCGCGACGCGGCCACGCTGAGCTGCACGCTGGCGATCGACGCGCGTCGGCGGAAGGAGATCACGACGCTGCTCGACGCGTGGTTCGGGCAGCGGACGAAGGTGACGCCGACGGGCGACGCCGCCGCGGACGCCGTGATCGCGCGCATCGCCGCCGTGCGCGATGCCGCCTGCGAGTGCCGGGACGTCGCGTGCCTCGATCGGGTGGACAAGCAGCTCGTCGAGATCGCGGCCATGCCGCAGGCAGCTCCCGAGGCGGCGCGCGCGCTCGGCGTGAGGCTCCTGGAAGACGCGAGCCGGTGCGCGTCGCGCGTGCGGACGTTCGGCGATCAGTCGCGCTGACCGGCCGCGCGCTCGACGGTCAGCTCCGAGCGCACCTCGATAGGTGGCAAGAATATGCTCTCCAGCACAAGCGTCATTCGGCGAGATCACGAAACCGGATGGCTGGGCAGTCCATGTTAATTCTTGGTCCGCATCGTTCGGCGATTTTGACTGAGTGGTATTTGGCCGAATAAGCTTGAACGGGGTCGCTCGAACGCCATCGGTCTTGACGGAGCGACGCGTGCGTGGTCTCGTACTGAACGCGAGGCCGGCGCGACTCACGCGCATGGAACCTCGGCAGGAAGGAAGAGGAGGCGTGAAGAAGACCGTGCTCTTGGTGTCGGCGCTCGCGCTCGCATTGGCGATTGGGATCAGGGGATCGACGAGCGAAGCGCAGACGCCGCCGAAGATGTGCGCAACGGAGTATCCGAAGCACAAGACGAGCGTCCCGTCGGATTACCCGTACGACAGTGAAGATGCGGCGTTTCGCGTGCTCGTAGACGAATACAGGAACTTCACCTTGCGAAAGGAGTCGAATCGCGCGCGAGCGACCAGCGGCCCGTGCGAGGAGACCGGCTGGCACACGAAAGTCAGGGCCACGTACAAGAGGAACGGCCGGGATGCGTTCTATCCCGCGTCTCTTGTCGGCTGTCCGATCTGCAAGGACACCTCGTCGGGCCCCGAGCTCTACGAGAAGTGGGGCATCAGGTAACGCGCATCGGTGCGGTCAGGAGAACTCTCGTGAGGAGAATCATGAACAAAACGATCATCGTGATCTGTCTCGCCGCTGCTGCGATCGTGGCGCTCTCGCTCTCGACGGGCACGGCCACTCGCGCGCAGCAGGCCAAGAAGACCTGCGAGACCGAGTATCCTAGGAACCTCAAGAGCACGCCCTCGGGCTACTCCTTCGATAGCCAGAGCGACGCGTTCCGGGCGATGCAGCGCGAGCTCGAGGAGGTGAACCTCGAGGAAGAGTCCAAGTACAGCGCGAGCGGCGGTGCCTGTGGGTCGAATGGCTGGCAGGTCAAGGTCCGCGCGACGTGGAAGAAGAACCGCGGGGACGCCGGCCGGCCGGGTTCGTTGATGGGATGCCCGATCTGCGAGGACGCTTCGTCGGAGCCGAAGACATACGAAAAGTGGCGGATCTCCTATGACGACTAGCGGCGTGGCGGATCTGGCGAACCTGCTGGCGAGCGGATCGTCGCGCGATCGCGCCGAGTGGCTGTTCCGGGCCCTCTACGCCGCTCCGGCCAGCCACGCGCTTGAGGTCGCGCGGTTCGCGCTGAGCCGGTATCTGCCGATCTTCCGGTCGAAGCATCCCGCGATCGTGTGGCCCGCTGAGTTGCTCGCCGATCCCGGGGCGTGGGTCGAGAAGCACGAAACTGGGCTCGTCGACGATCCGGATCACGACTCCGCGGACACTTCGTTCCGCCATGGCCTGCACGCCTTGCTGGTGGCGTGGGTGCACCGAGACGACCACGCCCAGCGCACGGCGGCAGCGGTAGTTGCGATCCGGACAGCGCGCAGCGCCTTCCAGACCAATGTCTGGGCGGCCGACGATCCCGAAGCGTTCACCGCCTGGGCCACCGGCGATCTCGTCAACGCGCGGCGCACTCTCGAGGACAACGCTGCTGCGGCGGCCGTCGGCGAGCGCGAGTGGTTGGCCGTCGTCGGCCGACTCGCGACCCCGGCGGCTTCGCCCGGCGCGCTCGACGCGGCGCTCGAGCGCTGGCGGGCGCGGGATCACGCGCTGCTCTGACCGCGGCGCTTGCGGCGCGAGGCTCGCCGCGCCGAGCGAGCGGGCGCCAGCAGGCGCCGGTCAGCTCCGGGTCAGGAGGGGCGAGGTCAGGCCAAATCCTCTGAACCACTCGAAGAGGGTCGCCTTCGGGATTCCGACCGCGGCGCTGCGCTCGTGCCAGCTCATCGTCTCCCAGCCACGGACACGGCCGATCGCCGCCAGCCGGTCCGCCACGAGCCGGAGCCCGATGAAGTTGTCGCGCCAGTCGTGGTTGCACAGCACTTGGCGGTTCTTGGGCGTGAGATCGGCGAGCCGGAACGCGGCCCGGCGCTCGGCGAGCAAGCGATCGAGCAAGCCCGGCACGTCACCGGGGCGCATCCCGAGCGGTCGGATCCAGATGTGCTGCAGCTGCTCCAGCTGCACCGCCTGCTTCAGCGCATCGAGCGCGAGCAGCCGCCGCGCGACGGCTGCCGTCGGCGCGACCACGATCACCCGGATGTGGTGATCGCGGGAGAACGCCGCCCCGCAGAACGCCGGATCGAGCGGCGCCTTGATCGCGTCGAGCCGGATCAGGAGAGACGAGCGCGCGGCGCGCCGGAGGAGCTCACGCTGCGCGCCCCGGTCGTCGGGCAGCGCGGTGAGCTCGACGAGCGCGCGGCGCCGGCGTAGCGAGACGGCGTGGATCGCGCGGCCGAGCCGATCCAGATCGCACCCCGTCTCGCCAGTGATCAGGAGGGGATGGGACTGCTTCACGGCATCGACCAGGACCTGGTCGGGCGTGGGCACGAAGCTCGTCCCGACGATGTCCGCGATGATCGGCCGCTGCGCGCGCATCTCCTCGTTCATCGCGAGGAACGTCAGCGGCGCCGCGGTGAACGTATCACCGGGGTGAAGCTCGAGCACGTCGACGCGCCGGTCGCCGAGGTACAGCCCGTTGGTGCTGTGCGCGTCATGAACGCGCAGCCGCGCGCCCGTGCGCACGAACGCGCAGTGCAGCGCCGAGAGGTCGGCCCCAGGGACGGCGACATCGCGCTGCCGAGAGGCGCCGAGCGTGAACACCAGCTTGTGCGGCAAGACGTACTCGCGCTCACCGTCGTACACGCGGAGCGCGGTCACGACGTCGGGACCCTCGAACCACGCCCCGCGATGTACCTCGTCGAGCGGCTCGGTCTCGACGGGCGTCTGGGGCGCGGCGCAGGCAACGGGCTCGTCGGGCGGAGGCGGGGGCCAGGGCAGAGGCACCTCGATAGAGGGCATCAATATGCTCTCCCGCACAAGCGTCATTCGACGAGATCGCGAACTGCTGCCTCCTGGATGGCTGGCCAATCGACATTAATTCTTAGTCTATGTCGTTCGGCGATTTTGACTGAATGCTATTTGGCCGAATAAGCTTGAACGGTCGCGCGAATCCTGCAGAGTAGCGACCCACGATGATCGGGCACACGATCCTCGAGTTCAGGATCGAGAAGCAGCTCGCCCAGGGCGGCATGGGCGCGGTGTACCTCGCCCGGCACGTGCGCCTGCCGCGGACGCTCAAGGTGATCAAGGTGCTGCTCCCCGCGTACGCAGGGAGCGACGTGCTGCGCCAGCGCTTCCACCGCGAGGCCGAGGCTGCCTCGCGGCTCGATCACGAGCGCATCCTCGGGATCGACAACTTCGGTGAGCTCCCCGATGGCCAGCTGTTCATCATGGTGCCGTATCTCGAGGGGCAGCCGCTCGACGCGTACCTGCGCGCGCGGGGCGGCCGGCTGACGCCGCACCGCGCGCTGCACCTCGTCGTGCAGCTCTGCGACGCGCTCGATCACGCGCACGCGCACGGCATCGTCCACCGCGATCTGAAGCCGGGCAACGTGTACGTGGTCGCGACGAACGCCAACCCGTACGCGCTGAAGCTCCTCGATTTCGGCATCGCCAAGATCACCGGCGAGGGTGCGGGCGATCCCGTGACCTACAGCGGCGCCGCCATCGGAACTCCCTCCTATATGGCGGTAGAGCAGTACGAACACGCAGACGAGGTGACGCACCTCGCCGATATCTATTCGCTGGCGATCGTGGTCTGGGAGCTGGTGACGGGCCGGCTGCCGTGGCAGCACCCGGATCACGCGGTCCTCTATTACCTGCAACGCACGGTGATCCCGGAGCGGCCGCCCGCGGACGTGATGCCGCCAGCGTGGGCCGAGGTCCTGCTCGAGGCGCTGAGCGTCGACCCGGCCGCGCGTCCGAGATCGGTGCGTGAGCTCGCCGTGGCGCTCGCCTCGGCGCTGCCGGCCGTGGGGGGCTTGCCGAGCGGAGCCGAGATCCTCGCGGATCTGGCGCCGCACTTCGTGCAGAAGGCGGCGTCGGACCTCGAGACGGTGCGCAACGTGGCGGAGGTGAACCGCATCGGGCCGCTCCTGTGGCCGGCGCGCGAGACGGCCCCGGGGTCGCCGCGCGGCGTGGCGGCAGCGACAGCGCGGCGCGGCGCGGCGACCGCAGCGGCAGCCGCGACTCCGCGCGAGGTCGCGGCGGCGGCGAAGCCGACGACGTTCTCGGCCGCGACCGGCGTCGTGAGCGGGCCGAGCGAGCCGGGCGCCGGGCAGCGAGGGTCGCGCTGGAGGGTCGCACTCGCGACGATCGGTGCGGCTGCGCTGGCGGCGATCACGACGGGCACGATCGCGGCGAGGATCACGTCGAATGGAGCGCCGCCAGCGGTGCCGGCGGCGGCGGCGAGCGTCGCGGCCCCGCCTCGCGCGGACTCGCCAGTGCCAGCGGCGGCATCGCAGCCTGCGGCGGTAGCAACGATTCCAGCAGCGACGCCGGCATCGGCGCCAGCCGCGGCATCGGCGCCGGCCGCGGCATCGGCGCCGGCCCAGCCGAGCGCTGCGCACGAGAAGCCGAAGGCGCCGATGCCGCCGATGGTGCCATCACGTGACGCGGCGCGCGGTGCGCGACCGCCGACTCGTAAACAGTCCATAGATCCCGACGACGTCTCCGGTGCGGAGGAGTGAGCATGGCCATGCGGTTCTGGATCCTCATCGCGCTGCTCCTGTACGTGCTCGCCACGCCTGCGTGGGCAGACGATCCGGCGCTCGCGCCGCCGAAGGCGCTCGGCGCTCGGCTCCACTTCAAGCAAGGCAACCGGCTGTACCGAGCTCGCAAGCTCGAGGAGGCGATCGCTCAGTACCATGCCGGCGCCGCGATCGAGCCAACGCCGGTCTTCGACTACAACCTCGGCCAGTGCTACCGGAAGCTCGGCAGGCGCGCCGACGCGCTCCGGCACTACGAGCGGTTCCTCGAGAGCGGCCGGCCCACGGGCGAGCTCCGCGACCTCGTGGCCGGCTTCGTGCGCCAGCTACGCGAGGAGCTGACGCCGAAGGCCACGGCGCAGCCACCGGCCACGATCACGCCTGCGCCCGCGGTCACGCCTGCACCCGCGCCTGCGCCTGCACCTGCGAGACGCGCCGGAGCCACGCCGAGTCCGGCCGCAACGCTCTCGTCCTCGGCCGTCGCTCGACGCGAGCGGTGGTACGCCGACCGGCTCGGTTGGAGCCTCGTCGCTGGCGGCATCGCTGTCGCCAGCGGCGCGCTGTATCTGCGCGCAAGCGCAGTCGGCCTTCACGACGACGCTGGGCTGACACCGGACGAGGGCCGACGAAGCGAATTGCACGACGCGGCGCAACTCCGCAACATCGTCGGCGTGGCGCTCGGAGCTGGGAGCGCGCTGCTGCTCGCGGCCGGCGCGATCAAGCTGGCGGTCCACCGCGGTGGGCCAGAGCGCGCCAGGGCCGCGTCGTTGCGCTTCGCCATCTCCGAGCGTGGAGTCGCCGTGCTCGGCCAGTTCTGAGGACACCTCCGAGAGAAACCCCGACGGAATCACACACACATGACGAGGACTGCAACACACATGACGAGGCGCGAACGACGACGACGCTCGAGCCACGCACACGCGCGCTCCGGCAACGGCATCCCTGCTTTGTGCTGGATCATCCTGGCTGCGGTGACGGCCTGGGGCTGCCTCCCACCGGTGCAGGCCGTCCAGTGCGTCGAGGACGCGAACTGTAGTCGCTTCGCGGGTGGAGCCTGCCGCACAGCTCCGTCGGGCCACCGATGGTGCTCGTATACCGACGTAGACTGCCGGAGCGGCTATCGATACTCGGACCTGGACGTCGGTGATGGCGTGGCGGGTCAGTGTACCGAGGTCACGTACGATCTCACCGTCACCGTCGAGGGCAACGGCGCAGGCGCCGTCTCGTCGATGTCAGGATCGATGTCCGGCGATGGCGCGTGCGCGTTCGGCGCCTGCACCCGCTCGTTCCTCGAAGGCACGCGCGTCGAGCTCGCGGCGGAGGCCAGCGCCGGAGCCTTCCTCGGCTGGGCGCAGGAGTGCCGGGGCCCCGGCTCCTGCGCCATGGTGATGGACCGCGATCGCGCCGCGACGGCGCTCTTCGGGACACCGGGGCACCCGCGCTGGGTGAAGCAGGTCGGTGGCACCGGCTGGGACGGTGGGAGCGGCGTCGCGGTCGACGGCGACGAAAACGTGATCGCCGTCGGAGTCTTCTCCGGGTCGCTGCAGATCGGTGACTTCACGCTCACGAGCACAGGCTACTCCGACGTCTTCGTGATCAAGCTGAACGGGCTCACCGGCGACGTGATCTGGGCAAAGCACTTCGGTGGCCTCCAGAGCACTGGGAGGCTCGGGAACACTGCGGGTGGCCGAGCCGTGCGGATCGATGCCTCGAACAACATCTATGTCATGGGATACTTTGCCGGGGGAATCGATTTCGGCGGCGGTGAGCTGCGCTCCGCCGGGCTGGACGTGTTCGTGCTGAAGCTGACAGCTGGAGGCGATCACGTATGGTCGCGCCAGTTCGGCGGAGCCGGGTCCGAAGAGGGGGAGGCCCTCGCCGTGCGAGGTAATGCCATTGCCTTCGTGGGCCGCCAATCGGCGACGACTAGTTACTACAGCTACATGTTTGTCGTGAGGATGACGACGGATGGCGAGCTCATCTGGAGTAAGTCGTTGGGCGGAGCGAATTATGTCCACGGACACGACGTGGCGCTCGATAGCAGCGAAAATGTGCTGGTCGTCGGAGAGTTCAGGCAAACAGTGGACTTTGGCGGCGGAACGCTGGTTGCGAGCGACTCGGACGTGTTCATAGCGAAGTACGCGGGACCAACCGGTACCCATCTGTTCTCGAAAAGATACGGAGGTATGCAGGGTGACGCGGCGATCTCGGTCGCAGTGGACTCCTCGGACAACATCGTTGTCGCTGGCAACTTTTGTGGCGCCGTGGATTTCGGTGGGCCTGTGCCGTTGGGGGTCGCCAGCGAGCGAAACATCTTCGTTGCCAAGTACACGCTCGCTGGCGCACATCTATGGGCCAAGTCATTCCGGTCGTCAGGCACCGGAGACCAGAGTACGAAATCGCTGGCGGTCGATGGCATGGGAGACGTCGTACTCACCGGTGAGTTCTGTGGCACGATCTCTTTCGGCGGCGCCGAAATGTCGGCGGCCGGCGAGTGCTTTGGCATATTCGACATCTTTGCAGTGCGTCTCGCCAACGCGAACGGCAGCCATGTAAGCTCCGTACGCGCTGGTAGTCGCGTGCGTTTGGTTCACATCGCACTAGCTGTAGACGGCAGGCTTTATCTCGTCGGCGATTTCATTGATTTTGCTGAGCTGGGAGGAAAAAGCGTGACGCCGGTGGGCGTTACCGATGGGTATATTCTGGCGCTGGCGCCACTATGAGCCCGTCATAAGTAAGATCTTAAGCGGAAACCGCGTGTTTTCTCGATCGCTTACGAGGCGGCTGTGTGGAGCGACGCGCGTACGCCGCTTGGGCTGCTCGTCGAGCATGGCCATAGGCGGCGCCGAGCGGTCGCTGCGGCCGCGCGCAAGAGCGAGGCCTCGATGAGAGCCGCAGTGCCGATCACGCAGCGCCAGCTCGCGCGTAATCGGAAAGACACGCATCTCAGCTTAAGATCCTACCTATGAGCCCGTATAGGTCAGCTCGAGCGATGGCACGCTCGACGGCTTGAGTGGCGTGATCAGCACCCGCTTGGCCTTGGCGAACGACTCGAGCAGATCGAATGTGCAGCCCTCGCTATCGATCACATCGATCACCACTGGGCGCCGCACGTCGGTCTCGAACACCGCCTCCGCCTGGTCGACGAACTCGACGAACCGTGGCGCCAGCGGTGCCGCGCCGCTCTGGACCGCGAGCACCAGCGGGGTTCCCGCTCGGTGTGCGCGTACGTCGTGGTGATGCAGGGCATCACGCGATTGAGGTGCGACACCTTTCCACTCTGCGTGAATAACGAGGTCCACACTTCCTTCGCCTGGTTGTCGATGTACTCTCCTCGGCGACGATACGCCGCACTTCGAGCGTGTACTTCTCTTCGAGCAGGCCAAAGCGCCGCGTCGACCGGTGCAATCGCGGGCACGTCGACGGCACGGTACAGCTTACGTGTCACGGAGATTTCGCCGAACGGCGTCTCCACCGTGCGCGTGCTCGTGCGCACGTGCGGTCGTGCGACACCATCGGCACCAACTACCTCGACCGGCTGCTCGGCCGCGCAGCGTGCGTCAACGTGCGATTGGAGCAACCCGCGGATGAACTCGGTGCCTCCTTGGCCAGCAGGCGTTCGATGTCGCCGAGCGGCGCGCTCAGTCGCACCGGACAGATCTGGCCCCGTTAAGGTGTCGAACTACATGGTTGGGGGGCGGAGCGTATCGCGCGCGAACCTCCGCGCGCTGATGGGGTTGAAGAATCACGACGATCTGGTGTAGAGAGCAGGCCACGATTTCTTGGCAACCCTTGATCGGGGTGCCGATAAGTCGGACAGTCTTTGAAGGAGTGTCTGGAGATGGGAAGCTGGTCCTTGGCGCTTGCGCCTGTATTTGTCGCGGGCTGCGTGCTCGCACCTTCAGGGGTGTCGTCGGTGGGTTCGTTTGGGGGCGGCCCGGGCACGAGTTCGGCCGGAGCCGCCGGCCAGATCACGGTGCCGAACCTGTTCGGGCTTCCGAAGGAGCAGGCAATCGCCGCGCTCCGACGAGCCGGCTACCAGGGCGACCCGACCGAAGACGGCAGCCTGTGCGGCAGCGTGGTCGACGGCCGCGTGATCGAGCTCGGGCAGGTCTGCTACCAGCATCCGCCCGTGGGTCGGCTTCAGGGCGCGCGGCTGCCGATCTCGATTCGAGTGCAGCGCGAGAGCCCCTGGCACGGCAACGAGGGCAAGGTTACGGAGTGGCGCCTCATGCCGACACTGGTCGGGATGACGGTCGAGCAGGCGCAGGCGCGGCTCAAGCAGGTTGGGTTCCCGCGGGAAGACCTCGTGCGGGTGACGTGGATCGATGAGCCCGGGTGCCGGCCGCTCACGGTGTGCCGCACGGAGCCTATGCCGCTGGAGCGCGCCGGTGTGAACAGCGTGCAGGTCGTGTTCGCGAGGCGCGATACGGACGCGAAGGAGGACTCGCCGGAGGTCGCCGGCCGACCGTCGGCCACCGTCGACCAGAAGCCGGCGCAGCCGAAGCAGCCGGCGCAGCCGAAGCAGCCGGCGCAACCGAACCTGGGCGATCTCTTCTGAGGGGGCTGGCGATGAGGAAGCAAGTTCGAATTGTCATTGCCGTGGCGATCGTCATCCTCGCAGGGACGATCGCCGGCGTGGTCTCCGCCGATGACGCCTCCGATCGCGAGGCGCTGATCCGAGAGATCGACGGGCTGCTGGGCAGCGCGGCCTCCGACCTCCGGGGCGCCGCCGGCTCGGGCTCCGGCTCGAGCGAGGTCCAGAGCGCGCGCGGGCGCGTCCGGCAGGTCAAGGACAAGCTGTCTTCGCTCGAGCGCGTGCGCGGCAGCGACGACCGGGCGAGCAACTACGTCGGTCGGTTCCCTCGCTACGTGGAGGACTTCGATCGCGCCGCGGAGGCGCTCGTGCAGATCAAGGTCAACCAGCGCACGCTGGCCGACCTGCCGCGCCGGTGTCAGGACCTCGATCGCCAGCTCGTCGAGCAGGCGAACCGGTTCGCGCAGGACAAGGACGGCGATCGGATCGAGGAGCTGCGGCGGCTGGCGCTCGACGCCGGGAGCAAGGCCGAGGACTGGTGGCGCGACGCCGGGCGCAAGCGCGACGAGATGAGGCGGTGGGAAGACGACGCGCGGCGGTTCTCGGTCTCGGACGGGCAGTGGTCGGCGGTGACGAGCAACCTGCACGACGCCGTGGCGCGCTCGCTCGAAGCGTGGATGCGCGAGCTCGCGGACGTCGAGCGTGAGTGCAAGAACCTCCGGCAGCGGGATCGTCACCCCGAGGTCGAGCGCGTGCTGCGGGATCTCGCGGGCACCGCGAAGGGCAAGGACGCCCTCTACCAGCAGTTCGAGGAGCGGCTCAAGCGGGCCGAGTCGGCGATCAAGGATCTGGCGAGCGACTCGTCGGCGAACCAGCTCGGGGACGCGCGCGACGCGGTCAGTGAGATCGAGCGCCTCGTCCGCGAGGTGGACGCGGTCAAGGGCAGCGACCGGAAGGCGAACCAGATCGCGTCGCAGTGGCCGGAGTACGTGCGGTCGTTCGCGCCAGCGGCGACCGCGCTGCAAGGGCTCAAGGCGGCACAGTTCCAGCTCGATGGAGTGCCGGCGAAGTGCGAGACGTCGACGCGGGACCTGGCGGCGCAGCTCAAGAAGTTCATCGACGACAAAGATCCGGACGGGCTGACGGAGGGGCCGAAGCTCGCGGAGGAGGCTGGCGAGAAGTACACGCGCGCGCTCGCCGCGATGGAGTCCGCGCGGCCGACGCTGCGCGAGCTGGTCACGGCGGCGGTGTCGTTCGATCCGCGCGACGATCGGTGGAACCCGCTCAAGCGGCAGGTCAAGGAGGCGGCGGACCGGATGTACGAGCACTGGGATAAGGCGACCCGGGCGGTCCACGACAAGTGCGACGGCCTCGCGAAGGGGCGTCGCAACCCGGACATCGAGCGCTTCCTGACGGCCCTCGGCGGCACGACGCAGAGCGAGCTCAAGGACCTGCAGGACCAGGTCGCAGCGTGGGAGCGGGACGCCCGCGACATCTATGTCCTGGACTGCAAGGACATGCAGGAGCTGTGGGACGCGTGGTGCTCGGTCGAGATCGAGCCGAACGAGGATCCGGAGATCGGGGTGGTGGCGCAGAAGGCGGCCGAGATCATCGATCGCGAGTCGCGGCGGATCGACGGGGTGCTCGCGCGGATCGGCCCGCTCAAGGAGACGGCGCGCAAGCTCGGCGCGAAGGCGAAGTACCGCGACGCGGTCGCCGAGATGACCCGCGAGATCGAGAAGCATCAGGGGCGGCTCGAGAAGCTCAAGCGGAAGAACGGCGAGTGGCGGGGCAACAACCACCCGGCGTCGCAGTTCACGAAGACCTACGGCCAGCAGGCGCACGACAAGCTGGCGAGCCAGTACCGATGTAACGTGTACGACCAGTCTGGATACCCCGGTCTCGGCAAGGGCCGGCCCGACTGTGTGGTCGTCAACGTTGGGAGCAGCAACGCTTGCTGGATCTACGAATTCAAGCCGCAAGGTTACAACGGGCACGATCCCCTGCCCGCGTACAAAAAGAGCGTCTCGGACTACTACACAGAGATGATGCGCAAGAATGAGACTCCAGCCTCGAACCTCGGCGGAGCCGCGTTCCAGGCGCTCGTAGAGGCGCACTGCCGTGAGGACCCATCGAAGTCCAAGAAGGAAGACCGCATCAACTTCCGCACTGATTTCGGCTTCTATGATCGCTGCACCCAGCGCTACGACTGCACCCAATGACTCATTGGGCAGAAGTTCCCAGCTTCGGCTGCTTCATCTACTTCGAGCGCGAGCCCGTGGAGGCGGCGGGCCTCTTGATCGAGGCGCTGGTCACCGATCTCGGGCTTGGCGGCGACGTCAAGATGGCCACGAAGGGGCGGTGGCGAGGGCTGGATCGCAAGGCTGTCAACGCAGCGATCGCGTCACCTGCTACGCGCGCGATCTCGCTCCTGGTAGGTACGCCCTTGGACGTTCGGCTCGGCGGTTGGATCGAACTGCACTTGCCGCCGCCGATCGGCGAGATCGCTCGCGAGTCCACTGTGCCGCCGCTTGGCTGGTTTGCAGCAGAATCGCAGCGCTGGCCGGAGGCTACATTCGTCGTAGCCGCCCGCCGGTGGCTCCAGCTTGCCGCGAAACACGCGGCGCCGATATCGGGTGGCGTGCTGGCTGCCGCGGATCTTCGCAATGCCAAGGTCGAGATCGCGCAGGAGTTCGAGACATACCCCGGGGAGGTGCCGGATCGCAGCCCGACCTCGTTCCGAGGCAGGATGGAGCAGGAACCGCCCGACTATCACCTAAAGACCAAGCTCCGCCGGGTCTACCCGATCACGCTGCTCGGCCCGCGTCTCGCGTCGCAAGTCGATGTCGGTGCGCTGCAAGACGCCGGTGCAACGAACGTCGAGTCGATCAATGGCTCGATCATCTTCGACTCGACGCGCTCGCTGATCGAGGCGTGGTCACCGGAGTTCCTCGCGACGACGACGGCGCTGCGCCGGCTGCTCTGGCCGCTCTCGACGCAGAACCCGGTGGACGATCCCGACGCAAAGCCGAAGCGTCGACGGTGATCCCGCCCGGCGGAGTGACGCACGGGCGCGAGGTGGCTGCGGTGAGTGACGTCTAGGTCCAATGCCGATCAGATAGCCCGCTAGCCCCGCTATGAGCCCGTATGAGCCTGTAGCTGTTAGCTGAACAATGATCGGTTGCTTCGTGAAGGCAGAGAACTAGGGGTGCTATAAAATGAAGATCTCTTTCTGGGCCGGCTGTTCTGGTCGCTCTCGACACAGCACCCGCTGGACGACCCGGACGCGAAGCCGGGTCGTCCAGGCTAGATGATAGGTCCGGTCAAGTCAGAGGATGATCGGTGCGCAGGTCGAGACGCCCGCGCCGACGATCTTACGGCCCCCGGAGTCGGTCTTGCCGACCATCGCGCCGGTAGCGGTGCTGAACTGGTAGACGTAGGTCTGTTGCTCGTTGGACTTCTGCAGGAACACCCAGAACGAGCCGCCGTGGAACGCGAAGGCCCACGCCGAGGGCTGCGACGAGTCGTTCAGCACGGTCTCCGGGAACATCTGCACCTCGGAGCCGGTCGTCTTGTCGAGCTTCCCGATGCGCGCGGACATCGTCGTGGTCTGCGGGAAGAAGCCCCACAGCTCGGCGTTGCCGGTGCCGGTGAGCTCGGGCCAGCCGGCGACGGTGCGGACGTTGGTCGCCTGGAACGTGGTCAGGTTCACCCTCGCCAGGGTCGACGATCCGCCGGTGGAGGGGCCGGAGCCGCCCGCGATGAACAGCGAGTCGGCCTGGCCGCCGACCTGGTCCGTCGAGAAGCCCATGCCGAAAACCTTGAGGCCGTTCGTGTTCGGGACCCACGCCGACTTCGTGCACGCGAGGTTGTTCTTCGTCTCGACGCGGAACAGCTCGCCGTTGTTGTAGAGGACCCACGCGGTCGCGTCGCGCGCGATGCCCATCGAGAACGGCGTCGCGCTGCTCGACGGCTGGCACGGCAGCGTGCCGAGATCGTTGAACGTCTTCGTCATCGGGTTGAACTGCAGGAGCTTGCGGTTCTGATCGACGGCGTAGATGAGCTTCGCCTCGTCGGGGCAGCCATCTCCGGCGGGAGGGCCGTCGTCGTCGCCGCCGTTGCCGCCATCGCCACCGCCACCGCCGCCGCCGTCGGGGCCGCTGTCCGGATCGCGCCGCGTCGGGCCGCACGCCATAAGGAGGAGCGCGAGCGCCAGCACTTTGCCTAGGTTCCGCCTCATGCTGCGCACGCTAGCACTTTCGGGAGCGGCATCCTCCCGAAATGCGGTGCGGGCGGCCTAGCGAGGGCGGCGGCGGCGGCCCCGCAGCGTGAGGGCGAGCACGGCCAGGCCGGCGGCGAGGCCCTGCGAGGAGCCGGTGCTGCAGCCGCCCTCGGTGCCGGCGGTGCCGGGATCGGGATCGGGGTCGGTCCCCTCGCCGGCGAGGACGAGGTCGGCGCACTGGAAGTAGAAGGAGTTGTACGGGACCACGGTCGTCATGACCTGGATGAGCTGCAGCGTGCAGTTCGTGCAGGCCATGTTCGGCAACGTGATCTGCTGGGTGTAGCGGCCGCCGCCGCGGTCGACGATCTGGTCGGCGAGCGTCTGCGGGAAGTTGTCGTCCGGACGGCTCGGGTCCTTGAACGAGTCATTGCCGTTGTCGTCGAACGCGATCCGGTAGTGGCCGGGGTGATCGACGGTCTCGTTCCACTCGACGGTGATCGTCTCGCCGGGCCGGTACGTGGTGACGTTCGTGCCGCGTGTCGAGCCGGCGGCACCGCACGGCCCCGTCTTCTGCTCGAGCGTGCGCGGCTTCGGCGACATCAGCTCGATATGAGCGTGTGCGGCGGTGGCAGTCCCGAGGAGGCCGATCGCGGTGAGGGCGGAGAAGCGCAGGGCGCGGCGCATGGGCCACGGAGGATGCACGAGAACGGGCGCGCGCGTCCCCCGCAGCAGAACGGGCGGTGATCCAGGCAACGCCCGCCGGGGCGCGCGTCCTCCCGGACGCTGGTGCACACGCCCGCCGTGGCGCCGTCCTCCCGGCCGCTGGTACCTCACCGCAGCGCGCTGCGCGCCCGCCTCTACGCCGCGCGGGCCGGCGCGGCGCGGACGCTGGTGCGCGCCCGCCGGGCCGCGTGCCCTCCCGGACGCTGGTGCGCGCCCGCAGGCCCGCGCGTCCTCCCGGACGCTGGTGCGCGCCCGCCGGCCCGCGCGTCCTCCCGGACGCTGGTAGTGAGCGACTCCTGCGCCCTAATAGGCTGACGACATTCACTCCGATTTTTACTGGCACCTACCCTTGCTCGTCGCTGGCGATGACGCGTACTGTTCGGAACATCGGCGGCGATGAGAAACGATTCGCTGGCAGAAAACGTCTGATTGACTAAACTATCGCTAACTTCTCGTATCTCCTCCTGAACGTTGATATGTATGCAGGAGTCCCTGAGGCAGAAGTACTCAGGATTTTGATTAGATGTGACACTCAGTCACAGAGTTTTGCAATCGCGTTGCGGAAATTGCTATGACGCGGCATGGCGAAAATCACATCTCCTATCCTGATTGAGACCACAACCCGATACGTTTGATTCTCGGTTTTGTCCCACCCTCGCCTCCGCTCGAAGTACACGAGACGACTGATTTTGTGGGACCGCTTACTAGCCTGAGATGAATTATTCCGCGGGTGGCACGCGCGAACCCTTCGATTGGCCGTGCTCGCCTGCGCTGACAGCACTGAGGCGTCCAGCTGCGCGAGTTGTGCATTTTGAATGGCATTGCTCGTGAACACGGCCGCGGCCATGACGCAAACGCGTACCGCGAAGATGAAGTGGATGCGGGGCGCTCTCCTGGTGGCTGCAATGGCGGCCTGCCAGTCGAGTGGACCCAATGAACCCAAGGATGATCTCAACGCGAACCCCGACATCGTCGAGGCGATGGCTGCGATGCCCGAAGCGCGGGTGCTGCAGACCTCTGACGACGGCGTGCCGCAGTTCATCGTTGGCGAGCTCGGCAAGATCGACGCCTCGCAGGAGGCCGGCCTCCTCGCGAACGACTCCAGCCTTCGCGCTGCGCTGCCGCCCATCCTCAAGGCGTTCCGCCTCGAGAACAAGGATCTCCTCCTTCGCAAGATCAGCACCGACGAGGTCGGCGGTCGCCACTATCGCTACGCGCAGGTGTTCAACGGCCTCCCGGTCGTCGGCGCCGAGCTCGTCGTCCACGTCGACATCAAGGGCGCGATCACCGGCATCAACGGCACGGCGCGCGGCGACATCTCGCCGACGCTCGGCGCCACCGCGATCGCCCGCGGCACGGGCGTCGTCAACATCGAGAACGACACGCGGTGGGCCGGCATGACGGACCGCACCATCCGCGAGGCGCGCCTGGTCTACATCCAGACCCAGGCGGGCACATTCCACAAGGCGTACGAGCAGATCGTCCAGGGCTTCCGCGGCCAGGATCCGGTCCAGGACAAGGTCTACGTCGACGTCGACACGGGCGCGGTCCTCGAGCACCACCCGATGGTCCAGCACGCGCGCAACCGCAGCACGTACAGCGCGAACAACGGCACCTCGCTGCCGGGCACGATCAAGCGCACCGAGGCGCAGGCCCCGACCGGCGACAACGCCGTCGACCAGGCGCACCAGGGCGCCGGCGACACGTACGACATGTACAAGGCGCTGTTCAACCGCGACGGCATCGACAACGCCGGCATGCTGATGATCAGCTCGGTGCACTACTCGACCAACTACTGCAACGCGTTCTGGAACAACACCCAGATGGCGTACGGCGACGGTAGCGGCGCGAGCTGCACCAACCTGACCGCGATCGACGTCGCTGCGCACGAGATGACCCACGGCGTCACCTCGCGCGAGTCGAACCTGACGTACAGCGGCGAGTCCGGCGGTCTGAACGAGTCGCTCTCCGACATCTGGGGCGGCGGCGTTCAGGCGTGGATCGACGGCGGCCGCGACGCCGCGGCGCCGTTCGACATGCCGGTCTCGAACAACGTGTTCCTGATCGGCGAGGTCACCCTGCCCCCGTTCCTCCGCTCGATGTGCGACCCGGTCGCCGACGGCGTGTCGAAGGACGTCTGGTCGTCGAGCCTCGGCGGCGTCGACGTGCACTACAGCTCGGGCCCGAACAACCTCACGTTCTGCCTCCTCTCGAAGGGCGGCATGCACCCGCGCGGCGCGACCACGAACATGGTCACGGCGATCGGCATCGAGAAGGCGCTCCGCCTCTACTACAAGGCGAACGTCGACATCCTGACGCCGAGCTCGAACTACGCGGCGATGCGCGCCGCGATGCTCACGGCCGCGCAGCAGCTCGGCTACTCCCAGGCGGAGCAGGACTCGGTCGGCTGCGCGTACGCGGCGATCAAGGTCGGCACGGCTCCGGAGAGCTGCGGTGGTCAGCCCCCGCCGCCCCCGCCGCCCACCACCCCGATCTCGAACGGCGTGCCGGTCACCGGCATCGCGAGCAGCACGGTTGGCGAGTTCAAGTTCTACTCGCTCGTCGTCCCGGCGGGTCAGTCGACGGCGACGTTCACGATCAGCGGCGGCACGGGTGACGTGGACATGTACGTCAAGCTCGGCGCGCAGCCCTCGGACACGGTCTACGACTGCCGTCCGTACCTCGGCGGCAACGCCGAGACCTGCACGTTCACGCCGCCGACGGCTGGCACGTACTACGTCGGTCTCCGCACGTACTCGGCGTACTCGGGCGTCACGCTGACGGGTAGCTACAGCGGCTCGTCGGGCTGCACCGCCATCACCAACGGTGTCGGCGTGAGCCTCTCGGGCGCCGCGAGCAGCAACACGTACCGCTGCCTCAAGGCGGTCCCGACCGGCAAGACGCTGACGATCAAGATCAGCGGCGGCACCGGCGACGCGGACCTCTACACGCAGTTCAACGTGCAGCCGACGACGTCGAGCTACGCGTGCCGCCCGTACCTGAGCGGCAACAACGAGACCTGCACGCACAGCACCACGACGGCGGGTGACTGGCACATCCTGGTCCGCGGCTTCTCGGCGTACAGTGGCACGACCCTGATCGGCAGCTACTAGTAGTCACGATGTGAAGCACGGAGCGCGCCTCGGCGCCTCCTGACTGACGGCCTCGGTGCTCCGCACCGGGGCCGTTTCGTTTTCGGCGGGCGCACGGCGGGCGCCTCGCCCGCCCGCCCGCAGGAGCCAGGACATGGAACGAAAGCTGGTGTCGATCCAGGCGATCGACGCGATCGCGCCGATCGAGGGCGCGGACAACATCATGCAGGCCCGGGTGATGGGCTGGACAGTGGTCGTCAAGAAGGGCGAGTTCGCGCCGGGTGATCCGTGCGTGTTCTTCGAGATCGACAGCGTGCTGCCCGAGGGGCCGGCGTGGTCGGAGTTCATGCGGCCGCGCGGCTTCCGCGTGCGCACGGTGAAGCTGCGCGGCGTGCTCTCGCAGGGGCTCGCGCTGCCGGTGGCGATCCTCGGCGGCGAGGTGCCGGAGGTGGGGATCGACATCCGCGACCGCCTCGGCGTCGTCAAGTACGAGCCGGTGCTGCCCGACGCGCGCGAGGTGGCCGGCCCGTTCCCGGGCCGCGTGCCGAAGACGGACGAGATCCGGCTGCAGTCGGCGCTCGGCGTCCTGGACGAGCTCGCCGGCCGCGACTTCTACGTGACGACGAAGTGCGACGGCACCTCGGCGACGTACCTGCGAGACAGCGACGGGAGCTTCGTCGCGTGCTCGCGCAACTGGGCGCTCGCGCCGGGCGAGAACCATGTGTGGCGGCTCGCGGCGCAGTACGAGCTCCCGACGCGGCTGCCGCCGGACTTCGCGATCCAGGGCGAGGTCTGCGGCCCGGGCATCCAGAAGAACCGGCTGGGCCTTCCGGCGATCGATCTGTTCGTGTTCAGCGTCTACGACGTGCGCGCGGGGCAGTTCTTGGGCTACGAGCCGTTCGTCGCGTTCTGCGCCGAGCACGGGCTGCGCACGGTGCCGATCGAGCGCGTCGCGCGCGGCGACGAGGCGGCCGCGTACCGGCACGATCTCGACGGCTGGCTCGAGGCGGCGCGCGGGCTCTACACGGGCACGAAGCAGCGCAAGGAGGGCATCGTGGTGCGCCCGCTCGTCGAGGCGCGGTCGGAGACGCTCGGCGGCCGGCTCTCGTTCAAGGTGATCAACAACGACTTCTTGCTCAAAGACGAAGACTAGCGAGACTGACGAGACTAGCGAGACTGGCGAGCCTGGCGCGCCTGGCGGGCCTGGCGCTGGTCTTTGGGTATCTCCTCCGGACCAAGGGGATGTGTGCCCGAGTCCGCCGAGGCAGAAGTACTCAAGATCTATTTTGAGTGTGACGTCCTGTCGCAGACTCTGGCCATGCAGCACGGCGGCTGGCGCCGCGCCTCCGGACAGAAATTCAAGCGCCTGTCGGGACCCTGACCGGCCGCGCGGGTCGTACACGCGAGGTGGCCCGGGTCATGAACACGGCGGCCGACATGACACAAACGCGTACCGCGAAGAGAAGCTGGATCCGGGAGAGCCTGTTGGTGGCCGCGCTGGCAGGCTGTCAGTCGGGTGACCTCCACGAACAGGGCGGCGCCAAGGGCAACGAGGACGTCATCGAGGCGCTGGCCGCGCTGCCCGAGGCCGAGCTGCTCATGTCCTCGGCCGACGGCGTGGCGCAGTTCGTTCGCGGCGACCTCGGCCGGATCGACGCGTCGCATAACGACGTGCGCGGCGGCAGCGACGCCAGCCTGCGCGCCGCGCTGCCGCCGATCCTCCGGGCGTTCCGCCTCGCGAACGAGGATCTCACGCTGCGCAAGGTGCGCGTCGACGAGCTCGGCGGCCGCCACTATCGCTACGACCAGGTGTTCGGCGGCTTGCCGGTCGTCGGCGGCGATCTGGTCGTTCACGTCGACGCGCGGGGCACGATCACCGGCATCAACGGCACCGCGCGCGGCGACATCTCGCCGTCCTTGGGCGCCCGCGCGGTCGCGCGCGGCGCCGCGCACGCGAGCATCGAGGACGACGCGCGCTGGGCGGACCTGACGGGCCGCACGATCCGCGACGCGCGGACGGTCTACCTCCAGACCCAGGCGGGCACGCTGCACAAGGCGTACGAGCAGATCGCCCTGGGGCAGCGCGCCGGGGAGCCGGTCATCGACCGGGTCTACGTCGACGTCGACACGGGCGCGATCCTCGAGCACCACCCGCAGATCCATCACGCGCGCAACCGCAACACGTACAGCGCGAACAACGGCACCGCGCTGCCGGGCACGCTGAAGCGCACCGAGACGCAGGCCGCGACGGGCGACACGAGCTGCGACGCCGCGCACGACAACGCAGGTCACGTGTACGACTTCTACAAGGTCCTGTTCAATCGCGACGGCATCGACAATGCCGGCATCGCGATGGTCAGCACGTGCCACTACTCGAGCAACTACTGCAATGCGTTCTGGAATGGCACGCAGATGGCGTACGGCGACGGCAACGCGTCGCAGAACTGCAGCAACCTCACCGCGCTCGACGTCGTGGGGCACGAGCTGACGCACGGCGTGACGTCGTACGAGTCGAACCTCGTCTATAACGGCGAGCCGGGCGGCCTGAACGAGTCATTGTCCGACATCTTCGGCGGTGGCGTCGAGTCGTGGGTCAATGCCGGCAAGGGCACGACGCCGCCGATCCCGTTCTCGCTCGCGAACAACGTATTTCTGATCGGCGACCTCACGCTGCCCCCGTTCCTCCGCTCGATGTGCGATCCGATCGCCGACGGCGCGTCGAAGGACGCCTGGTACTCGGGGATCGGCAGCGTCGATGTCCACTACAGCTCGGGCCCGAACAACCTGGTGTTCTGTCTCCTCGCGAAGGGCGGCACGCACCCGCGCGGCGCGACGAGCATCATGGTCCCCGCGATCGGCATGGAGAAGGTGCTCCGCCTGTTCTACAAGTCGAACGTCGATATCATGACGGCGAGCACGAACTACGCGGGGATCCGCAACGCGATGGTCACGGCCGCGCAGCAGCTGGGCTATGACCAGGCGACGCAGGACGCGGTCGCCTGCGCGTACGCGGCGATCAAGGTGGGCACGGCGCCGCAGAGCTGCGGCGGCACGCCGCCGCCCACCTCCACGCCGCTCGCGAACGGCGTCCCGGTCACCGGCATCGCGGACAGCACGGCGGGCAACTTCAAGCTGTTCTCGATCGCCGTCCCCGCGGGCCAGTCGACGTTGACGATCACGATGAGCGGCGGCACGGGTGACGCGGACCTCTATGTCAACTTCGGCGCGATCCCGACGGACACGGCCTTCCAGTGCCGTCCGTACTTGAGTGGCAACAACGAGACCTGCACGTTCACGCCGCCACAGGCCGGCACGTACTACATCGGTCTCCGCGTGTACTCGGCGTACTCGGGCGTCACGCTGACGGGCAGTTACAGCGTGTCGTCGGGCTGCGGCTCGGGCGACCCGGTCCTCGTGAACGGCGTCGGCCAGAGCCTCTCGGGCGCCGCGAGCAGCAGCACGTACCGGTGCCTGAAGGCGGTCCCGGCGGGCAAGACGCTGACGGTCAGCATCAGCGGTGGCACGGGTGACGCGGACCTCTACACGCAGTTTGGCGTGCGCCCGACGACGGCGAGCTACCTCTGCCGCCCGTACCTCGCCGGCAACGCCGAGACGTGCACGCATACGACGACGACCGCGACGGCGGGCGACTGGTACGTGATGCTGCGCGGCTTCTCGGCGTACAGCGGCACGACGCTGATCGGCAGCTACTAGCTGGCTCGCGGCAGCGGCGCGGCGTGCCCGCGCTCGATCGCTCGTCTTCGCGCGCCGCGGGGCCTAGATCGGAGCTACCAGGTGCCCTTGGGGCCTCCTCCCGGAGGCTGATATGTGGACTTGAGCGCTCGTGGCAGAAGTACTCAGTTTCATCGTCTGCTGTGACGGTCTGTCGCGGATTCTTTTGCAGCAGGGGTGCAGCGAATTGGCGCCGACGCCTCGTGCTGGGCTGACGAAGCCAAGCAGCGGTGCCGCGCGAGTCGTGCACGGTCGATGGCACTGTCCGTGAACCCGGCGGCCACCATGTCGCAAACGAGTGCCGGGAAGCGAGCGTGGAGCTGGGGAGCCCTGCTGGTGGCTGCGATGGCGGCCTGCCAGCCGGGTGGTCTCGACGAGACAAAGGGTGACCCCGAGGGGACCGAGGACGTCGCCGAGGCGCTCGCCGCGCTGCCAGAGGCGCGGGTGCTCCAGACCGCTGCCGACGGCGTGCCGCAGTTCATCGTCGGCGAGCTCGGCCGGGTCGAGGCCCCGCACCAGGACGCGCTCACCGGCAGCGACGCCAGCCTGCGCGCTGCGCTGCCGCCGATCCTCAAGGCGTTCCGCCTCGAGAACGAGGATCTCACGCTTCGCAAGGTGAACGTCGACGAGCTCGGCGGCCGCCATTATCGCTACGACCAGGTGTTCGGCGGCCTACGGGTCGTCGGCGGCGATCTCGTCGTCCACGTCGACGGCAGGGGCGCCATCACCGGCATCAACGGCACAGCGCGCGGCGACATCTCGCCGACGCTCGGCGCCCGCGCGGTCGCGGAGAGCACCGCGGACGTCAGCATCGAGAACGACGCGCGCTGGGCGGGCATGACGGGCCGCATGATCAAGGCCGCGCGGACGGTCTACATCCAGACCCAGGCGGGTACGCTCCACAAGGCGTACGAGCGAATCGTCGAGGGCCACCGCGGCCAGGATCCGGTCCAGGACAAGGTCTACGTCGATGTCGAGACGGGCGCGGTCCTCGAGCACCACCCGCAGATCCACCACGCGCGCAACCGCAAAACGTACAGCGCGAACCACGGCACCTCGCTGCCGGGCACGCTGAAGCGCACCGAGATCCAGGGTCCGACCGGCGACACCGCCGTCGACCAGGCGCACGACAACGCGGGGCACGTGTACGACCTTTACAAGGTCCTGTTCGATCGTGACAGCATCAACAACGCCGATATGCCGATCATCAGCACGGTTCACTACTCGACTAACTTCTGCAACGCGTTCTGGAGCAACAACCAGATGGTGTATGGCGACGGCACCCCGCCGAGCTGCACCAACCTGACCGCGATCGACGTCGTTGCGCACGAGCTGACCCACGGCGTCACCTCGCTCGAGTCGAACCTGACGTACAGCGGCGAGTCCGGCGGTCTGAACGAGTCGCTCTCCGACATCTGGGGCGGCGGCGTCCAGGCGTGGATCGACGGCGGCCGCGACCAGGAGGCGCCGTTCGACCTGCCGCCCTCGAACAACGTGTTCCTGATCGGTGAGATCACCATCCCGCCGTTCCTCCGCTCGATGTGTGATCCGGCCGCCGACGGCGGGTCGAAGGACGTCTGGTCGTCGAGCCTCGGCGGCGCCGACGTGCACTACAGCTCGGGTCCGAACAACCTCGTGTTCTGCCTCCTCTCGAAGGGCGGCGTGCACCCGCGCGGCGCGACCACGAACACGGTCGCGGCGATCGGCATCGAGAAGGCGCTCCGCCTCTTCTACAAGGCGAACGTCGACCTCCTGACGGCGAGCTCGAACTACGCGGCGATGCGCAACGCGATGCTCACGGCCGCGCAGCAGCTCGGCTACGACCAGGCGACGCAGGACGCGGTCGCGTGCGCGTACGCGGCGATCAAGGTCGGCACGGCTCCGGAGAGCTGCAGTGGCCAGCCCCCGCCGCCCCCGCCGACGCCGATCCCGCTCACGAATGGCGTGCCGGTCACCGGCATCGCAGACAGCACGATCGGCGCCTTCAAGTACTACTCGCTCGTCGTCCCTGCGGGCCAGTCGACGGTGACGTTCACGACCAGCGGCGGCACGGGTGACGTGGACCTCTACGTGAGCTTCGGCGCGCTTCCGACGGACACGGTCTACCAGTGCCGTCCGTACAAGAGCGGCAACGCCGAGACCTGCACGTTCACGCCGCCGCAGGCTGGCACGTACTACATCGGGCTCCGCGTGTACTCGGCGTACTCGGGCGTCACGCTGACGGGCAGTTACAGCGTGCCGTCGGGCTGCGGGTCGGGCGACCCGCTCCTCGTGAACGGCGTTGGCCAGAGCCTCTCGGGTGCCGCGGGGAGCAGCACGTACCGCTGCCTCCAGGCGGTCCCGGCCGGTAAGACGCTGACCGTCAGCATCAGCGGCGGCACCGGCGACACGGACCTCTACACGCAGTTCGGCACGCGGCCGACGACGACGAGCTATCTCTGCCGCCCGTACCTCGCCGGCAACGCCGAGACGTGCACGCATGCGACGACGGCCGCGACGGCGGGCGACTGGTACGTGATGCTGCGCGGCTTCTCGGCCTACAGCGGCACGACGCTGATCGGCAGCTACTAGCTGGCTCGTGGCGCGGCGGCCTGCGCTCGCTCGATCGATAATGCCGCCATGAAGCAGCACGCGCCAGCGACGGCCCGAAATCGCGAGCCGATCCGCGAGGTGCTCGCGCGGCACTTGCCGGCGACGGGGCTCGTGCTCGAGATCGCGAGCGGCACCGGCGAGCACGCCGTGCACATGGCGGCCGCGTTCCCGGCGCTGCGCTGGCAGCCGAGCGACCCTTCGCCCGACGCGCTCGCGAGCATCGAGGCGTGGCGGCGCGAGGCGGAGCTGCCGAACCTGCTCGCGCCGGTCACCCTCGACGTCACGGCGCCGGCGTGGCCGGTCGCGGCGGCCGACGCGATCGTCTGCATCAACATGGTCCACATCGCGCCGTGGGAGGCGGCGCTCGCCCTGTTCGCGGGCGCGGCGCGCGCGCTGCCGCCGGGCGGCGTGCTCTACCTCTACGGGCCCTATCGTTTCAACGGCGCCACGGCGCCGTCGAACGAGGACTTCGATCGCTCGCTGCGCGCGCGCGATCCGCGCTGGGGCGTGCGCGACGTGCGCGACCTCGAGGCGGCCGCTGGCGAGCGGGGCCTGGCGCTCGGGCACATCGTCGCGATGCCGGCGAACAACCACTCGCTCGTCTTCGCGCGCCGCGGCGCCTGACGCGGCGGTGCCTGAGCCTCACACCGCTCGGACATAGCGATGGCAGGGCACCAGGACGGGGCCGCCCTCGGTCTTCGCGGGGTAGTCGAACGCGCCCTCGTCGGTCCAGCCACGGCGCTTGTAGAAGCGTCGCGCGCGCATGTTGTTGGCGATGACGGCGAGCCACGCCCGGCGATAGCCAGCCGCGGCGACGAGACACTGCGCCTCGTCGAGGAGCAGCGCGGCGACGCCGGTACCACGGTGAGCGCTGTCGACGTAGACCTGCTCGACCTCGGCGCCGACCACCATCACGAAGCCCGCGACCGCGTCGGCCACGACGGCGACGGTCGTGTCGTCGAGACGCTGCGCAGCGCGCGAGCGGAACGACGCCGGCGTGCGCGCGGCGACGAGGGCCTCCGGTACGTGACCGAGGTGGCTCTCGCGCCAGCCAGCCAGCCAGATCGCGGCGATCGCCTCGGCGTCCTCCGCGCGGGCGCGACGCAATCGGGTCCTCTGCACGAGCGGAACGTTACTCGAAGCGCGGCTCGATGGCGAACGAGAGGAACGCGATCACGATCGGCCACGATGCCCCTCCAGCGGCGACATCACGCAATCGAACCAGCGAACCGTGGGCACGGCGACCGGATTAGGCGGGGCAGGAGGGAAAGATCCGGACCGGGGGTTGCTCGTCAGGAATCGCGCTCCGAGCCTGCGAGAACGGCGCGCAGATCGACGATAAGTGCGTCGATCCTCTCGATCCACTCGAGGACTTCCTTGCCGCTGAGGCCGGGCTTGCGCTTTCCGGTAGGTGACGGATACCGGAACGTCGTCGCGTAGGCGGACAGCACTCCAAGGGCCGACAACTTCGCGCGCCACGCATCGTCCGAGGGGAGCTCATCGACGAGCGCGAGGATATTGTGGTCGGCGGTCGCGAACAGGCCACGATGAAGCCTGACGGCCTTGACCAGCTTCTCGGCCGCTCGTCGAGGTACGCGGCGATGACGATCGGATCGGGCTTCGGTGGCTCAGCGGGCGTAAACGATGACACCGTCGGAGGCCACCATCTGCGAGAGCGTTCCCAGCGAGAGCTTGAATCGATCGAACTCGCTCCTCGTGATCGGAAACAGCTCGACGCGCTTCGCATGGATGTCGCGGAGGCGCGTCCAGACGTTGACGATGTCGAGGTTGTCTTCTGGAGCGGTGTCTGGGAGAATGGCCATCAAGTCCCAGTCGCTGTCGGGGCGGTGCGTTCCCCGCGCGCGGCTTCCGAACAGCCAGATCTCGAGCGGGCACAGCTCCTCGACGATGCGCGCGATGAAGTGGGCTGGCACGACCGGAGCCGGCCGCGTTGCTTCGTGAACCACAGCCGGATCATAGCGACTTCCTCCCGTATGGGAGTGCGACCCAGCGGCGCCTGCGCCCGCACACGGCGGCGACTAGAGCGTGAGGTCGAGGCCGGCGATCTTCGTCAGGATGATGATGAGGACGCCGGTCAGGCTCTCGCCGGCGATGAAGCCGGAGCCGACGGGGACGGTGAACGTGTCGCCGAGCTGCGGGTGCTTGCGGCGCAGCCACTCGGCGAGGGCGGCGCCGAGGAACATGGCGATGGCGTTGCTGCCGGGGACGATCATCGCGATGCCGATGCCGGAGGGGGACGGGATCCACGCCTTCAGGTACTTCGGCGCGACCTTCTCGAGGATCGTGAGCGCGATGCCGAGCGTAAGGCCGGTCACCATCGCGACCTGCGCGGAGTACGGGAGCTGGCCGAGGCCGCCGACCACGAGCTCGGAGACGCCCTTCCAGACGACGCACGACGGCGCGGGCCACTCGGGCCGGTTGCCGAGCACCGACGGATCCGGGAACAGGCCGGCGAACGCGGGGACGACGACGGACGCGCCGACGAGCACGCCGAACAGCTGCGCGTAGAGCTGGTGGCGGGGCTTGCCGCCGAGCAGCCAGCCGGTCTTGAGCGTGGTGAGGAGATCCGCGGCGTGCAGGCCGATGCCGCCGGTGACGTTCGCGCCCATGATGTTCGCGGGCAGGTGGCCGGGCGTCATCACGCCGAACGCCATCTGCGTCACGGGGCCGAGCGCCTTGGTGGGCGTCACGTCGGTCTCGCCGGTGACGCGCGCGGCGACGAAGCCCATCAGCACCGCGAGGAACACGGCGGCGACGCCGGCCCACACGGGGATCGAGAACAGGATCACCATGAGGACCACGACGACGGGCGCGAGCACGGCGAACGCGGCGGGGAACCACCACTCGGGCGCCTCGACGGCGCCGATGCCGGAGGCCTTGGGGGCGGCCTTGCGCCCGCGCCCGAGGAGCGCGCCGAGCCCGGAGAACGAGCGGCCGAGGCTCTTGTAGTCGAGCGCGAAGCTCGTGAGGCCGGCGCCGACGAGGATGCCGGCGCCCGGCCACATGCTCCACTTCACGATCTCCTTGTACGAGACGGCCTTGATGAGCTCGGCCTCGAGGAGCTGGGGGCCGAACACGCCGTACGTGAGCGCGCCGCCGAGGAGCAGCGACCAGCCGGTGCGGAAGCTCATCAGCATGCCGGCGCCGATCAGCACGACCTCGGCCTTGAGCGAGATGGTCCACTCCTCGAGCGCCCGGCCGGCGAGCTCGAGCCGGTAGCCGCCGACGCCGAACGGCAGCAGGTGATCGGGGATCACCTTCCAGGCGTCGCGCAGCCACGTGAGCACGGCGGCAAACAGCGACGCGTAGCCGAGCGCGCGGGCCTGGCGGGCGCCGTCGCCCGACGCCGAGTGCAGCGTCTTGATGGTCAGCGCCGTCGCGGTGCCGGTCGGGAACGCGAGGCCCTCCTTGTTGATCAGCTGGCGCTTGATCGGGATCGCGACGAACACGCCGAGCGCGGCGATGGTCGCGAACCAGACGACGAGCGCGGGCGTGCTGGGGAGCGGCAGGACACCGGGCTGCGCGACGAGGATCATGAGCAGCGCGCCGTACGCGGCCATGTTGCCGCCGCCGGTCATGTAGCCGGCACCGGACGCGACGGTCGTGAGCGCGTTGTTCTCGAGCGCGCCGAGCGGCCGCGCGCCGGCGGCGCCCAGGAGCTTGAACGCGGCCCAGCCGAGGATCGCGGCGGTGATCGTGACGCCCATGCTCCAGCCGGTCTTGAAGAAGACGTACAGGTTGGAGATGCACATCACGACGCCGATCAGCATGCCGACGATCACGGCGCGCACGGTGAGGTTCACCGCATCGGGCTGGTAAACCTCGCGCAGCCACACGACTTCGGGATCTTCGGCGGGGGCCTGGTGAACGACCGCGCGCGGAAGCTCGGGATCATCCGACCGATCGACGTTGGACATGCAGAGGCGAGCGTGCCCGGTGCGAGTGAGGCAATCAAGCACACCGGGCGCTGCGGAGGCAGCTTCACGCGGTCTTCCCACGGTGAACTTCGTGGCGCAGAGGGGATGTCAGACCGCCCAGGCATGGTAACGACCCTCATGGAAACCAACCAGACCACCACCGAGCAGAGCGAATCGGCGGCTCCGGCCGCGGTGCCGCGCTTCGTCGAGCTGCAGCAGCTCCTCGCGGGTATGCAGAGCGACTTCGAGAAGTTTTACCGGGACGGCAACAAGGCGGCAGGCACGCGCGTCCGCAACGCGATGCAGGAGCTGAAGACGCTGGCCCAGACGATCCGCACCGAGGTGCAGGCGATCAAGAACGAGGGCAAGCCCGCGTCGGAGAGCCAGCCGGACTGAGCTCCCGAGCGCCTGAGTCCCCCGAGCGTAAGCGAGGGGGCGAAGCTCGGGGTCTCCGGTGCTTCGCGCCGCGCCCTCCGAGCGTAAGCGCGGAGCGAAGCGCGGGGCCTACGGTGCTTCGCGCCATCGCGCGCTGCGCGCCGCCGACGAGTCGCTGGCCCGGGGCGAAGCTCGGGGCCTGCGGTGCTTCGCGCCGCTCCCTAGGAGCCTGTAGCTCGTTGCGATCCGAAACCGCGCAAGCGATCGATTTTACTTACAGCGGTCAATCTCGACGCTGATCTGATTTCGCGCACTTGGCTTCTATGCCCTACAGGCTCCCGAGCTCGGGGCCCAAGCGCTGGGCCTCCGTCTCGCTGCTCGAGCTTGTTGGACGGGCCTCCGCGTCGCGCCGCTACGGTGTCCGCGTGACGAGCGAGTCCACGGCGTGCACCGGCGGGCGCTCGCCGTTGATCAGGTGCTTGATCGCGGAGAGCACGAGGCGCTGGCTCTCGAGCATGCTCTTGCCGGCGAACCCGGTCGAGACCACCTCGATCGTGTAGTGGCCGCCGCCGCCGGACACGCGCACGACGGCATCGGGCAGCCGCTCGACGACCGACGTGCGGATCGCCTCCTCGACGGAGCCCACGAAGTCAGTCGGGTGATGGCTCATGAGACGAGCGTTGGCATGGACCGGAGCGGAAGACAAGCCCGCCGGGACGAGGGCGCGCGAGCCGGCGGGCGCGGCTACTTGCCGCCGCCGGCCTCGCGCACGATCCGCTCGGCGGCGGCGGCGTCCAGGAGCTGGGCCGCGGGCAGCCGCCGCGTGAGCTCGATCCAGGCGGGATCGGCCTCGAACGCCTTGCGCAGCACGGGCATGGCCTCGGCGTGCCGGCCGCGCCCGGCGAGCGAGATGCCCTGCCAGTACAGCATCTCGGCGTTGCCGGGGACCATGCGCGCCGCGGCGCCGTAGTGCTCGAGCGCGCGATCGATCTGATCGCGCTCGATCGCGAGATCGCCCTGGTTCATGTGATCGTAGGCGCGCGCGAGCACGACGAGCCGGCGCAGCTCGACGAGCGGGGCGGGCGAGTCCTCGACGCGCAGGTCGATCTTGCGCGCCTTCCACGGCTCGTCGGTGCGCTTGCCGTCGACGATGAGGATCGCGGCGGACTGGCAGCCGCGGATGTCGCCGCCGGCGGCCTGCGCCGCGTCGAGCGCCGCGAGCATCCGCTCGGCGAGATCGCCCTGCGCGGACTCGAACGCCTGCCGCATCGCGGGCACGACCTTGTCGTTGCCCATCATGTTGGCCTGCACGCTGTAGCCGTCACCGACGTGGTGGCCGGCGTACGCGATGCACCGCGCGCCGGTGTGCGCGCTGACGCGGCCCTGCGCATCGACGAACGCGACCTGGCGAACGGCAGAGGACGCGTCGGCGGCGAGCAGCTGCTTCAGCGCGTCGGGCGCGGCGGCGCCGCCGCGCATCAGCGCGAGGCCCTTGGGGCCGTACGCGGGCTCGACGAACGACTGCGTCGCGACGGCGCCGATGCCGGGCTCGGCCCACGTGACGGACGCGCCGACGGAGAACCAGTGCGACTGCACGGCGACGCCGAGCTCGCCGGTCGCGGGATCGCGCGCGACGATCGAGAACGTGTTCGCGGGCCGCAAGGACGAGCCGGTCATGCCGGATAGTGGCACCGCCAGTGGCACGGCGGTGTACGTGCCGGCGCGCCGGCAGTAGCCGGGACCCGGCGTGGACGCTGCGGACGCTGCGGACGCGGACGCGGGCGGCGACGACGGTGACGACGGTGGTGATGCCGCGTGGTCGGCGGTCCGCGACTCGTCGCCGCGACACGCGGAGATCGGCAGGAGCGCGGCGAGCGAGATCGAGGTGAGCGAGATCGAAGCGAGCGCGGAGCGAGAGCGCGACATGCGCGGCGAGCGTACCGGAAGTCGATCAGCGCGCAGCGCCGTGATGGACGACGATCTCCCCTATGCACGTACAGCGAGTACCGCGAGCACCACGGGATCCGCGAACAGCGCGAGCGATGACGCGCCGCGCCCTCCTTATATAGAGCGAGCGTGCGAGCGTGAGACTGCCCCTCACGCTCGATATCCGATAATGCCGATCTTATCGGGTCTACTCTTACGTTGGATCTGAACGGTTCTTGCGCAGGCGGCTCCTGCGCAGGCGGTGTTAGCATCGCCGTCTCGGCTGGCGTCCTTCGCGCCGCCAGATCCACATGTCGGCACTACCGCAAGCGCTTCACGACTTGCCTGCCGTCGGGCCGCTCGAAGAGCTGCCGTCGCGCGAGCAATTCCTGAAAACCCTCGGCACCACCGACGCAAAGGCGGCACCGCTCCTTCGGGTCTTGCTCGCAAAGTGCAAGCCCGATGCAGAGTTGGCCGATCAGCTGGTCCTGATGGAGCAGGTCGGCCGGTTCGTGGTCGCGGGTCCCGCGGTCCCGGGAGCGAGCGGCCCCTCGGGGCTCGCGCGCCTCGAGCTGCTCGTGCTCGCGCTCGAGCGGATCCCGGCGGCCCGCCGACGGTTCTTCAGCACGCTCGAGGTTGTGCTGAAGAACACGCGGGCCGTGAAGCTGTTCGGCGAGATCGGCCTGCCGAATGACCGCGGCCTGATCGCCGAGACGACAGATCGGCTCGCCCGGCGCTTCCTGCCGGAGCCGCCAGCGCTCCACGAGCTGTGGATCCTCGCGGGCCACATCCTGCGATCGCTCAGCGACCTGGAGTGGCTCGACTCGTCCGCAGATCCGCTGCTCCACCGGCTCGCCAACCTGGGCGGGACGGCGTGGGATGCGCTCCGCGTCTCGATCCACGACTCGATCTGCCTGATCGCGACGCGCATCGCGGCGCTCGGCATGACCGAGGCGTTCCGCACGCGCGCGGTCGCCGGCGAGATCCGCGAGTCGGCGCTGTTCCGGCTGGCGCGCGCGCAGCCGGTCGACATGCCGCCGCTGATCCTCGAGGCGCGCCGCCACCTCGATCAGGTGAAGGCGGCGCTCGAGTCCCACGGCGTCTCGATCGAGGTGGTCTACGCGCTCGACTCGATCGAGCGCGGGCTCGAGCGGATCGAGCTCCTCTTGCCGTTCGTCGACGCCCACGACGTGCTGGAGCCGACGCACGAGATCCGCACGGTGATCGACGCGCTCGGCCGCGGCCTCGTCGGCGGGCGCAGCTTCATGCAGCTGATGCACGACAACCTCCGGCTCCTCGCGCGCAAGGTGATCGAGCGCGCGGGCCGGACGGGCGAGCACTACGTGACGTCGGGGCGCCGCGAGTACTGGGAGATGCTCGCGTCGGCGGCGGGCGGCGGCTTCCTCACGTGCGGCACCGCGATCGCGAAGTTCTTCGTCAAGTGGGGCCACTTCGCGCTGTTCATCGACGGCGCGCTCTCGTCGGTGGTCTACGCGGGCAGCTTCGTGCTGATGCAGCTGCTCGGGTTCACGCTCGCGACGAAGCAGCCGTCGATGACGGCGGCGGCGCTGGCGGGCACGATCCGCGATCGGTCGGGGCCGGGCCGGCTCGACGAGCTGGTGCGCCTGATCGCGCGCATCGCGCGCTCGCAGTTCGCCGCGGCGGTCGGCAACGTCTCGGCGGTCATCGTCACCGCGCTCGCGTTCGACTACGTCCTGAAGCTCATGGGCCACGGGCCGTTCCTCGACGCCAGCTCCTCGAAGGCCGTGATCGCGTCGTTCGATCCCTTGGGCTCGGGGACGATCTTCTTCGCCGCGCTCACGGGCGGCCTGCTCTGGGTCTCGAGCCTGTTCGCGGGCTGGTTCGAGAACTGGGTCGTCTTCCGCCGCATCCCCGAGGCGCTCGAGCACCAGTCCGCGGGCTTCGGCGGCTCGGTCGCGCTGGGCACCCTGCTCGGCATGGTGCCGGTGTTCGCGAAGTTCGTCGGGCTGCCGCTCGACGTCCGCCACATCACCCTGTCCTCGGGCTCGCTCACGCTCGCGATGTCGTCGATCGGCATGGACGGCGCCGGCGTGCACGCGTTCGTGCTGGCGGCGATCGGCATCGCCATCATCGGCCTGCTCAACTTCGGCGTCAGCTTCGCGCTCGCGCTCGTGATCGCGCTCCGCGCCCGCGACGTGCCGCGCGGCGAGCGCCGCACGCTGCCGTTCGCCGTGCTGAAGCACTTCCTCCGCCGGCCGAACCACTTCTTCTTCCCGCCGAAGGAAGACCCGGTCGACGTCACGCGGTGAGCGAGAGCCGCGTGCCGCGCGCGGGGTGCACGAACGACAGCGAGACGGCGCGCAGCATGAGCGCGCCGCCGCCGTCGCCGCCGCTGCCGTAGAGCCGATCGCCGACGATCGGCGCGTCGAGCCCGAGCGGGTGCGCCGCGTGGACGCGGAGCTGGTGCGTGCGCCCGGTGCGCGGCAGGAAGACGACGCGCGCCCGCCCGCCGGGCAGCCGCTCGACGAGGCGCCACTCGGTGATGGCGGGCCGGCCGTGCACGGGATCGACGATCTGGCGCGGCCGGTCCTCGAGATCGACGCGCAGCGGGAGCTCGATCACGCCGCCGCCGCGGCCCTCGCGCGGCGCGCGCTCGAGCGTGGCGTCATAGCGCTTGTCGACCTCGCGCCGCGCGAACAGCCCCTGCAGCGCGGCGTGCGTCTCGCGGTCCTTCGCCGCGACGACGAGGCCGGAGGTGTCGAGATCGAGGCGGTGCGCGACGAGCGCGTCGGGGTGGCGGGCGCGGAGCCGCGCGAGCAGGCAGTCGGCGAGCTCGCCGGTCTTGCCGGGCACGGTGAGGAGCCCGGCGGGCTTGTCGACGACGACGAGCCACTCGTCCTCGAACACGACGCGCAGCTCGCTCGCGCCGGGCGCCGCGCCGAACACGGGCGGCGCCTCGGCGGAGAGCCCGCCGAGCATGTGCCCGAGGATCGGCCCGCACTTGCCGCGGCACGCCGGGTAGAGCCGGCCGGCGTGCCGGCCGCCGGCGAGCGGCGGCGCGCCCCACCAGACCTCGGCGAGCGCGATCGGCCGGAGGCCGGCGCGGTACGCGGCGGCGAGGAGCTTGGGGCCGGCGCAGTCGCCAGCACCGCCGGGCGGCTCGCGGGGCAGAAACAGCGCGCGCAACGAGCGCCGCTCGCCGCGCGCGTTGGCGAGCGTGTACGTGTCCTGCAGCTGCTCGAGCAGGACGCGCGAGCGGGCGGCGCGCGCCAGGTCGAGGGCGTGGCGCGCGGCGTCGAGCGCCGCGAGCTCGGCGGCGGGGGCGGCGCGCGCCGCGGCGTGCGCGGCGCGCTGCGCCCGCCGCTCGGCACCATCGGCGCGGCTCGCCTGATCGAGCGCGTGCGCGAGCGCGGCCGCGGCACCTCCGTCGCCGCCCGCGGCACCCTCGCCGCCGCTCGCGGCACCCTTGCCGCCGCGCGCGGCATGCCGCTCGGCCCGGCGGCCAGCGTGGCGCGCCCGCAGCTCGTCGCGCTCGGCGGCCTGGCGCGCGCCTTGCCCGGCCAGCGCGGCCCGGAGCGGCGCGGCGGCCCGGGCGAGCGCGGCGCTCTCCTCGGCGAGCACGCCGAGCCCGGCCTCGCCGGCGGGCCAGAACGCCTCCCGCGCGGCGGCGTCGAACGCGGGCGGCGCGAACCCGGGGACGTCCCACTGCCCGCCGAGCATGCCCGAGAACGCGCGCAGATAGCCGATCCGCCCGGCGGCGTCCGCCACGACGAGGACCCCGAACATCTTGCCGCCGCCGGGCGCGTCCAGGTCGGCGCCGCCGGCCGCCGCAGCGCCGCCGCGGAGCGCTGCGACGAGCTCCTCCGCCGCGCGCCGGGCGATCGGGTGCGGCGCGTCAGCGAAGGGGCTCGGGAAGCGCGCCGGGAGCTCGCCCGCGGTGGGCTCTGGATCGAGGTACGCGAGCATCGCCGGGTGATACGCTACGGCCTTCGGTCATGATCGGGGAGACGATCGGTAGGTTCGAGCTGAGGTCGCGGCTCGGGGCGGGGTCATTCGGCGAAGTCTGGCTCGCCGGCCACCGGGAGACGCAGGACGCTGCCGCGATCAAGCTGCTCTATCCGGACATCTCGGCGCACGCCGCGATCGCGCAGTTCGTGCAGGCGACGCGCGCCGTCGCGCGGATCACGAACCCGTGCGTCGCGAAGGTGCTCGACGCCGGCATCAGCGGCGACGGCCGCGCGTACGTCGTGAGCGAGCTCATCATCGGCCAGACGCTGGGCCAGCGGCTCGCGGGCGGCCGCCTGTCGCAGACGCAGGTCGCCGACATCGTCTCGCAGATCGCGCGCGCGCTCGTCGCCGCGCAGGGCGTGGGCGTGGTCCACCACGATCTCAAGCCGTCGAACGTGCTGCTCGTCCCCGACGAGGATCGCCCGAGCGGCGAGCGCGCCGTGGTGCTCGACTTCGGCCTCGCGCCGCTCGTCGCGGTGAGCCTCGAGCGCGCCGCGCCCGCGTACATCGCGCCGGAGCTGTGGAGCCGCGGCGAGCTCCCGGCCGAGGGCGCCGCCGACGTGTACGCGCTCGGCTGCCTGGCGTTCCAGCTGGCCGTGGGCTCGCCGCCGTTCCAGGCGCCGACGCCCGCGAAGATGCGCGAGAAGCACCTGCACGATCCGGCGCCGAGCATCCGGTCCCAGATGCCCGACATCGGCGCCGTGATCGATCGGCTCGTCGCCCGGATGCTCGAGAAGCGCGCCAAGGACCGGCCGCGCTCGATGAAGGACGTCGCCAAGCTGTTCGATCTGCTCGTCGGGCAGGACGCGCCGCTCGGCGAGACGGTTCGTGATTAGCCAGGGATCGAGTACGCTGGATCGGTGCCCAGGGGCCCAAGATCCGCGCAGCGCGGCAGCGCGATGGTCGTGATGCTGATCGTGATGGTCGCGCTCGGGACGATCGCGGGGCTCACGGTGGTCTCGGTCCAGGGCGGCTCGGCGCAGGTGGGCACGCAGCGGTTCAGCGCGATGGCGCTGTACGCCGCCGAGAGCGGCGCCGCGGTGGCGATGGCGTACCTGCCGGCCCACCACCAGAGCGGGGGCTTCGACGTCGACCTCGGCGTGGTGGTGCCGCAGCTCGCCGGCAACGGCGCAAAGCCGGGCGAGAGCGGCAACCTCCTGTCCGACGACCAGCAGGGCTGGTACGAGGTGGTGCTGCTCAACAACGCCGCCGACGCGAGCAGCACCGACTCCGACTCGATCCTCGTCATCCAGTCGACGGGCCACGGCCCGGGCGGCGCGATGAAACGGATCCAGTGGGAGGTCGCCATGGACACGAGCGTCCCGGGGGGCAAGCTCACGCTCCTCGGCTGGCGCGACGTCTTCTGACGCGGCGCCGACGCGGCGCTGACGCGGCGCCGAGGCCCCGACACGGCGCCCGCGGACCGGGTTGCACGTAAAAAAACCCCCAATCACCGGGCCCCGCCTGTTGTCTACTCGGACCGCGTGCCCGACTCGAACGTTCCTTCCCAGGATCCCCCCGCGCGGGGGAGCGGAGCTTCCATGAAGACGTGGCAGAAGCAGGTCGTGGTGGTCGTCGCGGTGGCGGCGTTCATCGGGCTGCTCGTCCAGCCGGACGATTGCGAGGACGCCTGGCTCCGCTGGGGCCTCACGCTGCACGAGTGCCCCGTCGGGCAGGTGCGCCAGACGGCATCGATCGAGGTCGCGAGCCTCCGGCGCGGCGCCGACGGCAGCGTCTTCCTCTCCGCCAACGCGCACTACACGACGCGCGACGCCGACTCCGCCGAGACGGTCCCGGTGACGTCGTTCCGCTCGATCGAGCTCTCGCTCCTCGACGCCAAGGGCGCGGCGACGCCGCTCTCCGTCAAGCGTTGGGAGCCCTCGGGCGATCGCCGCTACGCCCAGATCAAGCTGCCGGAGGTCCCCGACGGCGACTACCGCCTGCGCGCGAAGTACGAGACGCGCCTGGGCGCCGGCGAGCTCGAGGTGCCGATCCCCTTGTACACGCCGGCGCGGATCCACGTGATCACCGATCGGCCGCTCTACGAGCCGGGCAACGTGGTGCGGTTCCGCGCCGTCGCGCTGCGCGCGCGCGATCTCGCGCCGCTCGATCACCGCCCGGGCGCGTGGGTGATCACCGATCCGAACGGCGAGGTGATGCTCGAGGAGAAGGCGCCCGCGGGCGACTGGGGCATCGTCGCCGGCTCGTTCCCGCTCGATCGCGGCGCGCCGTCCGGCGCGTGGAAGGTCGAGTGGCGCTCGGCCCAGGCGACCGACGCCGTGACGTTCACCGTCCAGCCATTCACGCTGCCGCGCTTCCGCGTCGAGGCGACCACCGACGCGGCGTTCTACCGCGCGAACGAGTCGCCGGTGATCCGCGGCGCGGTCCTCTACAGCTCCGGCGCGCCAGTGCCCAAGGCCGCGATCGACATCCAGTGGAACCTCGCGGGCGCGTGGCCGGCGCCGCTCGAGTGGGAAGAGAAGCTCCTGCCCAAGCGCGCAATCACCGGCGACAACGGCCGCTTCGAGCTGGCGCTGCCGAAGATCCCGCCCGATCTGCAGGGCAAGGTGACGATGACCGCGCACCTCTCGGCGGTGGATCCGGCCGGCGATCGCGCCGTCGGCGTGGCGAGCGTCCTCCTCAGCGAAGACGGCATCGACGCCTCGGCGGTGACCGAGCTCGGCGCGGGCCTCGTGCCATCGTTCAACAACCGGCTGTACGTCCGCGTCACGACGCCGAGCGGGCGCGAGGTGGCGGGCGCGAAGATCAACGTGCGGCGCGCGTGGCAGCCGGACGACAAGGGGTACGACGCGCTCCTCGACGAGGACGGCGTCGCGAGCCTGCAGGTCGATCCCGGCCCGCCGGTCAACGTCGTGATCCCCGCGGCGCCGTTTCGCCCCGCGCCGCGCGAGCAGCTCGTCACCCGCGGCGAGGTCCGCGAGCTGATCGGCGGCGAGGGCGCGCCGCTCGCCGATCAGGTCGAGCTGGATCGCTGGCTGCCGGCGCTCGAGCCGTGCGCGAAGTGGTTCGACGCCGACTCCGCCGAAGCGGCGCTCGGCCTCCGCGTCGATCGCGGCGGCGCGGTGGTCGCGGTCGCCGCGGGCACCGGCGCGCTCGAGCGGTGCGTCGCTGGCGTCGTCCGCGGGCGCCGGCTGCCCGCCGGCCCCGAGCGGATGTACGCGCTGGCGTTCACGTTCTCCGATCCGGGGCTGTCGTCCCTGGGGCCCACCGTCGAGAGCACGCTCGAGGAGCCCACCGGGCTCACCCCGGCGGTCGCCGAGCTCTCCCGCGGCGCGCGCGACTGCCTGCCGGCCGCCGCGTTCGGCCAGCTGCCGCGCGCGCTGTCGTGGCGCGTGCGCGCCGGCACCAAGGTCGTGGAGCTCGGGCCGTGGATCGACGATCCCTCCGGCGAGGCCACCGCCGCCGCTGCCGTCGGGTGCGCGGCGGCCCGCTTCGCCGGCGCGCGCGTCCCCCTGGCCGAGCCGGCCGAGTCTGACTCGATGGGCCTCGTGCGGTTCTCCGTGGCGCAGGCCGAGGCGGTGACGCAGGCGCGCCCGCAGCCGACGACGATGCTCGGCTACGAGCTGATCGTGACGGCGGATCTGCCGGGCAAGCCGTCGACGAAGCTCCGCCTCTCGCCCGGCACGGTGCCCGATCTGCGCCTGCGCGTGGCGCCGGTGCTCGCCAAGCCGGGCGACACCGTCACGGCGCAGCTCATCCGCGGCCCGGAGTTCCGCGGCGTCCTGCCGAAGAAGCTCGAAGTCGTGCACCTGAAGGGCCAAAAAGAAGTCGACGTCGGCAAGGAGCAGAAGGCGAGCGCGACGATCGATCCGGGCACCGAGGGCTGGGTCGAGATCCGCGGCGGCGGCGTGCGCGCGCTCGTCTTCGTCAAGCCGGCGCAGGACCTCGCGGTCTCGCTTGCGCCCGCGCAGGACCGCTACAAGCCCGGCGACAAGGCGCAGCTCCAGCTCCGCACGCTGGTCGGCGGCAAGGGCGGCAAGGCGGCCGTCGGCCTGTTCGGCGTCGACGACAGCCTCGCGCAGCTCGCGCCGCTCGCCGGCCCGGGCGACATGGCGCGCGTGCAGCCCAAGGTCGAGACCTCGGCGCCAGCGTTCGGCACGCTCGACGGGCAGGCGCTCACGCTCGGCCGGATCCGCGGCGCGAACGCCGCCGCCGCCACCGTGCTGCGCGTCAGCGAGATCCCGAAGCCCCCGGATCTCGACGCGTACGTGAACGCGTCCGCGCGCTCGACGTTCGACCCGGTCGTCGAGCTGACCGACAGCTTCTACTTCGTGCTCACCGAGCTGCACACGCAGGTGCGGGCGTGGGAGGCGAGCGCGCCGCCCGACGAGAAGATGCAGCCCGCGACGATGGCGCGGCTGTGGACGAAGGCGCTCGAGGCGTGCGAGCGGCGCCAGGAGCGGGTCACCGACGCGTACGGCCGCAGGCTCAAGCTGTCGCGGCTGCCGTCGGATCTGCTGACGCTCACCGACCCGCGCGCCGTGGTGGTCGTGGGCACGAGGCTCCCCGAGGACGTCGAGAACTGGGCGCAATGGATCGCCCGGGAGAGGCCGTGATCATGCGTCGCTTCCAGCTTGTGTCATCGATCCTCTGCGCCGCCGCGCTCGCGGCCGCGTGCAAGGGCCGCAGCGCGGACAACGAGCGCGCCGGGTACGCCGAGCTGGCCGCCCGCGAACCGCTCGCGCTCAAGAAGGAGATGGAGGACGAGCCGTCCGCGGCCGGCTCCGGGGGGGCGGCGCCGGACGACATGGACCGCGCCGACGGGCAGTACGAGATGCCGGTCCAGAACGACGCGCCGGGCGCCCCGGCGCTCGCGCGGCAACAGGCGATCGAGGAGGCGCGCACGGCCGGGATCCTCGGCTCGGCGGCGCTCAAGAGCTCGGCGTTCAAGGCCGCCTCCGTCAAGGGCGAGCCCGCCCCCGCGCGCCGGCCCGAGGGCCCGACGCGCGCGTGGTTCCCCGAGACGTTCCTGTTCGAGCCGCTCGTCGTCACCGACGACACCGGCGCCGCGACGGTGCCGGTGCGCGTGCCGGATCGGCTGACGACCTGGCGCGTGCTCGCGCTCGGCCACTCGCGCCAAGGCGCGCAGGGCGGCGCCGTGACGAGCTTCCTCGGCACGCTCCCCGCGTACGTCGATCCGGTGATCCCGCCGTTCCTCGTCGCCGGCGACGAGATCCGGCTGCCGATCCAGATGATCAACACGACGAACGAGCCGATCGCGAGCGAGCTCTCGCTCGAGGCCCAGCCCGACGCCGGCGCGCTCACCGGCCCGCGCGGCGCGCGCACGATCCCGGCGCAGGGCAGCCTCGTCGAGTACGCGACCCTCAAGGCCGCGCGGCCCGGCGCGATCAAGCTCCGCGTCGGCCTCGGCGCGACCGACTTCGTCGAGCGCTCGATCGACGTCGCCCCCGGCGGCCGGCCCGTCTCCGTGACCCGCAGCGGCACGCTCGCGGCGCCGCGCACGCTCTCGATCGAAGGGCCCGCCGGCGCCGATCCGGCGACCGCCCGGGTGCGGCTCATGGTGTTCCCCGGCGCGCTCGCGCTGCTCCGCTCCGAGCTGTCGATCTCCACCGCGCGCAGCGGCGTGACCGACGACGCGTACGCGCTCCTGCTCGCTGGCCGCGCGCCCACACTGCTCTCGCAGCTCGGCGACAAGGCCGACCCCGAGGTGCTGCGCAACCTGTCGATCATCGCCGGGCAGCGCGTGATCCGGCACGCGCGCCGGCTCGATGTCCCCGCCGCCACGGCGGTCGCCGCCGCGGCGCTCGCGCACCCTGGCAGTCCGGTGCTCGCGCGGCTCGGCGAGCGCGCCGCCGAGCACCTGTACAAGAACCAGCGCCCCGACGGCACGTTCGAGGGCGGCCAGGGCTGGACCTTGCAGCGCGTGCTGGTCGCGACCGCCGCCGGCACGCGCGCCGTCGCCGCAGCCGACGGCACCCCTGCCGCACGCCAGCGCGCCCAGGCCGTGGCGTTCCGCGCCGCCGGCGCGTTCGAGCGCAACGTCGAGGCCGTGCCCGACGCGTACACGGCCGCCGCGATCCTCGCGACGCGCGCCCTGAAGGGATCAGGGCCGATCGCCGACAAGCTGCGCCAGCGCGTGCGCGACGCCGTGAAGGGCGACGACAGCGGCAAGTGGCTCGAGGTCGGACCGGGCGTGGTGCGCCCCGACGGGACCGTCCCCGGCAGAGCCGAGGCCACCGCGCTCGCCGTGCTCGCCCTCGACGGGGACGCGAAGGCCGCGGCCCTCCGCGCGGACCTCGGCGCCACGCTGCTCGGCTCGTACAGCCCCGCGCACGGCTGGGGCGACGGCCGCGCGAACCTCGAGTGCATGATGGCGGTGCTCGCGCTGTTCCAGACGCAGCTGCCGGCGAGCGTCCAGGTCTCGCTCACGCTCGATGGCAAGCTCGTCGCGACCGGCAACTTCGATCGCGAGAAGCTGCGCGACGTGCTCGTCCTCGAGGGCGCCACCGGGCAGAGCGTCGCCGGCGCGCACGAGTGGCGCGTCACCGCCGAGCCCGCGGTCCCCGGGCTCGGCTACTCGCTCGCGCTGCAGAGCTACGTGCCGTGGCCGAAAGAAACCGTCAAGGCGGGCCTCGAGCTGCAGCTTCCTGCGGCAGTCACCGCCGCCGTCGGCAAGCCGAGCGAGATCGTCCTCACGGCCGTTGCCCCCTCGGGGATGACCCTGCATATCACGCACGCGCTGCCCGCCGGCGTGCAGGCCGATCGCCCGAGCCTCGAGGCGCTCGTCGGTAGCGACATCCTCTCCCGCTTCGAGATCGCCGACGGGAAAGTCGAGCTGTATGCGCCCGCGCTCGACCCTGGGGAGGTACTCACTGCGAAATACCGCCTCATCCCGACCTTCGCGGGCAAGCTCCAGAGTGGCCCGTCGGTGATACGTGCGGGCACCCACGAAGTTTACGTACCGCCCTCACAGTGGACGATTCGCTAAACCGATCTCGAAAGCATCTCGCCGCGACGCCACGTTGCATGGCACTCTGTGTCACGGATGCGACGCGATGACCTCGAAGAGGCACTTCACGACGCGTTCGATCACGATCACCTCGCGCTCTACGCCGAGGAGCTGCAGCGCCTCGGCGATCCGCGCGGCGAGCTGATCGCGCTCGATCTGCGCGCGCGCGAGCAGGTCGCCGAGGAGATCTCGCACGACAGCCTCTACGGCGAGGCCGCCGACCGGCGGCGCGAGCTGCTCGGCGAGCTGCTCGGCCCCGCGGCCTCGCACCCGCTCGTCCGGTGCCGCTACGGCTTCGTCGATCTGATGTTCGCGTTCCAGCACGAGATGCTCGCGGGCTCGATGGCCGCATTCGACGGGGTCCTCCGCGGCCCGCTCGGGACGTACGTCCGCGACGTCACGTTCTACGGCGACGGCCCGCGCCTGCGCGAGCTCATGACGCAGCTCGCGCAGCGGCCGCGCCCGTTCCTCCGGCGGCTGTCGCTCGAGGGGCCGCACGAGCTGCACTACGTCGATCTGCCGCGCGAGGTCGCCGTGCGCGCCGCGAGCATGATGCCGCGCCTGCGGACGCTCGAGGCCAAGGGCCGGCGCGTGATCCCGATGGTCGAGTTCCCGACGGTGCGCGAGGTGGTCGCCCACTGCGCCGACGCGGTGACGGGCCTGACCGCGTCGAGCGGCGGCCCGCCGTGCTTCCCCGCCGCCGACAGCGTCAACCTGCGGCTCGTCTGGACGCTGCCGCAGAGCCAGCTCGAGGCGCTCCTGCCGCCGACGCAGCTCCCTGCGCTGCGCGAGCTCGACGTCTCGCGCTGCACCGAGCCCGTCGGCGCCGACGCCGGCTACGACGTGTTCAAGTACCTGCGCGGGATCGCGATCGCGCCGCAGATCGAGCGGCTGCGCGTGCCGCCCGTCGAGCACGTGGAGCAGGCCGCGAACCTCCAGGCCGCGATCAACCGCATGCCGAGCCTCGTCGAGCTCGGGCTCGTCGGCACGTACCCGCTCCGCGCCGAGCCGCTGCGGCACCCGACGGCCGCGATCCGGCCGATCGTCTAGTCCCGCTCACTATCTTGCAAATAGCCCCGAAACACGCGTCACTGCGTCGTGATGGGTGTCGAAATTCCTGAGCGCGCGCGCGTCGTCGTGATCGGTGGCGGCATCATCGGGTGCTCGGTCGCGTACCACCTCGCCCACATGGGCTGGCGCGACGTGGTCCTGCTCGAGCGCCACCGCCTGACCGCCGGCACCACGTGGCACGCCGCCGGGCTCATGGTCACGTTCGGCTCGACGTCCGAGACCTCGACGGAGATGCGCAAGTACTCGTGCGATCTCTACGAGCGGCTCGAGGCGGAGACCGGCCAGTCGACCGGCTTTCGCCGCACCGGCTTCATCGAGGTGGCGTCCGATCCCGATCGCCTCGAGGAGTATCGCCGCGTCTCCGCGTTCAACCGCCACCTCGGGATCGACGTCCACGAGATCTCGCCCGCGCAGGTCGGCGAGCTGTTCCCGCTCGCGCACACCGACGATCTGCTCGCCGGCTTCTACGTCAAGGAGGACGGGCGCGCCGATCCCGTCGGCGTCACGATGGCGCTCGCCAAGGGCGCGCGGCAGCAGGGCGTGACCATCCTCGAGAACGTCGCCGTCACCGGCATCACGCAGCGGCGCGGCGCGGTGACCGGCGTCGTCACGGCAGAGGGCACGATCGAGGCCGAGTACGTCGTCAACTGCACCGGCATGTGGGCGCGCCAGCTCGGCGACGCCGCCGGGATCAACATCCCGAACCAGGCCGCCGAGCACTACTACCTCATCACCGAGCGCATCCCCGGGCTCTCCCCGGACTGGCCCGTGCTCGAGGACCCCGCGTCGTACGTCTACTTCCGCGAGGAGGTCGGCGGCATGATGATCGGGCTGTTCGAGCCCATCTGCGCGCCGTGGCAGGTCGGGGGCATCCCCGAGGACTTCTCGTTCGGCGAGCTGCCGCCCGACTGGGAGCGCATGGGCCCGTACGTCGAGACCGCGATGCGGCGCGTGCCGATCACGATGGAGGTCGGCGTGAAGAAGTTCTTCTGCGGCCCGGAGAGCTTCACGCCCGATCTGCGCCCGATCGTCGGCGAGGCGCCCGAGCTGCGGAACTACTTCGTCGCCGCCGGGCTCAACTCGATCGGCATCCTGACCGGCGGCGGCATGGGCCGCCTCCTCGCCCACTGGATCATCCACGGCCGCCCCGAGGCCGACGTGACCGGCATCCACATCGATCGCCTGCACCGCTACCAGGGCACGCCGGACTACCGCCGCACGCGCACCGTCGAGTCGCTCGGTATGGTCTACAAGTGCCACTACCCGACGTACGGGATGCAGACGGCGCGCGGCGCGAAGCGCTCGCCGATCCACGATCGGCTCGCCGCCCGCGGCGCCTACTTCCGCGACGTCAGCGGCTGGGAGGGCGCCGACTGGTACGCGCCGCCCGGCGTGGCGCCCGTCGTCGAGCGCCTGTCGTGGGGGCGGCAGAACTGGTTCCCGTACTGGGAGGCCGAGCACAAGGCCGCGCGCGAGGGCGTGATCGTGATGGACATGTCGTTCATGGCCAAGTTCCAGGTCGAGGGCCGTGACGCCGGCCGCGTCCTCGAGCGGATCTCGGCGAACCACGTCGACGGCGCGCCCGGGCAGATCACGTACACGCAGTGGCTCGACGAGGCCGGCAAGCTCCAGGCCGATCTCACCGTCACCAAGCTCGGCGACGAGCGCTACTGGGTCGTCGCGTCGGACACCGCGCACCGCCACGTCGAGACGTGGATGCGGCGCGCGATCGCCGACGACACCGGCGGCCCCGGCGGTACCAGCGGCGCCCACGCGTTCGTCTTCGACGCGTCGTCGGGGTGGGGCCAGCTCAACGTCCAGGGCCCCCGGTCGCGCGAGCTCCTGCAGGCCGTGACGTCGGCGGACCTGTCGAACGCGGCGTTCCCGTTCCGCGCCGCCAGAGAGATCGACATCGGCTACGCGCGCGTCCTGTGCATCCGCATCACGTACCTCGGCGAGCTCGGCTACGAGCTGTACATCCCCGCCGAGCAGACCGCCCACGTCTACGAGCGCATCACCGAAGCCGGCGCGCGATTCGGCCTCGTCCACGCCGGCCTCAAGGCGCTCGCCAGCCTGCGCATGGAGAAGGGCTACCGCGACTACGGCCACGACATCGACAACACCGACACCGTGCTCGAGGCCGGCCTCGGCTTCGCCGTCGATCTGAAGAAGCCCGGCGGCTTCGTCGGCAAGGAGGCCGTGCTGGCGCAGAAGGCCGCCGGCCCGCTGCGGCGGCGGCTCCTGCAGATCCTCGTCTCCGATCCCGAGCCGCTCCTGTTCCACGCCGAGATCGTGCACCGAGACGGCCGCCCCGTCGGCTACGTCCGCGCCGCGTCGTACGGCCACACGCTCGGCGGTGCCGTCGGGCTCGCGATGATCGACGCCGGCGATCAGCCGCTCGATCAGAAGTGGATCGACGCCGGCACCTGGGAGGTGGACATCGCCGGCCGGCGCTACCCCGCCGCCGCGTCGCTGCGCCCGCTGTACGATCCGACCAACGAGCGCATCAAGCGTTGATCGAGAGCCGGCCGCGCAGCTCCGCCGCCGAAACAACAACGGGGGGCCGCTGGGGCCCCCCGTACTACGCCCCCGCGCGGCGCGCCGCGCGGGATGCCAGCGCCAGGCTCGTCAGTGGAACGAGACCTGGAGCCGGTACGAGAACGTCTGCTCGCCGCCGACCGCCAGATCCGAGCGCCGCACCATCAGGTAGTACGTCTGCGGGCTGGTGGTGACGTTCTTCGCGCCCGGGTCGAGCGGCACCGCGCCGCTGCCATCGATCATCGAGCAGTACGGGCGGCCGCCGTCGTCGTCGTCCACCATCTGGACGCCGTTCTGGTCAAACAGCGTCAGCCGGCTGTCGACGCCGAGCGACTCGCAGGTCTCCATGGCGCGGTTGCCCTCGACGACCTCCGCGCGGATGCGCGCCAGGCCCGGCACGGTGATCGCGTAGACGTCGACGTCCTCGGTGTCGAGGTGATTACCGAACACGTACACGTTGTCACCGCCGAGCAGGTTGCGATCCGCCGTCGCCGGGGTGTCGTTGACGCCCGTCACGTTGGAGCCCTCGGGCTCGGCGCCCAGGTTGGTCTGGTAGTCGACCTGGAGCAGGTAGCTCGCGATCGTCGCGTTGTTACCGCGCTCCTCGGCCCTGATGAAGTACGTGCCCGGGTCGAGCGGGATGACGATCGCGCCGCACCCGCCGATGCCCTTGCCGGTCAGGTCGGTGACGATCGACGTGCCGGCCGAGTTGAACAGCCGGAGGTCGATCGTCGCCGTCGGGCACTCGTACAGCGACGTGAGCGCCTCGAACCGGACCACCGTCGTCGTCGCGACCGTGAGCTGGAACGTGTCGACGTCGGCCAGCGGCGTGATCGCCGCCTGGAGCGTGATGTCGCCGGTGATCTGGACCGCGTTCGTCATGGCCTGGGCGTTCGTGTTGTTCGGCTCGACCTCCGCCCGGGTCTCGATCTGGCACGTCGCGTTGCAGCCGTCGCCGCTCGTCGTGTTGCCGTCGTCGCACTGCTCGGTCGGGCCGATGACGGCGTCACCGCAGACGATGCCGCGGAACGCGACGTCGAGCACGTAGGCGGGGATCGCGAGGTTGTCGTCGTAGACCGACACGTGCGCGTAGACGCTCGCGCCGGGCGCGAGCTGGTACATCACGGCCGAGCAGAGGTCGGTGTTGAGGACGCCGTTCCGGTCATCGTTCAGCGCGAGCGAGGCGCCCGCCGCGGTGCGGATGTGGAGGACGGAGTCGAACGTCGTGCCGCACGGCTGGCCGACCCCGAGCTGCGGGTTCCAGATGTTGAGCGTGACCACCTGCGGCGTCGTCGACGTGTTCCGCAAGAGGTAGACGTCCTCGTCGCCCGCCGGCGCGATCGCCGCGCGGATCATGGTCGTGCGCGTGAACGCGCCGATCGCGTCGGAGAACGTCGTGCCGAAGTCGTTGCCGTTGGTCGCGGTGCCGCCGAGCGACGGCGTGCCGTCCTCGTTCGGCTCCTGCTCCAGCGGCTCGAGCGTGCAGTCCACGCTGCAGCCGTCGAGCGGCGTGGAGTTGCCGTCGTCGCACTCCTCGTTCGCGGCGATCACGCCGTTGCCGCACGCCGAGAACGTGCAGTTGCTGTCGCAGCCGTCGCCGTTCGTCGGGTTGCCGTCGTCGCACGCCTCGCCCGGCGTCGGGATGCCGTTGCCGCAGCCCGTGACCGTGCAGTTGCTGTCGCAGCCGTCGCCGTTCGTGGTGTTGCCGTCGTCGCACGCCTCGCCCGTGCTCGGGATGCCGTTGCCGCACGCCGTCACCGTGCAGTTCACGTCGCAGCCGTCGCCGTTCGTGGCGTTGCCGTCGTCGCACGCCTCGCCCGTCGTCGGGATGCCGTTGCCGCACCCGGTCACCGTGCAGTTGCTGTCGCAACCATCGCCGTCCGTGGTGTTGCCGTCGTCGCAGCCCTCGCCCGTCGAGGGGATGCCGTTGCCGCACGCCGTCGGCGTGCAGTTGTTGTCGCACCCGTCGCCGTTCGTCGTGTTGCCGTCGTCGCAGCCCTCGCCCGTCGTCGGGATCCCGTTGCCGCACGCCGTCGCCGTGCAGTTGTTGTCGCAGCCGTCACCGTTCGTGGCGTTGCCGTCGTCGCACGCCTCGCCCGTCGTCGGGATGCCGTTGCCGCACGCCGTCGCCGTGCAGTTGTTGTCGCAGCCGTCACCGTTCGTCCCGTTCCCGTCGTCGCACGCCTCCGTGCCCGTCGGGATCCCGTTGCCGCACGCCGTCGCCGTGCAGTTGTTGTCGCAACCGTCACCGTTCGTCCCGTTCCCGTCGTCGCACGCCTCCGTGCCCGTCGGGATGCCGTTACCGCACGCCGTCGCCGTGCAGTTGTTGTCGCACCCGTCGCCGTTCATCGTGTTGCCGTCGTCGCACGCCTCCGTGCCCGTCGGGATCCCGTTGCCGCACGCCGTCGCCGTGCAGTTGTTGTCGCAACCGTCACCGTTCGTCGTGTTGCCGTC